>CAYXFL010000001.1:0-155668 GCA_964464285.1 uncultured Conexibacteraceae bacterium
TAGAAGGACACCACCGACCCCTCCGGCGGCAACCCCCCGAAGCACCCCGTCCCGCACCGACCCCTCCCTCCTCCTAGGCCTCGAGCACGACCGCCAGCCCCTGTCCCACGCCGATGCAGAGCGCGGCGAGGCCCCAGCCGCCGCCCCGCTCGCGCAGCTGGTGGACGAGGGTGCCGAGCAGGCGGGCACCGGAGGCGCCGAGCGGGTGGCCGATCGCGATCGCACCGCCGTTCACGTTGACGATCTCCGGGTCGAGCTCCCGCCACTCGCCGAGGCAGGCGAGCGACTGGGCGGCGAAGGCCTCGTTGAGCTCGACCGCGGCGAGGTCGCCCCAGCCGATCCCGGCGCGCTCGAGCGCCCGCTCGGCCGCGACGACCGGGCCGATGCCGAACACGTCGGGGTCGACCCCGTGGACGCCGCGGCCGGCGATCCGGGCGAGCGGCTCGCGGCCGAGCGTCTCCCCCGCCGCCTCGTCGCCGACGAAGAGCGCCGCGGCGCCGTCGCTGAGCGGCGAGGAGTTGCCGGCGGTGACGCTGCCGCCGGCCACGAAGGCCGGCTTCAGCGCGGCGAGCTTCGCGAGGCTGGCCTCGGCGCGGACGCCCTCGTCGCGGGTCAGCTCGACGCCGTCCGGGGCGCTGGTCCAGCCGTCGTAGAAGCCGCGCTCCCAGGCGGCCGCCGCGAGCCGGTGGCTGCGCAGGGCGAAGGCGTCCTGGGCCTCGCGGCCGACGCCGTGGATCCCGGCCAGCTTCTCGGTGCTCTCGCCCAGGGAGATCGTCCACTCGGCCGGCATCCGCGGGTTGACCAGGCGCCAGCCGAGCGCGGTCGAGTGCATCGTCGCGTCGGTGGCGGGAAAGGCGCGGGCGGGCTTCGGCACGACCCAGGGCGCGCGCGTCATCGACTCCACCCCGCCGACCAGGACCAGCGCGGCGTCGCCGGTCTCGACCGCGCGGGCGGCGGCGATCGCGGCGTCGAGCGAGGAGCCGCAGAGGCGGTTGTGAGTGGCGCCGGGCACGCTGGTCGGGAGGCCGGCGAGCAGCACCGCCATGCGGGCGACGTCGCGGTTGTCCTCGCCGGCGCCGTTGGCGTTGCCGAACAGCACGTCGTCGATCCCGGCCGGGTCGAGGGCCGGGGCGCGGGCGCAGAGCTCGGCGACCACGTGGGCGGCGAGGTCGTCGGGCCGGACGCCGGCGAACGCGCCGCCGAAGCGGCTGAAAGGAGTACGAACTGCGTCGTAGACATAGGCGGCTCCCACGCCGACATGATGAACTGCGAGCACACAAGACGACTGCGAGGAGAGACGCATGGCCCCGACCGATCTACTGAACCCGTCCAGTTCAACCTGGGACGCCGAGCGCGGCGCCTTCAACGTGCTGGTCGACCAGCAGCCGGCGGGGATCGCCTGCCCGAGCAGCGCCGATGAGGTCGCCGCGGTCGTGCGCGCCGCAGCCGCCGACGGCAAGCGGGTCGCGGCCCAGGGCAGCGGCCACGCGGCGGGGCCGCTCGGCGACCTCTCGGAGACCGTGCTGGTGCGCACCGGCGGGCTCGGCGGGGTCGAGATCGACCGCGAGGCGCGCCGCGCCCGGGTCGGCGCCGGCGCCCGCTGGGGCGACGTCCTGCCCGCCGCCTCCGAGCTCGGCCTGGCGCCGCTGCACGGCTCCTCGCAGACCGTCTGCGTCGGCGGCTACACGCTCGGCGGCGGGGTCAGCTTCTACGGCCGCAAGCACGGGCTCGCCTGCAACCGGGTGAGCGCGATCGAGCTGGTCGACGCGAACGGCGAGCAGCGGCGGGTCGACGCCGACACCGAGCCCGACCTGTTCTGGGCGCTGCGCGGCGGCGGCGGCAGCTTCGGCGTCGTCACCGCGCTCGAGTTCGAGCTGCTGGAGCTGCCCGAGGTCTTCGCCGGGGCGCTCTTCTTCCCGGCCGAGCGGGCAAGCGAGGTGCTGCACGCCTGGGCCGAGTGGACGGCGAGCGCGCCCGAGGAGGTCACCTCGGTGGGGCGGATCATGAACTTCCCGCCGCTGCCGGAGATCCCGGAGCCGCTGCGCGGCCAGTCCTTCGCCGTGCTCGAGACGATCTACTGCGGGCCGGAGAGCGAGGCCGGTGACCTGCTGGCTCCGCTGCGCGGGCTCGGCCCGGTGATGGACACGATCGCCGCCGGCCCGCCGGTCTCGATCGCGGAGCTGCACATGGACCCGCCCGAACCGGCCCCTTACGTCGCCGACGGCCTGATGACCGCCGAGCTGCCGGCGGCCGCGGTCGACGCGCTGGTCGAGGCGGTCGGCCCGGGCTCCGGCTCGCAGCTGGTCTCGGCCGAGGTGCGCCACTGCGGCGGCGCCTTCAGCCGCCCCGCAGCAGGCGGCGGCGCGCTCGCGAAGCTGCCGGGCGAGTTCCTCGCCTTCGCTGTCGGCATCGTCCCCGAGCCGGCGGCGCTGGCGCCGACCCGCGGCTGGCTCGACGCCTTCACCGGCGCCCTCGCCCCCTACGACGGCGGCCGCTACCTCAACTTCTGCGAGGAGCCGTTTGACATCGCGAAGGCGTTCGGCGCCGAGACCGTGCAGCGGCTCTGCGAGGTCAAGGAGCGCTACGACCCGAACAACGTCTTCAAGGCCAACCACCCGGTCACGAGCTAGGCGGCGGCGCGCCTGCTGTCGCCGGCCGGCGACAGCAGGCGCTCGACCGCGTCGGCGTCGAACGGGTCGACGCGGCGCAGCCCCGGGACGCCGTCGAAGCCACGGTCGCCGGTGAGGATGGTGTCGATTCCCTCAACCATGCAGACGGCCGCGTGCAGGCGATCGTTGGCGCCCAGGGACCCGGCGTCCAGGGTCATCGCGAGCTGAAAGACCGCCTCCGTCACCGGCAGCAGGGGCGAGAAGATCGTCAGCGCGCTCTCGACCACAGCATCGAGCTGCCCGCCATAGCGACTCAGGGAGACGTGCCATGCCTCCTCGAGGGCGGCAACCGAAGTCCGGCCGTCGGCGTCCCCCGCGGCGATCGCGTCGAGCACTCTTAAGCAGTTCTCAGTGGCAGGCCCGTCCTCCGCGCCGCAGTAAACGAGCGGGTTCGCGTCGACGAAGAACGTCATCGGTCCGGGGAGTCCGGGAAGGGGAGACCCGGCATGCCCTTCATGATCTCTTCGGTATGTGACTCGTCGATCAGGCGCTCCAACTCCTCCGGGGGGATGTAGGGCACCTTTGGCATCCGCCGGATCGCCTCCACCGCATCGAGCCTCGCTCGACGTGACCTCTTGCCCAGCTCAGCGTCGACGGCATCGCGAATGACGCTGGCGACCGAAGTCTTGCGGCGCTTCGCCTCGCGCTCGAGGCGCTGACGCTGCTCTTTGCTGATCAGGATCTGGAGGCGCTCGGAGAACATGCTCATACAGTACACATGCGCATGGGCGGACGCGGGGGCGAGTGGCTGGGCGAGCTGGTTCATGCAGGCCAGCGTGAACGGTCGCGCCGCACGGGTGGTGCGTAGAACGCAAATTCTTCGCGCCGGCTTCGGCGCAGAAGCGCTACGCCGCGGGCGAGGGCTGCGCCGGCGTGGCGGCGCCGATCGCGTGGACGCCGCCGTCGACGTGGACGATCTCGCCGGTGATCGCGCGGGCGAGATCGGAGAGCAGGAAGAGCGACGCGTCGGCGACCGGGCCGGGATCGTCGACCTGCCAGCCGAGCGGCGCCTGCTCGGCCCACTTCTCTTCCAGGTCCGAGAAGCCGGGGACCCCGGAGGCGGCGGCGGTGCCGATCGGGCCGGCGGCGACGAGGTTGACCCGCACGCCCTGCTGCCCGAGGTCGCGGGCGAGGTAGCGGTTGACCGACTCCAGGGCCGCCTTCGCGACGCCCATCCAGTCGTAGGACGGCCAGGCGACGGTCGCGTCGAAGTCGAGGCCGACGATGCCGCCGCCCTCGCTCATCAGCGGCGCCACCGCCTCGGAGAGGGCCTTGTAGGAGTAGGCGCTGGTCTCGAAGGCGGTCGCGGCGCTCGCCCGCGGGGTCGCCAGGAAGTCCCCGCCGAGCGCGTCGGCTGGGGCGAAGGCGACGGCGTGCACGGCCCCGTCGACCCGGCCCCAGCGGCGGTCGAGCTGCTCGCGCAGCGCCGCCAGGTGGCCGTCGTCGTTGACGTCGAGCTCGAGCACGTCGGGTACCGGGTCGAGCCGCTGGGCGGCCCGCTCGGTCATCCGCATCATCCGCCCGAAGCTGGTCAGCAGGACCTCGGCGCCCTCTTGCTGGGCGCGCTGGGCGATCGCGAAGGCGATGCTGCGGCGGTTGACGATCCCGGTGACGAGGATCCGCTTGCCCGCCAGGATCACAGGTAGACCTCTTCGCGCTCCTCGGCCGGGAGGGCGTCGGGCGCCTGCGGCGCGCGGCGCCAGAGCACCCGCACCTTGACCAGGGCGACCGCCTCGCCGCGCTGGTTGACGATCCGCCAGGCGAAGACGACCAGCCCGCTGGCCGCGTCGAGCTCCTTCTTCGAGTCGAGCTTGCCCTCGACGTGGATCGTGTCGCCGATCCGCACCGGCCGCTTGAAGGCGACGCTCTCGAAGCCGCGCAGCGCCAGCACGTGCTCGGGGTCGAGCGGGACCAGTCCGACGCAGTAGGAGAGCAGCAGCATCCCGTGCGCGATCCGCCCGCCGAACTCGCTCGCCTCCGCCCACTCGGCGTCGGTGTGCAGGGGGTGGAAGTCCCCGGTCAGGGTCGAGAAGCCGACCAGGTCGGCCTCGGTGATCGTGCGGCCGCGGGAGACGAAGCGGTCGCCGGCGGCGAGCGCGTCGAAGTCGCGCGAGAGGGTCGAGTCCATCAGGCGGGTCCTCCTTGGAGATCGCCCTCGATGCCGAAATGGGCGTGCAGCGAGAGGGCGATCTCCTGCGCGGCCCGCTCATGGCCCTGCGAGGACGGGTGCAGCCCGTCCTCGGAGAAGTTGGCGCGGTCGGTCAGCCCGGGATGGCCGGCGACGTTGAGGCAGGGGACGCCGTGGCGGGCGGCGACCGTGCGGGTGACCGCGTTGAGGTCGGAGAGCGCCTTGACCAGGCGCGCCTTGGTCCGCGGCCGCAGCTCCATGAAGTGCCATGTCTCCGGCGCGGTCGTGGTCATGATCGCCGCCTCCGGGGCACCGTCGCGGAGCTGCTCGAGGATCTGGGAGAAGCGCTCTTCGTAGCCGCGCACGTCCGGGCGCGAGGTGAGCAGGATGTCGTTGGCGCCGCAGATCACGGTCACCAGGTCGGGTTCGTGGGCGAGCGCCTCCGGCACCTGGCCGAGCACTTCGGCGCTGGTCGCGCCGTCGACCGCGAGGTTGGCGTAGGCGAGCTCCGGGTTGACCGCGCGCAGCGAGGCGGCGAGCCGGTCGGCCCAGCGCAGCGCCGCGATCGATTCGCGCCCGGCGGTGAAGCTGTCGCCGAGCGCGACGTAGCTGGAGACGACCCGCCCGCGCGGTCTCGGCTTCACGATCCCGTCCTCCTCTTGACTTTGCTCGCCCTGTGGGCGAAGAACGTCAAGCGGCCCGAACACACTCACCGCCCTCCCATCGAGCGCAGCGCCCAGGCGAGGCGGTCGCGGGTCGCGCCCGGCTCGATCACCTCGTCGACCCAGCCGCTGGCGGCGGCGGCCGGCGCGGTCAGGTGCTCGGCCTCGTAGGCCTCGGCGAGCTCCTCGCGCGAGGGGCCGCCCGCTTCGCGCAGCGCCCGGCCGTGGACGATCCCGACCGCCTGGCGCGCGGCCATGATCCCGATCTGGGCACCGGGCCAGGCGTAGACGACGTCGGCGCCGAGCTCTTTCGAGTTCATCGTGATCGCGGCGCCGCCGAAGGCCTTGCGCAGGACCAGGGTCACTTTCGGCACGCTGGCGCCGGCGAAGGCGCGCAGCAGCGAGGCGCCGTGGCGGATCACGCCGGCCTCCTCCTGGACCTTGCCGGGCATGAACCCGGGGGTGTCGACGAAGACCAGCAGCGGCAGCCCGAAGCGGTTGCAGGACTCGACGAAGAGCGCCGCCTTCTCCGAGGCGGCGGCGTCGATCACGCCGCCCAGCGCCCGCGGCTGGTTCGCGATCAGCCCGACCGAGCGGCCCTCGAGGCGGCCGATCCCGGTGACGATGTTCGGCGCCCAGCGGGGCGAGAGCTCGAGGAAGCTGGCGCGATCGAGGATCGAGTCGGCGACGTCGCGGACGTCGTAGACCTTGCGCGGCTCGGCCGGGACGTGGTCGCCGGGGTCCGGCCCGTTCGGCTCGGCCGGCGTGACCGCGACCGGCGGCCGCGAGAGCGACTGCGGCAGCAGCCCGAGCAGGTGGCGGGCGGAGGCGATCGCGCCGTCGACGTCGCGGGTGACCAGGTGGGAGACGCCGTTGCGGCCGTGCACCTTGGGGCCGCCGAGCGCCTCCATGCTGATCTCTTCGCCCATCGCCTCCTGCACGACCTTCGGCCCGGTCAGGAACATGCGCGCGTCCTCGGTCATGAAGACGAAGTCGGTGAGCGCCGGCGAGTAGGCGCCGCCGCCGGCGGAGACGCCGCTGAGGATCGAGATCTGCGGGACCTTGCGGGAGAGCTCGACGCTGGCGCGGAAGATGCGGCCGTAGCCGGCCAGGCCGGCGTGGCCCTCCTGCAGGCGGGCGCCGCCGGAGCGCACGAAGCCGACCACAGGGGCGCCGGCGTCGCCGGCCATCCGCAGCAGGCGGACGATCGTGTCGGCGTGGACTTCGCCGAGCGAGCCGCCCAGGTAGCGCGGGTCCTGCGAGTAGCAGAAGACCGGCCGGCCGCCGACCTCTCCGGCGCCGCCGAGCACGCCGTCGCCGGGGGTGGCGCGCTCGCCGAGCCGGATCGAGACGGCGCCGCTGCGCAGCGGCCGGAAGCTGCCGGGGTCGCAGAGCCGTTCGAGCAGGGCCAGGGGAGCGTCGGGGTCGAGCGGGGCCGGGACGGCGGCGGGTCTGGCGGTCGCGGTGGCCATCAGGCGGCGAGGGCGAGGACGGCGTTGTGGCCGCCGAAGCCGAAGGAGTCGGAGATCGCGACCAGGGGGCCGTCTCCGTTCTCGATCGGCTTCGCGGACCCGGGCACGTAGTCGAGGTCGAGCCCCTCTTCGGGCTCTTCCCAGCCGACGGTCGGCGGCGCGACGCGGCGGCGCAGCGCCTCGACGGTGGCGATCGCCTCGACCGCGCCGGCGGCGCCGAGCAGGTGGCCGATCGCCGACTTGGTCGAGCTGACCGGGATGTCTCCGGCGCGCTCGCCGAGCGCCGCCTTCAGCGCCACCGTCTCACTGCGGTCGTTGAGCGGGGTCGAGGTGCCGTGGGCGTTGACGTAGTCGACGTCGGGCGCGGAGAGGCCGGCGTCGGCCAGCGCCAGGCTGATCGCCCGCGCCGCCTCGGTGCCTTCCGGCTGCGGCGCGGTCAGGTGGAAGGCGTCGCAGGTGGCCGCGTAGCCGATCAGCTCGCCGAGGATCGTCGCCCCGCGCGCCTCTGCCGCCCCCTTCTCCTCGAGCACGAGGATGCCGGCGCCCTCGCCGATCACGAAGCCGTCGCGGCGGGCGTCGAAGGGGCGCGAGATGCCGGTCGGGGAGGTCGCTTCCATCGCCCCGAAAGCGGCGGTCGCGACGCCCGAGATCGCCGCCTCGGCGCCGCCGCTGACCACCATGTCGGCGTCGCCGGCGCGGATGATCCGCGAGGCGTCGCCGAGCGCGTGGGCACCCGCCGCGCAGGCGGAGACGACCCCGTAGCAGTGCCCGTGCAGGCCGTGCTGCATCGCCACCGCGGCGGCCGCGGCGTTGCCCATCATCAGCGGCACGGCGAGCGGCGAGACCGCCTTCTCACCGCGCTCGATCAGCTTGCGCTGGTTTTCCTCCAGCGAGGGCAGGCCGCCGATCCCGGTCCCGACCACGCAGCCGATCCGGTGCGCCTCGTAGGGCAGCTCCGTGTCGATCCCGGCCTGGGCGGTCGCCTCACGCGCGGCGACCACGGCCATCTGGGCGAAGCGGTCCAGGCGCCGCGCCTCCTTCTTCGAGAGGAAGTCGGTGGGCGTGAAATCGCGGCAGCGCCCGGCGCCGTCCTCGATCCCGCACTCGCCGGCGATCCAGCGCTCGATCAGGGGCTGCGCGCCGACCCCGAGCGGGGTCACCGCGCCGACGCCCGTAATGACGACCCGACGCGTCATCCGGCCTTGCTCACCACCAGGTCGATGACCTCGCCGACCGTCTTCACGTCCTTGACGTCGTCGCCTTTGAGCTCGACGCCGAACTCGTCCTCGACGATCTGGGCCAGCTCGACCAGGTCGAGCGAGTCGACGTCGAGGTCCTCGAGGGTGGCCTCGCGGGAGAGCTCGTCGCGCTCGGTGCCGAGCTCGACCAGGCCGTCGTAGATCACCTTCTCGACGTTCTCCGTGGATACATCAGTGGGCATTTGTTCTCCTTGTCGTCTTGCTGAAGATCTGGGGTTGAAAGTTCAGGCGCTGAGGCCGCCGTCGACGGTCAGCGTGGTTCCGGTCACGTAGGAGGCCTCTTCGGAGGCGAGGAAGCGGATGCAGGCGGCGACCTCCTCCGGCGTGCCGATGCGGCGCGCGGGGATCGCCTTCTGCAGATCGCCGTCGAGGATCTCCTCGGTCAGCGCGGTCTCGATCAGCCCCGGGGCGACCGCGTTGACGGTGACGCCGCGGCGGGCGACCTCGGTGGCGACCGTCTTGGTGAAGCCGATCACGCCGGCCTTCGAGGCGGCGTAGTTCGCCTGGCCGGCGTTGGCGCGCATGCCGACCACCGAGGCGACGTTGACGACGCGGCCGAAGCGGGCGCGCAGCATCGGCTTCAGCGCTTCGCGGGTGGCGCGGAAGGTGGCGCTGAGGTTGACGTCGATCACCCGCTGCCACTGCTCGTCCTCGATCTGCGGCGAGAGGCCGTCGAGGCGCAGGCCGGCGTTGTTGACGAGGCAGAGGACCGCGCCGTCCTCGCCGGGCTCGAGCAGCGCCTTCACCGCGGCCGGGTCGGCGACGTCGCCCTGGACCACGGTGGCGCGGCCGCCCGCGGCCTCGACCTTCGCGGCGACCTCGCGGGCGCCCTCCTCGTCGCTGCGGTAGTTGACCCGCACCGGCCAGCCGTCGGCGGCGAGCGCCAGCGCGGTGGCGGCGCCGATGCCGCGCGAGGCGCCGGTGACGAGCGCGCAGCCCTCGGGGCGGGCCATCACTCGGCCCCCCACTCGATCACGGTGGCGCCCCAGTTGAGGCCGGCGCCGAAGGCGCCGAGCAGGACCCGGGCGCCGGGCTCGAGGCGGCCTTCGCGGCGCGCTTCGGCGAGCGCCAGCGGAATCGTCGCCGCCGAGGTGTTGCCGAGCTCGGCGATGCAGTCGACGACGCGCTCCGGGGGCAGCTCGAGCCGTTCACCGACCGAGCGCAGGATCCGCGCGTTGGCCTGGTGATAGACGAAGAGGTCGACGTCCTCCTGGGCGAGGCCGGCGGCGGCGAGCGCCTCGCCGGTCGCCGAGCAGAGCCGGTCGACCGCGTGGCGGAAGGTCTCGTGACCCTGCATCCGGATCAAGGCCTCGTCGCGCCTGACGAAGATCAGGTCGGCGTTCTCGCCGTCGGAGCCGAGCACGACCGGGCCGATCCGGCCGCTGCCACCGGTCCCGCGCAGGACCACGGCGCCGGCGCCGTCGGCGAACACGGTCACGGTCGCGCGATCGTCGGGGTCGGTCAGCCGCGACATGAAGTCGGCCCCGATCAGCAGCACGTTGGTGGCCCGCCCGGACTCGATCAGCCCGGTGACCACGTCGAGCCCGGCGACGAAGCCGGTGCAGGCGGCGTTGACGTCGAAGCCGCCGGCCATGCCGGCGCCGAGCGCGGCGCCGACCCGCGAGGCGGTCGCCGGCATCAGCTCGTCGTTGCTGGTCGTGGCGACGACGATCAGGTCGAGCTCGGTGGCGGCAAGGTCGGCGTCCGCGAGGGCGGCGCGGCCGGCGGCGGCGGCGAGCTCGAAGAGCGGGTCCTCCGGCGCCGCGTAGTGGCGCGAGTGGATGCCGGTGCGCTGGACGATCCAGCGCTCGTCGACCCCGAAGCGGGCGGCGATCGACTCGTTGGTGACCACGGCCTCGGGCACCGCGGAGCCGAGCCCGGTGATCGCCGCGCCGGTCGTCGTCCGCGCCGGGGCGGCGGCCTCGCGGGGGAGCGCGGCGGACTCAGGCACCGACCGCCTCCTGCTCCGTCTCCGCCAGCGAGCGCGCCTCGGCCTCGGGCAGGGTGCGGCGGACGAGGCCGGTGAGCACGTCGCCGGGCCCGCTCTCGAGGAAGGTCGAGGCGCCGGCCTCCTGCATCGCGGCGAGCGTCTGGCACCAGATCACCGGCTCGGTGAGCGCGGCGGCGAGCCGGGCGGGGATCTCCTCGAAGGGAGCGGCGGCGGTCGAGGAGTAGACCGGCAGCTCGGGGGTGCGGAACTCGACCTCCTCGAGGGCGGCGCGGAAGGCTTTGGCGGCGCCGCTCATCAGCGGCGAGTGGAAGGCGCCGGCGACCGGGAGGCGGATCGCCTTGGCCCCGCTCGCGCGCAGCTCCCTGCGGGCCTCGCCGATGCCCTCCGCGGCGCCGGAGAGGACCAGCTGCCCGGGCGCGTTTTCGTTGGCGACGGTGAGCTCGAAGCGGGCGGCGATCTCCCGCACCGCCTGCTCCTCGCCGCCGAGCGCGGCGAGCATCGCGCCGGGCCGCTCCTCCGCCGCCTCCTCCATCAGCCGGCCGCGCACGACCGCCAGCCGCAGGCCCTCCTCGGCCCCGAGCGCGCCGCCGGCGACCAGCGCCGCCAGCTCGCCGAGCGAGTGGCCGGCCAGCATCGCCCCGGTCGG
Source organism: uncultured Conexibacteraceae bacterium (assembly GCA_964464285.1). GTDB lineage: Bacteria > Actinomycetota > Thermoleophilia > Solirubrobacterales > 70-9 > VAYN01. The sequence goes on from CAYXFL010000001.1 coordinate 10,788, forward strand.
CGAGCCGGCCCGCTGCCAGTGCGCGAGGCTGGCGCAGTAGAGGGCCGGCTGGGCGAAGTGCGTGCCCTCGCCGATCCGCTCGAACGGGTCGGCCCCGAGCTGCTCGCGGGCCAGCTCCAGCAGGTCGGGCCGCTCGTCCGCGGCGACCGCCGCCATCCCCGAGGTCTGACTCCCCTGGCCGGGGAAGAGGACGGCGGTGTGCGAGTTCATGGGGGTCACTTAGCCATAGTGGTCCGGTCTCCCCTGGAGGTGACGCCGCCGAGCCGCACCTTCCCTCCAATCGGGGGATGAGAGGGGATGGACGGGGGGTGGCGGGGAGCGGGCTGGGCTGGCGACGGGAGCGGGCTGGGCTTGCCGGGGACCCGCTCGGGGCGGGTGAGGTGGACGACGGTGTCCCGGAGGATCCGCTTCACGTAGTCGGGTTCGTGCTTCACCTGCCAGTGGGAGAACCTGAGGCGGGTGAATCCCGCCTCCTCTCTGGGCGCTCGGCGCAGGTGCCGTAGAGGGCGCCGGCACTCAAGTGGGTGAGGAAGGCATCGGGGCCGCAGGCGAGGACGGCGGCCATCCAGCGTCCCTCCGGGGAGAGATCGCGGCGCCCCACCGAGTAAACGCCGTGGCGCACACGGTGCAAGCGCCCGGTTTTGAGTCGATGCTTGATCGCCTTGGACGAGTAGCCAAGGGCGATCAGCTGGCGGTGCGCCACCACGCCGTACTGGCCGCGGACCAATCTCCAGGTGCGGGCATCTCGCGCTTGCGACATTGGGTCCCCCATAGGGGCCCTGATGTCGCGAGGGCGGTGGAGTCTCCCCCCTCAGACGAGGATCTTGAGGCGCTGGGCCTGGCGGGTCGCCTCGGCGCGGTTGCGGACGCCGAGCTTGCGGTAGATCGCGCTGGTGTGCTCCTTCACCGTGTGCGGGGAGAGGTGCAGGTGGCTGGCGATCTCTTTGTTGGTGGAGCCGGTGGCGATCAGGGAGAGGACCTCCTGCTCGCGCTCGGAGAGCGGCGAGTCGAGCGGGGCGTGGTCGGCGAAGACCTCGGTGCCGAGCGAAACCATCCGCACCGCCTTGACCACGTCGACCGCGGACCAGTCCTTGGAGATGAAGCCGGAGGCGCCGGCCGAGCGGGCCACGTTGGGGGAGATCACGCCGGCACCGGAGATCAGCAGCACGCGGGTGTTGGGGCTGACCGAGCGAATCTCCTCGCAGACCTCGGCGCCGGACTCCTGGCCGAGCAGCATGTCGACCAGGGCCACCTCGGGACGCAGCTTGCGACAGGCCTCGACCGCTTCGGCGCCGCTGGAGGCGGCGAGGCAGCGCTCGACCCAGCTCTGGCGCTCGAGCAGCAGGCGGAAGCCCCACTGGACGACGTCGTGGTCGTCGACCACGAGCACGCGCAGCTTGCGCTCCTCACTCGCCATCAGTCGCCCACCGGGACGACGAGGCGGACGCGCCAGCGCCCCTCGCTCGGGGATCCGAACTCGACCAGGCCCTCGTAGCGCAGCGCCTCCAGGGCCGCCAGCCGCAGCCCCAGCCCGCCGCCCTTGGTGCTGCGCCCGTCGAGCGCGCCGTCGTTTTCGACCGCGAGGCTGAAGGTCTCGGCGTCGGCGCAGACGCGAATCTCGATCTGGCTCGGCCGGGCGTGGCGGTCGGCGTTGCGCAGCGCCTCGTTGAGCACCGACTGGGCGAGCGGCTCGAGGTCGGCCGGCACCTCCGCCCCGGGCTCCCACTCCAGCCGCAGCTCCGGCCGGCGCTCGAGCAGGCGCTCCAGCACCTGCTCGAGGCTCGCCTGCTGCAGGCGCGGCGGCGCCGCTACCGGCCGGGTCAGCGCGTGGCGCAGGTCGGCGACCACCGAGCGCAGCTCCTCCTGACAGCGGCGCCGCTCCTGCGGCGAGAGCCCCTGCTCGGAGCCGAGCGCCAGCGCCACCCCGAAGAGCCGCTGGATCGCGTTCTCGTGCAGGTCGCGGGTCAGCTCGACCCGTTCGGCCAGCCGCCGCTCGCGCTCGCGCTGCTCGGTCGAGTGCTCGACGCTGGCGGTCAGCGCCGCCAGCCGTCCCAGGGTCAGCATCGTCTCCCGCTCGCCCTCGTCGAGCCGGAAGTCCTCGCCGCCGCGGTCGGCGAAGATCACCCCGAGCCAGCGGCGCGCCGCGGAGATCGGCGTGCAGGTGATCGTCGGCGTGTCGGCGAGCTCCGCGTAGCGGTCGGGGACGTGGCCGTGCAGGCTGCCGGAGACCTCGACCACGCGGTCCTCTTCCAGCGCAAGCCGCGCGATCGGCGTCTCGTCGAGCGTGCCCTCGATCCGCTTCAGCAGCTCCGGGTCGACCCCGTGCGAGCCCATCGGGATCACCGCCCGGTAGGTCTCGTCGTTGAGCAGCAGCGCCGCCCGCTTCATCGAGGTCAGCGAGCAGACCGCCCGGCAGACGCGGTCGTAGAAGACGCCCGATTCGGTCGCCTCGTCGAGTTCTGCGAGCAGGCCGACGAGCACCTCGACGGTGCCTGCGCGGGGGGATGGGGGGCTGACGATGGACCCTGAGTTCGCCATCGGCTCCATGCAGAGTACGGGGCCGGGCGCAAATCAGCCATCAGGAGTTCCCCAAGGACCTGCCGGACTGGCGCCGTCGCCAATACCTTCTTGCGATGCAGGGCAAGGTCGTCGAGCTCCACGAGGCCCTCCGCGAGGCGGGGCTCCCGCACGCGTTCGGCGGCGCCTACGCGCTCGGTCTCTACGCGCAGCCGCGGCCGACGGCGGACCTCGACCTCAACGTGTTCGTGCCGCCCGCCGAGTGGGCGCGCGTGCGTGAGGCGCTGCGAGCGCTGGGAGCGCCGGTCGACGCCGCGGCACCCACGGACGGCGGCGAGGTCCGCGTCCGCTGGGACGGGACCGAGATCCACCTCTTCCTCTCCGTCGACGCGCTGCACGGGGAGATGGAGCGGGGCGTGCGCGAGGTGGAGGTCGAGGGCGCGCGGATCCCGCTCGTCGCCCCCGAGCACCTGGTGGTCAGGAAGCTGCTGCTCGGCCGCGACAAGGACCGCGCCGACGTCGAGGCGCTGCGGGCCGCGGGCCTCGCCCTCGACGAGGCGGAGATCGACGCCTGGCTCGAACGCCTCGGCTAGCCGGCGGCGGCCTCGTCGGCGACGACGACGATCTCGTCGCTGCGGACCCGGCCGGCCGGGATCGACTCGTCGCCGGCGAGCAGCTTGGCCAGCGGCTCGCGCTTCTCCGCCCCGGTGACGAGGAAGAGGATGCGGCGGGCGGCGGCGAGCGACGGGTAGGTGAGCGTCATCCGCTGGTGGCCCTGGTACTCGCTGGCGGTGAGGGCGACGTGGCGGTCGGTGACCTCGAGCACCGGGTCGCCGGGGACCAGCGAGGCGGTGTGGCCGTCGGGGCCGAGGCCGAGGTGGACGAGGTCGAAGGGCTCGGGCAGCGAGGTTTCGTAGTCGCGGGCCGCCGCCTCGAGGTCGCGCTGGGTGACCGGCATCGGGCGCAGCGAGGACTGGTGGTCCATCGAGAGGCCGAGCACCATGTGGGTGAGGTTGCGGTCCTCGTCACCGGGCGCCGCGATCCGCTCGTCGACCTGGAACAGCTCGGTCTCCGCCCACGGCATCTCGTCGAGTTCGCCGAGCATCGCCAGCATCGCCCAGGGCGAGCGGCCGCCGCTCATCGCGAAGCCGAAGTAGCCGTGGTCGGCGACCGCCGCCGCGCCCGCCGCGGCGATCAGCTCGGCGGCGCGGCGGGCGGCGGCGCGTTCGTCGCCGGCGACCTCCAGCCGCGGCGCCACCTCAGCCCTTCTTCTCGTCGTGGCCGCCGAACTGCTTGCGCATCGCCGAGAGCACCTTGTCGCCGTAGTCGGCGAGCCCGCGCGAGTAGAAGCGCTCCTGCAGGGCGGCGGTCAGGACCGGCGTCGGGACGCCCTCGTCGATCGCCGCGATCGCGGTCCAGCGACCCTCGCCGGAGTCGGAGACGCGGCCGGAGAACTCGCTCAGCTCGGGCGATTCCTGCAGCGCCGCCGCGGTCAGGTCGAGCAGCCAGGAGCCGACCACGCTGCCGCGGCGCCAGACCTCGGCGATCTCCGGCAGGTCGAGGTCGTACTGGTAGTACTCGGGGTTCTCCAGCGGCGCGGTCTCGGCGTCGGCTTCGCGGTCGACCTTGCCGGCGTTCGCGTTCTTCAGCACGTTGAGGCCCTCGGCGTAGGCGGCCATGATCCCGTACTCGATCCCGTTGTGGACCATCTTCACGAAGTGGCCGGCCCCGTTCGGCCCGCAGTGCAGATAGCCGTTCTCGGAGGGCGAGGGGTCGCCGGCGCGGCCGGGCGTGCGCTCGGCCTCCCCCACTCCCGGCGCCAGCGAGGCGAAGATCGGGTCGAGCCGCTCGACCGCGCCGTCGGGGCCGCCGATCATCAGGCAGTAGCCGCGCTCGAGGCCGAAGACGCCGCCGCTGGTCCCGCAGTCGACGAAGTCGATCCCCTGCTCGCGCAGCATCGCGGCGTGGCGGATGTCGTCGCGGTAGTAGGAGTTGCCGCCGTCGATGATCGCGTCGCCGGGCTCGAGCACCGCGGCGACGTCCTTGATCGTCCCGTCGGTGATCTCGCCGGCCGGGACCATCACCCAGACCGAGCGCGGCGCGCTCAGCTTCGACGCCAGGTCGGCGAGCGAGTCGGCGCCGGTCGCCCCCTCCCCGGCCAGCTCGGCGATCGCGTCGGGGTTGACGTCGAAGGCGACGATCTCGTGGCCGTCCCGCATCAGGCGTCGGGCCATGTTGGCCCCCATCCGGCCGAGGCCGACGATTCCAAGTTGCATTTACGACCTCCGGATCTCGTACCGCTTGCGGGACTGGGCAACGCCCCGCAATCCTAGGGGTGTCTGAGCTAACCGGTCGCATATGACCCCTTAGCTCAGACACGCCCTGGACGTTCGGAGGAAAGGGCCGGCGACGGAGGGGGTAGCCTGCGCGCCGATGAAGAACGGACACGTGGACGGCGAGGCGGGCGTGCTGGCGATCTTCGGGATCAGCGGCGACCTGGCGAAGAAAATGACCTTCCGGGCGCTCTACCGGCTGGAGCGCGGCGGCAAGCTGAAGACGCCGATCGTCGGCGTCGCGATCGACGAGTGGGACGACGCGGCGCTGCGCGCCCACGCCCGCGCCTCGATCGAGTCGACCGTGGACGAGCCCGACGAGCAGGTGCTGCAGGCGCTGGAAGCGCGGCTCTCCTACGTGCAGGGCGACTACGCCGACCCGGCCACCTTCGAGCACGTGAAGACGGCGCTGGCCGGCGCCAAGAACCCGGTCTTCTACCTGGAGATCCCGCCCTCGCTGTTCGCCACCGTGGTCAACGGGCTCGGCCAGGCGGGGCTGACCGAGGGCGCCCACGTGGTGATCGAGAAGCCGTTCGGCCACGACCTCGCCTCGGCGCGGGCGCTCAACGCCGAGCTGTGCGCGGTGCTGAGCGAGGACCAGATCCTCCGCATCGACCATTACCTCGGCAAGGAGCCGGTGATGGACATCACCTACCTGCGCTTCGTCAACTCGATCCTCGAGCCGGTCTGGAACCGCGAGCACATCTCGCACGTGCAGATGACGATCGCCGAGAACTTCGGGGTCGACGACCGCGGCCGCTTCTACGACGACGTCGGGGCGATGCGCGACGTGATCCAGAACCACGCCCTGCAGGTGCTGGCGCTGATCGCGATGGAGCCGCCGACCGGCAACCACCACGACTCGATCCGCGACAAGAAGCTGGAGCTGTTCAAGGCGATGCGGACGACCGACCCGCACCGCTACGTGCGCGGCCAGTACGACGGCTTCCTCGACGTCGACGGGGTGGCGCCAGGGTCGCAGACCGAGACCTTCGCCGCGGTCGAGCTCGAGGTCGACAACTGGCGCTGGAGCGGCGTCCCCTTCTTCATCCGCGCCGGCAAGTGCCTGCCGGCTAAGGCCAGCGAGGTGACCGCGGTCTTCCGCCGCCCGCCGCTGCTCGGGATCGGCCACGGCAAGACGCCGGAACCGAACAAGATGACCTTCCGGATCGAGCCGACGCCGGGCTCGCGGATGCGGATGTACTCGAAGAAGGGCGGCGAGGACGGCTTCCAGCCGGCCGACCTCGAGGTGCTGTTCGAACGGCACCCGGGCGAAGACCCGGAGCCCTACGAGCGCCTGCTCGGCGACGCGATCCGCGGCGAGCACCAGCTGTTCACCCGCCAGGACGCGATCGAGGAGACCTGGCGGATCGTCCAGCCGCTGCTCGACGACCCCGGCCCGGTACTCCCCTACGAGCCCGGCAGCTGGGGCCCGCAGGAGGCCAACGACCTGCTGCGCGGAGTCGCCAACTGGTCGGAACCGTGGCTGCCGGAAACGGAATCCGACAAGGTGCTGGGCTTTTAGCGACGCGCCGCTCGGCCGCCTAGTCTGGGCGGCCCGATGGATACCGGCGAACGCGCAGATCAGCTTCTCCACGAGCTCGGCTACGCCGAGTGGCGGGCGGGGCAGCGCGAGGCGGTGATCGCCGCGCTCGAAGGGCGCGACTCGCTGATCGTGATGCCGACCGGCGGCGGCAAGAGCCTCTGCTACCAGCTGCCGGGGCTGGCCTCGGAGGAGCTGACGATCGTGGTCAGTCCGCTGATCGCGCTGATGCGGGACCAGTGGCAGCGGCTGACCGCGGCCGGGCACCCGGTGGCGATGATCTCCTCGGGCATGGACGAGGGCGAGGCGTGGGCGGCGCTCGACGAAGTGCGCAGCGGCGCCGCGCGGATCGTCTACTGCGCGCCCGAGCGCTTCGCCTCGCGCGCCTTCGTCGAGGCGATCGCCGAGCGCAAGGTCGACCTGCTCGCGGTCGACGAGGCGCACTGCGTCTCCGAGTGGGGCCACGACTTCCGCCCCGACTACCTGCGCCTGCCCGAGGTCGCCGAGCGGCTCGGGCGGCCGACCGTGATGGCCTGCACGGCGACCGCGACGAAGCCGGTCGCGGCGGAGATCGCCTCCCGCTTCGGGATGCGCGAGCCGCTCCAGGTGCGCTCGGGATTCGACCGGCCGAACCTCTCCTTCGACGTGATCGCGCTCGAGGGCAAGGGCTCGGTGGGCCGGCGCCAGGCGCTGCTCGAGGCCGGGCTCTCGGACCCGGCGAACCGGCCGGCGATCGTCTACTGCGGCACCCGCAAGGACACCGAGGCGGTGGCGGGCGAGCTGCGCGAGGCCGGGGTCGCCGCGGTCGCCTACCACGCCGGCCTGGACCCGGAGCGGCGCAGCGCCGTGCAGGAACGGTTCATGGCCAGCGACACCGGCGTGATCGTCGCCACCAACGCCTTCGGGATGGGCGTCGACAAGGCCGACGTGCGCTCGGTCTGGCACGTGACGATCCCGACCAGCGTCGAGGCCTACTACCAGGAGGCCGGCCGCGCCGGTCGCGACGGGCTGCCGGCGCGGGCGGTGATGCTGGCGATGAAGGCGGACCTCGGGCGGCTGGTCCGCTTCAACGAACAGCGGGCCGGCGACCCGGAGCTGGCGATCGCCCATGAGCGCGGCTGGCGTGCCTACCACGCGATCAAAGCCTTCATCTACGGCACCGACTGCCGTCGCCAGGCGCTGCTCGCCCACTTCGGCGACCACCGCGCCGGAGCGCCGCTGGAGCGCTGCTGCGACATCTGCGACCTGCTCGAGTGGCTGCCCGACCCGGAGACGATCGCGGTCCGCCGCCCGGCCCGGGCGAAGGCCGCGGCGGCACCGGCCCCCGAGATGGTGAGCGCCGACGCCCCCCTCTTCGAGGCGCTGAAAGAGTGGCGCCTCAGTGCCGCCGCCGGCAAACCGGCCTACACCGTCGCCAGCAACAAAACCCTCGCCGCGATCGCCGCCGCCCGCCCCCGCGACGAGGACGCCCTCCTGGCGATCAGCGGCGTCGGCCCCGCCTTCATCACCAAGTTCTCCGCGGACGTCCTCGGCTTGGTTGCCGAGCACGCAGCTCCGCTCGCCGACGCGGCCTGAGGGTCGCGAGGGCTAGGGCCGTCCGAGGCCGGGCGGAGAAAGAGTGCCTCAAGAGCCCCGACCACGAGTCTGCACTTACCCGTCTTGAGGACGGGCCAGAGCAGACTCGTGAGCCAACGGAACTTCGCAGCGCTTCCGTTGGGAGGGGTCGGTGGTGTCCTTCGTACGAGCGGCGTTAGCGATTCGCACCACTGCGAATCTCGGACGGCCAGGTTGCGCAACTGGCGAATTCGCCCAGCGAAGGTAGAAGGACACCACCGACCCCTCCGGCGGAAACCTCAGAAGCAGGCCGTCCTAAGGCGCCCCCGCACCCCCGGGCCGCTCGGTCCGCGGCTCCTCGCCCAGCTCCTGCTCGCGCCCGGCGGCGCGGCGCTCGTCGAGCTCGGCCTCGGCGCGGGCGCGTTTCGCCTGCTCCTCGGCCAGCTCGGCTTCGTGGCGGCGGTCGCTGGCGCGGTCGTGATGGTGCTGGACGTCGTCGCGCTTGGCCTCGGTCTGGGCCTGCGCGATCTCGCGGCGGTGCGCTTTGGAACGGGCCATCGAAACGATGATCGCGAGCAGGATCAGCGCTGCGACGACGATTGCGATTACGGCAACGGTCGACATTTCGACTCCTTTCCTGTGCCGCCTCACAGGTGCCCAGGGAGGTGGGAATCAAACGTCGCCGGGGTCCCGGCGCGGCTCCGGCGTCGCTGAGATGAGAGGGATCGCCCAGGCCAGGCGCACGAACCCGGCTCTCGCCTCAGAGCAGCGAGCATGTGGCGCTCTTCGCGTGTTGGAGGGGCATCGCCTCGCGCCGCCCGAAGAGACCAAACCCTCGCATGGCCCGGATCCGCCCGCATCTCACCGCGCTGCTCGCGACCGCCCTGGTCGCGGCGGTCGCCCTCGCCGCCCTGGTGCTGGCCGGCGACGCGCGCGCCGGCGTGCTCGAGCCGCCGGGCAAGAAGGTCTACTTCGGCGTCTCCGACACCGGCGACCCGGCCGACTTCGGCGCCTTCACCACGGCGACCGGCCGCCACCCGGCGGTGATCCAGTCCTTCCGCGGCTGGGGCAGCGACGTGCCCCAGTCGATCCGCCGCTGGCAGACCGCGCGGGCGCGGCCGATGCTGCACCTGACCACCGTCGACAACGGCACGGGCGCCGAGGCGATCACGCCGGGTCAGATCGCCGCGGGCTTCGGCGACGCCTACCTGCTGCGCCTCAACAAGCTGTTCTGGTCGAAGAAGATGGCCGCCTACATCCGGCCGCTCGGCGAGCCCAACCGCTGCCTCAACGTCTACGCCGCCTACGACTGCGAGGGCAACTTCCGCGACGCCGCCCACAGCACCCGCTCCTACAAACTCGCCTTCCGCCGCATCTACATCCTCGTCCACGGCGGCGGCAAGGCGGGCGTGATCAACCGTCGCCTCGCCGAAGCCGGGCTGCCGCCGCTGACCGTGCAGGTGCGCGGCCTGCCCGCAGCCCCGGTGGCGCTGGTCTGGAGCCCGCTGCCGGCGGGCTCGCCGACCGTGCCCCACAACCGGCCGCGCCACTTCTACCCCGGCGACCGCTGGGTCGACTGGGCCGGGACCGACTTCTACGCCGGCTATCCCGAATGGAAAGCCCTCAACGGCGTCTACAAGCGCTTCAGGAACAAGCCCTTCGCGATCACCGAGTGGGGCGTCGAACACGGCGACGACCCGAACTTCGTGCGCAGCCTCTTCCGCTGGGTGAAGACCCACCCGCGGGTGAAGATGCTCGTCTACTACCAGGACTTCGGCTCGAGCTCGAGCTACCGGATCCAGAACTGGCCCTCGAGCCTGACCGTGATGCGCAACCAGCTGCGCTCGCCGCTCTTCGCCTCCTTCGCCAAGGGCTACCCCCGCCTCCCCCCGCCACCGCCCGGGGGGATCGGCACCCGGTAGGCGGCGTATCGAGTTATGCCCTCTACACGCGCATAACTCGATACCCCTTCAGCCTCAGTCCTCCGCGCGCTGCTCGGCCTGCTGCTGCGCCCTGACCGCGGCGGCGCGTTTCGCCGCAACGGCTTCGCGGCGCAGGCGGATGCGGAGGCGCTGCAGGGCTTCACGGCCGGCGCGGATCCGGTGCGGGATCGGTTTGCCTTCGCGCTTGGCTTTCTCCCGCGCCCGGTCGATGTGGCGGCGGACGACGACGCTGGGGAGCTTGCCTTCGCGGCGCAGTTTCAGCCGCACGGCGCGCAGCCGTTTGGCGTTGTAGGGCTGCAGCGCGGTGATCGAGGAGTAGCCGGTCAGGTAGAGGCGGCGGCCGTCGGAGATCACCGGCGTGTAGGTGCCCTTCGGGTAGCGGAAGACGCGGCGGCCGCTGCGCATCATGAAGCCGCTGGTCGTTTTGTGGGTGAACTCGGCGACGTAGACGATGTCGCCGACCGCCGAGAGCGAGCCGATCACCTGGCCGCCGGCGCTGCGGCTCCAGCGCACGCTGCCGTCCTTGGCGTCGAGCGCGTAGACGTTGCCGTCGAAGGAGCCGATGAAGACGGTCGGCGGGCTGTGCCGGGTGCTGGCCACGGTCGGGCCGGAGTAGACGTAGCCGCCGGTCGAGTGGCTCCAGGCGAGGGTGCCGTCGCGCAGCCCGTAGGAGTAGACGCGGCCGTCGTTGTTGCCCGCGTAGACGCGGCCGAAGGCGATCGCCGGGGTCGAGTAGAAGGCGCCGGAGCCGCCGAAGCCGGGGCCCAGCGAGCCGCTCTGCCAGACCAGCTCGCCGCTCTTCGCGTCGACCGCGTTCATGTGGCCGCCGTAGTCGCCGACGTAGAGCTTGCCGCCGTAGTAGGCGGGCGCCGCCTTCACCGCGCCGCCGAGCTCGGTGCTCCAGCGCTCGTTCCCGTTCACCGTGCTGAGCGCGTAGAGGCGGCCGTTTTCGGCCCCGAAGTAGAGCGTACGGCCGATCACCAGGGGCGAGGACTCGGCCCGGGCGGGCAGGTCCCGCTTCCAGATCGTGCGCCCGGTTTTCGCGTCCAGCTTGAGCACGTGGCCCGGGGCCAGGTTGACCACGTAGAGGCGGTGCTTGGAGTAGGCCGGCGAGGAGGCGTTGAGGCGGCCGATCCGCCGCTTCCACTGGGTCCGCCCGGTTTTCGCGTCGAGGGCGAAGGCGAAGCCGCTGTTGTTGACCGCGTAGAGGGTGCCGCCGACGTAGATCGGCGGGAACTCGAGCAGCGGCCGGTCGGTGTAGCGCCACAGCTTGCGGAACGGCGGCACCACCCCGCGCGCCGGCAGGTAGCGGGTGCGCGCCCGGTCGAGCCCGAACATCGGCCAGTTCACCGTTTTCGCCTGTTTCGGCGGCGCCTCCGGTTTTTCCGGTTTGAAGACGACGTCTTCGTTGTGCACGTCGGCCGGCCGCTTCAGCTCCTGGTAGGCGACCATCACCGCGAAGATCGCCAGCACCGCCGCCGCGATCAGGATCAGCGCCAGCGTCCGTTTCTGCTCCCAGAAGCGGCGCGGATGCCGCACGGCGAGAACGACGAGGTCGCGGACGCGGCGGGCCCTGGACGGCCCGCCCTCAGCCATGCGCCGCGCGCCGCTCGGACTCGGTCGTGATCCCCCTGATCAGCGCTTGGATCGCCTGCTTGACGACCGCCACGACCGCGCCGCCGAGGAGCGGCAGGGTCGGGATCGTGCGCACCGCGTAGACCATCCGCGTGCCGGCGCCGTCGGCGCTCAGCTCGACCGTGCCGACGTGGTCGCGCACCGGCGCCCCGGAGAGCAGCTTGTAAGAGAAGCGCGACGGCGCGTCGTAGGCGATCACCTGCTCGCGCAGCGGCGGCCCGACCGAGCTGAGGACGCGGATCGCGCCGACCCCGTTCGGCGCCGGCTCGCCCTCGCGCTCCAGCACCGACTTGCGCATCGGGGTGAACGACGCGTAGAGGTGGTGTTCGGTGAGCACGTCGAAGACGGTCTGGGGCGGCGCCGCGATGTGCCGCTCGTAGGTGAAGCTCGCCATCGTCGGTGAGAGGCTACGCGACCGCCCAGCGCGGCGGCCCCAGCCTCAGGCGAGCGCCCAGCGCCGCGGGTCGGTGTCGGCGACCGCGACGACTTCACCGCGCAGCGCCATGTTGTCGAGCACCGCCAGCACGATCTGCAGCAGGAAGCCGGAGGCGGGACTCTTCACGTTCTCCGGCCCGAGGATCCCGGCGACCACGTCGAAGGCGGTCTTCCGCTCCTCACCGAGCTGGGCGCGGATCTGCCCGCGCAGGTCCTCGACCTGCTGGCGCGCCGCCGCGATCTTCACCTCCGGGTCGCGGAACGGGCGGCCGTGCCCCGGCAGGCAGAGGTCGACCGCGAGCGGCTCGATCCGGTCGAGGCTGGCGAGGTACTCGCCGACCGGGTCGGGCGTGTGGCCGTAGTCGAAGAAGAGCACGGTGCGGCCGAGCAGGTGGTCGCCGGTCAGCATCAGGCGGTGCTCGGGCTGGTGCAGGACGACGTGGGAGGGCGCGTGGCCGGGGGTCTCGTAGACCTGCCAGGCGCCGTGGTCGGTCTCCACCTCGACCCCGGGGACGAGCTCGCGGTCGGGCTCGCGCAGCCCGTCGATCCCGGTCTCGGTCTCTTCGTTGCGCGAGCGGTAGGCCTCCAGAGCGGCGCCCGGGACGCCGCTCTGGCGGGCGACCTCGAGCCGCCGGTCGAGCGCCGTCGCCGGATCGTCGGCGAGCAGCCGCACGTGCTCCCAGGCGGGGTGCATCCAGAGCTCGGACCCGGAGGCGGCGGTGATCGGCGCCGCCAGCCCGTAGTGGTCGGCGTGCGAGTGGGTGCAGACGACGAGGCCGATGTCCTCGACCGCGAAGCCGATCTGGGCGAGCGCCAGTTCGAAGTCGCGCAGCCCGGTCTTGCCGCCCATCCCGGTGTCTACCAGGACCAGGCCGTCGCCGGCCGCCAGCACCCAGGCGTTGCCGTGCGGCACGCCCGGCCAGGGCAGCGCCAGCCGCAGGCGCCAGATCCCGGGCAGGATCCGTTCCGCGCGCGGCGCCTCCGCGCGTGTCTTGCCCTTGCCCGCCATCGCCGCAATCCTCGCAGCCCAGGCGGGCGCGCGGCTAGCCCGGCCGCTCGAACTCCTGCAGGACCCCGGCGAGGGCGAAACAGGCGGCGCCGGTCAGGGTGCCCCAGTTGGCGATCGCCGCCGAGGTCATGTCGCCGTCGGAGTGGACGAAGGAGGCGACCGCGGAGACCATGAAGAGGACCGAGCCGAGTTGGTTGACGGCGACGATCCACCAGCCGAGCTCACGCGGGCGGACGTTCGGGTACCAGCGGCCGGAGAGCTCGACGAAGGCGAGGTGGCCGGAGACCAGGAAGAGCGCGCAGCCGACCATGTCCGGCGACCAGATCAACCGGTCGGCCTGGCGCGGGCTGAGCTCGGTGGCGAACGAGTCGACCAGGTTGATCGCGAAGACCAGGGTGCCGGCGAAGAGGACGACCGCGCTGAGCCACTCGAGCCGGTTCCACTCGCTCGCCCACCAGCGCCAGCGGCCGGCGGCGAAGCTCCCGTCCGCCCCCTCGCGCGGCCCGTTCACCACCTGCAGCAGCGAGAGGTAGCCGCCGCTGCTGAAGAAGACGCCGCCGACCAGGTAGACGCTGGCCGGCAGCAGCGGCCCGCCGACGTCGCCCTGGGCCAGCGCCGCGCCGATCGCGAACAGCGAGCCGCCGAGCACGAACGAGCTCGCCGCCAGCGCGTTGAGCAGCCGCAGCCGCGTCCGCGTCGCCCGGTCGGCGCGGGCGCGCGCCGCCTCGAGGCGCTCGCCGAGGTCGCGGGCGATCCCGCGCTTGCGCATCGCCCGGCGGTCGGCCGAGCTCGAGCGCCAGCCGTCGCGATCCCCGATCCACTCCATCGTCGGGGAACCCTAAGCGGCCGCGCGCGTTACGGCGTCAGGCGGTCGAGAGCCCGATCGCCAGCAGCGGGAAGGCGAGCATCACGGCCAGGAAGGCGCCGATCGCGGCACCGGTGCCGAGGCTGGCGGAACGGGAGCGGGCGCCGGCGACGACGCCGATGAGAAAGATGACGGCCGCAATTCCGAGGCCGATCCAGAAGACGGGAGGCATGACGGCGGCGAGACTATCGGATCGCCGCTCTGTCGAGCCTCCTACATATGCTGCCGCGAGCAGGAATTCCCCCCGACAGGAGAAACGGGACCTCCATGACTGAATCGAGCGGCAAGAGCAGCAAGCTGATCCTGGCGGCGATGATCTTCTCGGTCGCGATGATGTTCATCGACCAGACGATCGTGGCGATCGCGATCCCGACGATCCAGGACGACCTCGACCTCTCCTCGACCGGGGTGCAGTGGATCGTCAACGGCTACCTGCTCTCGCTGGCGGCGCTGTTCGCCTTCGGCGGCCGCCTCGCCGACGTGGTCGGCCACCGCACGATGCTGGTGCTCGGCATCGTCGTCTTCACCACCGCCTCGGCGCTCTGCGGGGCCACCCCGAACGGCTCCATGGACGAGGCCTGGCTGATCGCCTTCCGGCTGGTCCAGGGCGCCGGCGCCGCGCTGCTCTTCCCTGCCGCCCTGGCGATCGTGCTCGGCGCCTTCCCGATCCGCGAGCGCGGCCGCGCGATGGCGATCTTCTTCGCGGTCACCGGCGGCCTCACCGCGATCGGCCCGATCGCCGGCGGCTACCTGACCGAGTGGACCTGGCGCGGGATCTTCTGGGTCAACGTCCCGATCGCCCTGATCGCACTCTTCCTGATCTGGAAATCGAAACCGGACAACGCCCGGCACCCGGCGCCGATCGACTACCGCGGCACCGTCCTGATCACCGGCGGCATGGCGCTGCTGGTGCTGGGCCTGCAGCAGGCGGCGGTCTGGGGCTGGAGCAGCGTCGCGACCTGGGCCTGCATCGTGCTCGGCATCCTGATCCTGATCGGCTTCGTCGCCTACCAGCTGCGGATCGAGAACCCGCTGCTGCGGCTCGAGGTCTTCCGCGACCGCGCCTTCGCGGTCGACAACATCATCCTCTTCCTGCTGATGATCCCGTTCGTCCCGCTGTTCTTCTTCGCCAGCATGTACGCGCAGATCTCGCTCGGCGAAAGCGCCTCGGAAACCGGGCTCTACCTGCTGATCTTCTTCGCCGGCTTCGCGATCGCCTCGCAGTGGGGCGGCAAAGCGCTCGACCGGACCGGGGCGCGCGCCGCGGTCGTGCCGGGCTGCGCGCTGGCCGCGGTCGGCTTTTACCTCTGGGGACAGTCGCTCACCGACCTCTCGGTCAGCGAACAGTGGTACTACATCGTCATGGCCGGGGCCGGCGTCGGCCTCGTCCTCTCCCCCGCCAACACCGACGCGCTCAACCGGGTGCCGGCCAGCCGCTACGGCGAGGCGACCGGGATCACCCAGACCGTGCGCACCTTCGGCTCCAGCATCGGGCTGGCGGTGCTCGGCTCGGTCCTCACCCTGCAGAACACCAAGCACCTGGAAGCGAGCGCCGAAGCGGCGGGCGCCCCGGCCGAAGTCGGCAAGGACGTCGCCAACTCGATCGCCCACGCCAGCGCCTCGGCCGGCGAAGGCGGCCAGCAGATGAGCGGCGCCGTCGCCAAGGTGGTGGAGGCGATCCCGCACGACTTCGCGCTCGCCACCCAGACGGTCTTCTACTGCTTTGCCGGGGTGATGGCGGTCGCCTTCGTGGTCGCACTGAAAGCGATGCCGGCCGGCAAAGTCGAAGAGATTCCCGAGGAGCCGGGCGCGCCCGGCGCCCCGCCCGCCAACTGACGCCCGCGCGGCGAGGCGGTACGTTGCCGGGGTGAGTTCCCGGCTGGCTCGTCCCTGGTTCGCACTGGCCTTCGCCTGCCTCGCCGCGCTCCTCCCCGCCGTCCCCGCGGCGGCCGCGAGCGAACCGCTCCACACGGTCGCCGCGGAAACGCGCAGCCGGGCCGAAACCCGCGCCGCCGAACGGCTGGCGCGCAAGTTCGCCCCGATCACCAACCTGCGCGAACAGCGCAGGCCGCCCTGCGAAACGAGCGCCGAGCAGTACCGGCCGACCGGTGTCGAGACGGTGCTAGGCAACCGCGACGTGATCCTGCAGAAGTTCGTCCCCGGCAGCGGCCTCGAAGACCTGAAGCGGGCGCCGACCGCGGCCGACGTCGCCGGGCTCGACGGCGACCATTACCTGAACCTGCGCGGCAAGGTGCTCGGCAAGACCTGCGCCTACGCGCGTGACTTCCGCGAGCTGGTCGAGCAGGGCCGGGCGCCGCCGGTCACCTACGCCCACGTCGCCCGCGAACCCGGCCACCCCGGCTTCGCCCTGCAGTTCTGGTTCTTCTGGTACTTCAACCAGTTCAACGACCTGCACGAGGGCGACTGGGAGGGGATGCAGGTCACCTTCGAGTCGGAGACCCCGGCGCAGGCGCTGGCCAGCGGCGAGGAACCGAGCGAGATCATCCTCTTCCAGCACGCCGGCGGCGAGCGTGCCGCGTGGGACGACAACAAGGTGCAGAAGGAGGGGACGCGGCCGGTCGTCTACTCGGCCGCCGGCTCGCACGCGACCTTCTACGACTCGGCCGTCTACGTCGAGAACGGCCAGCAGGGCTCGGGGCTTGGCTGCGACAACACCTCCGAACCGCTCGAAGAGGTGCCGCTGCGGCCGGTCCTGCTGCCCGACCAGGTGACCCGCAACGGGCCGTTCCAGTGGCTCAGCTACGAAGGGCGCTGGGGCGAACGCGAAAAGGGCTACAACAACGGCCCGACCGGGCCGGCGACCAAGACCGTGTGGAGGGAACCGTTCGCCTGGATGGCGGAACAGCGGACGACCAGCCCGCGGCTCCCGGGCGGCTCGATCGTCGGCCCGCAGGTGACCACCGCCTTCTGCGGCGTGGTCGAGTTCGGCTCCGAACTGATCAACCTCGACGCGAAGTCACGGCCGGCGGCGATCGCGGCGGTGCTCGCGATCCTGCTCGCGCTCGGCCTCTTCGTCGGGCTGACCCGCTGGGGCCCGGTCGACCTGACCCGGCTGCGGGGGCGGCGCAGCTTCGGCCAGATCGTGCGCGCGGCGCGCCAGCTCTACGGGCGCCACTGGCGGGTGCTCGTGCCGGTCGCGCTGACCGCGATCCCGATCATCGGCGGCACCAACCTGCTCGCCGAGCAGCTGCACGGCAGCGGCGGGCTCGACGAGGCGGCGGGGCGCAACGGCGTCGACCTGGCGCTCGCCGACCTGATCGAAAACGTCGCCCGGCCGATCGCCCAGGCGATCGTCGCCGCGGTCGTGATCGTCCTCGTCCGCTCACTCGCGACCGCCGCCGCGCCGGTCGGGTTCCGCGCCGCCTGGGGCGGGATGCGCGAACGCTTCTGGCGGGTCGTGCTCGCGCAGATGATGGCGACGCTGGGAATCTTCCTGCTCGCGCTCAGCGTGATCGGCCTCCCCTTCGCGCTCAACAAGCTGGTCGCCTGGCGCTTCGTCCAGCAGGAAGTGCTGTTCACCGACAAGAGCATCCGCGAGGCCTTCCACGCCAGCTCCGACCTGGTCCGCGGCCGCTTGTGGCACACGGTGCGGCTGGCGGTCTTCCTGACGCTCGCTGCCCTCGTCGCCGGCCCGATCGTCAGCTTCGCGCTGATCTTCACCTCGCTGCCGCTGGCCTGGGTCAACCTGCTCGGCGCCCTCGTCTTCTCGCTGATGATCCCCTACGTGGCGCTCGGCGACACGCTGCTCTACTTCGACCTGCAGGAACGCGCGCAGGCGGAGGGGATCAAGCCGGCGCGCTCGTGGAAGCCCTGGCGCCCGCGCCAGTTCGGACGGGTGGCCGGCCCGGCGCCCGAACCGGCACCGCAGCCCGCTGCGAGCGGGTAGGTTTCCCCCATGAAGCTGCTCGCCTTCAGCGACCTGCACCGTGACCTCGCGCAGGCCGAGGCCCTGGTCGAGATGTCGGCCGGCGCCGACGTGGTGATCGGGGCCGGTGACTTCGCCTCGGTCCACGAGGGCCTCGAGGAGACGATCGCCGCGCTGGCCGCGATCGAGACCCGGACGGTGCTCGTCCCCGGCAACAACGAGACCGCCGACGCGCTGCGCGCCGCCGCCGGCTCCTGGGAGGCGGCGACGGTCCTGCACGGCGAGGGCACGGCGATCGACGGGGTCGAGTTCTTCGGGCTCGGCGCCGGCGTCCCGGTCACCCCCTGGGACTGGAGCTTCGACCTCTCCGACGAGGAGGCGGCGCGGATGCTCGAGCCCTGCCCCGAGGACGCCGTGCTGGTCCTCCACTCGCCGCCGCGCGGCCACTGCGACGCCGGCGGCGACGGCACCCACTTCGGCAGCCCGGCGCTGCTCGCCGCGATCGAGGCGAAGCGCCCGCGCCTGGCCGTGTTCGGCCACATCCACGAGGCCTGGGGCTGCGAGAGCGCGGTCGGGCCGACCGCGCTGCGCAACCTCGGCCCAACCGGAACCTGGATCGAGGTCTGACGGCGCCGCAACCGCCGTCCCCGCCAATGGAATCGGCAGCACCGAAGCGCGCCGGACTGGTCCTCGGAACCCTGATCCTCGTCGCCGGGGTCGCCAACCTCAACCTCGCGGTCGCCAACGTCGCTCTGCCGGACATCGGCAAGGCCTTCGACGCCGGCCAGACGGAACTCAACCTGATCGCGGTCGGCTACTCGCTCGGCCTCGCCTCCTCGGTCCTCTACCTCGGCGCGGTCGGCGACCGCTACGGGCGCAAGTCGCTGCTCCTGCTCGGGATGGCGCTCTCGCTGCCCTTCTCGCTGCTCGCCGCGCTCGCGCCCACCGCCGAGGTCCTCTTCGGTGCCCGCGTGCTCGGCGGCGTCGCCGCCGGGATGGCCTACCCGACCACCCTGGCGCTGATCACGGCGCTCTGGGCGGGCCAGGCGCGGACCCGCTCGATCGCCCTCTGGTCGGCGCTCGGCGGCGGCATCTCGGCGCTCGGCCCGCTGCTCGCCGGCGCCCTGCTCGAAGGGTTCGACTGGTGGTCGGTGTTCATCGTCACCGCGCCGCTGGCGGCGATCGCCCTCCTGCTCGCCTGGAAGCTGGTCCCCGCCCACGTCAACGAGACGACCGACCGGGTCGACCACATCGGCGGGATCATCTCGATCGGGTTCGTGGCGATGATGGTGCTGGCGATCAACTTCGCCCCCGAAGAAGGCAAGGGCCAGGCCGCGATCGTCTTCGGGATCGTCGCCGTCGCCGCCGGCCTCGTCTTCATCTGGCGCCAGAAACGCGCCCCCAACCCGCTCTACGACCTCGAGATCGCCGCCCGCCGCACCTTCTGGGTCGCGGCGCTCTCCGGGATCATCGTCTTCGGCTCGCTGATGGGGGCGATGTTCATCGGCCAGCAGTTCGTCCAGAACGTGCTCGGCTACACCACCCTCGGGGCCGGCGCGGCGATCCTGCCGGGGGCGCTGGGGATGATCCTGGTCGCGCCGCGCTCGGCCAAGCTGGTCGCCTCGCACGGCTCCCGGGTGGTGCTGCTCATCGGCTTCACCTTCTGCCTGCTCGCCTTCGCCGAGATGCTGCTGTTCTGGGACGAGAACGCCTCCTACGTCTGGATCGGGCTCGGCTACCTGCTGATGGGCGTCGGCGTCGGATTCGCCGGCACCCCCGCCTCGCGCTCGCTCACCGGCTCGGTCCCGGTCCACCGTGCCGGCATGGCCTCCGGCACCGCCGACCTCCAGCGCGACCTCGGCGGCGCGATCCTGCAGTCGATCTTCGGCGCCCTCCTGACCGCCGGCTACACCTCCAAGTTCATCGCCCAGATCAACGCCTCCCCGGAAGCCGAAAAGATCTCCGGCCAGGTCCAGGAAGAGCTGACCAAGTCCTTCGCCAGCGCCGCCAGCACCGCCGAGCAGTACCCCCAGTACGCGCCCCAGATCGTCCACGCCGCCCGCGAATCCTTCCTCGCCGGCGGCGACGCGACCTACCTCGCCGGCATCGGCGCCGTCGCCCTCGGGATCGCCGTCACCTTCTTCCTCTTCCCGAAGAAGCAGGCGGAGACCGAGATGGTCGAGCGCTTCCACGCCGAAGACACGGCGAACGCTCCCGCGGCACCCGCCTGACGGGCAAGCCCGGTACGGGATAATTCGCGGGTGCCCTACTCGCTGCTCCGCGCCGGCGACGCCTTCTGGCGGCCGTCGAACCAGATGAAGGTGGAGAACACCGACCTCGGCAAGCAGCTCGAGGCGAGCAGGCTGGGGGCGCGGCTGTGGCGGCTGGCGCCGGGGCAGGCTTCGACCAAGCACCGGCACTTCGACCAGGAGGAGCTCTACGTGCTGCTCGAGGGCGAGGGGCGGGTGCGGGTCGACGAGGAGCTGCTGACGCTGGCGCCGCGAGACACGCTGCTGGTCGGTCCGGAGAGCGTGCGGCAGCTGTTCAACGACACCGGGGCCGAGCAGCTCTGGCTCGTGGTCGGCGCACCGCCGGAGCTGGCGAACACGCTGGAGATGGACGAGGAGCGACTCGCGCACCTCTACCCGGACGGCACCCGGGCGCTGCCGCCCGAGCTCGGCGGTCGCTAGGGCTGTCGAGTTACTCCCCCACGTCCGGGAGCAACTCGACAGCACGGCTACCATCGCCTGATGGAGGCGAACGCAGCCAAGGGGGTCGCCTTCGAGAGCGGTCCCGGGCGCTGGCTGCTGACGGTCGCCGTGCTCGGCTCGGGGATGGCCTTCCTCGACGGCACCGTGGTCAACGTGGCGCTGCCGGAGATCGGGCGGGACTTCGGCGCCTCGACCAGCTCGCT
This sequence comes from uncultured Conexibacteraceae bacterium, assembly GCA_964464285.1. Taxonomy (GTDB): domain Bacteria; phylum Actinomycetota; class Thermoleophilia; order Solirubrobacterales; family 70-9; genus VAYN01. The sequence continues at coordinate 31,422 of CAYXFL010000001.1, forward strand.
GCAGTGGATCGTCAACGGGTACATGCTGACCCTGGCCTCGCTGATCCTGCTCGGCGGCGCGCTCGGCGACCGTTACGGGCGGCGGCGGATCTTCACGCTCGGGGTGCTGCTCTTCACCGCCGCCTCCGCCCTCTGTGCGGCGGCGCCGAACGCGGAGCTGCTGATCGCGGCGCGGCTGCTGCAGGGGATCGGCGGCGCCCTGCTCACGCCCGGCAGCCTCGCCCTGATCGAGGCCAGCTTCCGCCCCACCGACCGCGCCCGCGCGATCGGCGCCTGGTCGGGCCTCAGCGGCGTGGCCACGGCGCTCGGGCCGCTGCTCGGCGGCTACCTGATCGGGGCGATCTCCTGGCGGGCGATCTTCCTGATCAACATCCCGCTCGGCGCCTTCATCGTCTGGGCCGCGGCCGAGCACGTGCCGGAGAGCCGCGACCCGATGGCCAGCGGCCGCCTCGACCTGCTCGGCGCGGTGCTGGTCGCGCTCGGTCTTGCCGGCACCACCTACGCACTGATCGAAGCGCCGGAGGACGGGGTCGGCTCGGCGGCGATCCTGCTCACCGGCCTCGGCGGGATCGCCGCGCTGCTCGCCTTCCTGCTCCACGAGCGCCGCAGCCCCAACCCGATGCTGCCGCTCGGCATCTTCTCCTCGCGCCAGTTCAGCGCCGCCAACGGGGTCACCTTCGTCGTCTACGCGGCGCTCAGCGGCGTCTTCTTCCTGCTCGTCGCCTTCCTCCAGGTCGCGCTCGGCTACACGCCGATCGAGGCCGGCTCGGCCTCGCTGCCGGTCACCTTCCTGCTGCTGGCGCTCTCCGCCCGCGCCGGCGAGCTGGCCCAGCGGATCGGCCCGCGCATCCCGCTCACGGTCGGCCCACTGGTGATCGCGCTGGGGCTGGCCTGGCTGAGCATGGTCGAGCCCGGCGACTCCTACGTGACCGGCATCCTGCCGCCGGTCGTCGTCTTCGGCCTCGGCCTCACCCTGGTCGTCGCCCCGGTCACCGCGACCGTGCTCGCCGCCGCCGACTCGCGCCACTCGGGGATCGCCTCGGGGGTCAACAACGCGGTCGCCCGGGTCGCCGGCCTGCTCGCGGTCGCCGTGCTGCCGGTGATCGCCGGCCTGACCGGCGACAAGTTCTACGACCCGGCGGCGATGACCGACGGCTTCCAGATGGCGATGATGGCCTGCGCCGGGCTGGCCGCGCTCGGCGGCGCGCTCGCCTGGTTCACGATCGACTCCGAAGTCCTGCACGCGGAGCCAGAAGAAGAGGAGACTGCGCACGAGTACAGCTGCGGAGTGGAAGGGCCGCCGCTACGACCTGGGAGGGAAACGGGATGAAGATTCGCGCCGCTGTTCTGGAGGAGTTCGGGGCGCCGCTGGCGGTCCAGGAGCTGGAGCTGAGCGAGCCGCGGGCCGGCGAGGTGTTGGTCCGCCTCCTCGCCTGCGGGGTCTGTCACACCGACCTCTACACCGCCTCCGGCGCCGACCCCTCCGGCTACGCGCCGGCGGTGCTCGGGCACGAGGGCGCCGGCGTGGTCGAGGCGGTCGGCGAGGGCGTCGGCTCGCTGGCCCCGGGTGACCACGTGGTCACCCTGTTCTCGCCGCAGTGCCGCGAGTGCGTCCACTGCGTCGACGAGCGCACCAACCTCTGCATGGCGATCCGCGCCGAGCAGAACCTCGGCCACCTGCCCGACGGGACCACGCGGCTGCGCCGCGACGGCGAGCCGGTCCGCCACTTCATGGGCTGCTCGACCTTCGCCGAGTACACGGTGATGCCGGAGATCGCGCTGGCCAAGGTCAACCCGGAGGCGCCGCTCGAGCACGCCTGCCTGTTCGCCTGCGGGCTCTCGACCGGGCTCGGCGCCGCGATCAACACCGCGAAAGTCGAGCCCGGGACGACCTGCGTGGTCTTCGGCGCCGGCATGGTCGGGCTCGGCGCGGTCGCCGGCGCCCGCCTCCAGGGTGCCGAGCGGATCGTCTGCGTCGACCTCTCCGCAGAGCGGCTGGAGCTGGCGCGTGGCCAGGGCGCCACCGAGACGATGGTCGCCGGCCCCGACACGGTCGCCGAGATCATCGAGTCGACCGACGGCTTCGGCGCCGACTACACCTTCGAGGCAACCGGCAACGTGAAGGTGATGGCGCAGGCGGTCGAGGCGGCGCGGATGGGCTGGGGCCTCTGCACGATCGCCGGCGTCGCCGGCAAGGGCGAGACGCTGGACGTGATCCCGCGCTGGCTGATCCAGGGGCGTCGCGTGGCCGGCTCCTCCTTCGGCGGCGTCAAGGGCCGCGACCAGGTGCCCGAGTTCGTCGAGCGGGCGATGGCCGGAGAGATCGACGTCGCCCCCTTCGTCTCCCACCACCTGACGCTCGACGAAGTCAACCGCGGCTTCGAGCTGATGGAGGCCCAGGACGGGATCCGCAGCGTGATTCAGTTCGGCTGAGCGCGGGCGATGAACGGCTCGAGCGCGGCGGGGTTCGCCATCGAGCCCTTGCTGACCACCTGCTCGGGGTCGGCGCCCATCAGGATCCGCTTCACCGGCACCTCCATCACCTTGCCGGAGAGGGTGCGCGGGATCTCGGCGACCGCGACCAGCTCATCGGGAACGTGGCGGGGGGAGCAGCGCGAGCGGATCTGGCCGGCGACCCGCTTGCGCAGGTCGTCGTCGACCTCGACCCCCTCGCGGAGCACGACGAAGAGCTGGATGTAGCCGTCGGTGCCCTCGCGCGGCAGGTCGACGACGAGCGCGTCGAGCACCTCTTCGATCCCTTCCAGCGCCCGGTAGATCTCCGCCGTCCCCATGCGGATCCCGCCGCGGTTGATCGTCGAGTCGGAACGGCCGTAGATGACCGCGCCACCGCGCTCGGTCATCTCGATCCAGTCGCCGTGGCGCCAGATCCCCGGGTAGACGTCGAAGTAGGCCTCGCGGTAGCGGCTGCCGTCCTCGTCGCCCCAGAAGAAGACCGGCATCGAGGGCAGCGGCTCGGTGATCACCAGCTCGCCGACCTCGCCGACCAGCGGCTCGCCCTGCGGGTCCCAGGAGGCGAGCGCGGCGCCGAGCGCCGGCGCCTGCAGCTCGCCGCGATAGACGGGCAGGGTCGGGACGCCGCCGACGAAGGCGGTGCAGACGTCGGTGCCGCCGCTGGTCGAGAACAGCCAGAGCCGCTCGCCGAGCTGGCGGTAGAGCCAGTCGAAGCCCTCCGGGGCCAGCGGCGAGCCGGTCGAGCCGACCGCGCGCACCTTGCTCAGGTCGACTTCGGTGCCGGGCTCGATCCCCGCCTTCATGCAGCTGGCGACGAAGGCGGCCGAGGTGCCGAAGACGGTGATCCCGGCGCGCTCGGCGAGCCGCCACAGCGCCCCCATGTCGGGGCTGCCGGGGTTGCCGTCGTAGAGCACGATCGGGGCCTTGGTGAGCAGGCCGGAGACCAGCAGGTTCCACATCATCCAGCCGGTCGTGGTGAACCAGAAGAGGCGGTCCTCGGCCCCGAGGTCGAAGTGCAGGCGGAGCTTCTTCAGGTGCTCGAGCAGGATCCCGCCCTGGCTCTGCACGATCGCCTTCGGCAGCCCCGTCGTCCCGGACGAGTAGAGGACCCAGAGCGGCGCCTCGAAGGGGACCCGGTTGAAGCTCAGCTCGGCGCCCTCGGCGGGGCCGAGGTCGGCCCACTCGATCGCGCCCTCGAGCCCGCCCGCCGGGCCGCCGCCCTCCTCACGTAGATAAGGCAGCAGCACCGTGCGCTCGACCCCGAGCTCGGCGCGCAGCCGCTCGACCACGTCGAGGCGGGAGAAGTCCTTGCCGCCGTAGCGGTAGCCGTCGACCGCGATCAGCACCTTCGGCTCGACCTGGGCGAAGCGGTCGACGACCGAGTCGGCACCGAAGTCGGGCGAGGCCGAGGACCAGATCGCGCCCAGCGAGGCGGTGGCGAGGAAGCCGACGACCGCCTCGGCGAGGTTCGGCAGGTAGGCGACGACACGGTCCCCCTCCCCGACCCCGAGCTCGCCCAGCCCGGCGGCGACGCGCGCCACCTCGGCCCGCAGCTCGCCCCAGCTCAGCTCCGCCAGCTCGCGCAGCTCGGAGGCGTGGACCAGCGCCACGTCGGAGTCGGCGTGGCCGCGGAAGACGTGCTCGGCGTAGTTGAGGCGCGTGCCCGGGAACCACTCGGTGCCGGGCATCTCGCGGCTCGAGAGCACCTGCTCGTAGGGAGCGTCGGAGAGGATCTCGAAGTAGTCCCAGAGCGCTCCCCAGAACGCCTCCGGCTCGTCGACCGACCACTGCCAGAGCTCCCGGTAGCCGTCGGTCTCGACCCCGCGCTCGCGCGCCAGCCAGGCCGCAAACTCGGTCAGCGCGGCGGACTCGACCTGCGCGGGCGTCGGCTCCCAGATGGGTGCGATCTCCGTGGCCATCGGGCGGCTACTCTACGCCCTCGTGACAGGTACCGAAATACGGCCCGAGGATTTCCTCGCCACCGACCGACTGCTCTCCGACGAGGAGCGCGACATCCGCGACACCGTGCGCGCCTTCGTCCGCGACCGCGTCGTTCCCAACGCCGGCGAGTGGTTCGAGCGCGGCGAGGTACCGGTGCTGGAGCTGGCCGCCGAGCTCGGCAAGCTCAACCTGCTCGGCATGCACCTGCAGGGCTACGGCTGCGCCGGCGCGAGCGCCACCGCCTACGGGCTCGCCTGCATGGAGCTGGAGGCGGGCGACAGCGGCATCCGCAGCCTCGTCTCGGTGCAGGGCTCGCTGGCGATGTACGGGATCTACGCCTGGGGCTCGGAGGAGCAGAAACAGGAGTGGCTGCCGCGGATGGCGGCCGGCGAGGCGCTCGGCTGCTTCGGCCTGACCGAGCCCGACGCCGGCTCGGACCCCGGCTCGATGCGCACCCGGGCGCGCCGCGACGGCGACGACTGGATCCTGCACGGGCAGAAGATGTGGATCACCAACGGCTCGGTCTCCGAGGTGGCGATCGTCTGGGCCCACACCGACGAAGGGGTGCGCGGCTTCCTCGTCCCGCAGGGGACCAAGGGCTTCAGCACCCAGGACATCCACGGCAAGATGAGCCTGCGCGCCTCGGTCACCTCGGAGCTGCTGCTCGACGACGTGCGCCTGCCCGCCGACGCGGTGCTGCCCGGAGTCAGCTCGCTGAAAGGGCCGCTCTCCTGCCTCAACGAGGCCCGCTTCGGGATCGTCTTCGGCGCCACCGGCGCCGCCCGCGCCTGCTACGAAGCGGCGCTCTCCTACGCGCTGGAGCGCGAACAGTTCGGCAAGCCGATCGCCTCCTTCCAGATCCAGCAGGCGAAGCTGGCCCAGATGGCCCTGGAGGTCAACCGGGCGACCCTGCTCTGCCTGCACCTGGGGCGGATGAAGGACGACGGCACGCTGCGCAACGAGCACGTCTCGATGGGCAAGCTGGCCAACGTCAACGCGGCGCTCGAGGTGGCGCGCAGCGCCCGCCAGGTGCTCGGCGCCAACGGGATCACGCTCGAGTATCCGGTGATCCGCCACATGAACAACCTCGAGACGGTGCTCACCTACGAGGGCACCGCCGACGTGCACGCGCTCGTGGTCGGCAACGCGATCACCGGCATCAGCGCCTTCCGCTGAGCCGCGCCGCGGCGGCCCCGCGACGCGGCCCGCGCCTATGATCCCCGCCGGAGATGGCGGCACCAGGTGCCAAAATCAGCGGCGGGCGACCGGCCTGCACGACCCGCGACCGGATTGCGGCGGTCGCGGTCGACCTGTTCGCCCGGCAGGGCTTCGAGCAGACCACGGTCGAGGAGATCGCCCGCGAGGTCGGCGTCGGCCGGCGCACGATCTTCCGCTACTACGCCTCCAAGAACGAGATGGTCTGGGGCGACTTCGACTTCGTGCTGGACCGCCTGCGGGCGGCGCTGGAGGAGGCCGGGGCCGAGGTCCCGATGATGGAGGCGCTGCGCCGCGCGGTCGTGATCTCCAACACCTACGAGCCTGACCAGCTGCCCGGGCTGCGGGTGCGGATGACGCTGATCGTCGGCAACCCAGCCCTGCAGGGCTACTCGATCGTCCGCTACGCCGCCTGGCGCCGGGTGGTCGCCGAGTTCGTCGCCGAGCGGCACGGCGGCCGGCCCGACGACCTGCTGCCGCAGGCGGTCTCACACGCCGCGCTCGGCACCGCGATCGCCGCCTTCACCCGCTGGGTGCGCACCCCGGACGAGCAGCTCGAGGCCTGTCTCGACGAGGCGTTCGCCGAGCTCGCCGGCGGCTTCGCCAAGGGATAATCCGGCGATGGCCGCCGAACAGGGATTCCGCGAGGTCGCCGAGGGCCGCTTCCTCGAGGTGATGGCGAACTTCCCCGCCGGCGTCGCCGTGGTCACCTCGCTGGACCGCGGGGAACGGCCGGTCGGGCTGACGATCAGCGCCTTCTGCTCGGTCTCGCGGACGCCGCCGCTGATCCTGATCTGCGTCGACAAGGACTCGGCGACGCTGCCGGCGATCCAGCACTCGGGCAAGTTCACCGTCAACTTCCTCAGCGAGGGGCGCGAGGCGATCGCCCGCAGCTTCGCGACCAAGGACCCCGACAAGTTCGCCGGCCAGACCTGGCGGCCCAGCGAGGGGCTCCCCGGCGGCGGCCCGATCCTCCACGAGGACACCGTCGCCTACCTCGCCTGCACCGTGTTCAAGGCGGTCGAGGCCGGCGACCACTGGGTCTTCATCGGCGAGGTCGCCGAGGCGAGCGTCGAGGAGGAGGCGCGCTCGCTCCTCTACCACCGCCGTAACTTCAGCTCGATCGGGTGAGGCGGCGCGCCGGCGGCGGCGCTAGCGCATCGAGCGCGCGATCACCACGCGCTGGATCTCGTTGGTGCCCTCGTAGATCTGGGTGATCTTGGCGTCGCGCATCATCCGCTCTACCGGGTACTCGTTGACGTAGCCGTAGCCGCCGAGCACCTGGATCGCCTCGACCGTCACCTTCATCGCGTTGTCGGAGGCGATCAGCTTCGCCATCGAGGTCCATTTGCCGATGTCGGCCGGGCGCGGCGAGCGGTCGGAGAGCGCGCACGCTTTGTAGAGCAGCTCGCGGGCGGCGGCGGTGCCGGCCTCCATGTCGGCGAGCTTGAACTGGATCGCCTGCAGCTCGTTGATCGGCTTGCCGAAGGCGATCCGCTCCTTCGCGTACTCGTTGGCGAAGTTGGTCGCGCCCTGGGCGATCCCGACCGCCTGGGCGGCGGCGCCGAGCCGGGTCCGCTCGAGCGTGCCGAGCGCGACCGCGAGCCCCCGGCCCTCCTCGCCGATCAGGTTCTCGTGGGGGACGCGGACGTCGGTGAAGGACGGTGAGCCGGTCGGCGAGCCTTTGATCCCGAGCTTGTGCTCGAGCTGGCCGGGGTCGAAGCCCTCGCGCTCCTTCTCGACCACGAAGGCGCTGGTCCGCCGGTTCTCGCGGTCGGTGCTGGCGAAGACGACGTAGAAGTCGGCGACGCCGGCGTTGGTGATCCAGGCCTTCTGGCCGTTGATCACCCACTCGTCGCCGTCGCGGACCGCGGTCGTGCGCATCGCCGCCGGGTCCGAGCCGGCCTCCGGCTCGGAGAGGGCGAAGGCCGGCGACCACTCGCCGCTCGCGCACTTGGGCAGGAAGCGCTCTTTCAGCTCGTCGGAGCCGAACAGCTGGACCGGCAGCGTGCCGAGCTCCTGGATCATCAGGATCAGGGCGCTGGAGGCGCAGGCCTTGGCGATCTCCTCGACCCCGATCTGCAGCATCAGCGTGCCGGTCCCCATCCCGCCGTAGCGCTCGTCGAAGGGCAGCCCGAGGATGTCCTGCTCGCCGAGCAGCTTGCGGATGTCCTGGGGGTATTCGGATTTGCGGTCGATCTCGCCCGCTCGCGGGGCGATCTTCTCGGTCGCGATCTGGCGGATCGTTTCGCGGAAGTCGACCATCTCCTGGGGGATCGAGTAGAGCCCCTCGCCGGTTGCCGTGCTCATCAGCGCAAGCCTTTCAGAAGGCCTGCCGGGAAGAACCGTTCCCCGCAGGCGCGATCTTGTCTCGTTATGCGGCGCACAGATAGTAGGAATACCACGTATCTCGCGACGGTGCCGCGCGGCCCCGGCTCAGCCGAAATCGCCGGCGCCGTCGCGCAGGGTGCGCAGCGCCTTGAACAGCTCCGCCAGCTCGTCCTCGGACATCGGCTCGGTGCCGAAGTCGGCTTCGTTGAGCACGGTGGTGGCCCGCTCGGCGACCTCGCGGCCCTTCGGCAGGATCTCGGCGAGCACGGCGCGGCGGTCGCTCTCGTGGGGGACGCGGTGGACGAGGCCGGAGCGCTCGAGCCCGTCGACCGTGTTGGTGACGCTGGTCCGGTGGACCTGCAGGCGCTCGCCGATCTTGCCCAGCGGCAGCGAGCCGCGGCGGCTGAAGTGGAGCAGCATCAGCACCTCGTAGCGGGGGAAGGTCAGGTCGAACGGCTCCAGCGCCTCGTTGAGGCGCGCCATCAGGATCTGGTGCACCCGCATGATCGAGGTGACCGCGACCATCTCGGTCGCCGCCCGCTCGGGCCAGCGCTCCCGCCACTGGCGGCGGGCCTCCTCGATCGGGTCGAAGGGAAGTCGGGGGGACGACACGGCGGCAGTGTGACAGCCGGCTCAGCCGCCGCTCGGCAGCAGCACGTTGACCGCGGTGAGCGCGGCCAGCTGGCGCAGCATCGCGCCGCCCATCTCGCGCAGCAGCACCTCTTCGCGCGCGGCCAGCTTGCCGACCGGCTCGAACTGCTCGGTGACCACGTTCGAGACCGTCGCTTCCACCGGCTCTGCTTCCAGCGGCGCCGGCACCGGGCTGGTTTCCGCCTGGGCGAGGCAGCCGAGGATCCCGTCGGCGATCAGCTGCGCGCGGTAGTCGGCGCCCGCTTCGCTGGGGTGCAGGTTGTCGGCCTGCATCAGGTCCGGCCGCGTGTTGGCGACCGTCGCCCAGTCGGGCGTCTGCGTACCCGGGCGCGAGGCGGCGAATTCGTGCACGACCCGGTTCTTGCCGCGGTTGTTGGTCCCTTCGACCGTGTAGCCGTGGACCGTCGGCACGACCATGCAGCGGTTGCCGACCTGGGCCGCGACCTTGGCCAGGTTTTCTTCGAGGATCTGCGGATAGTTCGGGTTGTCGTTGGTGCCGCCGTCGAAGACGATCACCGAGTAGGACGGGTCGTAGCTCGATTCGAAGAGGTCGAGGATTTCGAAGGTGTTGGAGCCGCCGACCGCGTTCACCGTGACCTCGACCCCGGGCAGGTACCTGGGCAGGTTGGGGCCGGTCGATTCCTGCAGGCTGTCGCCGACGACCAGCACTTTCGGCTCCGCCGCGGCTCCCGCCGGGAGCGCCAGGCCGAGCACGACCAACGCCATCGCGACCCCCGCCGCGGCATGCCTGCGCGCTTTCCGCATCGCCCAACTTCTACATTACGGACATGATCTCGGCTTCCCGAGCCGGTTCGCGGGTGGGGACGGTCGCCTGCTGCCTGGCTTTCGCGGCGCTCGCGCTGGCCCTGCCGGCCTGCGGCGGCGACACCCCGGCGAGCGCCGGCGGCGCCGAGGTGACGGCGGCCGAAAAGGGGACCGCGAGCCTCCACCCCACCGACTCCCTCAAGCAGGGCAAGCCGGGCGGCGGCCGCTGCGCCAAGCAGCTCGGCCCCTTCGTCCAATCCCTGCAGGCCCTGCGCGAACAGCTCGTCGACGGGCTCAGCTACGAAGCCTACGTCGAGGAGATCGACGCGATCCGCGCCCGCTACGACAAGCTCCCCGCCGGCAAGCTCACCCTCGCCTGCCTCTCCGGCACCGCCACCCCGGCCGAGAAGGCGTTCGGCAGGTACCTCGAGGCGGCCAACTCCTGGGGCGCCTGCATCGACGAAAGCGGCTGCGAAGCGGCAACCGTCGAACCGCTCCTGCAGAAGCGCTGGCGCGGCGCCGGCCACTTCCTCGATAAGGCGCGGGCGGGGTTGCGGGCGTAGGGACGGTCTGCTTCAGGGGTTTCCGGGGGGAGGGGTCGGAAGTTCCGGTGGGACTTTGGGACGCATAGCGCCCAGAACTCCCACCGGAAGCGTCCTGCCGGGTCCGCCTAACCCGCGTCCAGCCCGATCAGCGCCAGGTGCCTCGGGACGTAGAAGTCGGCGACCTTCTCGAGGTTGAGGACGCCGCCGGGGCGGTACCAGTGCCAGACGCTGTTGTAGAGGCCGATCACGGCGCGGCTGAGCAGTTGGGGGTCGGCCTCGGGGACGTGGCCCTGCTCCATCCCGCGGGCCAGGTGGGTGGCCCAGACGACCTCGTAGTCGCGGGTGTGGGCGCGGGCGATCTGGCGCGCCTCCTCCTCGCGCGGGGAGCGGCGGCGCTCGCCCAGGCGGCCCTGCTCGGCGACCATCACCCGGCGGCTCTGCACCTGCAGCTCGTTGAGCTCGAAGCCGGCGCGCAGGACCCGGTCGACGCCGTCGACGAACTCGGCCTCGACGACGATCCGGTCGAAGTCGGCGCGGGCGCGCTCGACCGTGTCGGCGATGATCACGTAGAGGCAGTGGAGCTTCGACTCGAAGTAGTGGTAGAGCGCGGTCGATCCGACTCCGACCTGGGCGGCGACGTCGGCCCACTTGGTGTCCTCGTAGCCGCGGTGGCCGAAGAACTCGGTCGCCACGGTGAGGATCTCCGCCCGCTTGTTACGCGCCGAGGGCCGTGGCTCGGACCCACCGGCGGTGTCTTTTCGCTCTGCCACCGAAAGCTTGCCCCCGACCTTGTCGTTTGCCGCTGGAACTGGACCGTGACTCTACTCGGAGGGGAACGCGCCAGGCACCTTGATTGGTACGCGGCGGGAATAGCGAAGGGCCGCCCGGAGGCGGCCCTTCGGCTGGTGCTTGGGAGCGAGCGCGGGATGATCGTGCCGGGTGGGACAACGCCCGACTCCCTGACGCTCACCGGTGCCCGGGTTGGATTCCACCGGGCGCCCGAACCAGTGCGGCGCCTAGCGGCCCTGCACCTCCAGAGTCCCGTCAAGCATGTGAATCAAGTTAGGACCACCTCCTTTCTCTGGTCTGCCGATTGAAGCAAACCGGGAGGTCGGGCTGCAAGCGCCCGCGCCCTGTCAGGCTAGAGCGGGATGTTGCCGTGCTTGCGCTTCGGCTGGTCGACCCGCTTGGACTGCAGCATGCGCAGCGCTTTGATCAGCTTCGGGCGCGTCTGGCGCGGCTCGATCACGTCGTCGATGTAGCCGCGCTCCGCCGCCGAGTACGGGTTGGCGAAGTGGGCTTTGTAGTCGTCGATCAGGTTCTGGCGCCGCTCCTCGGGCGTCGGCGAGTTGGCGATGTCCTTGCGGTAGATGATGTTGACCGCGCCCTCCGGGCCCATCACCGCGACCTCCGCCGTCGGCCAGGCGACGTTGAAGTCGGCCAGCATGTGCTTCGAGTTCATCACGTCGTAGGCGCCGCCGTAGGCCTTGCGGGTGACCACGGTGAGCTTCGGCACGGTCGCCTCGGTGAACGCGTAGAGCAGCTTGGCGCCGTGGCGGATGATCCCGTTCCACTCCTGATCGGTGCCGGGCAGGAAGCCGGGCACGTCGGTGAAGGTGAGGATCGGGACGTTGTAGCAGTCGCAGGTGCGCACGAAGCGGGCCGCCTTCTCGGAGGCCTCGATGTCGAGCACGCCGGCGAGGAAGGCCGGCTGGTTGCCGACGATCCCGACCGGGAAGCCGTCGAGCCGCGAGAAGCCGCAGACGATGTTCTTCGCGAAGTGCTCGTGGACCTCGAAGAACTCCTCGTCGTCGACGATGCGGGCGATCACGTCGCGCATGTCGTAGGGCTTCGAGGGGTCGTCGGGGACCAGCGTGTCGAGCTCCTCGTCTTCGCGCTCCGGGTCGTCGGACGGCTCGAAGCGCGGCGGCGCCTCGAGGTTGTTCGAGGGCAGGAAGCTGAGCAGGTAGCGGACGTCCTCGAGGCAGCTCTCCTCGTCCTCGGCGGCGAAGTGGGCGACGCCCGACTTCGAGTTGTGGCTCATCGCCCCGCCGAGCTCCTCGAACTCGACTTCCTCGCCGGTCACGGTCTTGATCACTTCCGGGCCGGTGATGAACATGTGCGAGGTCTCCTTGACCATGAAGATGAAGTCGGTCATCGCCGGCGAGTAGACGGCGCCGCCGGCGCAGGGGCCCATGATCAGGGAGATCTGCGGGATCACGCCCGAGCACTGGACGTTGCGGACGAAGACGTCGCCGTAGGCGCCGAGGCTGACCACGCCCTCCTGGATCCGGGCGCCGCCGGAGTCGTTGATCCCGATCACCGGCGCCCCGACCTGGGCGGCCAGGTCCATCACCTTGCACATCTTCTCCGCCATCACCTCGCCGAGACTCCCCCCGAACACCGTGAAGTCCTGGGAGAAGACGAAGACAGTTCTCCCATCTATGGTCCCGTGCCCGGTGACGACGGCGTCGCCCCAGGGCCGGTTCTTCTGCATCTCGAAGTCGTAGGTGCGGTGGCGGACGAAGACGTCGAGCTCCTCGAAGGAGCCGGGATCGAGCAGCTTCTCGACCCGCTCGCGCGCCGTCATCTTGCCCTTCGCGTGCTGCTTCTCGACCGCGGCCTCGGAGGCCGAGTGGATCGCCGCCTCGCGCAGCTCGCGCAGGTAGGACAGCTTTTCCTCGTGGCTGATCGGGTTCTTCTCTCGCATCGCGCAGGGGTCTCCGGGGGTCGGGGGCGGCGCGGGATTCTATTCAGTAGCCGCAGCTGGCGGTCTTCGGCATCGGCGGATCGTCCTTGCTGATCCACCGCACCGGAGAGTCGCGGAGCGGGAAGCCGTACTCGGACTCCGAGGTCGTCCCAGCGGCCTCGAAGGGTTTGACCGCGCCCGGCCGGCCGCTGCCCCAGCCGCGCAGGAAGAAGCTCTCGGCGTTGGCGCCGAGGCCGCCCGCGGCGGGCGACTTGAACAGCGGGTCGGTGACCGAGGCGTCGGGCAGGACCATCGCGTGCGGGTCGGTGAGCGTGCCGGCGCCGGTCCGTTCGCCGTAGGCGACCACCTGCCAGGTGTCCGGCGAGCCGGTGGTCGAGTTGATCCCGCGGCGGACGGGGTAGGAGAGCTGGGCGCTTTCGGGCAGCTTGTTGAACGGGCAGAACCAGACCAGCCCGGCCTCGCCGGCCGGCTGGTGGCCTTCCCAGTTGACCGAGCGCCAGGGCGCCCGCGGCGGCGCCCAGGCGTCGAACTTGGCCGGCAGCAGCGCCTGGTAGACCAGCGTCCGCGAGCCGATGTCGACGGCGCGGGCGATCTGGCGCTGGTCGTCGGGGGTGACCTGCCACTCGGAGAGCGGCCCGTCGGGGCAGCTCTTGACGCCGCCGGCGCAGAGGCCGACGGTGCGCAGCTTCGCGTAGTCGGAGGCGATCACCTGGACCATCTGGTTCTTGAGCACGCTCTGGGCGGAGTGCAGGCGGGCGGCCAGCTCGGTGCCGACGTCGGCGACCTGGACCTGGAACGGCTCGCCGGCCTCGGTGCCCTCGTCGTCGATCTTGCTCCACTCCATCGCCGTGTCGTAGACCACGTTGACCACACCGACGACTTTGTCGACCCCGGGCAGCTCGCCGGCGAGCTCGCGCAGGGAGTCGAGCAGCAGCAGCGCCTTGGCACCGGTCTTGTCCTTGTCCGGCGCCCTCACCTTGAGGTTGATCTCGGTGGCGATCTTCTCGAAGGCCGCCCACTCCTGGAGTTCGCTGGAGGCGAACGGCTCGGCGAGGTCGGCGGCGTAGCCCCGCGCCGTGCGCAGCCAGCCGATCTCGGTGACCAGCTCGCCCTTGGCCCAGGCGAGGTCCGCGGCCGAGTAGCCCGGGTCGCCGCCCGGGTGGGCGACCGCTTCGATCGCCGCGATCGTCGGCTTCCAGTCGAAGTTGGCGGCGCGGGTCCAGAGGTAGGCGCGGCGGGTGTCGAGGCCGACCTCGTCGGTCACCCGGCGGACCGCGGCGACCCGGGCCTGGTTGCCCTGCTCGGGCCAGCCGCCGGGCTTGGCGAGCGCGGTTTCGCGCAGCTTCAGGCCGGCGCCGTCGAGCTCCTCGGCCTCCTCGCTGGCCTCGAACTCGAAGTTGTAGACCGGGGCCGAGCGGGTCAGGGTGCCGGCGAACGGGGCCGTGTTGAGGCCGAGCCCGCTGGCGGCGGCCTTGGTGCCCGCCGCCTCGCCCTCGATCGCCTCGCCCGGCGCGGTCCCGACCGCGCTGACCAGGGTGTAGGAGCGCTGGCCCTTGCCGGCCCGCTGCTCCTCGGGGCCGAGGTAGGGGTCGAGGGCGCGGTAGAGCCGGTTGCGGGTGGCGCCGTAGCGTTCGCTCAGCAGGTCGACCAGCTGCTGGGCGGCGGTGTTGAGCTCGGAGGGGCTCTGGTTCGCCGGCACCGCGAGCCGGGCGTCGCCGCGCGAGGCGACGAAGATCATCCCGGAGCGCCAGTCGCGCAGCGGCTGCGAGAGCACTTCGCGCATTTCGTTGAGGACCTTGGTCAACTGGGCCGGGCTGAGGTTGCCGCCGGTGTTGAACCAGTAGGACCAGCGGTTGAGGTCGCGGGCCTCGGCGATCACCACGTGGAAGCCGCCGCCGTTGCCGATCGGCTGCGGGATTTCGCCGTTGCCGATCCGCATCACGTTTTTGGTCCCGTCGGAGCCGGGCGCCTGGGTGTCGAAGGGCAGGTGCTCGAAGGAGGAGTAGGTCGAGTAGGCGCCGCGGTTGTCGCGCAGCAACGAGCCGACGATCTGGCCGTCGTCCCAGACTTCGGCGAGTTCGTTGTTGTCGTGGGTGAGCAGCATGCCGGCGCTGCCGCCGCCGACGCGTCCGACGAAGGAGAGCCGGCCGCGCAGCATCTGGCGGTCGGGGTTGTTGTAGACGAGGCCGGGTCCGGCGATCGGCGCCAGCGCCGCCCAGGCCCCGATCGGCGGCTGCACGCCCCACTCGCCGCTCTGGCCGACGTCGCCCTCGGGGCGCTGGGAGACGGCGAAGAGGAGGTAGCGGCTGGGGTCGCGCTTGAGCGTGTTGACGTCGGCGAGCAGCTCCTTCACGCAGGGGCCGGCGGCGGCCAGGCCGGCGGCGTTCGGCCACGGCTTTTCGCTCGCCTGCGGGCAGGCGTAGGACTTGTTGGAGACGAGTTCGAGGTTGCCCTGGCGCAGGACCAGGACCTGCAGCCACTTCTTCGCCGCGCCCGGGTCGGCGTAGAACTGCGAGCCGACCTGGATCCCGCGGACACCGCCGGACCCCTTCGCCATCGTGTCGATCTCGACCATCGGGTCGGGATCGACGCGCAGCGTCACGTCGTCGTGGGCGAGCGTGCCGCCGGGTCCCTGGACCCGCACCGCGAGGCGGTAGACGCCCGGTCTGTCGGGGCGGAAGTGGGGCGTCGCGGTGGCGGTCGCCGCGAACAGGGCCTTGCCGCCGCCGGCGCGCTGCTTGGCCCGGGCGGCGAGCTGGCGCTTCTTGCCCTTGGCGGGACGGTTGCCCTTGGCGAGGCGGCTGCCCTTGGGCGCGCGCAGCACACGCCAGCTGTGGCGCAGCTTGCCGCCCGCCCGGCGCACCTGGGGGTGCAGCTTCGACTGGCTGCTGTCGAGCCGGAAGCGGGCGCCGACGGCGACCCGGCGGTCGCGGCCGGCGGCGGCCAGCGGGGCGCGCCCCTTGACCCGGAAGTGGACGAGCTGCACGCGGGCGCGCTTGGCGCCCTTGCGCTTGACGCTGACCCGCAGCAGGTTGGCGCCGTGGCGCAGCCCGTGGTCGGGGGAGACGCGCTGCTTGCGCAGGCGCTTTCGCGGCTGCGACCAGCCGCCGGTCGAGAGCACGCCGTTGAGGCGCACCCGCACGCGGTCGCCGCGCTGGGCGCGGACCGCGACGGTCACCGGGCCCGCTTTGTAGGTGCCGGTGTGCTTGGGGGCGACGACGAGCTTGCCGCGCTTGGCCGCGGGCCGCTCCGGCGCGGCGGCGGAGACGGACGCGGGGAGTGCGACGAGCAGTGCGAGCGCAACCGCGCAGAGCAGCGGCGCCCGCACGTGGACGGGCATGGTGCGGAGCGAGCGGAGAATCATCGGCCGGGGAAGCTTCCACACAGGAATTCCTTTCCCTGCCTCGATGGACGCATCTTCGCGCCCGCCGGACGAATTACCGGCCCGGGCTCCCGGTCAGACGAAGGGGCGGCGCTGCGGTTCGGCAAGACGGTCGAGCACAGCCTCGAGGTCCTCGGCGACCAGCCCTGTCTCGGGATCGGCGCGGATCTCGACCCGCGTCCCGAAGCCCTTCTCGGCCATCGTCACCTCGACGCCCTCGACCGCGGAGATCAGCTCCGCCAGCTCGGGCTCTGACTTCATCAGCGTCCTCGATGCCTCGATCATCAGCGCCGCTTTCTGCCGCCAGCGCCCCGTTCCTCCCGCAACCTCCAGGTGAAACGGACCGTTCAGGCGCCCCCGGGGGGAGAGAAAGGGCGCGCTTCCGACATTGACCCCAGTCAGGTGTGGTCAATGTCGGAAGCGCGCTCAGCTCAAACGTGGAGATTGGCAGCGAGTCAGCACGGGGTGCTGGCGCGGCGGCAGCTCCTGGCGCTGGGGTTCAGCCAGAGCTCAATCGAGCACCGGGTGCGATACGGGCGCCTCCACCCAGTGATGCGTGGGATCTACGCGGTCGGCTGGCCGCATCTGCACCGCCAGCGGCGCTGGGCAGCCGCGATCCTGGCCGGAGCGGCGGGCGAGCAGGGTACGCGGTTCCCCACCCAGCCTTACCTGGGGACAGGCGCCGCGCTCAGCCACCGCAGCGCCGCTGCGCTGTGGGGCATCGGATCGGAGGTGCCCGGGCGAATCGACCTGACTGTCAAGCGGCGCAACGCCCCAACGCTCGCCGGCCTCCACGTCCGGGCGCGGCCGTCCCTCTCCCCTCTCGCGATCCAGCTTCACGACGACCTCCCCGTCATCAGCCCCATCCAGACCCTGATCGACCTCGCCACCGAACTCACCCCGATCGAAACCGAGCGCGCCGTCAACGACGCCGACAAGCGCGACCTGATCGACCCCGAGGCGCTCCGCCTCGCCCTCGGCGATCACGCCGGCGAGCCCGGCGTCCGCCCCCTCCGCGAGATCCTCGACCGCCTCACCTTCCGCCTCTCCGACTCCGACCTGGAGATCTACTTCCGCCCGATCGCCACTGCCGCCGGCCTCCCCAGCCCGCAGAGCAAACAGTGGGTCAACGGCTTCGAAGTCGACTTCTTCTGGCCCGAGCTCGGCCTGGTGGTCGAGACCGACGGCCTCCGCTACCACCGCACCCCCTCGGCCCAGAAGCGCGACACCCGCCGCGTCCGCTCCGACCTAGAGCGCGCCGCCGCGCTGCTCCAGAAGCGCATCCGACATTGACCACACCTGACTGGGGTCAATGTCGGATGCGCTTCGGGCGCCGCTTAGAAGAACGCGCCGCCCTTGTATTCGCCGAAGACGTCGCGCATCGCTCCGCAGACCTCGCCGATCGAGGCGTCGGCGGCGAGGGCGGCGCGGATCGGGTGCAGGAGGTTGCCGTCGCCCTGGGCGACGTCCTTGAGGGCCTGCAGCTTCGCGGTGACGGCGGCCTGGTCGCGGGACTCCTTGAAGGCCTTGAGACGGGCGAGCTGGCGCTGCTCGGCCTCGGGGTCGACCTTGAGGATGTCGACGTCGTCGACCTGGTCGGTGACGTACTTGTTGACGCCGACGATGATGTCCTGGCCGGAGCGGTAGCGCTCGTGGTAGCTGTGCGCCGACTCCTCGATCTCGCGCTGCATGAACTCGAGCGCCTCGACCGAGCCGCCGAGCTCTTCGACCTTGTCCATCAGCTCCCAGGCGCGCTCTTCGATCTCGTCGGTCAGCGACTCGATGAAGTAGGAGCCGGCGAAGGGGTCGACGGTGTCGGCGACGCCGGACTCGTGGGCCAGCACCTGCTGGGTGCGCAGGGCGATCCGGGCGGAGCGCTCGGTCGGCAGGGCGAGCGCCTCGTCGAAGCCGTTGGTGTGCAGCGACTGGGTGCCGCCGGCGACCGCGGCGAAGCCCTGCAGGGCGACGCGGATGATGTTGACCTCCGGCTGCTGGGCCTGGAGGGTCACCCCGCCGGTCTGCGTGTGGAAGCGGATCTGCTGCGATTTCGGGTTCTCCGCCCCGAACCGCTCGCCGACGATCTTCGCCCACATCCGCCGCACGGCGCGGAACTTGGCGACCTCCTGGAAGACGTTGTTGTGGCAGTTGAAGAAGAAGGCCAGCCGGGGCGCGAACTCGTCGATCTTGAGGCCGCGCTCGAGCGCCGCTTCGACGTAGGCGATCGCGTTGGAGAGGGTGAAGGCGACCTCCTGCACGGCCGAGCAGCCCTTCTCGCGGATGTGGTACCCGGAGATCGAGATCGTGTTCCATTTCGGCACGTTCTCGCGGCAGTACTCGAACAGGTCGGTGGTCAGCCGCATCGTCGGCACCGGCGGGAAGATGTAGTTGCCGCGCGCCATGTACTCCTTCAGCACGTCGTTCTGGACCGTGCCGCGCAGCTTCTGTGAGGGCACCCCCTGCTCCTCGCCGACCAGCTCGTAGAGCAGCAGCAGGATCGCGGCGGGCGCGTTGATCGTCATCGAGGTGGAGACGCCGTCGAGCGGGATCTGGTCGAAGCAGATCCGCATGTCCTCGATCGTGTCGATCGGGACGCCGGTGCGGCCGACCTCGCCGTGGCAGAGCGGATCGTCGGAGTCGCGGCCGAGCTGGGTCGGCAGGTCGAAGGCCATCGAGAGCCCGGTCGAGCCGTGCTCGATCAGGTAGCGGTAGCGCTCGTTGGTGTCCTCGGGCGAGGCGAAGCCGGCGTACTGGCGCATCGTCCAGAGCCGGTCCCGGTACATGCCCTCGTGGATCCCGCGCGTGAACGGTGGCGCGCCGGGAACGCCGAGCCGCTCCTCGAGTCCGGGGGCGACGTCGTCGGCGTCGTAGAGCTGGTCGATCTCGATTCCGGAGTCGGTGAAGACGCGATCGTCGTCGGGACCGACCAGCGGGGCGATCGTGCGGTGCGCCGGCTCGGACGCGGTGCGGTCAGACGCAGCCATCGGCAGCAGGATATTGAGGTTCGACGCCCGGCCGCTTCCCGAGCGCAAAACCGGAACCTTGGCTGGCCAGCCGGGTTGTCACTGGTAGCGACCGGGACTACGCTCGGTCGTAATCGACTTTGCCGCGAGTCGCTGAAGCGCTGTTCGCAGGGGGCGGCAAAAAAACGGAGGAACCCCCCATGATCGAAGCTCAGCCACGCGCGGCTAGGCGGAGAGTCTTGCCTGCCGGCATACTCGCGGCGGCGCTGATCGCGCTGCTCGCATTCGCCCCCCTCGCTTCCGCAAGCCCCGACCCGATCGGCAGCGGCAGCACCAAGGTCACCCTCAACAACGGCTGGACCAAATACCTGAACACCTTCGGGATCAAGATCCAGAAGATCGGCCCGGCGAAAGTGAAAGGCAAGCAGGTGACGATGCCCGTCACCGGCGGCTCACTCGACCCGCTCACCGGGCTCGGCGAAGTCACCCTCGGCGGCGGCCTCAAGTTCAAGGCCGGAAAGAAGACCGCGCCGGTCAAGGCACTGGTGCTCGACACGAGCAAAAAAGCGCTGTTCGCGAAAGTCGTGAACAAGAAAGTGAAGTTCGCCAGCATCGCCGGCTGGTCGTTCGCCCGCAACGGCTTCGGCACCAACCTGACGGTGAAAAACCTGAAGCTGACCAACGCGGCCGCCAGCCAGCTGAACAAGAAGCTCGGCTACGCGAAGGGCAAGCCGAAGCCGTTCCTCAAGAACAAGGTGATCGGCAAGGCGAACGCGGAAGCGCAGCCGACCACGGTCGCCGTGATCCCGAGCGGCAACGCGACCCTGTCGCTGAGCAAAGAGGCGCTCGAAAAACTGGCGAAAGTCGGGCCGACGGTTGAAGCCGCCCCGGGTGTGTTCGTCAACCCGTTCGCGGTGAAACTGGCGACGGTCCCGCCGACCACGATCACCAACCCGGGCCCGCCGCCGACCGTGGCGTTCCCGATCTCGGGCGGCACGATGAGCCCGACCGGGACCTCCGGCGTCCTGCAGACGATCGGCGGCCTCACCCTCACCCAGGACCTGGAAGCGGCCGGGCCCAACGGCGCGGGCCAGACGACCCTGACCATGGGCAACATCTGGATCGACCTGGGGACCAAACAGGCCTCGGTCGAAGTGACGATCACCAACCCGAAAACGCCCGCGGCCAACCTCGGGAACCTCGGGCGGGCCTCGATCGCCGACTTCGTGGTCGGTCCGGTGACGATCGACGCGGCGACCCGCACGGTCAGCGTCGCCAACGCCTCCGCCACCCTGCAGGCGGTGACCGCGGAGACGCTGAACTCGGTGTTCATCAAACCGATCGAAAACGTCACCAAAGCACCTGACGACGTCCAGTTCGCCGCCGGCGACCCGCTGGGCACCTTCTCCTTCACCGCCCAGACGCAGTAGCTCCGGGCAGCGAAGAGATCCGAAGAGGGCGGCCCTGCGGGGCCGCCTTTTTCATGCCGCGGACTGGAGGTGGATCAGTCGGAGGCGCCGACGAGACGCTCGACGCCGCTCTGGTCGATCGTCCGGCGCAGGCCGTCGGAGAGGGCCACGGTCGGTTCCCAGCCGAGCAGGTCGCGGGCGCGGCCGATGTCGGGGCGGCGCTGCTGCGGGTCGTCGGTGGGCAGCGCCTCGTAGACGATCTCCGAACGTGAGTCGGTCACCTCGATCACCGACTTGGCCAGTTCGAGCAGGGTGAACTCGTCCGGGTTGCCGACGTTGACCGGGGTGTGGACGTCGGACTCGGCGAGCGCGACGATGCCGCGGATCAGGTCGTCGACGTAACAGAAGCTGCGCGTCTGGCTGCCGTCTCCGAACACGGTCAGCGGCCGGTCCTGCAGCGCCTGGCGCAGGAAGGTCGGGATCGCGCGGCCGTCGTGCGGGCGCATCCGCGGGCCGTAGGTGTTGAAGATGCGGACGATCGCCGTGTCGACCCCCTGCTGGCGGTGGTAGGCCATCGTCAGCGCCTCGGCGTAGCGCTTCGCCTCGTCATAGACGCCGCGCGGGCCGATCGGGTTCACGTGGCCCCAGTAGTCCTCCTTCTGCGGATGGACCTGGGGGTCGCCGTAGACCTCGCTGGTCGAGGCGATCAGGAAGCGGGCGCGCTTGAACTTGGCGACGCCGAGCATGTGGTGGGTTCCGTGCGAGCCGACTTTGAGCGTGTGCAGCGGCAGCCGCAGGTAGTCGATCGGGCTCGCCGGCGAGGCCAGGTGGTAGACGAAGTCGACGTCCTCGGGAACGTCGACGTAGTTGGTGATGTCGACGTGGCGGAAGTCGAACGCGTCGTCGCGGATGTGGTCGACGTTCTCCAGCGACCCCGTCTCCAGGTTGTCGAGGCAGATCACCCTGTGCCCCTGGCCGAGCAGGTGCTCGCAGAGGTGGGATCCGAGGAAGCCGGCGCCGCCGGTGACCACGCAAGTGCTCATCGCGGCCGATGCTATCGGCCCTTGCGGGAAGCGCACGCCTTCGTGCGCTTCCACCGCTCGCTGCAATTTCCGAACTTTCCGGATCGGTCCGTTCCAGAAAGGGGGGAGAGAACGCCCACCGCTGAGCTTTCGGTGGCATGTTTGCTACAGAGAGGTTTATTGCCCAGGGAGGGGCACAGCGGTGAACGAGGGTTGTGGACAGGGGGAGGGCGCCGGGCCGGCGCTGGAGCTGGACGCCGTGGGGGCGGCGCAGCCGGAGGGGGCGGAGGCGGCGGCGCGCAAGCGGGCCGCCGTCGAGACCTACTCGCGCCACGAGGAGACGCTGCGCCGCCAGGCGCGCCGCTTCTCGCTCTGCGCGGACGACGCCGACGACGCGCTGCAGCGGGCGCTTGAGATCCTCCTGCGCAAAGCGCCGACGACCGACGCGCGCGAGCTGATTCGCTGGACGCAGACCGTGGTCAAGCACGAGGCGCTGGCGATCCGGCGCGAGCGCGAGCGGCTGCTCGGCGGGCCCGCGGGCGCCGACGGCGAGGAGGTCGACTGGGTCGCGCTGATCCCGGCCGAGGGCGCCGGCGTCGACGAGCGGGTCGAGCGGCGCGAGGCGATCGCCCGCAGCCGCGAGGCGCTGCAGGCCCTGAAGCCGCAGGAGCTGCGGGCGCTGAGCCTGCTCGCCGAGGGCTACTCCTACCGGGAGATCGGCGAGATGACCGGGTTCTCGCAGACCAAGATCAACCGCTGCCTGGCCGAGGGGCGGGAGCGCTTCCGCAGCCTGATTGCCCGCAGCGAGGACGGCAGCCGCTGCGCCGAGCTGCGGCCGCTGCTCTCCGCGTTCTGCGACGGCGAGGCCGGCGCCGCCGAGGAGCGGGAGCTGCGCGAGCACCTGCGCGCCTGCACCCACTGCCGCGCCACCCTGCGCGCCTACCGGGCGGTCCCGGCCGCGGCCGCGGCGCTGGCCCCGGCCCTCCCCCTGCACCGTTCCCTGTTCGAGCGCGCCCACGACGCGGCGCTCGGGCTCGCCGCCCGCTTCGGCGGCGGGGGCGGCGACAGCGCGCTCTCGGGGGTCGCCGCCTCGGGCGGCTCGCGCGGCGCCGGCATGGCGGTGCTGGCGAAGGCGCTCGCGGTCTGTGCCGGGACCGTCGGCGGCGCCGCCGCCTGCGCGGCGACCGGGGTGATCCCGGCGCCGCTGGCGCTCGACTCCGGCCGCGAGGAGCCGGCGATCGAGCGGCCGGCCAAGCCGCGCTCCGCCGCTGCGGCCGCGGCGACGGCAAGCGAAGCGCCGGCGGCCCCCTACGAGCCGGAACCGGCGACCGCCGAGCCGCAGCCGACCGCGGCGCCGGCCGAGCAGCGCAAGCAAGAGGCGCTCGCGCCCTCGCCCGAACCGGCGCCGGAGCCGGCCGCCGCGAGCGGCGCCGTCGAATACACGCCGCCTCCCCCGCCGCCGGTCGCGAGCAGCCCGGCGCCGAGCTCCGGGGGCGGCGGCTCCGCAGGCGACCCGGCCGGGGAGTTCGGGCCGTGAGGCAGGCGCCGCCGATCCTCAAGCGCCTGCTCGCGGCCTGCGCCTGCCTGGCGTCGGTCGCGCTCGCCCTCGCGGCGGGCGCGGCGGGCGCGGCCGAAGCGCGACTTGCGAGCCTGAACGTGAACGACGAGAGTGCCGACTGGTACCCAAGGAGCGACTTCGTGCTGCGATGGAGCTACACCCCGCCGGCCGTGGACACGAGGATCGTCCTCACCGGCTTCGGCTACCGCCTGCTCGACCCCGATGGGCACGAGATCGCACAGGATGGCGTCGCAGCGGACGCCCGCCTGACCACGGTGAACCTGCGCGCTTCGGCGCTGGGCGTGGCGCCGAGACCCGGCTTCTACACAGTCGAGCTCTGGGCCCAAGAGCGACAGGGGCAGGACGCGGTGAACCCGGCGACAAGTGGCCCGCCGCTGACCAGGACGTTCGGCTTCGACGACGTCCGCCCCGGGCCGGCGGCCCCGGTGCCGGTCTCCGCCTGGGTGCGCGGCGACGAGGAACCCGTGCTGCGGATCGCCCACCCGGCGCAGCCGCGGCCGGTCTCGGGCATCCGCGGCTACGCCTTCTCGGTCCGTCAGGACTCGCCGGCGGCTCCCTGCGCCGGCGCCGCGCTCTGCAGCGAGCAGGAGACCGACCTGCGCGGCGGGATCGGCGACGACGCGATCCGGCTCGGGCTGCTGCCCGAGGGCCGCCACCACGTCAGCGTGGTCGCCGTCTCCAACGCCGGGCTGCGCTCCGCCGTCGCCGCGACCGCGGTCGTCGGCGTCGACGCCTCGCCGCCGGACATCGCCCTCGACGGTGTCGGCGGCGGCTGGTCGGACCGGCCGGTGATCGTGCACGCGCGGGCCGGCGACTCGCTCTCGGGGATGCGCGCGGACGGGGTCACCGGGCCGCGGACGACGCTGGTCCTCGACGGCGGCACCCCGGTCCTCGCCGCAGGCAGCGAGGTCGCGATCACGGTCAGCGGCAGCGGCGTCCACCAGGTGGCGGCGAGCGCCCGCGACGCGGCCGGCCAGGTCCGCGGTGAGGACAGCGGGGTGCCGCCGGTTACCGGGCTCGTGCGGATCGACGAAACGCCGCCGCGGCTCGCCTTCGTCCGCGGCGGCGACCCGGCGGCGCCGGAGCTGATCGAGGCGACGGTCGCCGACCCCCACTCCGGCCCGGCCGCACGGGGCACGATCGCGGTGCGCCGGCTCGGTTCCGGCCAGCCGTTCGAGCCGCTGTCGACCGTCGCCGGCGAGGGCCGGCTGAGCGCCCGCTGGGACTCCGACGCCCACCCGGACGGGAGCTACGAGTTCCGGGCGACCGGCTACGACCGCGCCGGCAACGCGGGCAGCTCCGGGTCGCGCGCCAGCGGCACCGCGATGGTCCTGCTCAACCCGGTCAAGGCGCGCACCGCGGTCCGCTTCGGCTTCGGCGGGCGGCGCCTGATCTGGCACCGCTGCGTGCGCAAGGGCGAGGGGCGGCGCTGCCGGCGCGAGGTGGTCGAGTCCTTCGGCCGGCGCCCGGCCAGCCGGACGGTCCCGTACGGGCAGCGGCTGCAGGTCGCCGGCCGGCTCGAAACCGCCGCCGGCGCAGCGCTCGGCGGGCGGCCGGTCGAGCTGGTCGAGACGTTCGCGCCGGGGTCCGGGATCGAGAGCCGGGTGACCCGGCTGGAGACCGCCGCCGACGGCGGCTTCCTCGCCCGCCTCTCCCCCGGTCCGAGCCGCCGCCTCGAGGCCCGCTTCCCCGGCAGCCCACTGCTCACCCGGGCCACCAGCCCCGCGCTCGAGCTCGGCGTCCGCAGCCTGGTGCGGCTGCGCGCCTCGACCGCGTACGCCGCGGTCGGCGGCGCCCCGGTCGTGTTCAGCGGCCGGGTCGGCACCAGCGAAGCGCGCATCCCCGCCTACGGCCGCCCGGTCGGGCTCCAGTTCCGCCTGCCCGGCGCGCCCTGGACCGAGTTCCGCACCGTCCAGACCGACGCCCAGGGCCGCTTCCGCTTCCCCTACTCACTGAGCGACGACGACAGCCGCGGCGTCCGCTTCCTCTTCCGCGCCTACGCCCCACCCCAGCCCGGCTGGCCCTACGAGTCGGCGGCATCGCTGCCGGTCGCGGTCACGGGCCGGTGAACGACGAGCGCCCCGGGGGTCCGGGGCGCTCGGGTCCTGCGGGATGTCAGGTCGCTTACCTGAACGACGGGAGCTGGCCGGCGACCGAGCCGACGAGGTCCTGGGCGCGGCTGCCCTGCTCCTCGATCGCGCGGCGCACGCGCTGCTCGACGTCGTCGCGGTTGCGCTTGATCGTGCTCTCGACCGTCTGCTGGCGCTTGCGGGCTTCGCGCTCGACCCGGGTGCGGGTCTTGCGGGCCTCGGTGGTCGCCTTGCGGCGGGCGCTGCTGCCGCGACGCTCGGTCCGCTTCAGCGATTTGCGCAGCTGGGTGCGGTAGGCCTTGATCTGCTTCTCGGCGCTGCTGCGGCCGGTCCACGGCTCGACCAGGTCGGTGACCCGGTCGCTGACGCTGAGCACGACGCCGACCGGGAAGTCGACGGCGCTTTCGGCGGCGGTGAGGACCTGGTTCTTCTCCGCGGCGGCGGCGCGCTTGCTGGCTTTGGCGCTCGCGCCAGCGGCTTTTTTGGCTTCCGTGGTCGCGCGTTTCGCCTGCGTTTTCGGTTTGCTGGTTTTGCTGCTTTTGGTGCTTTTGCTCTCTGCCATGAAGTTGAGTGATCCCTTCGAGTTTTCGTTTGCCTGCCTCGGGCGTTCCCGAGTGTAGCGAACATATGTTCCACGAACACACGTTCTTAAACGCCTTTCACCGCCTGGTTACAGGGGCGCCGCAGAGACCGCGAGATCGAGGCGCGGCTCAGACCGACTGCGCGGCGAGCACGGTCGCCAGGCCCGCCGCGCTGCTGGCGGCGGCGATCGGGTAGCGCGCGGCGAGGTCGAGCTGCGCCTCGGCCAGCGGGATCTCGCCGAAGGCGACCTCGCCGCCGGCCTCGCGCACGAAGAGCTGCGCGGCGGCGGCGTCGACCGAGCGGCAGGGGCGCAGGCTCAGCATCGCGTCGAAGCGGCCCGTGCCGACGTAGGAGGCGGTGATCGCGATCGAGCCGACCACGCGCAGGCGGTAGGCGCGGCCCTCGAGCGCGGCGAGCACCGGCTGCGACCACTGCGGCTCGGCCGACTCCAGCCCGACCACCTCGAGCCGCTCGGCCGCGGGGGCGACCCGGGCCGGGACCGCGTGGACGCCGCCGGCGGCGTCCACGCGGCCGGCCGTCGCCCCCGCCCCGCGCTGCGCGACGAACTCCTCACCGGCGCCGAAGTCGTGGACGAAGCCGAGCTCGACGTCGGCCATCGAGGACCCGGAGGCGACCGCGATGCTGAGGCTGTGGGAGGGGATCGTGCGGCGCGCGTTGAGCGATCCGTCGATCGGGTCGACCACCACCCGGACCGGGCCGCCGCCGTTGAAGGCGGCCTCGCCGCGCTCCTCGGATACGGCGACGAAGGCGGCCCCCTGGGCGGCCAGCGCCTCGAGCTCGGAGAAGACCACGTCCTCGCATTCGCGGTCGATCACCAGGGTGCGGTCGCCGCCCTCGCCGACCCCCTCGTAGACGGTGCGCTCGGCGCTGCTGGCGCTGGCCGCGAAGATCGCTCGCTGGGCGGCCACCGAGCGGCGGCAGATCCCCAGCCAGTCCGCGGAGAGAACGTCCATCGGCCGGATCGTATGGCGCGCTAGCGTTGGGCGATGCGCGACCCACGTCCAACCGCCGCCGCCCCGCCCGGCGAGCGCGTCGCCGCGCACGGCGAGGGCCCGCTGCTGATCGTCGGCGCGCCGGGCACCGGCAAGACCGAGCTGCTGGCCCGGCGCTTCGCCAACCTGGCCGCCGCCGAGGGCAGCGACCGGGTGCTGATGATCGGCTCGACCCGGGCCACCGCGACGCGCCTGCGCGAACGCGCCGAGGCGCTCCTGCGCGGGCCCTTCGAGGAGCTCTGGATCGGCAGCTGGGACACGCTCGGCGAGCGGCTGCTGCGCGAGCACTCCGAGGCCGCCGGCCTCGACCCCTTCTTCGACGTGCTCGGCCCGGCCGAGCGGCTGGCGATGCTGCTCGACCGGCTCGACCAGCTGCCCCTGCGCCGCCACGAGATCCGCGGCAACCCGGCCGGCCTGCTGGCCCGGCTGCTCGCCCGGATCGACGCGCTGAAGGCGGACTCGACCGGGCCGACCTCGCTGGAGCGGCGCGCCCGCGCGGCCGAGGAGGCGGCGCGCAACGAGGCCGAGCGCGAGGCGGCGCGGCGCGAGCTCGAGTTCGCCGAGCTGTTCAGCGCCCACGACCGCATCCTCGCCGACGCCGGCAGCCTCGACCGCGGCGACGTCTTCCTGGCGCTCGAGTGCCTGCTGGTCGAGCGCCCCGACGTGCGGGCCGAGCTCGCCGCCCGCTTCCGCTTCCTGATGGTCGACGAGCTCGAGGAGGCGACCGCCGCGCAGCGCACGCTGCTGCGCTCGCTCGCCGCCGACAACCAGAACCAGCTGTTCGTGCTCGAGGACGACAGCGAGGCCGAGCTCTGGTTCCGCGACCTCCACCCCGACGGCGAGGTCGTGGTGCTGGAGCGCCGCTTCCGCGATCCCGAGCTCGGCTTCTGGAGCTGCGAGAACGAGCGCGCGCAGGCGCAGGCGGTGGCCCGGGCGGCCGAGCAGCAGCTGGCGACCGGGACCGCGCCGGAGCAGATCTGCGTGCTGTTCGCCGACCCGGCGACCCAGGGCGGCGCGGTCGCCGCGGCGATGGAGGAGCGCGGCATCCCCTTTCACCTGGCCGGGGCGACGGCGCTGTTCCAGCGGCCCGAGGTGCGCGACGCGATCGCCTGGCTGCGGGTGCTCGCCGACCCCGGCGACTCGGCGGCGGCGGCGCGGGCGCTGACCCGGCCGCCGATCGAACTGCGCTCGGGCGACCTGGCGCGGCTGACCACGATCGCGCGGCGGCGCAAGCTCGACCTCGTCGCCGGCTGCGAGGCGGCGCTCGAAAGCCCCCAGTTCCAGCCCGAGGCGCGCGAGCGCTTCCAGTCCTTCCTGCGCCTCTACAACGCCGCGGCGGGGGCGATGGAGGAGCGCCGCGCCGACGTCTTCGTAAGGCGCCTGGTCGAGAACGTAGGGTTGCGCCGCCAGCGCCTCTTCGCCGCCCAGCCGGAGGTCGCCGAGCGGCTGCTCGGGCTCTCGCGCCTGGCCGAGCTGGCGACCGCCTGGGCGCGCCGCGAGCCGCACGGCTCGACCCGCGGCTTCGTCGCTTACCTGAGCGCCGTCGCCGAGGCCGGGGTCGAGCCGGTCGAGGGCGAGGACCCGCGCTCGCGCGGGTCGGTCCAGGGGATGGCGGTGGAGGCCGCGAAGGGGATCGGGTTCGACCACGTCTTCGTGCTCGGGCTCGAGCACGAGCGCGACTGGTCGGGGATCGGCTGGCCGGCCCGCGACGGGCTGGTGCTCTCGCGGCTGCGCCGCGGCGGCGAGAGCGAAGCGCGGCCGGCGCGTCACTTCGAGCAGGCCCTGGCCAGCGCCGAGGGGGTCGAGGAGCTGCACGAGGAGGAGCTGTTCGGGCCGGCCGAGGGCCTGCACGCGACCTACCGCCAGCTGCGCGAGCAGGTGCTGGAGGCCTCCTGGAAGGCGGGCCGCGAGCTCTCCGAGCCGCGCCTCGACACGGCGATCGACGTGAACCGGGCGATCGCCCGCTACCTCGAGCTGCTGAAGCTGGCGGCGCTGGCCCAGCGGCCCGGCGAGGAGGGCACCGCGGAGGCGATCCAGGCGGTCAACGGGCTGCTGCGCCAGGTGGCGACGCCCGAGCAGCAGGCCGAGCTCGACGCCTCCTCGCTCGACTCCTACCTGCTCGGCTCGGAGAGCGAGCGCGGCCGCCGGCTGGAGCTGGTCGCGGCCCGCGAGGAGCCCTCGCTGGCGGCGTTCCTGCCGCGCCGCGGCGACGGCATGCTCAGCCTCTCGGCCTCCGACCTGACCCTCTACCTGACCTGCCCGCTGAAGTACAAGTTCGCCCGCGTCTTCGGGATCCCGCAGGAGCCGACGATCAACCAGCGCTTCGGGATCCTGATCCACAACGTGCTCGAGCGCTTCCACAAGGAACCGCCGGAGGAGGGCGAGGACGGGCTGCGGGTGCTGAACCGGCTGTTCGAGGCGGGCTGGCGGCGGACCGGGTTCGGGAGCAGCGACGACGAGCTGCAGTTCCGCGACCGCGCCCGGGAGGCGCTGCGGCTCTACTGGGACCAGGAGCGGGTCGCCGAGGGCGAACCGGTCTGGCTGGAGCGCAAGTTCGACTTCAAGGTCGGCGAGCACCACGTGCGCGGCCGGGTCGACCGGGTCGACCGCCTGCCCGACGGCGACTACGAGCTGATCGACTACAAGACCGGCGAGCGCAAGAGCGCCGAGGAGCTGGAGAGCGACCTGCAGCTCGCCCTCTACCGGCTCGCCGCCCGCGAGGCCTGGGAGGTCGAGGCGAGCGCCGGCTCCTACTACTACGTGCTCGACGGCGACAAGGTCGCCGCGCCGACCAGGCCCGACGACGCGGAGCGGGTCGAGCGCACCGTGCTCGGGGTCGGCGAGGGCATCCTCAGCCAGGACTTCGAGCCGCGGCCCTCACCGAGCGTCTGCTCCTGGTGCGACTACCGGCTGATCTGCCCCGCGGCCGAAGCCTGAGCCGCCGCCGGGCGCGGCCCGGCTAGATTGGCGCCGTGGACCTCGAGGTGGTGATCGTCAGCCACGGCGCCGAAGCGCTGCTGCGCCGCACCCTGCGCTCGCTCGCCGAGCAGCCGCCGGCGACGGCGGCGATGCGGGTCAGCGTGGTCGACAGCGGCAGCCCCGACGGCACCCCGGACATGGTCGAGCGCGAGTTCGGAGAGGTGCGGCTGCTGCGCCGCGCCAACATCGGCTTCTCGGCCGCCAACAACGCCGTCCTGCGCGACAGCGAGGCCGACGCGGTGCTGCTGCTCAACCCCGACACCGAGGTCTACGCGGGCGCCCTCGACGCGGCGCTGGCGCGGCTCGCGGTCGACCCGCGGATCGGCATGGTCGGGGTGAAGCTGGTGACCGAGTCGGGCGAGCTCGACCACGCCTGCAAGCGCTCCTTCCCCACCCCGCTCGCCGCCCTCGCCCACTTCACCGGGATCGGCCGCGGCGCCGACGCGCCGGGGGCGCTGAGCCAGTACCGGGCGACCGCGCTCGGCGACGACGAGCCCGGCGAGGTCGACGCGGTCAACGGCGCCTTCATGCTCTGCCGGGCCGAGGCGGTGCGCGAGGTCGGCCTGCTCGACGAGGGCTACTGGCTCTACATGGAGGACCTCGACTGGTGCCACCGCTTCTGGGACGCCGGCTGGAAGGTCTTCTACGAGCCGGCCGGCACCGTCCTGCACGTCAAGGGCGGCTCCAGCGGTGGCCGCCGGGCGCTGCGCCAGGAGGTCGCCTTCCACCGCGGCATGGGCCGCTTCTACCGCCGCTTCGACGCCCCCGGGCACAACCCCCTGCTGAACGCCGCGGTCTATGCCGGGATCGGCGCCAAACTCGCCACCAGCCTCGCGATCAGCGCCACCCGCCGGGGGTAGGCCGGGGCGCCTATCGAGTTATGCACCTATGGGCATGCATAACTCGATAGCCCGCCTGAGCCGGGCCTACGGTGTCTCCGGCGGGTGGCGGGTGATCGCGGAGGAGCGGCCCTGGGTGGCGAGGGTCCAGCGCGAGCGGCGGGTGAAGATCGGGCCGGTCTTGACGCGGTCGGTCCTGCGGACGAGCAGGAAGCAGGCGAGGGCGCCGAGCAGGGCGATCCCGCCGGCGGCGAAGTAGGTGACCTGGAAGGCGACCACGTGGGCATCGATCACGGTCGGGACGATCGTGTCGGCGAGCTGACTCTCCGGCAGGTGTTTGATCCCCGACTGCTCGGCTTCGATGATGACGTCGCGAGCCGCCGCTTCCTGGTCGGGGGTCGGGTGCAGGCCGGCGGAGGCGATTTTGTCGCGGATGTGGCCGAAGTTGACGCCGAGCTCGACCGCGGTCAGGATCGCGATCCCGAAGGCGCCGCCGAACTGCTCGGAGGTGTTGATCATCCCCGAGGCCTCGCCGCCGTCCTCCGGCGGCACCGCGGTCAGCCCGGTCGGGTCGTTGACGGTGAGCACGATGCCAAGGCCGAGGCCCTGCAGCAGCAGGCCGGGAATCAGCGCGAGCGCGCTCTCCTGGGTGACCGAGACGGCCAGCACGACGCCGGACGCGGCGAGCACGAGGAAGCCGGCGACCAGCGGCCAGCGGCCGCCGAAGCGGTCGAAGGCACGGCCGGCCAGCGGGCCGGCGAGGATGATCGGGATCGTCGCCGGGATCAGCGCGATCCCGGCGGTCGCCGGCGAGACGCCGACCACGAGCAGGAGGAAGAACGGGGTGAGGAAGCCGAGCCCGAGCTCGACCATCCCGGCGAGGAACTGGCTGATGTTGGCGGCGAGGAAGTTCTCGTGGCGCAGGAGCCGGAACTGGATCATCGGGTTCTTCGCCCGGCGCTCGATCACGACGAAGACCGGGAAGAGCAGGACGCCGACGACGATCGGGACCACCGTCTGCGGTTCGCCCCAGCCTTCGGTCGCCCCCTGGCTGAGCCCGAAGACGAGCGCGCCGATCGCCAGCGCGAAGGTCGTGACCCCTGGCAGGTCGAGGTCGCGGGGCGCGCCGGGGTCGGGGTCCAGGCGCGGGGTCGCGCGCAGGGTGAGGAAGATCGCGAGCAGCGCCAGCGGCACGTTGACGAGGAAGACGAGGCGCCAGTCGATCGAGGTGAGCAGGCCGCCGAGCACCGGCCCGAGCGCGGCGAAGAAGGCCGAGGCGCCGGCCAGGATCCCCAGCGCCTGGCCCTTCTTCTCGGCCGGGAAGACGGCGCTGACGATCGCCAGCGCGGTCGGCATCATCAGCGCCGCCCCGGCGCCCTGGAAGGCGCGGGCGGCGATCGCGAACGGCATGTCGGGCGCCGCCCCCATCGCCGTGGTCGCGACGGCGAACAGGACCGCGCCCCAGAGGAAGACGCGGCGCAGCCCGAAGAGGTCGCCGAGCCGGCCGCCGAAGACCATCAGCGCCGCCAGCGGCAGGATGTTGGCGGTCATCAGCCACTGCCCCTCGGAGACGCCGCCGCCGAGGTCGTGGATCGCGTCGGGGCTGGCCAGCGGCACGGCCGTCTGGTCGACCAGGATCATCGAGCTCGACAGCGTCATCGCCGCCAGCGTGATCCTGGCCTTGTTCATCAGCTCACCAGGGGAGGGAGTCGGCGATCTCGGAGAGCTTCGGGGCGCTCTGGTCGCGGGCCGAGAGCTGCGGGTCGGCGACGCCCCAATCGACCCCGACCTCGGGGTCGTCCCAGGCGATCCCGGCCTCGGTCGTCGGGTCGTAGACGCTGGAGACCAGGTAGCAGACGTCGGCCACCTCGCTGAGCACGACGAAGCCGTGCGCGAACCCGACCGGGATGAAGAGCTGGCGGTGGCGCTCGTCGTCGAGCACGTGCCCCTCCCACTGCCCGTAGGTGGGTGAGTCGCGGCGCAGGTCGACGGCGACGTCGAAGATCTGCCCGCGCGCGCAGCGCAGGAGCTTTGCCTGGCCCGGCTCGGTCTGGAAGTGCAGGCCGCGCAGGATGCCCTGGCCCGAGCGCGAGTGGTTGTGCTGGACGAACTCGGGCTCGACCCCCTGCGCCGCCCAGGCCTCGTGGCTGTAGGTCTCGACGAAGAAGCCGCGCTCGTCGCCGTGGACCTGGGGCTCGAGCAGGACGACCCCGTCGAGCTTGGTCGCGAGCCGCTCGGGCATCGGTCCCTAGCCCCCCAGCGCCTTCCCGTACTGCTTTTCGTAGTACTCCCGGTACTCGCCGGAGCGGATCGGCCCCCACCAGTCCTCGTTGTCGCGGTACCAGGCGACGGTTTTCTCGAGCCCCTCGGCGAAGTGGACCTGGGCCTCCCAGCCGAGCTCGTCGCGCAGCTTCTGCGAGGAGAGCGAGTAGCGGCGGTCGTGGCCGGGGCGGTCCTTGACGTACTCGATCAGCGACTCGTCGGCGCCGGTCAGCTCGATCACCCGCTGCACCACCTCGAGGTTCTCGCACTCGTCGGGCCCGCCGACGTTGTAGGCCTCGCCGGGGCGGCCGTTCATCAGCACCGCGTGGATGCCGCGGCAGAAGTCCTCGACGTAGAGCCAGTTGCGGACCTGCTTGCCGTCGCCGTAGATCGGCAGCGAGTCGCCGTGGATCGCGTTCAGGACCATCAGCGGGATCAGCTTCTCCGGGTACTGGCGCGGGCCGTAGTTGTTCGAGCCGCGCACGATCGAGGCCTCGATCCCGTAGGTGTGGACGTGGGCGGAGACGAGCAGGTCGCCGGCCGCCTTGGTCGCCGAGTAGGGCGAGGAGGGGTCGAGCGGCGAGGTCTCGGTGAACGAGCCCGACTCGATCGAGCCGTAGACCTCGTCGGTGGAGACCTGCAGGTAGCGGGAGACGCCGAGCTCGCGGGCGGCGTCGAGCAGGGTGCCGGTGCCGATCACGTGGGTGCGGGCGAAGGCGTCCTGGTCCTCGATCGAGCGGTCGACGTGCGACTCGGCGGCGAAGTTGACGACCGCGTCGACGCCCTGCATCGCTTCGCGGACGACGGCCGGGTTCTCGATCCCGCCCTCGATCAGTGTGGTGCCCTCGGGCAGGTTCTCGCGCCGGCCGGCGTAGGTGAGCTTGTCGAGGACGACGACGTCGTGCTCGGTGCCGGCGATGCGGACGTAGGTCGAGCCGATGAAACCGGCGGCGCCGGTCACCAGGAGCTTCATGAGGTTTCCTCCCCTTTGCGTTGGGCCAGATAGCCGGCCAGCCCGTCCTGCCAGGAGGGCAGCCGGATCGCGTGCTCGCGCTGGCTGGTCAGGGCCGAGAACGGCGGACGTGCCGCCGGCCGGCCGAATTCCTCGGTCGAGACCGAGAGGACTTTGCAGTCGACCTTCGCCTGCTCGAAGATCTCGCGCGCGAACTCGTACCAGGAGCACTGCCCGGCGGCGGCCATGTGGTAGATCCCGAACTCGGGTCCCTCGATCAGCCGCACGATCCCGTAGGCGAGATGCCAGGTGTAGGTCGGCGAGCCGATCTGGTCGCGCACGACCAGGACCTCGCTCTGGCCGTCGGCCAGCCGCAGCATCGTCTCGACGAAGTTGTTGCCGCCGGCGCCGAAGAGGCCGGCCGAGCGGACCACGAAGTGGCGGCTGTTGGCGGTCGCGGTCGCCTCCTCGCCGGCCAGCTTGGTGCGGCCGTAGGCGGAGAGCGGGGCGGGCTGGTCGCTCTCGACGTAGGGCTCGCCCTTGGCCCCGTCGAAGACGTAGTCGGTGGAGACGTAGACGACGCTGGCGCCGACCGCGGCGGCCGCCGCGGCGACGTTGCCGGCGCCGGCGCCGTTGACCGCGAGCGCCTCGGGCTCGGCCGTCTCGGCCCCGTCGACGTCGGTCCAGGCGGCGCTGTTGATCACCACGTCGGGCCGCTCGAGCTCGATCTTGCGGCTGACCTGCGCGGCGTCGGCGACGTCGAGCTCGGTGCGCCCGAACCCGACCACCTCGTGGCCGGCGTTGCCGGCGGCGAGCATCAGGTCACGGCCGAGCATCCCGGCGGCCCCGGTGACGAGGAGCTTCACGCGAAGGTCACTTTGGGCGGACAGTCCTGCATTCCGGGCACAGTAGTGATTGCGCCCGGCTCAAGCGACGAAGGACCAGAGCGCGAACTGGGCCGTGAGCGCCCCCATCGCCGCGGCGGAGACGGCAACCGCGGCCGTCGTCGCCCGGCGCCGCTCGCAGACCACCGCCAGCCAGATGAAGACCGGGAAGAGCACGGCGACGAAGCGCGGCACCGACCACAGCGGCGTGCCCGGCGCCTGCGACATCAGCAGCGGCAGCAGCGAGACGAGGACCCAGGCTCCGTAGGCGGCCGGGAGGATGCGCAGCGCCCCGACCCCGCCGACGACGGCGAAGGCGAAGAACGCAAGCCCGATCAGGTTGAGGTAGGCGTGAGTTCCCGCGGCGGTGCCCTCGGCGAGGTCGCCGATCGCGATCCCCGCCTCCCGCACCCCGGCCCAGGCGCCGTTCAGGGGGTCGACGGTCTGGCGGCCGAACACCTCCTGCGCGTCGAGCCAGGCACTCGCGTCGCCGACCGCGAAGTGCAGGTAGAGGCTGAAGGCGAGCAGCCCGAGCGGCGCCAGCGCCAGCCAGGCCAGGTCGGGGCGCAGCGGGTAGCGCGGCCGCCAGCCGCGCCGCGGGCCCGGCTCACGATCGGAGCGCGGCCCGTACAGGTAGAGCAGGGCGACCGGGACGACGAGCAGCAGGCCCGGCGCGCGGACCGCCGAGGCGAGCGCGAGGACGAGGCCCGCCACCGCCCAGTGGCCGGTTCGGGCGGCCAGGAAGGCGGCGACCGCGAGCAGCAGGAAGAGCGACTCGGAGTAGGGGATGCCGTAGAAGAACGCGGCCGGGAAGAAGGCGAGCAGGAGCAGCGCCGGCCGCGCGTAGCGGGCGCCGAGCTCGATCGCGATCAGCCGGTGCAGCAGCGTGAGCGCGGCGAAGAAGCAGGCGAGCGAGACCGCGTAGGCGACGATCAAGACCAGGGCGGGGCTGGCCGCGAAGCCGCTCAGCAGGTGCACCGCGCCGGGGAAGAGCGGGAAGAAGGCCGCCCGCCGGTCCTCCGCCGGCAGGCCGGGCTGGCCTTCCGCGTAGCCGTCGACGGCGATCGTCAGGTAGTGCAGGCTGTCCCACTTCGCCAGCGGCGCGAAGGTGACGTCGAGCAGGTTGGTCGCCGGCCAGGCGGCGAACGGGTGCGCGAGCTGGTCGTAGACCGGCTCGGCGGCAAACGGCAGGGCGGCGAGGACGACCCAGGCGGCGACCGCGAAGACGACCAGGCGGCTGGTCCAGAAGACCCGCCAGGCTTCCCCGGCGCTCTCGCGCCAGTCCCAGCTGATCCTCCCCCACCAGCCCTTCATTCGGCCCCCGCAGGCGGTCTAGACGATTTTGATCTCGGAGCGGTCGCCGACCAGCAGGCGGAGGGTTTTCGGAACCCCGTCGGAGCGGGTCAGCTTCACGTTGCGACCCAGCAGGCTGGCCTCCATCCGGGTGCCGAGGTCCTCGACCACCGAGCCGCTGAGGATGATCGAGTGCTCGACCTCGGAGCGGCGCACGTGGACGCCCTCGCCGATCGAGGTGTAGGGGCCGATGTAGGCGTCCTCGATCTCGGCGCCGGCGCCGATCACGGCGGGGCCGCGGACGACCGAGCGGTGCAGCTTGGCGCCGGGCTCGAGCACGACCCGGCCCTCGACCCGGGAGTCCTCGTCGACCTCGCCCTCGACCGAGGTCTGCAGCTCCTCGAGGACCAGGCGGTTGGCCTCGAGCATGTCGGCGAGCTGGCCGGTGTCCTTCCACCAGCCGCGCACCACCTCCGACTGGACCGGGCGCCGGTCGTCGATCAGCTTCTGGATCGCCTCGGTGATCTCGAGCTCGCCGCGCCAGGAGGGCTCCAGCGAGCGGGCGGCCTCGAAGATCGAGGTGTTGAAGAGGTAGACGCCCACCAGGGCGAGGTTCGAGGGCGGGTCTTTGGGCTTCTCGATCAGCCGCACGATCCCGCCGTTGCCGTCGAGCTCGGCGACGCCGTAGGACTGCGGGTCGTCGACCGGGGTGAGCAGGATCAGCGCCTCCGGCTCGTCGGCGCGGAAGGTCGAGACGAGGCCGCGCAGGCCGTCGCGCAGGAGGTTGTCGCCGAGGTACATGACGAACGGCGAGGAGCCGATGAACGGCTCCGCGGTCAGCACCGCGTGGGCGAGCCCGGCCGGCTTGTCCTGGACGATGTAGGTGATCTCGGCGCCGAACTGGGAGCCGTCGCCGGCCGCCTCGCGGATCTCCTCGCCGGTCTCCGGGGCGATGATGATCCCGATCTCCTTGACGCCCGCGTCGACCAGCGCCTCGATCCCGTAAAACAGCACGGGCTTGTTGGCGACGGGCACGAGCTGCTTCGCCGAGGTGTGGGTGATGGGGCGCAGGCGGGTGCCGGCGCCGCCGGAGAGGATCAGTCCCTTCAGGGGCTCCATGCGAGGCTGCAACCCTACCCACTGCGGAAAGGTGCTGTGCGCGCGACGGTTTACATCCCAAACTTCGAAGGCGAGCGCTGGCTCGGCCGGGCGCTGGCGAGCCTGCGCGAGCAGAGCCGCCCAGCCGACGTGGTCGTGGTCGACAACGGCTCCGCCGACGGCTCGATCGAGCTGGTCCGGACCGGGTTCCCGGAGGTGCGGCTGCTGGAGCTGGGGAGCAACCTCGGCTTCGGCGCGGCGCTGAACCGGGCGGTGGCCGCGCACCCGGCCGAGGCGATCGTGCTGTTCAACAACGACGCCGCCGCCGAGCCGCGCTTCCTCGAGGCGCTGCTCGCCGGGCTCGGCGCCGGGATCGACTCGGTGGCCGGGGTGCTGACCCAGGAACGCGACCCCGGCCTGATCGACTCTGCCGGCGTGGTCGCCGACGCGACCCTGATGGGGTTCGACCACCTGCACGGAGAGGCGGCCGAGGCGGCGCTGGCGGCACCGGACCCGCTCGGCCCGACCGGCGGCGCGGCGCTCTACCGCGGCGACGCCTTCGCCGCGGTCGGCGGCTTCGACGAGCGGATCTTCCTCTACTACGAGGACCTCGACCTGGCCCTGCGGATCGCCGCCAACGGCGGCCGCTGCCGGCTCGCCGGCGAGGCGCGCGCGATCCACGCCTACTCGGCCAGCCTCGGCGCCGGCTCGGGCCGCAAGTACGAGCGCACCGGCTGGAGCCGCGCCTACATGCTGCGCCGCTACGGCGTCATGCGCGACCCCCACCTGGCGCTGCGCGCGCTCGCCTGCGAGGGAGCCCTCTGCGCCGGCCAGCTGCTCAGGGACCGCACCGCCAAGGGCGTCACCGGACGGCTGCGCGGCTGGCGCGACGCGGCCGGGCTGGCGCGACGCGACGTCGACGGTGCCCCGCTGCTCGACCTCAGCGCCCACGAGGCGCTGGCCCTGCGGCGACGCCGTCGGGGCTAGCGCGCTGGCCTAGCGCGCGATCCGCGCAAAGAGACGACGGGCGGCGCCGCGCGGGCCGGAGCGCAGGTGGGCGACGGTCGCGGCGAGCTCGGCGTTGTCGGCCTCGAGCTGGGCGACGTGGGTGCGCAGCTGCTCGATCGCGCCGCGCTGCTCGCGCTGGCCGGCCAGCGCCTCCTGGAAGTGCGCCTCGATCGCGTCGCGTTCGGCGATCAGGCGGGCGAGACGGCGCGAGGCCGGCATCGAGTCCTGGCGCGGAGCCTGGCTGCGGCCCGTGCTGAGGCTGCGGACTTCAGCGGCGAGGCGGGTGTTCACGCGCAGCAGCTCCTCGACCCGGCGGTCCTCGTCGGCCGGGGGCCCGGGAGCGGCCGGCGGCGCGGCGGCGGCCGGCTCGGCCGCGGGCCGGCTCAGCTCGGGGCCGGAGCTATCCATCGCGTGCGCCGTGTCCGGTTGCGCGAGACCGATTCGGCCCAGCCGTGGTCCTGCAGCTCCTGGCCGTGGCCGCGCAGGACCGAGCCGGGCAGGACCCGGTAGCGGGCGAGACGCTCGGGGACGACGGCGCCGAAGCGGCCCTCCTGGCGCAGCCAGCGGTAGAGCTCCCAGTCGGAGTGCATCGAGCCCTCCGGCCCGTAGTGGTAGCCGAGCTCGGTGAACAGGCGGCGCGGCAGCATCGCCAGCGTGTCGCCGTCCCAGTTGCGATCGTCGTCCTCGACCACGCCATTTCCGAGCGCAGCGTAGCCGTGTTCGGGCGGCATTTCCTCACCATTTTCGTCGATCATCCGCAGCCAGCAGGTGACGTAGGAGAGGTCCGGGCGGGCCGCGTAGGCGCGCAGGGCGCGCTCGACGAAGCGCGGCTCGAGCAGGTTGTCGGCGTCGAGCATGACCAGGTACTCGCCGCGGGCGAGGACGGCAGCGAGGTTGCGGGCCGAGGACTCGCCCGCGTTGGCCTGGGTGACGACGGTGACCCGCGGGTCCTCGGCGAGCTCCCCGAGCACCGCGTCGGCGGGCGCGAAGGAGCCGTCGTTGACGACCAGCACCTCGAGCAGCCGGTGGGTCTGGGCGAGCGCCGAGCCGACCGCCTCGGCGACGAAGCGCGAGGCTCCGTGGTAGGGCACGATCGCGCTGACCGCCGGCTCCGCGACCGGCGTCAGAACCGCGCCCGGGCGGGGCGCCGGGGCGGGCGGCAGCGGCTGGGCGCCGCGCGCCGCGCCGAGCTCGACCGCGAGGCCGTCGTAGGCGGCGAGCGTGCGCGCCGGGTCGGCGAGCCGGGCCGCGTGGGCGGCGATCGCGCCGTCCGCGCGCAGGCGCTCGAGCCGCTCGGGCGCGGCGAGCAGCGGCGCGAGGGCGCGGGCGAGCGCCCGCGGCCCGAAGTCCTCGGCGAGCCAGCCGGTGACGCCGTCGACGACCAGCTCGGTGTGGCCGCCGACCGGCGTCGCCAGCAGCGGCAGGCCGGCGCCCAGGGCGAGCTCGCCGACCTCGCTCGCGGCCTGCACCCGGTCGGCGAGGACGACCAGGTCGGCAGCGGCGAGCAGCGCCGCGCCGCCGTCCCCGGGCTGCTCGAGCACCCGCACCCGCGGGTCCTCGTCGGCCATCGCCGCGAGGCTCTCGCGCACCGACTGGCCCATCGTCGCGGTGCGGGTGTCGGCGCCGGCCAGGGTCAGCTCCCAGCCGTCGTGGTCGAGCGAGAGACAGGCGGAGAGCAGGTCGAGGACGCCGCGCGAGCGGCGCAGCTCAGCGAGGCAGAGGATGCGCAGCGGCCCGCCCGGGGACGGCCGCGGCGACGGCGGCGGCGACGGCGGCGGCGACGCGGCGGGCGGCACGCCGGCGCGCAGGCCGATCGCCGGCGCAGCGGCGCCGTAATAGCGGCTGTAGAGGGCGAGCGTGTCGCCGCCGGCGGCCAGCAGGCGGTCGGCCCCGGAGAGCTGCCAGCGCTCGAGCTCGGCCGCGCGCCGCTGCTCGGGCAGGCCGATCAGGCCGTCGTGGAGCGCCCGCAGCTCGGCGCTCGGCGCCGCCCGCACGCCGACCGCGGTGGCCGTGAGCAGCGGGTCGCCGGTCTGCCGCGCCTGCAGCGCGACGAAGCCGAGCGGCTCGCCGTCGCGGACCTCGAGGTAGTCGGGGCCGCGCTCGCCGTAGTGGGCGCGGATCGCCTCCATCACCCCGGCCGCGCGCCGGTGCCCCTCGCCGCAGAAGGTGAGGGCCAGCGCCTCCTCGCTCGGCTCGGCCGGCGGCTCGACCACGACGACCTCGTGCGCGCCGCCGAGCAGCGCCGCCAGGCGCCGGACGCTCGCGTCCCCCGGCCGCCCCTGCCCCGGCGCGACCAGGCAGATCCTCACGCCCCGGCCGTCCTCGCCCCGAGCCAGCGCCGCGCCCGTCCCGGGTCGCCCTCGCGGCGCAGGCGGCGGCGCTCGCCGAGCAGCCGCGGCAGCCAGCGCAGCCCTTCCAGCTTGCCGCGGGCGGTGGCGCGGAAGCGGCGCTCGGTGGCCGCCCTCGCCAGCGCCCCGACCTCGACCGCGGCGATCCGCGGCAGCGCCGACGCCGGCATGAACTTGGCCTGGGTGGCGAGCCGGTTGCGGGCGACGAGCCGCGCGTTCTCCGCCCCGGGGCGCTCGAACCCGGCCTGCCAGGAGGCGTTGCCGACATGCCAGACGACCGCCTCGGGCACGTAGGCGAAGCGCCAGCCGGCGATCCGCGCCCGCACGTTCAGGTCGACGTCCTCATAGAAGGAGACGTAGCGCTCGTCGTAGCCGCCGAGCGGGGCGGCGAACAGCTCGCGGCGCAGCAGGCAGGCGGCGCCGCAGACGCCGAAGACCTCGTGCTCGCGCAGGTGCCCGGGGGCGAGCGGCTCCCCCGCCCCCTCCTCGAGCGCCCGGCCGTCGGCGCTGAGCGCCTGGCCGACGCTGTAGACGCGGGCCGCGTCCGGGTCGCGCCGCTCCCCCTCGAGCTGCAGGATGCGCGGCTGCGCGCCGCCCAGCTTCGGGTCGGCGGCGAGCGCCGCCGCGAGCGCCGCCACGCAGCCCGGCTCCAGCGCGGTGTCGACGTTCAGCACCAGCACCGCCGGCGCCTTCACCCGCGCCGCGCCGAGGTTGACGGCGGCGGCGAAGCCGCGGTTCTCCGCCAGCCGCAGGCACTGGATCCCGCGCTCCTCCACGTACTCCGCCGAGCCGTCGGTCGAGCCGTTGTCGACGACCAGCAGCTCCAGCTCGCCGCCCTGGCCGGCGAGCGAGTCGAGGCAACGCGGCAGCAGCTCGACCGAGTTCCAGCTCGGGATCACAACCGCGACGGAGGGAGACGAGCTCATCGGGTGCAAGCCTGACAGGTAAACCGCCGCTCGCCCCACCCGAATCTGAAGGTAGCCTCCACCCCGTGAGCACCGTGGAAAAGTCCGGCAAGGGGCCGGCGACCCAGCTCGACCCCCTGCCGATCTACATGAACGCCCGCGCGGTCTTCGCCGACTGCTACCTGCTCGGCGAAGGACTGGAGATCGGCCCCCTGCACCAGCCGCTGGCGATCCCGGCCCACGCCAAGGCCAGCTACGTCGACCGGATGACGGTGCCGGACCTGCGCCGCGAGTACCCCGAGCTGACCGACTGGAACCTGACCGAGGTGGACATCGTCGACGACGGCGAGACGCTGGCGACGATCGCGCCGGAGAGCCAGGACTTCATCGTCGCCAACCACTTCCTCGAGCACACCGAGAACCCGATCGGGACGATCGAGACGCACCTCGGCAAGCTGAAGCCCGGCGGCGTCCTCTTCTACGCGGTCCCCGACAAGCGCTTCACCTTCGACTTCCGGCGCCCGGTCACCCCGCTCGAGCACATGGTCGCCGACTACGAGCAGGGGCCGGCCGCCTCGCGCGCCGGGCACTACGAGGAATGGTGCCGCTACGTGGTCGAAGAGGGCGGCCTGCGCAGCTCCGACGAGGAGCCCCCGGAGGAGTGGATCGCCGCGCACGCGAAGGCGCTCGACGAGGACTCCTACTCGATCCACATGCACGTCTGGACGCAGGCCGAGTTCATGCGCCTGATCCTGGAGCTCCGCGACCGGCTCGACGAAGCCTTTGACGTCGAGGCGGCGGCGCGGGTGGGGATCGAGTTCATCGTCGTCCTGCGCAAGCGCGGGCCGCTGCCGGTGCCCGGCAACGCTCCACCACCGCCGCCGCGCTGGCGGGTGCTCGCCTCGCGCG
This sequence comes from uncultured Conexibacteraceae bacterium, assembly GCA_964464285.1. Lineage (GTDB taxonomy): Bacteria > Actinomycetota > Thermoleophilia > Solirubrobacterales > 70-9 > VAYN01. Next base: position 73,566 of record CAYXFL010000001.1, read on the forward strand.
CCAAGCACGGTCTGCTGAAGGCGCGGAACGAGCTGCGCCGGCGGAGGCGACCATCGGCGCCGTGACCGGCCCGGGCGCCGACGCGCCGCTGGCGATCGAAGCGCGCGGCCTCGAGAAGACGTTCCACATCCCGACCCACCGGGTCGACTCGCTGAAGGAGCGCATCGCCCACCCGTTCGCACAGCAGGACGTGCGGGTGCTGCGGGTGCTCGACGACGTCTCCTTCGACATCCACCAGGGGGAGTTCTTCGGGATCGTCGGCCGCAACGGCTCGGGCAAGAGCACGCTGCTGAAGCTGCTCGCCAGCATCTACCGGGCCGACGCCGGGACAATCCGGATGGCCGGCCGCCTGGCGCCCTTCATCGAGCTCGGGGTCGGCTTCAACCTCGACCTCACCGCGCGCGAAAACGTCGTCCTCAACGGGGTGATGATGGGCCTGACGCCACAGGAGACGCGGGCGCGCCTCGACGGCGTGATCGAGTTCGCCGAGCTCGAGGACTTCGCCGACCTGAAGCTGAAGAACTACTCCTCGGGAATGCTGGTCCGGCTCGCCTTCTCGGCGATGCTGCAGGTCGACGCCGACGTGCTGCTGATCGACGAGGTGCTGGCGGTCGGCGACGCCGCCTTCCAGCAGAAGTGCGCTGACGCCTTCCGCGAGATGAAAGAGGCCGGCAAGACGATCGTCCTGGTCACCCACGAGATGTCGACGGTGGAGACCTACTGCCACCGGGCGATGCTGATCGACGGCGGTCGGATCCGCCAGATCGGCGACCCCGGGGAGATCGGCCGCGAGTACCTGCAGCTGAACTTCGAACGCGGCAGCCCCGAGGACCACGCCACGGCGCTCGGCGGCAGCGAGGAAGTGCGGCTGCTCGAGGCCTGGATCGAGGATGCGCAGGGCGAGCGGGTGGAGAACCTCGAACACGGCGTGCGCTTCCGCCTGCGGGCGCGTCTGGAGGTGCTGCGCGACAGTCCCGGCGTCGGCATCGCCTTCAGCGTGACGAACGCCGACGGGGTCCCCGTCTTCGAGCTCGCCGCCCCGGTCGTCGACGGCGTGCGAGCGCACCCGCCGCGGGTCGGCGAGGAGCTCGAGGTCAACGCCGAGATCGAGAACCTGCTCAACCCGGGCCGCTACTTCGTCCACGTCGGGGTCAACCGGGCCGAGCCGCAGCCCGGCGTGGCCCTCTACGTCCACAACGCGCTCGACTTCGTCGTCTTCGGCACCGGGGGCGCCGGCGGCATGGTGACGCTGCCGCACGAGATCAAGGCCTGGGCGCAGGACGGGGGGTCGCGATGAGCGAGCCGCCACGACCGATCGGACCGCTGCGCGAGGTGACCGGGCCGTCGGCGCTCGGCGGCGGCACCCAGCGCTTCTTCAGCCTGCTCTGGCTGCTCGGGGTGACCGAGTTCAAGCGCACCTACTTCGGCACCGTGCTCGGCTACATCTGGTCGCTGATCCGGCCGCTGGCGCTGTTCGGAGTGCTGCTCTTCGTCTTCACCAAAGTCTTCAAAATCGGCGCCGAGCTGCACAACTACCCGGTCATCCTGCTGCTCGGGATCGTCCTCTACACGCTCTTTCAGGAAGCGACGCAGAACGCGGTCACCTCGGTCGTCCAGCAGGAGGCGATCGTCCGCAAGACCCAGTTCCCGCGCCTCGCGATCCCGCTCTCGACCGTGCTCACCAGCTGCTTCAACTTCGGGCTCAACCTGGTCATCGTCCTGGCCTTCATCCTCGCCTGGGGCGTCGACCCGACCTGGACCTGGCTGCTCTTCCCGTTCGCGGTCCTGGCGCTCGGGACGCTCACCTGCGCGATGAGCATGATCCTCTCGGTCCTCTACGTGCGCTTCCGCGACATCGCGATCATCTGGGTCGTGCTCGCGCAGGTGCTCTTCTACGCGACCCCGGTCCTCTACCCGATCGAGTTCCTCAAGGACGAAACGATCGAACGCATCCTGATGCTGAACCCCCTGGCGGTGATCTTCCAGCAGGTGCGCGTCTGGGTGATCGAACCAAGCGCCCCGACCGCCACCGAAGTGACCGGGGGCGGCATCTACCTGCTGCCGGCCGCGCTGATCTTCGTCGCCATCTGCATCTACGCGGTCTGGGTCTTCAGACGCGAGGCACCGCGGATCGCCGAGGACATCTAGCGCGGTCGCCGCGGGACGGGGGTGCTTCGAGGGCTCTTTCGCGCTCGCGACATTGAGGCCCCCAGAGGGGCCCTAATGTCGCGAGCGCGATTTGGGACGCCCTCTCCCCGGCCTCGGACGGCCTAGCCGCCCGGCGGGCAGACGTGGGCGGGTTGGGTGGCGTCGAGTCGCAGGCGCCAGGGGCGCTGGACGGAGTCGCGGGGGATGCGGAGGACGGTCACCGCGCCGCCCGGGAGGTCGGCGAGCTCGACCGGGCGGGCGCCATTGCCGAAGCGGTACAGCTCGAGGGTGGCGTCGGGTCCTGGGGTCAGCTCGATCCGGGTGAGGCCGGGAGCCAGCGCCAGCTCGGTGCCGGCGCCTGGGGCGAATGGGACGCAGGCGCTGGAGGCGCCGGCCGCGCCCGCGCGCGGGCGGGTCGCGGCCGTGATCGGCAGCGCCGCGGCAAGCGTCTCGTCGGCCCAGCGGCGGGCCCGGGGGCCGGCCGCGGCGACCTCGGCCGGCGAGTAGGCCGGCGATCCGTACTCGTCGGCGGCGCTCAGGTAGGGACCGGCGAAGACGTTGATCAAGGTCGGGGTACCGGTGATTTCCGGGTTCATCTGCAGGACCGGATCGACGGCCCGGCGGGCGATCTCCACCGCCCCGAGGTCGGCGCGGGTCAGTTCCGCCTGCCGCTTCAGGATGCGGTTCCCGGCTTCCAGCTCGGTGACGTTGATCGCGACCGCGAGCGCGGTCAAGAGCGCCGCCAAGGCCAGGGCCGGGCGGCTGAGGCGAACGCCCTGGAACACGTTCGCGAGGATCAGCAGCACGAAGATTGCGCCGGCGTAGAGGTAGCGGCTGGCGGTCGGCGAGCGGCCGGCGACGTCGTTGAACGCGGTCAGGAACCAGCTCGAGCCGGCGATCGCGAGCACCGGCCAGAGGCCCGGGTGAAGACGCGGCCCGCGCCAGACGCGGTAGGCGATCGCGAGGCAGAGGAAGACCGCGACGAGCCGGTCCCAGAGCAGGCCCTCGACCTGGTTGAACGGGTTGCCGCGGAACTGGAACACGGCCCCCGCGGCGGCGGCGACCTCGTCGGCGACGAAGCGCGGCGAGCTCAGCACGTTGCCGGCGGTCATGTTCGAGCCGGCGTCGGCCCCCCAGCCGAAGTACCAGACCGCGAACAGGGCGACGGGGACGCCGACCACGTAGGCGCGGCGCAGCCAGGCCTCCCGCGGCCCGACCAGGATCGCCACCGCCCCGCCGAGCAGGAAGGGCAGCCCGAGGCTGGAGAAGCCGAGGCCGAGGGTGAGCAGGAGACAGGCGGCGAGGTCGCCCCAGCGGTCTTCGCGTTCCAGCGCCAGCAGCGCCGCCAGGCCGCAGAGGACGGGGCCGACGAAGGTGATCTCGAACGGCCACAGCAGCACCTCCCAGGCCGGCCCGAGGGTGAGCACGACGATCGCCGCGAAGAGCGCCAGCCAGGGCCCGACGCGGCGCTTGACGTAGACGTAGAGCACCGCCGAGGTGGCGAGGAGGAAGATCCCGAGGAGCACGTATTCGGGCATCGCCGAGCTCATCCCGAAGAGCCGCAGGATCACCTGCTCGAAGAGCACCGGGAAGAGGATCAGGTGCTCGTTGTGCGGCTGCAGGAAGGCGTCGAGCGAAGGGTCGCGCCGGTTCATCAGCAGCGCCCAGGTGTCCGCGTAGAAGGTCAGCTTCGAGGCCCACGCCAGGGTCACGGCGAGCACCGTGAGCTGGGCCGCGACGAGGAGCAGAACCGGCGCGTTTCGGGCGATCCTCTCCACGGGGGGCCGGAAGTGTACCGCCGGTCCGGAGGGGGTTCCTGAGTACACTGCGCCCCGATGGCCGAACAGGCAACCTCGACCGAGGCCGCCCGCCAGGAGCCCTCGGCGCCCGAGTACGGCGCCAGCTACTTCGCCAACTACTGGGGCGGCGGCGGACCCTATGAGCGCAACGAGCGCTGGCTTGAGTTCTTCGGCAAAGTCGCCGAGGGCCTGGTCCGCGACCTGCACCCGTCGAGCGTGCTCGACGCCGGCTGCGCGATGGGCTTCCTGGTCGAGGAGCTGCGCAAGCGCGGCGTCGACGCGAGCGGCGTCGACGTCTCCGAGTACGCGATCTCCGCGGCCCACGAGTCGGTCGCCGAGCACGTCCGGGTCGGCTCGCTGAGCGAGCCGCTGGGCCGGCGCTACGACCTGATCGTCTGCATCGAGGTGCTCGAGCACGTCCCCGCGGCCGAGATCGACCGGGTGCTCGACAACCTCGGCGTCGCCAGCGACCGGCTGGTGATCTCCACCACCCCGGGCGACTTCGGCGAGGCCACCCACCTCAACGTGCAGCCGCCCGAGTACTGGTCGGCGAAGCTGGCCGAGCGCGGCTTCGCCCGCGACCTCGACCGCGACCTCAGCTACGTCTCCCCCTGGGCGGCGCTCTACGTGCGCGAGGACGAGGCGAACGTGCTGGAGACGGTGCGCCGCTACGACCGCAGCTGGTGGCGACTGCGCAGCGAGGCGAGCGAGGTGCGCAAGGCGCTGCTCGCCTCCCAGCAGAAGATCGCCGAGCTGGAAGCGAGCCCGGCGCCCGAGCCGCAGGCCGAGCTGAGAGCCGAGCTCGAGAACAGCAACGAGGAAGTCCTCCGCCTGCGCGACCTGCTGATCGCCAAGGAGATCGAACTCGGCGCCGCCAGGGGCAAGGTGGCCGAGCTCGAAGACCGCTGGGAACGGATCGTCGGGGTCAAATCGAACTTCGAATCGAAAGTCCCCCTGCTCGGGACCATGCTGCGGCTGCTGCGATGGCCGCTGCGGCTGCTGCGGGGACGGCGCTAGCGCCGTGGCGGCGCCCCGCTTCTCGATCCTCACCCCCGTCTACGAAACCCCGGCGGGCGTGCTGGGCAAGATGATCTCCTCGGTGCGGCGCCAGAGCGACGGCGACTGGGAGCTCTGCCTGGTCGACGACGGCTCGGCCGAGCCGCACGTGCGCGCCCTGCTCGACGAGGCCGCCGCCAAGGACGCGCGCATCCACGTCGCCTACCGCGAGCAGAACGCCGGCATCGTCGCCGCCTCCAACGACGCGCTGGCGATGGCCCGGGGCGAGTTCGTCGCCCTGCTCGACCACGACGACATGCTGCACCCCGACGCGCTCGCCCACGTCGCCGAGGCGATCGACTCCCGCCCCGCCGTCGACTACGTCTACACCGACGAGGACAAGATCGACCTCGGCGGCCGCCACTCCCAGCCCTTCTTCAAGCCCGACTGGTCGCCGGAGCGGATGCGCACGCAGATGTACACCTGCCACTTCAGCGTCCTGCGCCGCGAGCTGGTCGAGCAGGTCGGCGGCTTCGATCCCGACTACGAGGGGTCGCAGGACTGGGACCTGGTCCTGAAGGTGACCGAGCGGGCGCGCGAAGTCGTGCACGTGCCGCGCGTCCTCTACCACTGGCGGATGATCGCGACCTCGGCGGCGAGCGGCGGCGAGGCGGTCAAGCCGTACGCCTTCGAAGCCGGCGCCCGCGCGGTGCAGGCGCACTGCGAGCGGATCGGGCTGCCGGCGCTGGTCGAGCGCGACCCCGAGGACTCCGGCGTCCTGCACCTGCGCCCGCGGCTGCGCGAGCAGCCCGCGGTCAGCATCGTGATCCCGACCGCGGGGCAGGTCCGCGACGTCCGCTTCAAGCCGACCGTGCTGGCGGTCAACTGCGTGCGCAGCATCGTCGAGCGCTCCAGCTACGAGAACTACGAGGTCGTCTGCGTGGTCGACGACCTGGTCAGCGCGGCGGTGCGCGAGGAGCTGCTCGCGGTCGGCGGCGAGCGGATCCGGCTGGTCGAGTTCGAGGGACCGTTCGACTTCTCGGCGAAGATCAACCTCGGCGCCGTGCGCAGCGCGGGCGAGCACCTGCTGCTGCTCAACGACGACATCGAGGTGATCGAGCCCGACTGGCTGGAGCGGCTGGTGATGTACAGCGCCCACGAGGGGATCGGCGCGGTCGGCGGCCGCCTGCTGTTCGGCGACGGCCGGCTCCAGCACGTCGGGATCGGGTTCGACGACGGGCTGCCCGGCCACACCTACCGCCTCTTCCACGGCGAGTTCCGCGGCTACGCCAACCACGTCTGGATCGCCCGCGACTGCCTCGCCGTGACCGGCGCCTGCCTGATGACCCCGCGCGCGGTCTTCGAGGAGGTCGGCGGGCTCTCGCGCGAGCTCCCGGTCAACTTCAACGACGTCGACTACTGCCTCAAGGTCTGGGCCTCCGGGCGGCGCATCGTCTACGACCCCGACCTCGTCCTCTTCCACTTCGAGTCGGCGACCCGCGACCCGGTCGTGCAGGCCTGGGAGAAGGAAATGCTGGTCGACCGCTGGGGGTCGATGGTCGCGACCGACCCCTACAACAACCCGAACCTCAAACGGGGGCGGCCGCGGATCTCGTCGTTCGCGAGCTGGGCGCGTCGCCGGACTCCCCGTCTGCGTCAGCTGCTTCCGGCCTAGGCCGCAGGGCGAGGAAGGCGAAGCCGCCCAGCGCCAGGGCCGCGAGCAGCGCCGCCTGCGGCGAGAAGACGCTGCCGGCGGGCGGGTCGAGCGACGGCGCGTAGAGCGCCAGGCTGAGCAGCGAGGCGATGCCGACGTACCAGGTCGCGAAGCGCGGGTAGACCGCCCGCATCCCGACCACCGCGCCGACGATCCCGAGCAGCGGCAGCAGGTAGCTGCTGACGTGCTTGATCGTGCGGTCCTCGGCGTTGCCGAAGAGGAGCAGGCCCCAGATCACGGCGCCGAACGCGAAGACCGCGAAGCAGGAGAGCGCCAGCCTCCACTCGGCCGGCTCGGGGCTGCCGCGCCGGCGCGCCCAGGCGAACGCCATCAGCACCGGGCCGAGCAGCAGCAGCCCGAGTCCGGGCACGATGTAGAAGAACTGGATCGCGCGCAGCGAGCGCGCCACCTGGCCGGGCTCACCGGTCTCGATGCTGGCGCGCAGCCCGTCGACCATCGGCTCGCCGCCGGACATCGTCGCGAAGTTCTGCCACTTGTTCTCGATCGTGCCGCCGACCCCGGCCTCCTCGTAGCCGTCGACGATCGTCTCGAGGACGCCGCGGTCGTCGATCTCGGTGAAGCCGCCCAGGGTCCACTTGGTCAGGCGGTCGCCGGGCGGGTCGCCGTATTTCTGGTACGCCGACCAGGAGCCGACGAGGACGAGCCCGACCGCGGCGGCGACGCCGAGCCAGCGCCAGCTCGGCATCCCGCGCCAGGCGGCGACGATCGCCAGGGGGACGATCCCGAAGACGCTGGAGCCGTGGCCGAGGTAGGCGAGCGCGGCGAGCGCGGCGACCAGGGCCGCGGCCCAGAGCTTGCCGCGCAGCTCCTCCCAGAGCGGGGTGAGGACGAGAGCGGCGAGCGCCACCAGCAGCGCCGCCGGCAGCAGCTTCGGCCAGACGTAGAACCCGTTGACGATCGCCAGGTCGCTGAGCAGGACCGCGACCATCGCCAGGCCGCGGGTCAGCGGCCGCACCCGGGCGGCGAGCAGCAGCGCCCAGAGGCCGACGATCCAGAGCTGCTGGAGCAGCACCCCCATCACCTGGTAGTCGAGCTGGTCGGCGCGCCAGCCGAACGGGCGCTGGCTGAGCGCGTAGCCGACCTGCAGCGGCGGTCGGTCGCTGGAGAGCCAGCCGGCGTAGTCGGGCGGGGTGCCGTTGTGACCGTGCACGGCGAACCATTCGGTGAAGTGGAGCGGCAGGTAGTTGTCGCCCGGCAGGGTGTGCGAGAAGCGCGACATCGCGGTCACCATCGGGTCGGTGGCACCGCCGTGCACGAAGCCGAGGAAGAGGACGAAGGCCGAGCCGAGCGCCCAGAGCCCGAGCGGGACGGCGAGGCGCCAGAGCAGATCCCGGTCGAGCTCCCACCGGTACAGCGACCAGCCGGCCAGGAGGAGTGACCCGAGGAGGACGAAGAAGGCGTACGTCTCGCCGAGCCCGCGGCTGCCGTAGAAGGTCCAGAACCCGAGCAGGCCGAGCAGGCCGCTGACCGCGAGGCCGATCGCGAGCAGCACCGGGACCTGCCGCACACCCTGCCGGGCCGCGAACAGAACCGCCGCGGCGAACGGCAAACCAGTCAGCAGCAGATGCTTCGCGAACAGCAGGAGCATGTCGCTGGAGTCCATCGGCGCGCTAGGTTCGCATATCCATCAGCATCCGCAGGCCGCGATCAACCGCTTAATCAAGGAGCAAATCGCCCCAGATGAACTACGAGCGTCTCTACACCTACCGATTCCGCGACATCGACCAGGACGGCCGGCTCGCCGTCTGGGGTGAGATCGCGCCGCACGTGCACGGCATCATGGGCAGCCCGCAGAAGGTGCTCGACCCGGCCGCCGGGCGCGGCGAGTTCATCGGCAAGGTGCCCGCCCGCGAGACCTGGGCGGTCGACGCGGTCAGCTACGACGAGGCGGCCCACAAGCCGGACACCAAGGTGATCACCTCGATGATCATGGACGCGGAGCTGCCGCAGGGGCACTTCGACGGCGTCTTCGTCTCCAACTTCCTCGAGCACCTCTACGACCAGGAGGCGATCTCCGCCTTCCTCGAAAAGATGCACGGACACATGGAGCAGGGCGGCCGGATCGCGATCATGGGGCCGAACTACCGTTACTGCTCCGACGAGTACTGGGACTGCGCCGACCACTACGTCGCGCTCACCCACGTGGCGATCGGCGAGCACCTCTACGCCGCCGGCTTCGAGATAGAGCGCACGATCCCGCGCTACCTTCCCTACTCCTTCCGCGGCATCCTGCCGCCCTCGCCGACCCTCACCCGCACCTACCTGAAGACCCCGCTCGCCTGGAAGCTGCTCGGCAAGCAGTTCCTGGTGATCGGGCGCAAGGACTGACGGAGCCCCTACCGGCGCGGCACCAGGCGGACGAGTTCGAGGCCCGAGGGGTCGACCCGAACCGGGACGAAGCGGAAGCGCCGCTGCAGGACGTCGAGCGCCGCGAGCTGAATCGAGAAGAACTCCGGCTGCGCGCCGGGCACCGGCGGGGAGGGCTCTGAGGTGAGCAGGACGGTTCCGGCGGGCACCCGCTCGGCGGCTGCTTCGACGCGCTCCCCGCTGGACTCGATCAGGTCGTCCTCGGCGGCGTGTGAGATCGGCAGGACGTTGCGGCGGTCGGCGTCGAGCAGGATCTGCGTGGTCAGGTCCGAGCCGGCGATCACCAGCGCCGGCTCGCCCGGCGGCAACTGCTCGGCCAGCAGCGCCGTCCCGACCGGGACACGGGGGTCCAGCACGGGGTTGTCGGCCATCGCGCCCACCGCGCTGCCGAGCGTCCCCCCGCCCGGGGCGAGCAGCCCGAGGGCGGTGGATCCCCGCTTCGCTTCGAACGCGGGCCAGGCGGCGACCGCGATCATCGCCATGCCCAGCGCCAGCGCGCCGGCCGCCCCGGTGCGCCACCACGATCTCCCGGCCAGCAGCACCTGCATCCAGAGCGCGCAGATCGCGACCACGGGAACGAGCAGGACGAGCAGGTTGTTGGGGTGGGAGCGGCCCAGGTAGTAGGTGAAGGCGAGGATCGCGAACCCGGTGAAGCCGGCGAGCGCCGTCCGCATCGCCGGCGCGAGCGCGGCGGGGGACGCGCGCACCAGCCAGAGCAGCATCACCGCGCTGGCGAACAGCACCGCCGCCATCAGCGGCCCCGCCGAGAAGAACTGGATCGAGACCTGCGAGAGGCCGTCGACCGAGTAGAGCGTCAGGTACTCGACGTACGGGCCCCAGTCGAGGTGCCCGCTCAGCACCAGGGTGGCGAGGCTGAAGGCAGCGAACGCGGCGGCGCTGACGGCGAGGCCGACGAGGGCGGCGCGGAGGACGCGGCGGCCGGCGCCGTCCCCGGCGGCCAGCGCCTCGACCAGGACCAGGGCGCCGAAGGTCCCGGCGGCGTAGGCGAAGGTCTCGAGGCTCCAGACCGCGGCCAGCGCCAGCAGCGCGAGCACGGCGATCCGGCTGGGCCGCGCCAGGCGGGGGGCCGTCGCCCCGAGGACCGCGGCGAGAACCATCAGGTAGGGAATCCCGAAGCGCAGCGGCGAGGTGCTCGGGAAGACGACGTAGGCGTCGAGCGTGGCGAACAGGTTGCCCAGCGCGGCGACCGCGATCGCGATCATCGTGAGCAGGAAGCCGAGGCCGGCCAGGCGCAGGATCGCGTAGACGCAGAGGTACAGGAGCGCGGTCAGGATCACGACGCCGAGCGCCAGCGTCCCGAACCCGATCGGGACCACCTTGAAGGCCAGGCCGAGCGCGTCGATCAAGCCGACGCCGTACTGCGACCAGGCGGTGCCCACCATCGCCTGACCGTGGGCGACGTCGTTGGCCGGGCCGAGGAAGTAGAGGTGGTGGATCCAGAGGTTGCCCGAGTAGGGCACGAGGCCGGGGAGCTGGACCACGACCAGGACGATCGCCACGCAGGCGAGCAGCTCGAGCGCGGCGCGCGCCGTTCGCGACAGGGAGAGGGGGCGGCGCAGCCGCAGCGCCAGAACCGCGAGGGTGGCCAGGGCCAGGGCCGGCAGCAGCGCCGCGGGCTCCAGCGCACCGCGAGGCACGAACAGCAAGATCACGAAGACGGCCGAGAGCACGCTGACCACGCGCGCCAGCTCGCGCTCGCGGTCGTCCGGGTCGACCCAGAGCCGGGCGGCGAGGAACGGCGCACCCAGTGCGACCAGAGCCGCCAGCGCTAGAACGGCGTGGTGGAGCGCGTCGCCGGCACCCGTGCGCCGCACCAGGAAGGCGAGCGCGAGCGCGAGCAGGCCGACCGCGAGGCCGCGGGCCGCGGCCGCCGGCGCCGCGGCCGCGAGAACGCGCTCCTGACGGGCGGCGAGGAGCAGGCCGCCGGGAAGGGCCAGCGCGAGCACCAGGGCCCAGGCGCGGGTCTCGCTCGACTTCGACGCGCCGGCGGCGAGCACCAGCAGGCCGACCGCGAGGATCGCGAGGGCAGCGCAGGCAAGCAGGCGCAGAGCTCCGGCGTCGAGTGCCGCCATCGGCTCCTTCCGCGCTGGCCGGGCCACCTTCTTCGCGCCACTGGTCCGGTACCGAACAGATGCCGTATCGATCGCCAAGCGCGCAACCCTATAGGGATCGCCGGTAACCTCCCCGAGCGCTCGAACGACTCAGATCGGGCGCTTCAGGGTTGGCTCGCGCACCTGGTAATCCCCCCGGCTGAGGGTCATCTCGAGCCACACATAGAGGGTGATGAAGAGGTAGCGGCTGCCCATCTCCTTCATCTTCAGCTTGGCGACGCCGGTGGTGCGGTTGGTCCAGTTGGTCGGGATGACCTCGTAGGAGTGGCCGCGGACGATCGCCTTCAGCGGCATCTCGACCGTGAGGTTGAAGTGCTTGGAGAGCAGCGGCTGGATCGTTTCGACGACCTCGCGCCGGTAGGCCTTGAAGGCGTTGGTGGTGTCGTTGTAGCGGTGGCGGAAGAGGATGCGGATGAACTGGTTGGCGAGCCGGTTGACGTAGTACTTGAGCCGCGGGTAGTCGTGGACCTGGGCGCCGGGGACGAAGCGGGAGCCGAAGGCGCAGTCCCAGCCCTCTTCGAGCAGGGCGTGGTAGCGAACCAGGTCCTCGGGGTTGTCGGAGGCGTCGGCCATCACGATCACGACCGCGTCGCCCTCGAAGACGTCGAGGCCGGCGCGGATCGCCATCCCGAAGCCGCGCTCGTAGTGGGAGCGGTGGCAGCGCACCCGCGGGTTCTCGGCCCCGATCGCGTTGACGACCGCTTCGGTCGAGTCCTCGGAGTCGTCGTTGACGACGATCACCTCGTAGTCGATCGAGCCGCGCTCCAGCGCCGCGACGACGCCTTCGACCGTGGCCCCGACCGACCCCTCCTCGTTCTGGGCCGGCATCACCACCGAGAGCTTCATGATGAGTGGAGCTCCAGACCTGGGAGTGCGGTGCAGATGCGCTCGAAATCCGCGTCGAAGCTCCAGAGCCTGTGGCCGCCCCGAGCAGCCGCAACCGCGATCACCAGATCGGTCAGAGGAAGGGTCTGCCCTTTGCCGCGCAAGTCGGCGGCAACGGTTCCCACTTCCCTCCACGAGTCCGCGTCCAGCTCGGCCCAGGGAAGCGAGGCGAGGGTCCCCCACATCCGTTCCGCCACATCTCCCTTGGCCCCGGCCAGGAGCTCCGCCGCGACCGGTCCGCAGGTCGCCACTTCACCGCCATCCAGCAGGGCGGCGAGCCCTGCGGCACGTCCAGCCGATCCACGGCGGGAGAACTCGATCCAAACGGAGGTATCCGGAAGCACCACAGGTTCAGATCCGGCGGTCCGCCGCGCGCATTTCCGCGGACGCGTCTTCGATCTCGATCTTGCCGGCGTTCTCGAGCAGCCAATCGACGGCGCCGCGCCGCACATGGTCGACGATCGCCGCTTCGACAGCCTTGGTCTTGGTCTCACCCGGGTGGCGCGCCATGAGCGCGTGCATGAGGCGATCATCGAGGTCGAGCGTGGTTCTCATGCCATAAATATGGCATACGCATTTCCAGCGACCAAGCGGCCCTCTATGCCGGGGCCGCCGTCCAGCGCTCGAGGTTCTGCTCGTACATCTCCTGGAGGATCTCCTCGATCCCGTAGCGCAGCTCGAAGTCCGGGTAGTCGGCTTCGAACGGGGCCAGGTCGGAGATCCACCAGCGGTGGTCGCCGATCCGCGGCTCCTCGCCCATCTCCCACTGCAGCTGGCGGCCGGCGACCCGCTCGCAGACGTCGATCGCCTCCAGCATCGAGCAGTTGGAGAAGCGGCCGCCGCCGATGTTGTAGACGGCGTGGGCGCGCGGCGCCTTGCGGAAGGCGTCGAAGGCGGCGATCAGGTCGGCGCTGTGGATGTTGTCGCGGACCTGCTTGCCCTCGTAGCCGAACACCGTGTACGGGGTGCCGGTGACGGTGCACTTCATCAGGTAGGCGAGGAAGCCGTGCAGCTTCGCGCCGGCGTGCTGGGGGCCGGTCAGGCAGCCGCCGCGGAAGCAGACGGTGGGCATCTCGAAGTAGTACCCGTACTCCTGCACGAGCAGGTCGGCGGCGGCCTTCGAGACCCCGAACAGCGAGTGGGTCGCGGTGTCGATCGACATCGAGGTGTCGATCCCCTTGTAGTAGGGATGGTCCTCGGGCAGCTCCAGCCGCTTCTCCAGCGACTGCAGCGGCAGCCGGTTCGGCGTGTCGCCATAGACCTTGTTGGTCGAGCAGAAGATGAACGGCGCCTCGAGGCAGTGGGCGCGCGCCGCCTCGAGCAGGTTGAGGGTGCCGTTGGCGTTGACGCCGAAGTCGGTCTGCGGGTCGCTCGCGGCCCAGTCGTGCGAGGGCTGGGCGGCGGTGTGGACGACCAGCTCGATGTTGCCGGCGTGCTTGGCGAAGATCCGCTCGACCGCGGCGGTGTCGCGGATGTCGGCGTTCTCCCAGTGGAAGCTGGAGTGCTCGGAGACCAGCCGCTCGGTCACGTGCGAGGTCGAGGACTCGGGGCCGAAGAAGCTGGCCCGCATGTCGTTCTCGATCCCGACCACGTCGAAGCCCTCGGCGATGAAGTGCTCGACCGCCTCGGAGCCGATCAGCCCCCCCGCTCCCGTGATGATCGCAACCGGCATCTCGCTCGCTCTCTCTTCTCAGTTGGCTTAGACGTTCAGCGCGGCCGCGATCCGCTCCGGATCGGAGGCCACCCACGCGTGTATATCGGTCAACACCTGCCGGGCGCTTCGACGCGGCCGCCACCGGTCGAGCTCGAACAGCCGCGCGCAGTCGGACAGGTAGATCGGGACGTCGCCCTGGCGCGTCTCCAGGACCGGCTCGATCGGCACCTCGTTGCCGGTCAGCTCCTGGCAGATCGCCGTCGTCTCCTGCAGCGAGAGCGAGCACTCGCGGCCGCCGCCGACGTTGACGGTGCGCCCGTTCCACTCCTCCGGGGCGAGCAGCTGGCGCTCGACCAGCTCGACCAGGTCCTCGACGTGGAGCAGGTCGCGGACCTGCTTGCCGGTGCCGCCGAAGCCGATGTAGGTGAGCGGCTTGGAGAACTGGTGGGCGAGCATCCAGTGGGTGAAGACCCCCTGGTCGACCTTGCCCATCTGCCAGGGGCCGGCGATCACGCCGCAGCGGTCGATCACCGCGGGCACCCCGAGGGCGCCGCGGAACTCCTCGATCAGCAGCTCGGCGGCGAGCTTGGTCGCCCCGTAGAGGGTGCGCTCGCCATCCAGCGGGAAGGCCTCGGAGATCCCGGCCGGGGAGACCCCCGGCAGCGCCTGCTCGGCGGCGATCTCGAACCGCGTCTCCGCCTCCTCGAGCTCGATCTCGAGCTGCGGGGCGACCGGGTAGACGCGGCTGGTCGAGAGGAAGACGAGGAAGGCGCCGTCGCGGCGGGCCAGCTCGAGGCAGTTGTAGGCGCCGGTCAGGTTGGTGTGGACGAGGTAGCCGGTCTCGCCGTCGACACCGCTCATCACCGAGGGCTCGGCCGAGCACTCGATCAGGGCGTCGATCGTCCCCAGCTTTGCCAGCTCCTGCGGCTCGCGCACGTCGCCGCGCACGAACTCGACTCCGGCCTCGGCCAGGCGCGGCAGGTTCAGTTCGGAGCCGCGCCGGTAGAGGTTGTCGAAGGCGACGATCTCCCAGTCAGCGTGGCGCTCGGCCAGCGAGACCGCGAGGTTCGAGCCGACGAACCCGGCGCCGCCGGTGATCAGGAGGCGCTTCACGGCGAGGGACGCTACCTGACCCGCTCCCGCCTAACTTCCCCCACCGGTGGCCGAGGGTTTCGGCAGCAGGAATTCGTAAGCGCCGACCGAGGCCGCGGTCTCGAAGTTGTCGAGCACGTAGTTGGTCAGCGGCGTATCGGGAGCCGGTTCGCCGTGCAGGTAGGGAGCCGCCAGCTCGTCGTTGCGGATCGCGCAGGGCTTCGGCGAGGCGCTCAGGTCTTCCACCGCCTGCCGCTGCTGGGCGTCGTCGAGCGCGCTGAACCAGGCGTTCGGTGGCTGCGGCCGCGGCGCCGGCAGCTCCGACCACAGGTACATGCTGCCGACGGTTGGGAAGCCGATGAAGGTCGTGCACCCGTTGGCGCGCAGGAGGCCGACCAGGCGCTCGTAGCTTTCCGCCGTTTCGGGGGGGACCCGCATCAGCGACGCGCCGGGCAGGTCGAGCTTCGCCAGGCTGCGGTGGTTGTTGATCGCGGTGGCGCCGGGCAGCAGGACCGCGACCAGGACGAAGAGCCCGGCCAGGGCGACGCCAGCCACCGTCAGCGTGCCGGCCAGCCGCCGCGCCCGCTCGCCGGCGCCGCCGGCGAAGACCGCGCGCAGCTCGGTCGTCGCGTCGGCCAGGCAGAGCGCCCCGACGGTGACGAAGCTGACCGAGGCGATCCCAAGCTGGCTGCCGGGAACCGGGTAGACCTGGAGGGTCTCGGCGACCGCCAGGGCCGGCAGCAAGACGCGCAGGAAGCGCTTGTACTGGGTCTCCTCGACCCCGGCCGGCGGGATCACCGCGATCCAGGCGAGCAGCATCGGGACGATCACCGGGTTGGCGCTGGAGGGGTTGAGCCCGACGACGACGATGTGGGCGACCGTTAGCCAGATCGCCAGCCCGGCCAGCGCCCGTAGCAGCGCCGACCAGAGCGCCGGACGGCCGTCCGGGCTGCGCAGGACCCGGGTCGCGACGAACGAGGCGGCGAGCGCGCCGACCGCCCAGGTCAGCACCGTCACCTGCGGGAACGGGGTCTGGCCGAGCAGCAGATCGCGGATCCCGAGCGCCTTGGTGATGATCCCTTCGTAGGCGTCGCCGAGCGAGGGACCGGTGAGCAGGAGGACAAGGACGATCGCGACGATCGCGACCGCGAACCCGGCGACGCCGCCGAGCAGGACGCGGAGCAGCGGCCGGTCAGGGCCGGTCGGCCGCAGCGGCCGGGCGGCGACCAGCACGCTGCCCAGCGCCAGCATCACCAGGAGCGTCAGTTCACGCGCCCAGCCGAGGTCGAGGTCGCGGTTGATGACGGCCAGCGGCAGGGCCAGGAGGGCCGCGCCGACCAACCAGCGGACCCAGGCCCGGCCGGCGAACGGCCAGGCCGTGAAAGCGGCGGCCGCGACCGCGGCGGCGATCGCGAAGATGCCAAGGTTGACCTTGGTCAGGAGCAGCGCCGCGAGCAGCGCTCCGCACCCGGCCCCGAGCCAGAGCGGCCGCTTCGAGGGCCCGCGGACGGCCAGCAGGGCGAAGGCGCCGAGCAACAGGACGCAGAGACCCTGGGGGTGCATGGGCTCGTTGGCGAGCACCCCGAGCGAGCCGAAGGCGGCGACCATGGCGGTCAGACCGAGCGGCAGGCTGCGGGTCAGCCGCTGGGCGGCGAGGCCGAAGAGGAGGCTGGTCCCGACCCAGACCAGGAGCACCACGGTGCGCGAGGAGTCGGTGCTGACGTCGAGCCCGAACAGCGAGAAGAGGCCGCCGAAGAACTCGTAGTAGAAGGGGCCGTAGACCGACCAGACGTCACGGTAGAGCGGGTCGCCGTCGAGGAAGGCACGCAGGGTGATCAGCAGAGTGCCCTCGTCGTCGTAGGACGCGAAGGTGGTGAAGATCGTGAAGTAGGCGGTGACCGTGGCGGCGATCGCGACCACCGCGTAGGCGGCCACCGAGGTCAGCTCGGGGTTGCGATCGGCCAGCTCCTGAATGCGGCCAAACGGCTTCTCCGGCCGGGGCTGTCCTGAGCGCTCGGTCACGAGCGGGGCAACTTATCGCGTCGTACCCGATTCGCTAGGGTGCCCCCGGATGTCGCGCATGAACGCAAGCGAGCGGGAGCGCTACGCCGACGCGATCCGCCGGACGATCATCGACCAGTCCTACCGGGCAGGGGTGGGGCACATCGGCTCCGCGCTCTCGATCGCCGACCTCGTCGCCGCCGTGATCGGGGGTGCCGCGGGCGCCGACGTCGGTGCTGACCGCGATCGGGTCGTCCTCTCCAAGGGCCACGCGGCGCTGGCGCTGTACGCGGCGCTGCATCACGACGGCCGGCTCGAAGACGGCGCGATCGACACCTACTGCGGCGAGGGCACGCTGCTCGGCGTCCACCCCGAGCACGGTCTCGAGGGGGTCGACTTCTGCACCGGCTCGCTCGGCCAGGGCCTCTCGCTCGGCGCCGGCGCCGCGCTCGCCGGCAAGCGCCACGGCTCCGGCCGGCGGGTCTTCGTGATCATGAGCGACGCCGAGCTCAACGAGGGCTCGACCTGGGAGGCGGTGATGTTCGCCGCCCAGCACCGGCTCGACAACCTCCACCTGGTGATCGACCTGAACGGCCAGCAGGCGCTCGGCTACACGCCCGACATCCTCGACCTCGGCGCCGTCGAGGAGAAGCTCGCCGCCTTCGGCTGGAGCGCCGAACGGGTCGCCGGGCACGACCAGGAGGCGCTCGGCGCGGCGCTTGCGAAGAGCGCACCCGGCCAGCCCCGCGCGCTGGTCGCCGAGACCACCTTCGGCTACGGCGTCTCCTTCATGGAGTCCGAAATCAAGTGGCACTACCTGCCGCTCGACGAGCAGACCTACGCCACCGCCTGCTCCGACCTCGAGGCGGCGGCCGCATGAGGAACGAGTTCGTCGCGGAGCTGGTCGAGCTCGCCGAGGCCGACGAGCGGGTGATGCTGCTGACCGGCGACCTCGGGTTCATGGTCCTCGAAGAGTTCGAGCGGCGCTTCCCCGACCGCTTCATCAACTGCGGGGTCGGCGAGCAGAACATGCTCGGCGTGGCAACCGGGCTGGCCGAGGCCGGCTTCGTCCCCTTCGCCTACTCGATCGCCACCTTCTCGGCCCTGCGCCCCTACGAGTTCATCCGCAACGGCCCCGCCCTGCACGACCTGCCGGTGCGGATCGTCGGGGTCGGCGGCGGCTTCGACTACGGCCACAACGGGATCACCCACTTCGCCCTCGAGGACTACGCGGTGATGCGCGCCCAGCCGGCGGTCGCGACCGTCGCCCCGGCCGACGCGGCGCAGGCGCGGACCGCAGTGCAGGCGACCGCGAACCACGCCGGGCCGATCTACTACCGGGTCAGCAAGCGCGGCGACAGCCTGCCCGGCCTCGACGGCCGCTTCGAGCTCGGCCGGCTCGAGCTCCTCCGCGAGGGCGCCGACGCGGCGATCCTCGCGATCGGCTCGATCGCCCACGAGGCGGTCGCCGCCGCCGAGCAGCTCGCGGCCGCCGGCATCGAGGTCAGCGTCGCCCTCGTCTCCTCCTTCAACCCGGCCCCGATCGAGGAAATCTCCGCCCTGCTCGCCGGCGTCCCCGCGGCGCTCACCGTCGAGGCCCACTACCGCAACGGCGGCCTCGGCTCGCTGGTTGCCGAGACGATCGCCGAGCAGGGCCTCGAGTGCCGCCTCCTGCGCGCCGGCGTCGAGACGATGCCGCGCGGCGAAGCCGGCTCCCAGGCCCACCTCGAGGACCGCCACCAGCTGACCGCTCCGCACCTCGCCGAGCGCCTCCAGCGGGTCCTCAGCCTCAGTGCCTGAACCGGGCTGCGTCACCGGCGCGTACCGGGATGACGACGGATAGGCTCCGCGCGATGAAGATCTCCGCAGTCATCGCCTGCTACCGCGACGAGCCGGCGGTCCCGATCATGCACGAGCGCCTGGTCGCCGCCTTCGCCGAGATCGGCTGCGAGTACGAGATCATCTTCGTCAACGACGGCTCGCCCGACGAAGCGGGCCGCGTGCTCGCCGAGCTGGCCGAACGGGACCCGGGCGTGGTGGTGATCAACCACGCGCGCGCCTTCGGCTCCCAGAGCGCCTTCACCTCGGGGATGAGGATCGCCACCGGCGACGCCGTGGTGCTGCTCGACGGCGACCTCCAGGACCCGCCGGAGATGATTCCCAAGTTCGTCGAGAAATGGCGCGAGGGCTACGACGTGGTCTACGGCAAGCGGGTCCAGCGCGAGGCACCGCGGCACATGCAGCTCTTCTACAAGGGCTTCTACCGCGTCTTCAAGCGGCTCGCCTACGTCGACGTCGCGGTCGACGCGGGGGACTTCAGCCTGATCGACCGGCGCGTGGTCGACGCGATGAACGCGATGCCCGAGTCCCACCGCTTCCTGCGCGGGCTGCGCGCCTGGGTCGGGTTCAAGCAGATCGGCGTGCCCTACGTCCGCCCGGAGCGGATGTTCGGCACGACCACCAACAGCTTCCGCAAGAACATGGGCTGGGCGCGGCGCGCGATCGTCTCCTTCTCCTACGCCCCGCTCGACCTGATCACCGGCGTCGCCCTGGTGGTCACCGCCGCCTCCTTCGTCAGCCTGATCGTGCAGCTTGCCCTGCGCATCGCCGCGCCCGGCACGGCGCCGCCGGGGATCACCACGCTGATCGTCATCGTCCTCTTCCTCGGCGGCATCCAGCTGCTCTGCCTGGCGATCATCGGCACCTACCTCGGGCACATGTACGAGGAGGTGAAGCGCCGGCCGGCCTTCGTGGTCGAGTCGGTGCTCAACCGGCCAGAGGGCCAACCGGCGCCGGGCCACGGGGGGGTTGCCCAACCGCCGTCGCCGTCGCCGTCCAGCCCAGGCAGTCCACCGAGCCGTCCCGGCGCAGGCTGAGCCCGCCGACCAGGGCGAGGCCGGCGACCAGCGGCGAGAGCAGCAGCGCCGCCAGCCGCCGCGGGCCGAACCCGCCCCCGGGCGGGAGCAGCGCGGGCAGCAGCAGCGCCATCGCCTTGTAGGCGGCGACGGTGAGCTCGTTGCCGCGCGCGGTCACCACCGGGTCGCCGAAGCCGTTGCCCTCCAGCATCGTGCGCAGGCTCGAGGGGGTGAAACGCCAGTAGTCGTGTGGCACGTAGTGCCAGCGGGCGGCGAAGGGCACGGTCAGGATCAGCCGCCCGCCCGGACGCAGCACGCGCCGCGCCTCGGCGAGGAAGGCGGACGGTTCCGGCACGTGCTCGAGCGTCTCGGTCGCCAGCACCAGGTCGACCGCCGCGTCCTCGACCGGCCAGGTCTCGCCCTCGAAATACTCGGTGTCGGGCACGTCGTAGCCGAACGCCTCGCGGGCCAGGACCGAGTCGATCGCCCGGTAGCTGGCTGTCGCCGGGACCAGCGGCCGGTAAGGCTGGGCACCGGCGCCGACGTCGAGCACGACCCCGCGCGCGTCGCCCAGCTCGCACCTCAGATCGGCCCAGATCGACGCCGCCTGCAGGTCGAAGCGGCGGCGCGCAGCCGCGGTCAGGCGCCCACGCAGGCCCCGCCCGCCGTGGAAGCCGGGTGGCTGCCAGGGCTCGGCGCTGCGGTGGACGAGGTTCTCGCGCTGGGCCCGCTCAGGCACGTACGCCCCAGGCGAGCATGTTGCCGACGGGGACGGTGAGCGGGCGGGCGGCCAGCCCGCTGCGCTCCAGTCCCCTCGACAAACCGCCGGCCAGCCGCTCGGGGAGCGGGGCCAACCTCGCCCAGTAACGCACCGGGTAACGGTTGCGGATCGGCTCCTGGCCGACCTCGCGAAGTTCGCCGCGCCGCAGGAGCTCGGCGATGCTCTGGGGGGAAAAGAGCTGCATGTGCTCGACGTCCATGATCGGCGACCGCATACCCAGGGTGCGGTTGATCCATGCACGGCGGTTGTGGCAGACGATCGCCAGGATCCCGCCCGGCTTCAGCAGCTCGGCCGCGGCGGCGACGAAGGCGGCCGGGTCGGGCACGTGCTCGATCGTCTGGAAGCAGGTGATCAGGCTCAGCGTGCCGGGCTCGCGCAGGCCGGGGCGGAAGACGTCGTGCTCGATCAGCGGCGCGATCTCCGGCGCCGCCTCTTCGATCGGCGCGGTCGAGGGCTCGACCCCGCCGACCGCGGTGAAGCCGAGCCGCAGCAGCTCGGCGAGGAAGGCGCCCTCGCCGGTGCCGACGTCGATCGCGCCGTCGCGGTCGGGCAGGCGCCCCAGCAGCGGGGCGAGCGCGTCGGCGTAGGTGCGGGCCGCGAAGCGGGCCTCCTCGCCGCTGTCGAAGGCGGCCGCCTCATAGGCACCGGCCAGCGCCTCGGGGGCGGGCAGCGGGCTCGCGTAGGCGAGGTCGCAGTCGGGGCAGCGGACCAGCCGCAGGCGCATCCGCTCGGGCCGCTTGCGGGAGGCGAAGGCGTGCTCGCCGAGCGCCTCGAGGTCGAGCCGCTGGGTCGCGAAGAGGTCGGCGTCGTCGCGCGAGCCGCAGATCGGGCAGGCGCGCTCGGTCATCTGCCCGAGCAGGTCGGAGGCGGGGCCGGCGCTCACGGGCGCCAGGATATGGGATCGCGGCGGCTCTCTAATATTGCCGCCGTGCGCGGGGAGAGCCCAGAGACCTCAGACGCGGTCGGCGCCCGGTGAGGGCGGTCGTCACCGGCGCCGGCGGGTTCGTCGGCGCCAACCTCGCCTCCTCCCTGCTGGCGGCCGGCCACGAGGTGGTCGCCTGGACCCACCCGGGCGGCTCGGAGTGGCGCCTCGACCACCTGCGCGGCGAGCTCGAGGTGGCCCCGGTCGAACTGCTCGACCCGGAGGCGATCGAGGCCGGCGTGAAGAGCGCCCGACCCGACTGGGTCTTCCACCTCGCCGCCCACGGCGCCTACTCCTGGCAGCGCGACGCGGAGCGGATCCTGCAGACCAACCTGGTCTCCACCGTCCACCTGCTGGCGGCCTGCCAGCGCCACGGCTTCGAGTCGTTCGTCAACGCCGGGTCCTCCTCGGAGTACGGGTTCCAGGACCACGCTCCGAAGGAGTCCGAGCTGCCCGAACCGAACAGCGACTACGCGGTGATGAAGGCGGCCGCGACCCTGCACTGCCGCTTCGTCGCCCAGCGCGACGACGTCCACGCCGTCACCCTGCGCCTCTACTCCGTCTACGGCCCCTGGGAGGAGCCCGGCCGGCTGATGCCGACCCTGGTCGCCCGCGGCCTCGAGGGCGGGCTGCCGCCGCTCGTCTCCCCCGACACCCCGCGCGACTACATCAGCGTGCGCGACACCGACCGCGCCTTCCTGCAGGCCGCCGAACGCACCGACCTCGAGCGCGGCTCCGTCTTCAACATCGGTTCCGGCCGCGAAACGAAGCTGCGCGAGGTGGTCGAGGTGTGCCGCGCCGAGATGGGCGTCGAGGCGGAGCCCGAGTGGGGCACCGAGCCGCCCCGCGCCTGGGATGCCGCGGTCTGGGTCGCCGACCCGGCCCGCGCCCGCGAGAGCCTCGGCTGGCAGGCCGAGGACGACCTCGCGACCGGCTTCGGGGCGCTGGCCGAGTGGCTGCGCGAGCACCGAGAGCTCTGGGGCCGCTACGAGATCGGGACGGCGGGCGCGGTCGGCGGCTAGCGGCGGCGCAGGCGGGTGGTGAGGGCGCGCAGCGGCGCCGTCACCCGCCAGCTGAAGGTGTTCTCGTAGCTGTGGCGCAGCTTGCCCTCGACCACCCGGCCGTAGGCAGCCCGCTGCTCCTCGGCCCGCTCCTCGGCGTCGAGGAGCTCGTCGCGCAGCTTCACGTTCTCGTGGCTGAGCGCGTGGACTTCGGCCCGCGCCCGCCACTCCAGGCGCACCAGGCGCGCCATCTCGTCGAGCGCCTCGCGCGAGCGCGCGGGCGGCGATCCGAGCCGGCCCAGCAGCCCGACCAGCTCCTGCGCGTGGACGTTGGCGCGGTGGTGGGCGATCACGAGGTCGTGGTTGACCGGCCCCATCGCGGCCGAGTAGCCGCCCAGGTCCTCGGCCAGGCGCTCGCCGTCGACGATCGTGCGCCCGTTGCGGGCGGCGATCCCGTCCGCCTCGATCGCCGCGTAGCTCTCGGCGGTGACCCAGCCGTCGCCGCCGTTCCAGTCGTAGACGTAGGCGGCCCGGCCGCAGGCCATCGCCTCGAGGATCGAGCGGCCATAGCCGATCACGAGGTCGGCGTCGTTTAGGGCCGAGCGCGGGTCGCTCGACTGGCCGCCGATCCCGCCCAGCCGGACCAGCTCGATCCCGTTCGCCGCGCAGGCCCGTTCGAGCAGCGCCAGCCGGTCGGCAACCGGGGTGTTGCTGAGCAGCAGCGCCCGCCGCGGAACCTCGGACAGGGGGTTGCGCGAGGTGAAGCGCTCGGTGTCGATCGGCTGCCGCAGCCGCACCACCTCCGGCGCCATTGCCAGCGAGCGCAGCCGCGCGGCGACGCGGTCGTTGAGCGCCACCGCGATCTGCACCGCGCCCTCGAGCTGCGGCGGCGACTGCACGTCGAAGCTCTCGCTGTGGGCGACGAAGAGCTGCGGCAGCGCCGGCAGCAGCCGCGCGAGCTGGTGGGAGACGGCGGCATCCTGGACCAGCGCCGCGTCGCACTCCGCCGGCAGCCCGGTCTCATCGACGACCACGATCCCGCGGTCGGTCGCCGGCTTCACCCCGACGCCGCCCTCGGGGGCGAAGAGGACGACCTCGTGACCGAGCCGGTCGAGCTGCTCGGCCACCGTGAGCAGGTAGGACTCGCTACCGCCTAGACCGAGATGGCTGGTCGCGAGGACGAGCTTCACTTTTGTGAGCGTACCCACTTCTTTGGTACGAAATGGGGCCGGTTCCGGGATCGCCGCTCGACTATGTTTCGCCCATGCAGAGGGGGGCTGCAGCGTGCGGGGCGCTGGGGAGATACGACCCCGGACGGGTGGAGCGGATGGCCGCGCTGTGCGGCGGCGAGGCTCCGCGACCGGTGCACACGGACGAGAGCTCGATCCTCTTCCTCGACCGCGAGCCACTGCGCTGGCAGGGAGCCCGCGGCCACGGGCTCGCCTGGCTCGGCACCGACGCCTGGAACGACACCCGGCCCGACGACTGGAAGGGAGCCGCCCGGGCCGGCGCCAACGGGCTGGTGATCGAGGGGCGCAAGCGCTTCCTGCACAGCTCGGTGAGCGGCCTGGCGCCGCTCTACTGGCTCGACGACGGCGGCGCGACCTACTTCTGCTCGCGCCTGGACCCGCTGGTGCGCGCGGCCGGCCGGCGCTTCTCGCTCGACTGGGAAGCCTGGGCGGCGATCATCGCCCTGCGCTTCCCACTCGGCCAGCGCACCCCGTTCGCCGAGGTGCGGCGGCTCGAGCAGTTTGCGACCCTGGGCCGGCGCCTCGGCCGCGGCCGCTCGCGCTCGCACCGCTGGCCCTGGGCCGAGGTCGAGCCGCTCGCCGGGCTCGACGCCGCCGCCGACGCCGCCGTGGAGGGCATGCGGCAAGCGCTCGCCGGCGTTCCCGCCGGGGTCGTCTGCCCGCTCAGCGGCGGCCGCGACTCGCGGATGCTGTGCGCGATCCTCGCCGCCGACGGGCGCGCCGGGGGAGCGATCACCGCCGCCGACGACGAGGGGGAAGCGATCGAGGAGGACCTGGCCGCGGCCGTCGCCGGCTACTACGGCCTGCCGCACGAGCGGCTCGCCGGCGCGGCCGCCGACTACCGGGCCGACTGGGAGGAGCGGGCACGAAGGGTCGAGCACCAGTTCGTCGACCACGCCTGGCTGATGCCCGCGGTGCGGCGCCTGGAAGGCGACCCGGCGCCGCTGCCCGACGGCTTCGGGATCGACATCTTCGTCCAGTCCGAGCGCCACTTCAATCCGCCCGAGGCGCTCTACGCGACGGACGGACGCGCCGCCGCCCTCGCCCTGCTCGAGGCGCTGCGCCGCTACGGCGCAACCCAGATGGCGCTCGCGCCCGAGTTCCGCGAGCCGCTGCTGGAGCGCGTCCGCGACCAGTTCCTCGCCGCGGTGCGACCGCTCGAGGGCCACCCGTCCCAGAACGTACTCTCGGTCTACGCGACCCGCTCGCGCCGCGGCGTCGGCTCCTACGCCGCCGGGCTGTGGGGCGACGGCGGCCAGGTCCTCGCCCCCGGCGCCGGCGACGAGGTCGTCTGCGCGACCCTCTCGGCCAGCCAGCGCGAAAAAGACGACGGCCGCCTCTACGAGGCGATCTTCGCCCGCATCGCCCCCGATGTCGGCCGCCTGCCCTCGACCACCAACACCGCGCGCAGCGGCCCCGCCCTGCCGCGCCGCTGGCGCTCGCAGCCGGCGCTGGAGATGCACCGCGAGCTGCTCGCCGAGGGTCCGCTGGCACCCCACCTCTCAGCCGAGCTGCGGGCCTGGCTCGAGCGGCCCGGCGGCGCCGAGCTGCCCGGCGACCTGCGGCTGGGGATGGAGGGTGTGAGCCTGTTGCACAGCTGGTGGCGGCGCTACCGCGACCTCCTCTCCCCCACCGACGCCACCGCCCTCCGCGGCTGACCGCGCGGGCGCCAAACTGTGGCGCATGTCTCGACCGACGGATCGCGACGCCCCCGCCGCGCCGCTCCCGGGTGAAGCCCATCTCTGGCTCGCCGACCTCGATGCGGCGGCGGAGCCGCCGGACGGGGTGCTGAGCGCGGCCGAGCGCGAACGCGCCGCGGGAATCCGCGCGGCCGTCGACGCCCGTCGCTGGGCGACCTCGCGCTGGGCGCTGCGCGAGGTCCTCGCCCGCTACCTCGGGGTGGCGGGGAGCGCGATCGAGCTGGCCCGCGGCGAGCACGGCAAGCCGCGGCTGGCCGCCGCCCCGGCGCCGCTCGAGTTCAACCTCAGCCACTCGCACGGGCGCGTCCTGGTCGGGGTCGCCGCCGCCGGCCAGCCGCTCGGGGTCGACATCGAGCGGATCGTCCCGCGGCGCGACTTCCTCGCGCTCGCCCGCCGGGCGCTCGGCGAGGCCGAGGCCGAGGCGATCGCCGCCGCCCCGCAGGAGCGCCGCGCCGGCCTCTTCTACGCCGCCTGGACCGCCCACGAGGCGCACCTGAAGTGCGGCGGTGGCGGCTTCGGCGTCGCCGCCCCCACGGGCACGCCGGGCGCGCGGCCGGTAGACGTCGGTGACGGCTACGCGGCGGCCTTCGCGCTCGCCGCCGCCGGCGACCCGCGCGGGCGGCTCTACCGGCTCGACCTGCGCTGAGCGAGGCGCAGCCGCGGCACCCGCCAGATCGCCTCGGCGACGATCGCGGCGTTCATCTTCGAGCTGCCGCGCTGGCGTTCGTGAAAGGTGATCGGCACCTCGACCACGCGGCCGCCCAGCCGGATCGCGCGGTAGGTCATCTCGACCTGGAAGGCGTAGCCCTTCGAGTCGACCGCGTCGAGGTCGATCGCCTCCAGCAGCTCGCGGCGGAAGCACTTGAAGCCGCCGGTCAGGTCGCGCACCCCGACCCCGAGCACCGCCCGGGCGTAGACGCTGCCGCCGCGGCTGACCGCACGCCGCAGCGGCCCCCAGTCGCCGATCCCGCCGCCGGGCACGTAGCGCGAGCCGATCGCCAGGTCGGCCTCGGCGCTGGCCGCGAGCAGCCGCGGCAGGTCGGCCGGGTCGTGGGAGAAGTCGGCGTCCATCTCCAGCACCAGGCCGGCTCCGGCGGCGAGCGCGTGGCGGAAGCCGGCGATGTAGGCGGGGCCGAGCCCTTCCTTGCGCGGCCGGTGCAGGACCTCGATCGCCGGCTCGGCGGCGGCCAGCCGGTCGGCGAGCTCGCCGGTGCCGTCGGGGGATCCGTCGTCGACGACCAGCACGCGGGCGCCGGCAGGCAGGTGGGAAATCGCCGCCGCCAGCAGCAACTCCAGGTTGTCTGCCTCGTTGTAGGTGGGAAGGACCAACCAGGCAGGTCCGCGAGCGCCGACGTCGGACATCTCGCACGATGCTATTAGCTACCTTGAAACCGGTGATTCGGATCGCGACGGCAACCGCCGTCCTACTCGCGCTGGTGGGGACCGGTAGCGCAGGGGCGGCCTCCCTGCAGCAGGTCGGCGTCTTCGACCAGCCGATCCACGTCACCTCCGCCCCCACCGACCCCGACCGCCTCTTCGTCAGCGAGCGCCGCGGCAAGGTGAAGGAAGTCCGCGGCGGCGTGGTCACCCTGCTCGCCGACCTCAGCGGAGCGGTCGGCTGCTGCGCCGGCGAGACCGGGCTGCTCTCGATCGCGATCGCCCCCGACTTCGCCACCAGCGGCCGCTTCTACGCCTTCTACACCGGCTTCGAAGGGGAGATCCGGGTCTCGGAACTGACCGCCGGGCCGGGCGGCGCCCCGCTCTCCTCGCTGCGCCCGGTGCTGCAGATCCCCCACCCCGGCCAGAACAACCACTACGGCGGCCAGCTCCAGTTCGGGCCCGAAGGCCTGCTCTACGTCTCCACCGGCGACGGCGGCGGCCAGAACGACGAAGGCCACAACGCCCAGAACCCGGAAAGCCTGCTCGGCAAGATCCTGCGGATCGACCCGCGGCCGGCCGGCCTCGCCCCCTACTCGATCCCGGCCGGCAACCCGTTCGCCGGCGTGCCCACGTACGACCCCGCGATCTGGAGCCTCGGCCTGCGCAACCCCTACCGCTTCTCCTTCGACCGCGAAGGCAGCGCGATCGCGATCGGCGACGTCGGCCAGGACGGCCGCGAGGAGGTCGACTACGCGCCCGGCCCCGCCGCCGGCAAGGGCGCCAACTACGGCTGGAACTGCATCGAGGGCATCCTGCCCGGCCCGGCGACCGACCCCCGCTGCGCCGAGGTGCCGCCCGGCGGCTTCACCCCGCCGCTCTTCGACTACGGCCACAACGAAGCGGGGATCGGATCGCGCTGCGCGATCGTCGGCGGCTACGTGGTCCGCGACCGCGCCCTCGGCAGCCTCTTCGGCCGCTACCTCTACGGCGACTACTGCGGCGAAGACCTGCGCTCCTTCGACCCGGCGAACCCGCGCGGCACCGACCGCGCCGAGTACGTCGGGCTCGGTCGCCAGCTGACCTCGTTCGGCGAGGACTCCTGCGGCCGCCTCTACACCGCCCAGGCCGGCGAAGCCTCCCAGGGCGGCGGGCGCGTCGCGATGCTGGTCGGTGAAAACGGCGCCAACGCCTGCAAAGAGGCGGCGCCGCGCAGCTTCTCGATGGTCGGGATCAAGGCCCAGAGCCGCAAGCTGAAGAAGCGCACGCGCGCCTCGATCACCGCCTGGGTCTCCCCCTGCGCCGGCCGCCGCGGCGAGCCGGTGAAGCTGATGCGCGGCCGCACCCACCTCGGCACCCGCCGCCTCGACCGCGCCTGCACCGTCCGCTTCCGCCCCCGGATCACCCGCCGCGCCAACTTCCGCGCGACGATCGCCGAAGACGCCAACTACGTCGCCGCCACCTCACGCAAGCTCAGCGTCGTGATCCGCCACGCCAAGGGCGCCAAGAAGCCCCGCAAGCACTCCCGCGGCACGCGGCGCTGGGCCATGGCCCGGCCCTCGATGGGTTAAGGGCGCTATAGCGCCCGCAAGGCATCGAGCGCAAAATTCCAACGGACTTCGGAGCGCTTCGTTGGGAGGGGTCGGTGGTGTCCTTCGTACGAGCGGCGTTAGCGATTCGCCCAACTGCGCATCTCGGACGGGAGGGTTGCGATCCAGGCGAATTCGCCCAGCGAAGGTAGAAGGACACCACCGACCCCTCCGGCGGAAACCCCCCGAAGCACGCCGTCCCGCGGACGGCCTGTCCAGCCCCGCCTTAGGGCCGCGGCTTGCCGCGGCTGATCTTCACGAACGCGTGCCAGGCCGGCTTCGGCTTGAACCCGCTGCCTTCGCGGAAGAGACCGACCGAGTCGCAGAAGCTGCACGAGTCCTTGAGGTCCTTCCACGAGAACCAGTAGGCCGCTTTCAGGTTGAGGCGACCGCGGTTCTCGAGCATGTACGTGTAGGAGTCGCGCAGCTGCTTGACCTGACCGCGCGGGCCCTGCTCGAAGGCGACCTGCTGGAAGTTGTTCTCCGACCCCCAGCCAAGCTCGGTGATGTAGAAGCCGGGACGATCGCGGCTTTCCCTGGTCACCTGGTGGATCTCCTCGACCATTTCCTCGAGCGATTCCGCGTCGACCGAGTAGGGGTGCAGGGAGATCGAGTCGAAGCGGTTCTTGATCCCGGGGTAGCGGTAGAGCTGTTTGAGGAACTCCGCCGCGTCCATCCCTTTCGGGCCTTTCTGCTTCGGTTCGCCGAACAGGCCGCTGAGCATCACGTTGGCCTTCGGGTCGACCGACTTGATCGCCGCCCCGGAGATGTTGATCAGGCGCGCGTAGCGCGGCACCGAGACGGGGTAGGCGAAGTAGAAGAAGTTGACCTCGTTCCAGATCTGCCAGTCGCGGATCGGCTGCGGCCGGCGGATCGCTTCGCTTTCGTAGGAGACGACGCCGGGAGCGCGCTCCGCCCAGAATTTGCCGCCCGGGCCGTAGCGGCCGACCAGCGCCTTGAGGAACCGGGTCCAGTTGCCGCGCTGGCGCGCGTTGTCGACCGGCAGCCGCCGTTCGTCGCGGTTGAGCCAGCGCGGGGTGCCGTAGACGAAGGGCAGCAGGCGCATCCCCTTGCGGCTCGCCGCCTCGACGATCGGGTCGAGGACGGCCCACTGGTATTCGCCCTTCTCGGTCGGCTGGACCGCCCCCCAGGGCACCAGCTGGCGGATGCTGCCGATCCCGCCGGCCCGCATGTATTCGAGGTCCTTTTCGGTGAACGCGCTCTGCGGGCCGATCCCGAAGAAGGTCTTCGGCGCGCGCGGCGGCTGTTTGGCGTCGCCGGGCTTGGCGCCGGCGACGAGCACCGTGGCGGTGGCGAGGACGGCGGTGAGCAGGAGGGCAAGCGGCAGGTATCTGTTTCGTCTGATCATCGAGTCGCGCAGGGTAGCGGGCCGGTCCGGTTGGAACCCACCCAAAGGTCGGATGTAGCGGCGGCGGCCCAGGGGGTCAGTAGGTGCCGCCGAGCTTGCGGTGGTCCCAGCTTGCGGTGCGCCTGGCGACGAACTGGATCGCGACCCGCTTCGGCGCCTGCGCCGCCAGCGCCTCCCGCATCCCGGCGTCGAGCTCGTCGAGGCCCTCCGCATAGCGCAGGGTGAGCTCCTCGGCGAAGCCGAGCACGACCTCGGGGTCGCGGTGGATCACCGCCTCGGACTCGATCATCGCCCCGCGCAGCTCGCCGTACTCGTGGCCGGTCTCGACCAGCAGCGTCGCCCGCGGGTCGCGTTCGAGGTTGCGCACCTTCTGCGACTTCGCGTAGGTCCAGATCCAGATCTCGCCGGCGCGGACGACGAACCAGAGCGGCATCGAGTGCGGCCAGCCGTCCGGGCCGAGGCTGGAGACGACGACGATCCGCTCCTCCCCGAGCAGCTCCTCCAGCTCGCCCTCGCCGAGCACGATCTGATCGCGGCGGCTCACCGAGGGCAGTGTCTCAGGCGCTGGCCCAGATGCGGGTGAAGCGGCCGCGGAAGACCTCGACCAGCTCCGGGTCGAGCTGCGTCCCGGCCTCGGCGGCGAGCACGTCGAGGGCGGCCCGGTGACCGATTGCGCCGCGGTAGGGGCGCTGGGTGGTGAGCGCGTCGAAGGTGTCGCAGACCGCGATCACGCGGGCGCCGAGCGGGATCTCCTCGCCGGCGAGGCCGTCGGGATAGCCCTCGCCGTCGTAGCGCTCGTGGTGGTGGCGGACGATCGCGGTCAGCTCGGGATCGCCGAGGCCGGCGACCATCGCGGCCCCGATCAGCGCGTGGCGGCCGACCAGCGAGCGCTCCCAGCCGGTCAGCGCGCCGGGCTTGTTGAGGATCTCGCTGGGCAGCTTGGTCTTGCCGACGTCGTGGATCGCCCCGGCGCGGCGAATCCGCCGCCGCTCGGTCCGCGTGAGCCCGAGTACGCGCCCGACCTCGCCCGCGTAGAGGCCGACCCGCTGCGAGTGACCGTAGGTCCCGGGCGCCCGGGACTCGAGCGCCAGCACCAGCCGCTCGAGGGTGCGGGCGGTCGGCCCCTGGCCGATCCCGACGCGGCCAAGCAGGCGCTGCCCGATCGGCGGCTCTCCCACGAGCGGGGTTTTCAGCAGCGCTTCCATCCAGTCCCTTCGACTCGGCCTCCCAGGCCGCACCGAGCTTCCCACTCAGCGCAGACTGCATCTTGTATCACAGCCCTACCCAATTCTAGCACTGAATACTCATGCCTTTTTACGGACATGTGTCCATCCGCACACTAACCGTCCCGGCGGTTGCGAAGCGGAACTGGTGCAAAGGAGGGTACTTGTCTTTGGCGGAATTAGCGGGATCCGCGCGGGAGCAGCTCGAGCTCCTGCCACGGGCCCTCGCCGCACATCGGCTGCGTCCGCCCCTCGAGCCAGTCGGCCTGCAGGTCGTCGTAGTGGGGGCTGGCGGGGTGGCCGGACTGGCCGGTGAACATCTGCCAGCGCGAGCGGTCCGGGTCGCAGGGGTCGGCGACGATCCGCCAGCTCGGCGCCCAGACGGCGCGGTAGGGATCGTTTGGGTCGTAGGCGATCTGGCTCACCGTCTCCTGGGCGCCGCCCGCCCGCAGGCGCCGGTTGAGCAGCTTGCGCAGCAGCGGGTTGGCTTCGCCGAGCGGGTGCGGGAACTCCATCTCGTGCACGCGGCCCCAGCGCCAGGTGCCGGGGTCGGGCCCGAAGCGCTCCTCGAGGTCGTCGAGGGCGCCGGCCAGCGCCTCCAGCGCCAGCCCCTCCCAGGGCCGGCCGATCAGCTCCGGGTCGGCTTCCTCCCAGAGCGCCATCAGGTGCGAGTGCCAGCGCCAGGGCGAGGTCGAGTGGGCGGTGAAGCCGTTGTCGGAGCGGTCGAGCCAGCGCTCGCAGAGGTCGCGGTCGCCGATCGCCGCCCGCGCCACCTCGCGCGCCAGGCGCAGGATGAAGGCCTGGTAGATCGAGCCGGCGACGGTCTCGGTGTCGAGCCGCCCGTCCCAGCTGCGCAGCCGCTCGATCGCGCTGCGCTCGCGCTGGCCCTGCGGGTGCAGCCGCGCCAGCCGCGCCGCCGCCTCCAGCCCGGGCAGCGAGACGACGTCGGTCTGGATCGACTCGAAGCTCTCGAGGTCGTGGCGCTCGCGCTCGGCCAGGCGTTCCTCGATCCGCTTGGCCCGGAACCCGTCGAGGTACTCGCTGGTGATGTGGTGGGGGTAGTCGTCGCCGACGATCCGGTTGTTGGCGGTGATCAGGTAGCCGCTCTCCGGGTCGACGACCTCGGCCATCTCCGCGTAGGGCACCGTGCCCTCCCACTCGAACTCGCCGCTCCAGCCCGGCTTCGGCAGGTCCGGGCAGCCGCCGCGGCGGATCGGGATGCGGCCGATCAGCTTGTAGCCGATCGAGCCGTGGCGGTCGGCCCAGACCATGTTCGAGGCCGGCGCGGTGTGGCCCTCGAGGCGGCGCACCAGGTCCGGCCCGGAATCGATCTCGAGCAGCTCGAACATGCCGGCGAAGGCGGTCGGCTCGTCGAGCGCCGCCCAGCGCAGCGCCAGCGGCTCGGCCTCGTCGGCACCGAGCGCCGCGTTGACGAGCGGCCCGTGGTGGGTCGAGCGAATCTCGATCGGCTCCGGCTCGCGCCCCTTCACCGGGATCTCCTCGCGCACCGTCTCGACCGGCAGCCACTCGTCCCCGAACAGGTAGCGGTCGCCCTCGATCCGCTCGACGAAGAGGTCCTGGACGTCGCCCATCGCGTTGGTGATCGTCCAGGCGACGTCGTTGCCCTGGCCCATGTAGATGCCCGGCATCCCCGGCAGCGAGGCGCCGCGCACGAAGCGCTCGCCGTGGCGCAGGCTGACCTCGTACCAGATGCCCGGCATGCTCGGGGGCAGGTGCGGGTCGCCGGCGATCAGCGGCATCCCGGTTTCCGAACGGGCGCCGCTGACCGCCCAGTTGTTGGAGCCGCTGGCCTCGGCGGCGAGCCCCATCGAGCGCCTGACCGCGTCGATCTGGCCGGCGATCGCGACCCCGTCGCCGCTCCACGCTTCCTGGCTGACGACCGGGTTGCCGCCCGGGTAGGTCGGGTCGAGGCGCGCGGTCAGCTCGGGCCCGAGCTCGCGCAGCATGTCGGCGCGGACCAGCTCGCGCTCCCAGTTGGTCGAGAGGCCGAAGGCGAGCAGCTTGCCGAGGCTGAGGATGTCGACCGGCTGCCACGGCTCCCACTTCAGTCCCAGCAGGCGCATCTCGAACGGCGGCGCCTTCGCCTCGGCGGCGGCCGCGTTGACGCCGGCGCAGAAGCGCTCGAGCTGGGCGCGCAGCGCCGGGTCGAGCGCCGCCGCCTCGCGCTCGGCGGTGCGCCGGACCCCGAGCGTGCGCAGCAGCCGGTCGATCGGCAGCCCCTCCGGCCCGGCCATCTCGCTGACCCGGCCGCGAACCACGCGGCGGTAGAAGTCGAGCTGCCAGAGCCGGTCCTGGCCGTGGCAGAAGCCGAGCCCGTAGTAGAGGTCCTCGCGCTCGTCCGCCTCGACGTGCGGCACGCCCCAGCGGTCGCGCCGCACCCGCACCCGGCCGGCCAGCCCCTCGAGCTCGATCGCCCCCTTCACCTGCGGCAGCGCCCGCCGCGCCAGCAGGTGCCAGAGCGTCGCCACCGAGGCGGCGGCGAGCCCGGTTCCGGCCACGCCGGCGAGCACCCCGATCCGCGCCGCCTTGTTGCCGCTCGAACGTGCCATGGCGGCAGTTTAGCCAGGACTGGCCAGGCAGCCAGTTTTACTCGCGGAGCTGCTCCGGGAGGCGCCCCTCGTGCTCGAGCTTTTCGAGGTGGGCCTCCATCGCCATCGCCGCCATCGGCAGCAGCTCGACCGGGACGTCGTTCCAGACGGTGGCGAGCAGCTCGGCGCGGGAGCGCTCGCCGGCGGCGAGCGCCTCGAGCAGGCGGCGCTCGCGCATCTCGCGGTGCTCGACGTATTCGGCCAGCTTCGCCGCCGGGTCGGTGATCCAGGGGCCGTGTCCGGGCGCGATCATCTCCAGCGGCTCGGCCTGGAGGCGGCGCAGCGAGCTCATGAAGGCGGCCAGCGAGTTACCGCCGGGCGGGACGATCGTCGAGCCGAGCCCGAGCACCAGGTCGCCGCTGAAGCAGACGCCGCCGGCAGCGAGGAAGGCGACGTGGTCGGCGGCGTGGCCGGGGGTCGCGACCGCGCGCAGGCCGCCGTGCTCCTCGCCGTCCTCGGGCAGCACCACCGCGGCGCCGAGCCGGCCGGCCCCGCTCGCGTGGTCGCCGTGCGAGTGGGTGAGCAGGACGGTGCCGATCCCGCCGCGCTCCGCCGCCGCCGCCTCGATCGCCGCCAGGTGGCCGGCGTCCTCGGAGCCCGGGTCGATCACCACGCAGGGCTCCGCCCCGTAGACGTAGGTGTTCGTCCCTTCCAGCGTCATCGGCCCCGGGTTCGGCGCCAGGATCCGCAGCACCTCGGGATGCCCCGGTGCCTCTTCGGTCGCTTGATGCATCGAGCCGCCTATAGCCGGCCTAACGCGACGAGCGTCAGTCCGAGACCTCTTTGGCGATCGCGTCGCGGGCGTCCTGGGGTTCGAGCACGACGAGGTCGCCGGCGCCGCGCAGGATCTCCCGCACCAGCCAGGGCTTGCCGGCGTAGGGAAGCTCGACAACGACGGCGCCGTCGGCCAGCTCCTCGACCACGGTGCGCTCCTCGCGCAGCCAGCGCGCCCGCTCCGGCGAGACCCAGACCCGGGCGACCTCGGCGGTCGGCACCTCGCCGTGGGTCATCCAGCCCTCGACCCCGGCGAACTCCTCGACTTCCGGGCGCGGCTCGAAGCTCTGCTCGGAGAGCGTCGCCTCCTTGATCCGGTCGAGCTTGAAGTGGCGGACGCCCTCTTTGCCGAGGTCGTAGCACTCGACGTACCAGCCCTCTTTGCCGTTCTCGAGCCGGTAGGGCTCGACCCGGCGGTCGGTGAGCTGGTCCTCGTTCTCCTTGTAGTAGGAGAGCTCGAGCACGCGGCTCTTCGCGATCGCGTCGTTGACGAGGCGGGCGACGGCGGCGTCGCCGCCGCCGGTCGGGACGATCTCGAGGCCCTCCTCGGAGGGGTCGTGACCGAGCGCGCCGACGATTTTCTCGCGGGCGCTCTGCAGGTCGGACTGCGGCAGGTGGTCGCCGAAGAGGTCGATCGCGGCGACCAGCGCCTTCGCCTCCAGCGGCAAGAGGCGGGCCGGGCGGGCGAAGTTGTCGCCGTAGGGCTGCGAGTCGACCTCGATCTCGTCGCCGAGGATCTCCGCGTAGAGCACGTAGGTGCCGCCGCCGAAGTTGACCACGTTGAGCAGCTCGACGTCCTCGCGCAGCTCGTCGTCGGTCAGCTCCAGCCGCTGGCGCAGCTCGGCGATCTGCAGCCGCTCGCCCTTTTTCGCCGCTTCGATCAGCAGGCCGGCGAGGGTGACCAGGCGGGCGAAGCGCTCCGGGCGGATCGCCGCCTCGCCGCGGCCGTTGGAGCGGCCGCGGCGGGGCGCGTCGCGCAGCGGCCGGTCGACCACCTGGGCCGGCTTGAACCCGTTCTCGTGGCGGTCGCGCAGCAGCGAGACCCGGCTCTCGGCCTCCGCGCGCAGCTCCGCCGGCTCCAGCACGCGGGCGTTCTGGCGCCAGCGCAGGACCCAGGCGATCAGCTCGCGGTGCGAGGCGTACTCGGTCTCGAACACCTTGCCCTTGCCCGGCGCCCCGTCGGACTTCTTGGCGTCGCGAAGCTCGCCGTACTCGCCGAAGTCGCGCTCGATCAGCCAGGCGATCCGCTCGCGGATGAAGATCTTCGCGGTGCCCTGGGTCTCCCCCAGCTGCCAGTCGGCGCGGCTGCCGTAGTCGCGGCGGTCGAAGTTCTCCGGCGGTGAGAAGTCGTGCTCGGCCTTGGACGCATATCCGACCTTGCCCTGGATCCGCGAGAGCCGGAAGACCCGCACCGCGTCGCGCTCGTGCGAGTGGCCGATCAAGTAGAACTGGCCGCCGCGGAAGACCAGGTGGAAGGGGTCGACCTTGCGCTTCTCGGTCTCGCCCCGCTCCATCGTGAAGTAGGTGAACTCGATCGTCTTGCGGCGGCTGATCGCGGTCTCGATCTTGGAGAGGCGCTGGGAGAGGTCGCGGCCGCCGGCGGAGGCGGTCATCGCCATCTCGACCGGGGCGCGCTCGCCCTCGTGCAAGGGGTTGGGATGGCCCCAGGCGACCTGCTGCAGGGCCAGGCGCAGCGGCTCCGCGTAGGCGAAGCCGCCGTCGGTGAGCAGCAGCAGCGCGGTCGAGAGCGCCGCCAGCTCGTCGTCGGAGAAGGAGATCGCGTCGAGGTAGAAGTTCTCCGGCGGCAGCGAGTAGAGCTCGGCCTCGAAGAACCCCTCGCCGGGCTTCTCGACCCCGAGCTGGATCCCGAGGCTCTCGAGCTCCGCCCGGTCCGCGTAGAAACGACGCGCGAACGCGTCGTCGTTCATGTCGCTATAGCCCTCCACCTCACGCTTGATCTCCAGGGCCGAGACTGGGCGGCCCTGGGCCATCAGGAACGAGATCAGAGAGAGCTGGCGGATCAGCTTCTCGGTGTCCTTCGCCACTGGTGCGCAGGATAGTCTGCGGCGCACGGCATGGACATCCTGCGCAACCTCTTCGGCAGCCTGACCTCCGGCATTATCCGACTATTGGTGACGGTCGGAATCATCGCCGCGGTCGGCTATTTCATCGTCAAGCCGACCCTCGACACGACCAATCGGGCGATCGACGGGGCCAACAACGCGTTTCGCGAATCGCTGCAGCCGGGCAGCGCCGGGGTCACCGACGTGAAAGGGATGATCGAGGGCGTCAACAAGGAGATCCAGCGCGATCTGCGCCGCTCGTTCAAGGTGGCCGAGCGCGAGGGCAACCCGCACCGGCTGATCCGCTGCATCAAGCGCGCCAACGGCGACGTCGCGAAAATCCAGCGATGCACGCTGAAATTCTGAGCGGGTAGGGCCTGCCGCGATGGCCGCGCCGACCGCCAGCGAGGAGCCGCCGCGCGCGCTGCCGCCGGCGCTGGCCGCCGCCACCGTGTTCGTCGCCGCCGGCGCGGTGCTGGTCCTGGAGATCCTCGCGGTGCGGCTGCTCGCGCCCTACGTCGGCCTCACCCTGGAGACGACGACCTCGATCATCGGCGCGGCCCTGGCCGGGATCGCCGCCGGCGCCGCGCTCGGCGGCTACCTCGCCGACCGCACCGACACCCGCCGCCTGGTCGTGATCCTGCTGGTCGCCGGCGGGGCGCTGGCGATGCTGACGCTGCCGATCGTGCGCCTGCTCGGCGAGGCCCTGCAGGGCGAGGGCGACGCGGCGGCGCTGCTGATCACGGTCGTCGCCCTGGTCCCGGCGGCGGCGCTGCTGAGCGCGGTCTCGCCGGCGGTCGCCCACCTGCAGCTGCACGACCTGCGGGTCAGCGGCACCGTGGTCGGGCGGCTCTCGGCATGGGCGACGGCGGGGGCGCTGACCGGCACCTTCGGCACCGGCTTCGTGATCGTGCCGCTGATCCCGGTCGGCACCGCGGTCCTGCTGACCGGCGGCCTGGTCGCGCTGTTCGGGCTCGGGCTGGCCGCCTGGGGCCGGATCGTGCCGGCCGGCGCGCAGCTCGCCGCGCTGCTCGCGCTGGCGGCGATCGCCGCCGTCTCGCTGCTCCCCGACACCCCCTGCGAACGCGAGAGCGACTACCACTGCGTGGCGCTCGAAGTCGACCCCGCCTCGGCCAGCGGTCGCGAGCTGCTGCTCGACAACGTCCACAACTCCTACGTGGACCTCGAGGACCCGACCTACCTCGGCTACCGCTACACGCGCTGGATCGCCGCCGCGATCGACAGCTTCCGCCCGCCGCCGGCGCCGCTCGACGCGGTCTTCGTCGGCGGCGGCGGCTTCACCCTGCCGCGCTGGCTGCTCGCCACCCGGCCCGGCTCCAGCGCCGAGGTGCTGGAGGTCGATGGCGGCGTGGTCGAGTTCGCCGAAGAGCGGCTCGGGCTGCGCCCCTCCGCCGACCTGCGGGTGAAGGTCGGCGACGCGCGGGTGACCGCGCTGAAGCTGCCCGGAGCAAGCGCCGACGTCGTCGTCGGCGACGCCTTCAGCGGCTACTCGGTGCCCTGGCACCTGACCACGGTCGAGTGGCTCGACGAGGTGCGGCGGGTGCTGCGTCCGGGCGGCCTCTACGCGCTCAACCTGATCGACGAAGGGCCGCTCGCCTTCGTCGAGGCCGAGCTCGCCACCCTGCGCGAGCGCTTCCGCTTCGTCGCCGTGCTCGCCGACCCCGGCGAAGACGGCCTGCCCTACGGCGGCAACGTCGTCGTGCTCGCCTCCGAGCGCCCGATCGCCGCCCCGCGGCTGACCGAATCCCCCGCCCCGGCCTTCTACCGCCGCCCCGAGGTCGCCGCGATCGCCGCCGGCGCCGAGGTCCTCCGCGACGACTTCGCCCCGGTCGACCAGCTGCTGACCGTGAACTACTAAGCCGCGTCGCGGTTGGCGAAGTAGGCCGAGCCGGAAAGGGCGCGGTCGAAGCCGGACCAGGACTCGCCGGCGGGGAGCTGGCGCTCGAGCCGGTCGAAGCTGCCGAGGCGGCCGCCGAGGTTGTCGATCATGTGGACGAGCACCGCCTCGCGGGTGGCGGGGACGACCGGGGAGCCGTGCTCGAGCGAGCCGTGGTGGCTGAGGATGATGTGGAGGATCGCGCGGGCGAGGCCGGGGTCGAAGTCGGCGAACTCCTCGATCTTGCGGCGCACCGCGTAGTAGCCGAGCGGGATCTCGCCTTCGAGCCGGCCGGCGTCGGTGAGGTCGATCGCCAGCGGGTCGTCGTTGTAGGCGACCAGCTTGCCGACGTCGTGCAGCAGCGCCCCGGCGACCGCGACTTCGCGGTCGATCCCGGGGAAGAAGCCGGCCGCCGCGTTGACCGCCTGGGCAACCGAGAGCGAGTGCTCGAGCAGCCCGTGCTGGTAGGCCTGGTGGTAGACCTTCGCCGCCGGCGCGTCGCGGAAGCGGTGCCAGCTCGGCGAGAGCTCGCCGAAGAAGTAGTCGAGCAGTTCGCGCAGCTGGGTGTCCTCGATCGTCGCCAGCAGCTCGCGCAGGCCGGACTCCAGCTGCTCCAGCGAGATCTCCGAGGAGGGCGCCAGGTCGGCCGCCTCGTACTCGTCGGCCTCGGCCAGCCGCACCGTGCTCAGCTTGATCTTCGGCCCCCACCGCTCGCTGCGCTCGAACACGCCCGTCACGAAAACCGCGCAGCCCTTCTCGCAGAGCGCGTAGAGCTCCTCGGCTCCCTCCCAGGAGACCGCCTCGGCAGCGCCGCTGGCGTCGCCAAGGCCGAGCCGCAGCCAGGGCTCGCCGTTGCGCTTGCGCCGCAGCTCCCGCTCGCGCACCGCATAGACGCCGCGCACCCGCGCCCCGTCCTCCATCTCGGCCAGGGGCACCCGCGGTTCCGGCGGGGTCGGGATGGAGATCTGCTGCCCGGCGTCCATCCCGTCTCAAGTTAGAGACGGATGCGGACGCGCTGGAGGCCGGCGGCGACGCGGGCCCCGAGCACCGAGTCGACCTGGGTCCAGTAGTGCACGATGCGGTCCTCGACCTCGGCGGAGACGCCGGCGGCGTGGCCGACCACGTTCGCGACCAGCTCCTCACGCTCGGCCTCGCCCATCACCTCGCGGTAGAGCGCGCCCGCCTGGACGAAGTCGTCGTCCTCGGCGTGCCGGGCGTCGTCGATCCGCAGCTCCTCGTCGCCGCCGCCGAGCGCCGGGTGCGGCTCGTGGTAGCTGGGGATCCGCGCCAGCAGCATCGGGTCGGGGCTGAGGCCGATCCCGGGCACCAGGTTGGCGGGCGAGAAGCCGACCCGCTCGACCTCGTCGAAGTGCTCGGGGTTGCGGTCGAGGACGAGCCGGCCGGCCTCGACCGGCGGGTAGTCGGCGTGCGGCCAGACCTTGGTCAGGTCGAACGGGTTGAAGCGGTACTCAGCGGCCTCGGCAAACGGCATCGCCTGCACCTCGAGCCGCCACTCGGGCGCCTCGCCGGCGTCGATCGCGCGGCGCAGGTCGCGGCGGTGCGCGTCGGGGTCCTCGGCGGCCAGCGCCAGCGCCTCGGCTTCGGTCTGGTTCTCGATCCCCTGCAGCGTCTTGAAGTGGTACTTGACCCAGAACTTCTCGCCGCCGCCGTTGACCCAGGAGAAGGTGTGGCCGCCGTACCCGTTCATGTGGCGCAGGGTGCGCGGGGTGCCGCGCCCGGACATCAGGATCGTCACCTGGTGGGCGGTCTCCGGCGCCAGCGTCCAGAAGTCCCACTGCATCTCGTTCGAGTGCAGCCCGGTGTCGGCCAGCCGCTTGTGGGCGTGGACGAGGTCGGGGAACTTGGCCGGGTCGCGGATGAAGTAGACGGGCGTGTTGTTGCCGACCAGGTCGTAGTTGCCCTGCTCGGCGTAGAACTTGACCGCGAAGCCGCGCGGGTCGCGGACCGTGTCGGCGGAGCCGAGCTCGCCCGCTTCGGTCGAGAAGCGCAGGAAGAGCGGCGTCCTCGTGCCCTTGCCGAACAGCGCCGCCTCGGTCAGCGCGGAGACGTCCTCGGTCGCTTCGAAGAAGCCGTGGGCGCCGCTGCCCTTGGCGTGGACGACCCGCTCCGGGCCCGCCTCGTGCTTGAACTCCTGCAGCTTCTGCACGATCGCGTGGTCGCGCAGGTCGCTGCTCCGCCGCTTCTGCTCGTCGCCCGGCATCGGCAGATCCAGCGTACCCAGTCTGGATTCAGTCCAAAAAGAGTCAGAGCAGGGAGCCGAGCCAGTGGCCGAGGGCGAGGGCGGCGAAGCCGGCGGCGAGCGCGAGGCCGATGTTGAGCAGGGCGAGGTCGCGGTGGCCGCCGCGCTCGAGCCGGTGGGCGTCGAGGACCCAGGTCGAGAAGGTGGTGAAGGAGCCGATCGCGCCGCCGGCGACGACCACGAAGGCCTCGCCGTCGAGGCCGGCGCCGGCGAGCGCGCCGAGGGTCAGCGCGCCGAGCAGGTTGACGACGAGGATCCCGAGCGGGAAGCGGTGCGGCCAGCGTTCGGAGACCGCCAGGTCGAGCAGGAAGCGGGCGCCGGCGGCGAGGCCGCCGAGCAGCCCGACCGCGATCCAGGCCGGTGCGCTCACCGCGCCGCGTCCAGGGCCTCGCGGACCCGCGCCGGACGCCGCGACTCGAGCGCGATCCCCAGCCGCAGCAGCAGGTAGCCGGCGGCGAGGGTGGCGGCGCAGTAGCCGGCGGCGAGCCCGATGGCGCCCTCGCCGAGCAGCTCGTAGAGCTCCAGCTGGAGGGTCGAGAAGGTGGTCAGGGTGCCGCAGATGCCGGTGGCGAGGAACGGGTGCGCGAGCCGCTCCTCCGGGTGGTCGCGGGTGAGCGCGTAGAAGTAGCCGAGCAGCAGCGCCCCGGCGAGGTTGGCGACGAAGGTCGGCCAGGGCCAGGCGCCCGGGGCCGGCGGGAAGGCCTGCGCGAGGCCGACCCGGAGCAGCGCCCCGGCGACCCCGCCGGCGTAGATCGCCGCCAGCCTGCGCCACGGGTGTCGGACCGGCGCCACGCGGCGGATTATCGTGATGGCGATGAAGCGCCGAGCCAGCGCGCTGCTCGCGGTGACGGCCGCGGCCGCCCTCCTGCTCTCCCTGCCCGGGCCGGCGAGCGCCCGCCCCGCCTTCTCCTCCGGCCCGATCGACACCGCGACCAGGGAGCGGATGACCGGGGTCTCCTGGCGGCCGGGCTGCCCCGTCGGCCTCGCCGACCTGCGACTGCTGAAGGTCCGCCACTGGGGCTTCGACGGGCGCGTCCACCGCGGCCGTCTCGTCGTCCACGAGGACTCGGCCCGCGACATGGTCCGGGTGCTGCGGCGACTCTTCCGCCACCGCTTCCCGATCCGCGAGATGCGCCTGGTCGACGCCTACGGCGCCGACGACCGCCGCAGCATGGCCGCCGACAACACCTCCGCCTTCAACTGCCGCTACGTCTCCGGCACCAGCCGCTGGTCCGAACACGCCTACGGCCGCGCGCTCGACCTCAACCCGGTCGAGAACCCCTACACCGACGGCGCCGGCTACTTCTCGCCCCCGGCGGGCGCCCGCTTCGGCGACCGCTCCCTGCGCGCCAAGGGCCTGGTCCACCGCGGCGGCAACGTCGTCCGCGCCTTCGCCGCGATCGGCTGGGAGTGGGGCGGCGACTGGTCGTGGCCGAAGGACTACCAGCACTTCTCGCTGACCGGGAGCTGAGCGCCCGACGCCCGCGAGCGTGAGCAGCATCACCCCCGCCGAGGTCCGCGCCCCACTAGGGTTCGGTGCCGATGAATCTGCGGACCTTCCGTTGGGTTGCCCTGCTCGAGGCGACCAGCTTTCTCGCCCTCCTGATCGCCTCGGTGATCAAACGCACCGCCGACAACGAGATCGGCGTGCAGATCCTCGGCCCGCTGCACGGCCTCCTCTTCGTCGCCTACATCTGGCTCGCCTGGGTGCTCCGCAACGACGCCGGCTGGACCGGCAAGCAGACCTTCTGGATCATGGTCGGCGCGGTGCTGCCGTTCGGCGGCTACGTGGTCGACTGGTGGCTCGTGCGGCGCGAGCGCCAGAGCGCGACCAGCTAGTCAGCCACTCAGCTCGGCCGCCGGCTCCTCGGCCACGCCCGCGTTGCGTGAGCGCATCACCCAGGCGAAGGCGCCGCCGGTGAAGAGCATGAAGCTGCTGTAGACGGCGGCCGGGATCGTCACCTCGGAGGCCAGCGAGGCGCCGACGGCGATCGCCAGGGTCGCGTTGTGGACGCCGAGCTCGAGCGCGATCGCGGTCGACTGGCGGTCGTCGAGGCGGGCCAGCCTGGAGATCGCGAAGGAGATCGTCATCGCCGCCAGGTTGAGGGTCAGGGCCGCGGCGGCGACGTCGGCGACGTTCTCGGCGACGGTGTCGTACTCGCTGACGATCGCGCCGGCGACGACGACGGCGAAGAGGACGAGGGAGACGTTGCGCACGCGCGGGTAGAGCTCCTCGGTCCGCTCCGGCCAGCGCTGGCGCACCGACATCCCGATCGCGACCGGGATGATCGTCACCGCGAAGACGAGGGCGACGACGCCGAGCATGCTGACCTCGCCGAGGCCGTCGGCGCCGAAGTGGCCGGAGCTGAGCTCGAGCACGACCGGCACCGTGACCACCGCGGCGACGCTGCTGATCGCGGTCATCGTCAGCGAGAGCGCCGTGTCCCCACGCGAGAGGTGGGTCAGCATGTTGGCCATCATCCCGCCGGGCGAGGCCCCGAGCAGGACCAGCCCGACCGCCAGCTCCGGCGGCAGCGCGAACAGCTCGGCGACCGCGAAGGCGAGCAGCGGCGAGATCAGCGCCAGGTTGAGCATCCCGATCGCGACCCCGCGCGGGGCCTTGATCACGCGGCGGAAGTCGGCCGGGGTCAGCGCCAGGCCGAGGCTGCCCATGATCACCGCGATCGCGACCGGCAGCAGCACCTCGGCGAGCAGCGGGCTGTCCATCCCGGCTCCCGGGCCTCAGCCCGTGTCCCGGGCCGCCGCGCGGCCGGCGGCGCGGCCGGAGAAGATGCAGCCGCCGAGGAAGGTGCCCTCGAGCGAGCGGTAGCCGTGCACGCCGCCGCCGCCGAAGCCGGCCACCTCGCCGGCCGCGTAGAGGCCGGGCAGCGGCTCGCCGTCGCCGCCCAGGGCGCGCGAGTCGAGGTCGGTCTCGAGGCCGCCCAGCGACTTGCGGGTCAGCACCCGCAGGCGCACCGCGATCAGCGGGCCGGCCGCGGGGTCGGTGAGCCGGTGCGGCTTCGCCACCCGGGTCACCTTGTCGGCGAAGTAGGCGCGGGCGCCGTGGATCGCCGTCACCTGCGGGTCCTTCGAGTAGCGGTTGACGACGGCGAGGTCGCGGGCGGCGATCTGCGCCTCGAGCTCGGCGCGGTCGACCAGGTCCTCGCCGATCAGCGCGTTCATCCGCGCGACCAGGTCGGGCAGGCGGCGCTCGACGATGAAGTCCTCGCCGTGGTCCATGAACGCCTGCACCGGGGCCGGCGGCCCCTTGCCGATCCGTTCACGCAGCACCGCGCGCAGGCTCTTCGAGGTGGTGTCCGGGTTCTGCTCGGAGCCGGAGAGCGCGAACTCCTTTTCGATGATCCGCGCGTTGAGCACGAACCAGGAGTGGTCGTGGCCGGTGCGGCGCAGGTGCCCGAGCGTGCCGAGCGTGTCGAAGCCGGGATAGAAGGGCGCCGGGAGGCGGCCGCCGCGGGCGTCGAACCAGAGCGGCGAGGGGCCGGGGATGATCCGGATCGCGTGCTTGGGCCAGATCGGGTCCCAGTTGTGGATGCCCTCGACGTAGTGCCACATGCGGTCGCCGTTGATCTCGTTGGCGCCGGCGGCGGTGGCGATCGCCAGCATCCGTCCGTCGACGTGGGCGGGCACGCCGGAGAGCATGTCCTCGGGCGGGGTGCCGAGGCGCTCGGGCCAGCGGGCGCGGACCAGGTCGTGGTTGCCGCCGATCCCGCCGCTGGTCAGCAGCACCGCCTGGGCGCGCAGCTCGAACTCGCCGTCCTCGATCCGGTTGGACTCGAAGCCGCGGCCGGCCGCGTCGGGCTCGAGCAGCGTCCCGCGCACCCCGTCGAGGGCGCCGGCGGTGGTGGTCAGCTCGTCGACCCG
Organism: uncultured Conexibacteraceae bacterium; assembly: GCA_964464285.1. Classification (GTDB taxonomy): domain Bacteria; phylum Actinomycetota; class Thermoleophilia; order Solirubrobacterales; family 70-9; genus VAYN01. Next base: position 117,927 of record CAYXFL010000001.1, read on the forward strand.
GTGGCGGAAGCGCAGCTCGACCTGGCCGCGCGCCGCCGCCTCGCGCACGCGGCGCACGAACGGCTCGATCACGCCCGGGCCGGTGCCCCAGGTGATGTGGAAGCGGGGAACCGAGTTGCCGGGACCGTCGGCGCGCGAGCCGCCGCGCTCGGGCCAGCCCGGGTTGGGCAGCCAGCGCATCCCCTGGGCGTGCAGCCAGGCGCGCTTCTCGCCCGCGCAGAAGTCGACGTAGGCCTCGGCCCAGCGGCGCGGCCACTTGTCCTCGGGACGGTCGAAGCCGGCGTTGCCGAGCCAGTCGGCGAGCGCCAGCTCGGCCGAGTCGCGGACCCGGCAGCGGCGCTGCTCGGGGCTGTCGACGAACATCAGCCCGCCCAGCGACCAGAAGGCCTGGCCGCCGAGGTTGGCCTCCGACTCCTGGTCGAGCAGGATCACCCTGCGGCCGGCGTCGGCCAGCTCGGCCGTCGCGACCAGGCCGGCGAGGCCGGCGCCTACGACGATTGCGTCCGCGTCGAGAGCCACGCGGGCAGGCTAGGGGCGCGAGAGGCGTTGCGAAAGGGGCCGGCCGACCATCAATCGGGCCTTTGGGTGTGCAAGATGCACATAGGTGTGGGCCTGATGCTGCATTCCAGGGCTCCGAACCCCGGGCGCACGCCGTTCAGCCCGCGGCGCGACAGGCGAGCCAGACCAGGCCGCGGTCGCCCGGATCGCCGAGGTCGGGGCCGCCGAGCGCCTCGATCCGCTCGATCCGCTGGGCCAGCGTGTTGCGGTGCAGGTGCAGCGCGGCGGCGGTCGCGGCGCGCTCGAACCCGTGCGCGGCGAGCGCTTCCAGGGTCTCGACCAGGTCCGGCCGGCCGGCCTCCTCGAGCGGCCCGAAGACCCGGCGCCGCAGCCGTCGCTCCAGATTCGGCGCCCGCCGCAGCAGCAGCTCGGGCAGGTGGCGGTCGAGCTCGACCCGCCCCGCTTCCCCGGCCGCCGCCGCGAGCTCGGCGGCGACCCGCAGGTCACCCAGCGCCTCGGACAGCTCGGCGCCCTCGCCGGGGTCGCCCTCGCAGACCAGCACCCGCGCCCCGAGCCCGAGCCGCGCGAGGTCGAGCTCGGGATGGGCGAGGGCGGCGACCCGCTCGCCCTCGGAGCTCGCCAGCACCCCGAGCTCGCGCAGCCGCGCCGCCAGCTGCAGGTGCTGGGCGGCAGAGTCGCCGGGGAGCGCCGCGATCAGCGGGCGGTAGGGGGCGCCGAGCCGGAAGCCGAGCGCCTCGGCGAGCCGGCGGTCGTCGGCACTCTCCCCCGCTCCCTCGAGCAGCCGTTCGAGCAGCCAGCGGGCGCGGCGCTCCTGGCGGAAGACCAGCGAGTCGCGCTGCTCGGCGTACGCTTCCTCGAACACCCGGGAGATCACGTCGAGCCACTCCAGCGGCAGCTCGAAGGCGCCGCCGAGGGCCGCCCGCTCCTCCTCGTCGGCCCGCTCCAGGACCGCCTCCCAGCCCGAGCGCATCGCCCGCCGGTACACGGCCAGCCCCTGCTCCGGCGGGTGCCCCTCGGCCGCCCGCGCGCCGATCAGCTCGCGCAGCCGCTCCAGCTCCGCCTCGCTCGGCGGCCCCTCGCCGACCGCCCAGGCGAAGAAGGCGCCGAGGTTCCAGCGGATCGCCGCCGGGCCGCGATCCGCGGCGTCGTCGCGGCCGCCGACGAAGCCGCGGTACTCGGGCATCTCCTCGACCCCGCGGTGCACCTCGGCGGCGAGCTCGTCGAGGTCGATCCGCTCGACCAGCCCGGTCAGCACCTCGCGGCTGCTCGCGTCGATTGCCACGGGGCAATCATCGCTGCTCGATCAAGCGCGGGCGCGCACGCAGGGCTTGGAGATCGAGCCGGCGCTGCCCTCGGGGCAGGAGCCGACCGGCGAGCGCTCGGTCAGCTTGCCGATCCGGAAGTGGAAGGTCGTGACCGGACCGGTGCGGCCGCCGCCCACCGGCAGCGCCCGCACCTTGAAGGCGTGCTTGCCAGCGCCGAGCCTGTAGCGGCGGGGTGAGGCGCAGGGGCGGAACTTCCTGCCCTTGCCGGCCAGCTTGCACTGGAAGCCGCGCGCCTTGGCGCCGACCGCGCGGAAGCGGAAGACGACCTTGGTCCCGCCCTTGCGCGGCTCGGTCCGCTTCGCGGGGTGCTTGGTCAGCTTCACGCGGGGAAGCTTCGAGGCAGCGGCGCCTCGTCCCTGCGGCGCTGGCTTGTCCGGCGCGAACGGATCGGTCGAGACCAGCAGCCGGAATTCCTGGCCGGCGGTGACGCAGAGCGCGGTCGAGGCGCAGGAGATCGCGAACATCCCGTTGCCTTCCGGCGCCCCCTGGCGCCCCTGTGGGCTGTCGGGACCGCGGTAGGGCAGCACGTTCTTGAACGACCAGGCGCCGGGGCCGCCGGTCGGGTTGGTGGAGACGAGCACGTCGGCGTTGTTGTCGACCGCGGCGCAGGCGCTCGGGGTCGGGCAGGAGACGCCTTTGACCGGCAGCCCGGGGCCGGCTGCGACCGCGCTCCACGAGGAGGCGGCGGAGGGGCTGGTCGAAGTGACGATGTGGCTGGCGTTGGCGGTGACGCAGAGGGTCGGCGAGGGGCAGGCGACGCCGTTCTTGCTGAATTCGCCGCCCGGCTGGCCGACCGAGGTCCAGGCCTCCGGCCCGCCGGTCGGGTTGGTCGAGACGACCACGCTGCCTTCGTTGCCGACCGCCACGCAGAGCGATACCGAGGCGCAGTGGACGCCGCGGAAGTCGTAGGGCCGCCCCAGGTCGACCACGGTCCAGGCGTCACGGTCGCCGGTCGGGTTGGTCGAGACCACCACCTTGCCCCCGTATGCCGCCGCGACGCAGAGCGAGACGCTCGGGCAGGAGACGCCGCCGACGTGGATGTTCGGCTCGTTGGCGGCGGTCAGCGGCACGACCTTCCAGGCCTCCGCCGGGCCGGCCGGGCTGGCCGAGCTGTAGATGTCGCCCTCGAAGCTGCCGGCCACGCAGAGCCCGGTGCTGGGGCAGGAGACCCCACGGATCTGCCCGCCGGCGTAGGTCCCACCGGCCGGCATGCCGGGATACTTCTCCTGCACCCCGCCCCCGGGCCGCACGACCCGCCAAGCGCTGGCTCCGCCCGCCGGGTTGGTCGAAGAGGCGACGGTGTTGTTGCCGCCGACGGCGACGCAGAGCTTCTCGGTCGGGCAGGAGATCCCATAGAGCGCCGCCCGCACCCCCTGGTCGGGAAGGTCGGTCAACTTCCAGTTGGACGCCGAGGCCGTGCCGGCACCCAGCGCCGCCGACATGACCAACAACGCCAGCACCGCGATCAGCGCACCCCTAACCCTGCCTCTCCCCACGACTGCCTCCCATTCCAGCGCCGGCCCTCGAGTTCCCAGGGAACACAACCGCGCCTGGAAGGTTGCGCCCCGAGACCCCCAACCGTTCAGCAGTGGCGAGGGCGGGATTCGAACCCGCGACACCACGATTTTCAGTCGTGTGCTCTACCAACTGAGCTACCTCGCCGCAGGGCAGGGATGGTATCGGCGGACGGGTCCCCGGGACCGCCTCGTGACGCGTGAGCAGCGTCGGCGTCAGCGACGAACGACGATCGTGACGGTCTGGGTGGTGGTCTGCTCGCCGCGGATCTGGATGCGGAGGCGAAGCCGGGTGGTGTGGCCCTCGAGGTTGCGGGCGGCGGCCTTGGGGAGCGTGGCCCGGATCGTGGCCGATCGTCCGGCGGGGAGCTTGGCCGGGGCAGCGACGGCGGCGCCGTAGCGACGGGTCCCGATCTGGACGGCCACTCGCTTCGGAGCGGCGATCCGGCAGGTCACGGTGCCCTGGGGACAGGCGATCGTGGCGACGCGAACGCGGCGCTGCCGGTCGAGCTGCTGGCGCTTGCGGGCCGCGTGGATCGCTGCTCGTGCGGGCTTGGGCGTCGGCTGGGCGTCGGGGACGCGGACGGGATCGGGGGCGGACGGGGTCCCCGGGCCGGATCCGGGGCCGGGTCCCGGACCCGGATCCGGGTTCGGGTTCTTGGGATCGACCGGGACGCCGTTGCGGGTCTGCGGCGTGGTCGCGGGATCCCAGGTGGTGGTCTCGGACTCGTGGTAGGTGAACGAGAACGTGATCGGGTCGAAGGCGCTGCCGGTGGAGTAGTTGTTCTGGAAGATCGGCTGCCCGTCGTAGCGCAGCGCAGTCGGAACCGCGGTGTAGGTGACGGTGCGGGCGTCGCCGTCGCGGACCACCGTGACGTCGGTGAGGTCGAGGTCGACGAACGGCCAGTTGCCGAGCTCGTTGCCCTCGGAGTCGCGACCGTTCGCGGTCAGCAGCGCCGTGCCGTCGCGGCGGACGATCACGGTCGGGTCGGAGAAGCGGACGTCGAGCACCGGCGTGCCGCCGGAGTAGTGGCCGGTGAACCGCACTCCGCCCTTCGTGGCAAGGCGCAGCTCCTCGCTGGCGGGGTCGTAGACGCCCTCGCCCTCGGGGAAGCGGTAGGCGTAGCTGGCGCCGGCGGGGTCGGCGCCGGCGGGGGCGGTGGCGGGGGCGGTCAGGTCGGCCTGGCCCACGGCCGCGCCTTTGAGGATGTACTGGCGCCAGGACTGACGCACGCCCCACTCGATCGCGCCGGCGGTGATCCGGCGCCCGCCGATCGAGGTCGCGGTCGCGTCGGGGATCTCGACCTCGACCATCTCACGAACCGAGACGCCGTCGCCGACCGGCACGTAGAGATTGCCGTCGAGCAGCATTTCGCTCTCGGCGAGGGCGGCGGGATAGCTCGTGGGCAGATTGGGGACGGTCGCGCGCGGCTCGAGCGTCGTGCGGTCGAGGATCATCGTCTCGCCGGGCCCCCGCCACCAGACCTCGTCGCCGACGAAATGGAACTGGCCGTTGCGCGGGTCGGCGACGCCGGGCGTGGCGCTCGCCACCGGCCGGCGCGTGTCACGCGCGAGGCGGACGATCCGTCCGTAGTTGCCGTCGTTGGGGGTTTCGATCGCCTGCAGGATGTCGCCGCTGACGGGGTCGACCGCCATCGAGTACGCGGTGCCCTCCGACTGGCCGCCGTCGGGCGTGACCGCGGGCGTGGCGGTCAGGCTGAGCGCCGGGTTGGCGAGATCGGCCGCGGTCTGATCGCTGATCCACAGCAACCCGGCCGGTACCTGCGTGGCGACGTAGGTCCACGGGCCGGTGCCACCGCCATGCACGCGGTCGTCGTGCGCGAACGCGACGCCGGCGGCCGCCATCTGGACGCTGGGGAAGACGCCCGAGTAGTAGAGCTGCCGGGCACGCAGGTCGGTGAGCCGGAAGTTCGCTTCGGTCGCGCCCGGCGCGCGGGCGGCGTCCAGGGGGATGTTGGCGACATACCGGCTCGAAGCGAGCCAGAGACGGTCGCCGACCGGGTCGATCCGCATCGGGGCGGCCTGGAGACTGCTGGCCGAGCTGGGCAGGGAAAGATTGGCGAGGATCTCCCCGTCGTCCGGGGCGACCCGAAGCAGGCGAAGAGCGTTCGCCGCGTCCTGGATCAGCACCCAGAGGTGACCGTCTTTGGGGTCCACCACCGCGTTGCGAGCCGCGGCGAAGTTGTTGCGCGCGACGATCGTGGCCTCCGACAGCAGGTCGGGACCGGTCCCGTCCAGGTCGACGCGGTAGACGCGGACGGTGCCGTCGGTGTATGGCCGCGTGACCAGGAACAGCCGCTGGCGGGCGGGGTCGCCGGCGACGCGCGAGATCTCGTTGGGCCGCCGGTTCGCGGCGTTGTAGACGGTGCTGAGCTCGCCGCCGTCCGCAGGGCTGCCGTAGGCGATCTTCGACACCTCGCGGAGCTCGTGGCCGGTGGCCGCCCGCGCCGACGCGGAGACCAGCGCAGCCGCTGCGGTGACGAGCAGAACCGCCAGGAGCAGGCGACGCGCCAGGCGGGCCGAGTGGCCGGCGGCGAGCATGAATGGGGACGGCGAGCGAAGCGGCATTGAGGCCTCCAAGGTGGGCGACGGATCCGGCGAATCGACACCCGATCGTCAGGCGAGCGAGATTGAAGTGGGGATGAAGTTAGGGTACCCTAACAAACGCCTCGACTTAGCGGACTCTGATGTTTCTGAGTCGGTCCTGCTTGCATTGGGGCGTGGCTTGGGCTCGTGCAGGACTGGTGCTGGCGGCGGTGGCCGTGCTGGGGCTGCTGGCGGTCTCCGGGGGCGAGCGGGCCGGCCCGCGGACGCCGGCGGCACTGCCGGGGATGCCGGCGCCGTTCCTGGGCACGGCGGTGGTCGGGAGCGGAGAGCTGACCGGGGCGGTGGACGCCTACGGGAACGTGGTCGGGCTCTGGGACGGGCCGGCGGGACGGGCGCTGATCGAGAACCCGGTCGAGCGCCAGCGGGCCGGCACGGTCGCGGCGGACACCGGGATCGTGCCGCGGGTGCGCGTCGGCGGCGGGCCGGCGCGGGCGCTGTGGCAGGCGGACCGGGTGGCGCAGCGCTACCTGACGGGGACGAGCGTCGTGCGGACGGTCGGGTGGTTCGGACGGGCACGGGTGGTGGTCACCGTCGCCGCCGTCGGCCCGGAGCTGGCACTCGCCGTCGGGGTGTCTGATCTGGGGGGTCGGATGGGACGCCTTAGCTCAGACACGCCATCGCTTGGCGTTGCCGTTGACGACGAGGTTCGCTGCCGCAGCGAACGGCAACCGGCCCGGCACGACCTACTTTGCAGGGTGGGTCGTGCTGGGCCGGTTGCCGACGGCGCGGCTGGGAGGGACGGGGGTGGCCTTGGCGTCGCGCGGGTGATCCGGGAGGCGACGGCGGGGGACCGGGGCTGGCTGGGCAGGGCTGCACCGCTCGGGGCCGGGGCGCCGGGATGGGCGGTGGAGATGTACGAGCGGTCGCTGCTGACGCTGCGGGCGCTGACGGATGCGCGGACCGGGGCGAGTGCGGCGGGGGCTCGGGACGGGTGGGCCTATGTGTGGCCCCGGGACGCGGGGGCGGCGGCTCTGGCGTTTGCGGCGGCGGGGTACCGGGGTGAGGCGCGGGAGGTGGCGAGGTTTCTCCGCGCGCGGGACCTCGGTGCGGCGGCGCGGTTCTACGGCGACGGATCGCCGGTCCCCGGGCGAGCCGCGCAGGGCGACGCCGCTGGCTGGGCCGCCGTCGCGGCACGCGCCGCCGGGCTCGCGGCGACCTCGCCGTCCACCCTCCCCTGGCGCGACCGTGCCGACTACTGGGAGGGCGAGCCGGGTGACTTCCTCGCCAACGCGATCGCGGCTCGCGCTGACGGCTTCGAGACGCGTAACGGACTGGTGCGCCGGGCCGGCGACCCCGGCTCGGGGCTCGACTCGGCCGCAGCCTGGGCGGTGCGGCCGTTCTCCCGACCCAGCCTCTACCCCGCAGTTCGCGGCACCCTGAACGCCCTGGTCGCAGACGCGACCCCGTACGGGATCACCCCCGGCTCCGCCTGGCACGGCGGCGCCGACCCGTGGATGGCCCCGACCGCCTGGTCCGCCTGGGCGTTCGCGGCGCTCGCCGCCTCACCCGGCTCCCCGGACCGCGCCGCCGACCGCGCGCAGGCCCTGCGCCTGCTCACCGCGCTGCGCCGCGCCGCCACCCCCGCCGGCGCCCTCCCCGAGCGGGTCGACGTCCACACCGGCGTGCCCACCTCCACCACCCCACTCGCCTGGCCCGCCGCCTTCGCCGTGCTCACCCTGCGCGAGCTCTGGCCCTAGGCGCTCCGCATCAGCCCCATCAGCTCCAGCGCGCCGGCCTTGTGCAGGGGTTCGTTGAGGTTGCCGCACTTGGGGCTCTGCACGCAGGAGGGGCAGCCGGACTCGCAGGGGCACTCGGCGATCAGGCGCTCGGCGTCGCCCAGGAGGCGCTCGAACTCGGCGAAGCCGCGGCGGGTGATGCCGACGCCGCCGGGGTGGCCGTCGTAGATGAAGATGGTCGAGCGGCCGGTCTGGAAGTGGACGTTGGTGGAGAGGCCGCCGATGTCCCAGCGGTCGCACATCGCGATCAGCGGCAGCACCGCGATCTGGCCGTGCTCGGTCGCGTGCAGGGCGCCGAGCAGGACGTCGGGCGGCAGGGCGGCGCTGAGCTTGTCGGGCAGCACGTACCAGAGCGCCTGGGTGACGAAGTTCTGCTCCGGCAGTTCGAGGGCGACGATGTCGATCGGCTCCTGCTCGGCGATCGAGACGCGCTGGAAGGCGATCACCTGCTCGCTGACCGAGACCTCGCCGAAGTTGAGCTCTACCCCGGCGACCTGGCGCTGCTCGTGGATCCGCTCGATGTAGATCTCGGTCTCCTTTTTCGGCCGCGTGTACCAGTCGCCGTCGAAGCGGGAGACCAGCGCGCGGCGCTCGCGGACGTCGAGCCGCTCGACCTCGTAGGAGCGGCCGAGGTGCAGGTAGATCGCCCCCGGGTGGATCGTGGTGAAGGCGCGCTCGGCCTCGACCAGGCCCAGCATCTCCCCGGACTCCCCCTCGATCACCGCGACCGAGTCGGCCGAGGCCGAGCGCAGGGCGATCCGCGAGGCGACGAAGTCGCTGCGCCGCGGCAGCACCTTGCCGCCGGCGCGGCGCAGCTCGCCCGCCTCCAGCAGCCGCTCGACCCGCTCGCCCCAGCCCTCGCCGAAGACCTCTTCGTCCGCGTCGGTCAGCGGCAGCTCGTAGGCGGCGGCGACCAGGTGGCGGGCGGCGATCTGCTCGTTGGTGTGGTCGAGGATCGCCGCCTCGACCGGGCGCTCGAGGAACTCGGCCGGGTGGCGGCAGAAGAACTGGTCGAGCGCGTCCTGGCCGGCGACGTAGAGGGCGAGCCCGCGCCGGCGCCGCCCCGCCCGGCCCCACATCTGGCGCAGGCTGGCGACGGTGCCGGGAAAGGTGACGCAGATAGCCGCGTCGAGCTCGCCGACGTCGATCCCCAGCTCCAGCGCGTCGGTGGCGACGACCGCGAGCAGCTCGCCGCGGCTCAGCCGCTCCTCGATCTCGCGCCGCTGCTGGGGCGTGTAGCCGCCGCGGTAGGGCGCGATCCGCGCCGCCAGCTCCGGCTTGCCCCGCCGCTCCAGGTTTTCGCGCGCGAAGCGCTGGATCAGCTCGATTCCGCGGCGGGATTTGAGGAAGCAGATCGTCCGCACGCCGTGCGTGACCAGCTCGGCCAGCAGGTCGGCGGCCTCGGCGAGGGACGAGCGCCGCGCCCCGGTCGCCTGGTCGAGCAGCGGCGGATTCCACATCGCCAGCTCGCGCCCGGCCCGCGGCGCACCGTCGTGGTCGAGCTGGCCGAGCGGCTGGTCGGGACGCCGTTCGAGCTGATCGACCGGGTTGGCGATCGTCGCCGAGGCGAGCAGGAAGCGCGGCTCCGACCCGTAGGCGCGGGCGACCCGGCGCAGCCGTCGCAGCACGTTGGCGACGTGCGAGCCGAACACGCCGCGGTAGGTGTGGGCCTCGTCGACGACGACCCAGCCGAGGTTGGCGAAGAAGTCGCCCCATCCCTTGTGGTGGGGCAGGACGCCGACGTGGAGCATGTCCGGGTTGGTGAGGACGAGGTTGTTCTTGCGGCGGATCGCCGGCCGCTCCTCCTTCGGCGTGTCGCCGTCGTAGATCGCCTCGCGCAGGCCGGGCGGGCGCAGCTGGGCGAGCTTGCGCGCCTGGTCCTGGGCGAGCGCCTTGGTCGGGTAGAGGTAGAGCGCCCGCCGCTTCGGGTCGGCGGCGATCCCGTCGAGCACCGGCAGGTTGAAGGCGAGGCTCTTGCCCGAGGCGGTGCCGCTGGTGATCACCAGGTCGGTCCGCGCGGCCGCCTCGTAGGCGGCGAGCTGGTGCGTGTAGAGGTTCTCTACCCCGCTCCGCGCCAGCGCCGCGGCGAGCGCCGGGTCGAGCGCGGCGGGCAGCCCGACCGGCTTCGCCGCCCGCTCCGCCTCGGCGCTCTCGGCGACGATCCGCCCGTCGCGCCGCGCCGGGTCGATCGCGACGCTCCAAGGATGGGCGAGGAGCGACCCGCTCTTGGCCATCAGGCGACGCTCCGCGCGGCCCCGCGGATCTCCCCCGCCACCCGCATCGCCTGCAGCGAGCTGCGGTCGTGGATGCGCAGGACGTCGGCGCCCTCGCGGACCGCCAGGGCGACCGCGGCGACCGTCCCCCACTCGCGCTCGGCGGCCGGCCAGCGCCCCTCCCAGGAGCCGGCGAGGGCGGCACCGATGAAGTCCTTGCGCGAGAGCGAGACGTAGAGCGGCAGCCCGAGCGCGCGCAGCTCGCCGAGCCGGCGCAGGATCTCCAGGTCCTGCTCGGGGCTGAGGTCGAAGTCGAGGCCGGGGTCGATCGCGATCTGCTCCATCCCCACCCCAAGGCTGCGGGCCAGCTCGACTCTCCCCTCGAACCAGGCGCGCAGGTGGTCGACCACGTCGCCGTACTCGCGCCAGGGCCGGTCGACCCGCGGCGGCCCCTCGATGTGCATCAGCACGTAGCCGCAGCCCGTCTCCGCGACCAGCTCGAACATCTCCTCGCAGCCCCCCGAGATGTCGTTGACGGCGTGCGCCCCCGCCGCCAGCGCCCCCCGCGCCACCTCGACCGAGAAGGTGTCGGCCGAGACCGGCACGGGATCGCCGGTTTTGGAGACCGGTGTCCTGGCGAGCCCCTCGACCGCCGGCACCAGGGCCGCGGCCTCGGTCGCGGCCGGGACCGGCGGGCCGCTGCGCGCCGCGACGGCGCCGACGTCGATCATCCCGAAGCCGGCCTCGGCCAGCGCCAGGCCGTCGCGCACCGCCTGCTCCGGGGTGCCGCTGCGCGCCCCCTCGAACATCGAGTCGACGGTCACGTTGACGATCCCGGCGGCGAGCGGCTGGGCCAGATCGAGCACCCGGTCGGTGAGGCGCCATGCGGGGGAGGTCGTCACTCCCCCTTTCTAGCTGACCGCGCCGGCGCGCCGGACGAATACGCTTGCGGCTCGATGCCGCTGCGCTGCGTCTACACCGACCTCGACGGGACCATGCTCGGCCCCGGCGGGGGTCTGTTCCGCAACGCCGAGGGCGAGTTCTCGATGGCGCAGGCGCGAGCGATCGAGGCCTGCCACCGGGCCGGGGTCGAGATCGTCGTGATGTCGGGGCGGCGCGAGCCGCAGGTGCACGAGCTGGCGCGGCTGATGGGCCAGCCCTCCTACATCTACGAGGCCGGCTGCGCCTTCGCGATCGCCGGCGAGACCACCCTGCTGACCGGCGACCTGCAGCCCAGCGAGGACGGCACGATCTACCAGCAGATGGAGGCGCGGGGCACGCCGCGGGCGCTGTTCGAGCGCTTCGAGGGCCGACTCGAGTACCACGACCCGTGGCACCACGGCCGCGTCCTCTCCCACCTCTTCCGCGGCAAGGTCGACGTCGCCGCGGCCAACGCGCTGCTCGCCGAGCGTGGCGAAGAGGACCTGCGGCTGCTCGACAACGGCGCGATCGGGACCCCGATGGCCACGGTCGAGGGGCGCACCCACGCCTACCACCTGGTCCCCCGCGCGGTCAGCAAGGCCAACGCCGCCGCCGCCCACGCGCGCGCCCAGGGCTACGCGCCGGAGGAGTGCATCGCGGTCGGCGACTCGGTCGAGGACCTCGAGGTGGCGGCCGCGGTCGGGCAGTTCTTCGTCGTCGCCAACGGCCCCGAGCGCGACCCCGGCCTGCGCGCCGCGCTCGCCAGCTGGGACAACGTCACGGTCACCGAGGGCGCGATGGGCGAGGGCTTCTACGAGGCCGTGGTGTCGACCTTGATGCACCGTTAGTATCGGCTGCCCATGAGCGAGGCAACCGTTGCGGAGCAGGAGTACCTGGAGATCATGTTCTGGCTGGAGGAGGCCGGGCTGCCGATGACCGGCGCCAACATCGCCCGCGCGATGCAGCTCTCCCCGCCGACCGTGCACGAGATGGTCGGCCGCCTGATCGACGACGGCTACGTCGAGCGGAACCCGAACAAATCGCTCACATTCACGGAGTCCGGGCGTGAGCACGCCAGCTTCATCGTCCGCCGCCACCGCATGATCGAGCGCTTCCTCACCGACGTGCTCGGCATCCCCTGGGACGAGGTGCACGAGGAGGCGGAGCGGATCGAGCACGCGATGTCGCCGGTGCTCGAAGAGAAAATGCGGCTGGCGATCGGCGACGCCACCACCTGCCCGCACGGCCACCCGATCCTCGAGGGGATCCGCGAGCAGGGCTCGCTGCTGGCCGACGTCGAGGTCGGCGCCGAGGTCACCGTGCTGCGCTTCGAGAACGAGGCCGAGGAGCTTCTGCACTACCTGAGGGCGGCCGGGCTCGAGCCCGGTCTCGAGGGCAAGATCGAGAGCTCCGACGACGAGAAGGTCGTGATCGCCTCCGCCGAGACCAAGCACGAGGTCAGCCGCAGCGTCGCCGAGACCGTCTCGGTCCGCGCCGATCCGGCCCCGCCTCCGCGCGCCGCGATCCCCGAGCAGCTGGTCCTCAGCTCGGACCGCTACGGCCGCTAGGCCACTCCGCCTACTCCGGGACTTCCATCGTCACGATCGGGTCCGAGGTCGGCGTCTCGCTGCCGCCGCGCGGCTCGTGCGTAACCATCACGGTTTCGACGCCCTCCATGTCCTCGATCGTGGTCGAGGCGCGACCGTTGTGGTCGGGGACGAACAGCGCCGGCACCGCTTCGACCTCGCCGTCGCGTTCGACCCAGGCCTCGAGCACGCGGTCCGCGGGAAGCTGGCGCACGTTGGCGAGCGCCAGCCGGCCGCCCTTCCCCTCCGGGATCATTTCCGCGACCACGCCCGGTGCCTGGCCGGAGCGCACCACCGGCGCCGGCTGCTCGTCGCCGGGACGGCCAATCGCGAACCCGACCACGGCGACGACCGCGAGCAGCGCCGCCAGCGCCGCGATCGGCTTCCAGCCGTAGGCGCCCGCGCGCAGCCGCTCGAACCAGCTGGGCCCGCCGGCGGTGTCCCCGGCGGCGCGGGCGCGGCGGGCGTCGGCGCGCACCTCGGACATCACCTGGTCGCGCACCCGCTTCGGCGCCTCGAGGCGCTCGGCCTCCTCCGGCAGCGCCGCCACCGCCGGCGCCAGCCAGAGCAGCTCGGCGCGGCAGCGCTCGCAGCCCTCCAGGTGCGCCTCCAGCTCGGTCGCCTCGTGCGGCTCCAGCGCGCCCAGCGCGTAGGCGGCCAGCTCCTCCGACCAGCGGCTCTCGTGCGCGTCGCTCATGCCAACCCCTCCGCCAGCTCGCCGCGGATCTTCTCCAGGCCGAGCCGCATCCGCCCCTTCACGGTGCCCAGCGGCACGTTCAGCATCGCGGCGATCTCCGAGTGGCTGAAGCCGCCGAAGTAGGCGAGCTCGATCACCTTCGACTGGTCCCCCGGCAGGGAGCCGAGCGCGCCGCGCACCTCGGTCGCGGTCTCGCGCCGCAGCGCCTCGTCGTCGGTCAGCTCCTCGGCCGGCCGCTGCTCGAGGATCGCGTCGTCGTCGAAGGTCAGCTTCGGCGCTTTGCCGGCCTTGGTCCGCAGCTGGTCGATCGCCCGGTTGCGGACGATGCTGAGCATCCACGAGCGCACGCTGCCGCGGCTCGGGTCGAACCGCGCGCCGCTGCGCCAGAGCGAGATGAAGGCCTCCTGGGTCACGTCTTCGGCCGCGCCGCGCTCACCGACGATCCTGTAGGCGAGCGAGTAGGCGGCGCCACCGTGGCGATCGTAGAAGACCTCGAACGCCTCCGGGTCCTTGCGCCCGATCAGCGGCATCAGCTCCTCGTCGGCCAGCCGCTCGGCCTTCTCTCTCCTGATCGCCACGGACTCCGCCTACCCGTTCAGGCGATGAACGGTTCCACCGCTTTGAGCACCTGCGGTTCGCCGAGCGAGGGCTCGAACGCCTCCGGTGCCGGTTCTTCGCCGCGCTGGCCGCGGATCGCCGCCGCGTGGCGGGCCTCGACCTGGACGATCGAGCCGGCCGCACCGAGCACTTCCTTCGACTTGATCTGCGGCGCCGCCCCGTTGTAGGCGCTGACCCCCGTGTCCTCGAAGGTCTGAGCCAGCTCGAGGAAGCCGGCGGTGTCGTCGTAGGCGAACTCGAATTTCGGTTCGGCGACCGGTTTGCCGCCCAGTTCTTTGATCGTCGCTTTGAGCGCGTCGACGTGCGCCGCCTCGTCTTTGGCGAGCAGGTTGACCAGGGCTTTCAGCTCCCCCCGCGCGCCGGCGCGGCGTTTCGCTTCCGCGTAGAACTTCGCCTCCAGGTACTCGAGCGTGAGCGCGAAGTTGAGGACGTCGATATCGCCGCCACCGTTCATCGCCAGCGCCCTGCGCACGAACGGGCCGGCCATGAAGCTGTCGTAGACGGCTCCGGCGGCGAGCGCGCCCTTGAGGATCACCTCGCTGCGCGAGATGTCCCCGCTGTCCTCGTCGATGTGGATCCCGGTCGCCAGCTCCGGATGTGCAAGCTCCTCGTGACTCATGTTCGTCTCCTCTCGTCCCACGCCGGCTCAGCCGACGATGAAGGGTTCGACGGTTTTGAGGACGGTTTTCGCGTCCGCCGGTACGGCGAACGGCCCGTCGGGGGTGATCGAGTCGCCGAGCAGCCCGTTCAGCGCCGCCGCGTGGCGGCCCTCGACGCTGTGGATCGCCAGCGCCGACGCCAGCACCTCGGGGCTTTCGATGTTCGCCGCCTGGCCCAGGTAGGCCGCGGCGCCGAGGTTCTCGACCGTGGCGGCCAGTTCGACCACCGCTTTCGCGTTCTCCAGCGGGAATTCGGTTTTCGGTTCGGCTGCCGGTTTGCCGCCGAGCTGTTTCGCCGCTTCGGTCAGCACTTCGACGTGTTCGGCCTCCTGCTGGCCGAACTTTTCGATCAGCTTCAGCTCGGCGCCTTTGAACAGGCCGCTCTTGGCGACGTCGGCGTAGAAGGCCGCCTCCAGGTACTCGAGCGTGAGCGCGTAGTTGACGATCCCGAGGTCGCCCTTGCCGAACTGCGCGGTTTCGCTGTTACCGCCCCCGCCCATCTCGCTGCTCGTGCTTTCACCGGTCATGCCTGCGCCGGTCGTATCGTCGTCGCTGCCGCAGGCGGCGAGCACCGCCGCGGCAGCGGCCGATCCCCCACTCAGCGCCATGAACCTCCGCCGCGAGACGGGGTCGGCGAGTCTGTTCGCCATCGGAATGCCTCCTCGCTGGTTTGCGCTTCCGCCGGTTCCCTACGCGGGCCGGCGGCGAGGCGGATCAGAATTCGCCCGGAATCAGGCGGGCGAGGCGGAGCGCAGGCGGGCCAGCGCCGCGGCGATGCGCTTGACGCCCTCGGCGGCCTGATCGGCCGGCACCGGGGCGAAGGAGAGGCGCAGGCTGTTCTGCCCGCCCTCGATCATGAAGTCGGGGCCGGCGACGAAGGAGACGCCGTCGCCCTTCGCCTCGTTCAGCAGGGCGACCGCGTCGGTGCCCTCGGCGAGATCGAGCCAAAGGAAGTAGCCGCCCGCGGGGACGACGAACTCGGCCTCCGGGATCTGCTCGCGGAGCGCCGCCACCAGGGCGTCGCAGCGCGCCTTCAGCTCGCCTTTGACGAAGGCGATGTTGCGGTCGAGCTCACCGGAGCGGCAGAGCTCGAGCACGATCGACTCGGCCAGCATGTTGGGCGAGATGTAGGTCTCGTTGGCGCGCTTGGCCAGCACCTTGATCTCATCTGCTGGTCCGGCCAGGTAGCCGACGCGGATGCCGGGGCTGACCGTCTTCGAGAACGAGGAGGCGTGGACGACCCGGTCGGCCCGGTCGAGCGAGAGCATCGTCTCCAGCGGCTCGCCCTCGAAGGGGAGCTCGCGGTACGGGTCGTCCTCGAAGATCCAGAAGCCGTGCTCGGCGGCCAGCTCGACCAAGCGCCGGCGCTTCTCCGAGGAGAGCGTGCAGCCGGCCGGGTTGTGCGAGTTGGGGATCACGTGGGCGAGTCGGATCGGGCCCTCGGCGAGCGCCGCCTCCAGGGCCGCGAGGTCGATCCCGTCGTCCTCCAGCGGCACCGGCACCAGCTCGACCCCGAGCTGCTGGAGCAGCAGCAGCGTGCGGTCGTAGGTCGGCTGCTCGACCACCACGCGGTCGCCGGGCGAGAGCAGGTGCGTGAACAGCATCGCGCCGGCCTCCAGCGAGCCGTTGGTGACCATCACCTGGGCCGGGTCGAGCCCACCCCCGTGCCGCTCGGCGATCCACTTGCAGAGCCCGGGGTGGCCGATCCCGACCCCGTAGGAGAGCGCCGTTTCCCAGTCCTCGGCCAGCGCCCGCGCCGCCGCCTCCCGCACCGCCTCGTGCGGCAGGATGTCGGCGCTCGGAGCACCGCGCGCGAAAGAAATAGTCGAACCGCTCATCGCCCCCGACCCTACCAACGCCCCGGCCCAAACCGCCCCCCCACCCCCACCCCACCGGGGGTATCTGAGCTAACGGGTCCAAATAGCCCCTTGAACTCAGACACGCCGTCCTCCGGGGGGAGAGCCTGCGGGGTGCTTGACCTTGACGGTCCATATGGGACGGCTAGCTCAGACACGCCTGGAGAGGGAGCGGGGGGTGGCGCGGCTGGCGACGCGGCAGCACGGGGTGGTGGCGCGGTGGCAGTTGGCGGAGATGGGGTTTGGGGAGGAGGGAATTCGCGTGATGCTCTCGGCGGGGAGGCTGACGCCGATGCACCGCGAGGTCTTCGGGGTCGGGCACCGGCGGACCGACCGGGGAGCGCGGTGGTGGGCGGCGGTCCTGGCCTACGGGCCGGGTGCCGTGCTCAGCCATCGGTCCGCGGCGGCCGCCTGGGGGATCGCGAGCCACGGGCGGCGCCCGATCGACGTGACCTCCCCGCGCGGCCGCCAAGGAATCGAACGCCGGGCCGGAATCTGGGTGCATCGCGGCAAGCTCGACCCGTCCGACCGGACGGCGCACAACGGCTTCCCGCTCACGACCGTCGCCCGCACCCTCTTCGACGTCGCCGAATCCGAGCCGTTCGAGCTGCTGCGGGACGCCGCCAGCGAAGCCGATCGTCTCAACCTAGCCTGGACGCGCGAGATCGGAGCGATCTGCGAGCGGGGACGGGGGCGGCGCGCCCTGCGGCCGATCCGGCGGCTGCTCGCCGACCTGCCACCACCGGAGGAGGGTCGCTCCCCGCTGGAGATCCGCTTCGTACGCTTCTGCCGAGCCCACGGAATCCCCCTGTACACACCCAACGTCACCGTCCTCGGCCGCGAGGTCGACGGCCTCTGGCCGGCGGCGAAGCTTATCGTCGAGCTCGACAGCTGGGAGTTCCACCGCCACCGCGCCGCCTTCGAGGACGACCGCGCCCGCGACCCGAAGATGCTCCTCGCCGGCTACCGCACCATCCGCGTCACGCACCGGCGGCTGGACCGCGAAGCGGACGCCCTCGCCGCGGAGATTCGCGGCCTGCTGGCGACGCGAGGTACTAGAGCGACTTGAGGACTTCGGCCGCGATCGCCGCGGTCTCGGTCGGGCTTTCGCCGACCCGGACGCCCTTTGCCTCGAGCGCCTCTTTCTTCGCCGCGGCGGTGCCGGAGGAGCCGGAGATGATCGCGCCGGCGTGGCCCATCTGCTTGCCGGGCGGAGCGGTGAAGCCGGCGATGTAGGCGACCACGGGCTTGGAGACCTCGGCGGCGATGAACTCGGCCGCGCGCTCCTCGGCGTCGCCGCCGATCTCGCCGACCATCACGATCATCTCGGTCTCCGGGTCGGCCTCGTAGAGCTTGAGGATGTCGATGAAGTCGGAGCCGACGATCGGGTCGCCGCCGATCCCGACGATCGAGGAGTTGCCGGTCCCGGCCTGCTTCAGCTCGTTGCCGATCTGGTAGGTCAGGGTGCCGCTCTTGGAGACGACGCCGATCGGGCCCGGGTCGAAGAACTGGGCGGGAATGATGCCGACGTTGGCCTTGCCGGGCGAGAGCACGCCGGGGCAGTTCGGGCCGATCAGCCGCACGCCGGCCTCGCGGGCCTTCCAGTACGTCTTCAGCATGTCGAGCACCGGGATGCCCTCGGTGATCGCGATCACCGTCTCGACCCCGGACTCGATCGCCTCGTCGATCGCCGGCGCGGCGAAGCGGGCGGGGACGAAGATCATCGAGGTGTTGGCGCCGGCCTCGGTGACCGCGTCCCTGATCGAGTCGTAGACGGGGACGCCCTCGACGTCCTGACCGCCCTTGCCGGGGGTGACGCCGGCGACCAGGTCGGTCCCGTAGGCCTTGTTGCGCAACCCGTGGAAGGAGCCCTCGCGGCCGGTCAGGCCGGAGACGGCGAGCCGCGTCTCGTTGCCGACGATGATGCTCACGAGGGGCTCCCGGCGAGCTCGACGACGCGGCTGGCGGCGTCCAGCATCGTCTTCTCCTGATGCAGGTTCGAGAGGCCCGCCTCGGCGAGGATCGCGAGGCCCTCCTCCGAGTTGGTGCCGTCGAGGCGGACGACCAGCGGCAGGTCGAGGTTGATCTGCTCGCTCGCGGTGACGATGCCCTTGGCGATCTCGTCGCAGCGGGTGATGCCGCCGAAGATGTTGAACAGGATCGCCGTCACCTTGGCGTCGGACTTGATCACTTCCAGCGCGTTGACGATCGCCTCGGCTTTCGAGCCGCCGCCGGCGTCGAGGAAGTTGGCGGGGGCGCCGCCGGCCTGCGCGACCACGTCGAGGGTCGACATGCAGAGCCCGGCGCCGTTGGCGAGGATGCCGACGTTGCCGTCGAGTTTCACGTAGGTGAGGCCTTTTTCCTTCGCCATCTGCTCCTGCGGGTCGTCGACCGTGTCGGCGACCGCGGCCAGGTCCTCGTGGCGGAACAGGGAGTTGCCGTCGATCGTGACCTTGGCGTCGAGGGCGACGACCTCGCGGTCGGCGGTGACGATCAGCGGGTTGACCTCGATCAGCGTCGCGTCCTCGCCGGCGGCGACCGCGGCCAGCTTGACCAGCACCTCGGCGGCCTCGTCGAGCGCGTCGTCGGCCAGCTTCGCCGCCTCGACGATCGGCCGCGCGGCGGCGACGTCGAACTCGGTGGTCGGGTCGATGTGGACCTTGACCAGGGCGTCGGGGTCCTCGGCGGCGACCGCCTCGATGTCCATCCCGCCCTTGGCGGAGACCATCGCCAGCAGCTTCTTCTCGCCGCGGTCGAGGATCACCGAGGCGTAGTACTCCTCGGCGATGTCCGAGCCGCCCTCGATCCAGACCTGGTCGACGCGGAACGGGCCCTCGCCGTGCGGGCCGGTGATGTCCATGCCGAGGATCGCGTCGGCGTAGGCGCGCGCCTCCTCGACGTCCTTGGCGATCTTGATCCCGCCGGCCTTGCCGCGCCCGCCGATCAGCACCTGGGCCTTGATCGCGCAGGGGTAGCCGATCTTCTCGGCCGCGGCGACGGCCTCGTCGACGGTGTCGGCGACCTCGCCGCTGGGCACGGCGATCCCGTGCTTGGCGAACAGCTGCTTGCCCTGATACTCGAGAAGATCCATAAGTAGAGAGTGCCCCGGTGGGGCGGCGGGCACCCTATCGGAAGTGCCGGTGCCGGCGCGGGTGAGGAGGGGCGCACTCCCCCGGCCGGGGGGCCAGTGGCATAATGCCGCCGCCCCGCCTCCGGGTGGGACCTCACCATGGCCCTTCCAAGTCTAAAAAACATCAACTGGGTAACCACCGACTGCTACGGCACCCTGATCGACTGGGAGAAAGGCATCGTCGACGCCTGCAAGAAAGAGGCGGCGAAAGACGGCTTCTCCTTCGAGGAGGGCCCCTTCCTAGAGCGCTTCATGGAGGTCCAGGCCGAAATCATGGCCGGCTCCTACGAGCTCTACGCCGAGGTGCTGCGCCGCACGATCGTCAAAGTCGCCGGCGAGCTCGGCTGGGAGGTGGAGCCCTCGCGGGCCCAGTTCCTGCCCAACAGCGTCGCCTACTGGCTGCCTTTCCGCGAGGCCAACGCGGCGATGGACCGGCTCGGGAAAAAGTACGAGATCGGGATCGTCTCCAACATCGACGACAAACTTCTCGGCGTCTCGCGGCGCCACCTGCGCACCGAACTCGACCTGGTGGTCACCGCCCAGCAGGTGCGCAGCTACAAGCCGGACCCCGTCCACTTCAAAGAGTGCGCGCGGCGGATCGGCGGCAAGAAAGGCTGGCTGCACATCGCCAGCAACTACGCGACCGACGTCGCGCCGCTGCTGAAAATGAACGTCCCGGTGATCTGGGTCAACCGCCACGGAGAGAAACTCGAAGGGCGCAAAGCCCCCTCCGCGACGGTGAAAAACTTCCGCGACGCAGTCAAAAAACTGGGCGCCTCCTAGGCCCCCGTCCTCGGCGTTTTCTAGCGTTCAGGGCGCAACTCCGGCAGGAAGCGCCGGTTCTTCGTCGTAGTCGGAGTTAGCCGGCTGCGTCGCTCCTGATGAATATGCACCCACCACACACTGCTTCCGCGCGCGCCCTGGCGCTCGCCCGACTGGCCTTCATGGCCAGCCTGCTGGTCCTGTTCGCGGCGATCGCCGCGGCCGCCGTCCCGGGTGCGGACGCCGCCCCGAAGAAGACCAAGAAGGGCAACCAGCAGCGCAAGCTGGCGCTGCTGCCGGAAGGCGAGAAGCCGAACATCGTCGTGATCCAGACCGACGACCAGACGATCGACAGCCTCTACGCGACCTTCACGCCGCCCGGCGGCCAGCCGGTCCAGGTGATGCCGAACACGCTCTCGCTGATCGGCGAAAAAGGCGTGACGCTGAGCCGCTACTACGTCTCCTACCCCCTCTGCTGCCCCTCCCGGGTCAGCCTGCTGACCGGCCGCTACGCGCACAACCACAACGTGCGCGGCAACGTCCAGCCGAACGGCGGCTACCTCGGCTTCTCCTTCCGCGGCGCCAACTCGAACAACCTCGCGACCTGGCTGAAAGGCGCCGGCTACCGGACCATCCACATCGGCAAGTTCCTCAACGGCTACGGCGACGAGCCGTTCGACAACGGCGCCACCGTGCCGCCCGGCTGGGACGCCTGGCACACCACCCTGAAAGCGGACACCCACCACTACTTCTACGGCTACACGCTGAACAACAACGGCGCGATCGAAGGCCCCTACGGGGACTCCGGCAGCTGGGAGACGCGCGAATACGGCGACGAAGCGCGCGACGACTTCGGCTGCCCGTTCGCGCCGCTGAACGGCCGCCCCTGCCTCTACGAGACCGACGTCTTCACCCGGATCGCCTCCGAACAGATGATGGCGACGCCGGCCGGGACGCCGTTCTACCTGCAGCTCGACTACACCGCGCCGCACGGCGACTTCCGCCGCCCGGCCGGGCCGGAGCCGGCGACCCGCCACTACAACTCGTTCGCCGGCGCCCGCCTGCCGCACACCCGCCAGCAGGGAGTCAACGAGGGCAACGTCTCCGACAAGCCCCGCTTCATCCGCGAAGCGCCCTTCCTCTCGGCCAACGAACTGCGCACCTACCGCGTCTACTACGAGAAGCAGCTGGAGTCGCTGCGCGCGATCGACGAGGGCGTAAAACAGATCGTCGACACGCTCGGCGCGATGGGCCAGCTGAGCCGCACCTACATCATCTTCGTCTCCGACAACGGCTTCTTCTTCGGCGAGCACCGCCTCACCGGCGGCAAGTTCCTCGCCTACGAGCCGGCCACCCGCCTGCCGTTCCTGATGCGCGGCCCGGGCATCAAGCCGGGCAGCACGACCGGCGAGCTGGCGGCCAACGTCGACATCGCCCCGACCCTGCTCGAGCTGGCCGGCGCGACCGCGACCAAGAGCATCGACGGCCGCTCCCTGGTCCCCTACGTCACCGACACCAGCCTGCGCACCCGCCGCCCGATCCTCTTCGAGTCCTTCGTCGAAACCAACGACGTCGAGGCCAACGGCACCGAACCGACCGCCGCGCCGCCCTCCGCGCGCGCCGCCCGCGCCAAGGCCCGCCCCTCCGCCGCCACCGACCCCAACAGCGAGGCGACCGCCTCGATCGTCGCCCCGCCCAAGGACTACGTCGGCATTCGCCTCGGCCGCTACAAGTACATCGCCTGGCCCTCGGGCGAGAAAGAGCTCTACGACATCACCCGCGACCCCTACGAGCTCAACAACATCGTGCGGGACAACAACTACGCCCCGATCCGCAACTTCCTGCACAAAGAAGTCCTCCGCCTCGCCACCTGCGTCGGCCGCGCCTGCCGCGAAACCACCCCGAAGATGCCGCTGACCAAGCGCCAGCAGCTGGAAGTGAAACGGCAGAAGGAAAAAGAACAGCGCGAACGCGAACAGCGCCAGAAACAGAAAAAAGGCGCCCGGTAAGGCGCCTTTCCCTCGTCGAGTCCTCGTCGGGTCTTACTCGATGGTGGCGAGGACGTCGCCGCTGTTGACCGCGTCGCCCTCTTTGATGTTGAGAGCGGTGACCTTGCCGGCCCGGTGGGCGGCGATCTCGTTCTCCATCTTCATCGCCTCGATCACGCAGATCAGGTCGCCCTCGGCAACCTCGGCGCCCTGCTCGACGACGACTTTGAAGATCGTGCCCTGCAGCGGCGCCGGCAGCGCCTCGCTGGAGGAGCTGGCACCGCCGCCGGACTTGCGCTCGCGCTTCGGCGGCTTCTTGCCGGCCGCGGCGGCCGCGGGGCCGGGGTTACCGCCGGCGACGGCCTCGCCGATCACCTTGACGTCGAAGAGCTTGCCGGAGACCTCGACCTTGTAGTCGCGGCTGACCACCTCGCCCCCGTCCTCGCTCGGCTCGGGCGGCTTCGGGTCGGCCGGAGCGGTCGACTTCAGCCACTCGGTGTCCTCCATCAGGTCGCGGCAGGTCTCGCCCTTGTCCCACTGCTCGGTGGCGAGGATCGCTTCGTGGAAGGGGATCAGGGTGGTGAGGCCGCCGGAGTCGTATTCGGCGAGCGCGCGCAGCATGCGGCGGGTCGCCTTCTCGCGGTCGACGTCCCAGACGATCAGCTTGGCCACCATCGGGTCGTACATCGGCGTCACTTCGGAGTTGCGCTCGACCCCGGAGTCGACGCGCACGCCCGGGCCGGAGGGCTCGCGGTAGGAGTCGCCGATCGGGCCCGGCGCCGGCGCGAACTTCTTGTGCGCGGCCTCGGCGTTGATCCGGCACTCGATCGACCAGCCGTTCAGATTCACGTCCTGCTGCTCGATCGAGAGCGGCTCGCCGGCGGCGACCAGGATCTGCTCGCGGACGATGTCGATCCCGGTGACCTCCTCGGTCACGCAGTGCTCGACCTGCACGCGGGTGTTCATCTCGAGGAAGAAGTACTCGTCGCCGACCTGCATGCCCTCGATCGTGCCGGCGCCGCGGTAGCCGACCGCGGCGGCCGCGTCGGTGGCGATCTTGCCGATCCGCTCGCGCATCTCCTCGTCGACGTGCGGGCCCGGGGCCTCCTCGATCACCTTCTGGTGACGGCGCTGGATCGAGCAGTCGCGCTCGCCGAGGTGGATCACGTTGCCGTGGCCGTCGGCCAGCACCTGGACCTCGACGTGGCGCGGGTCCTCGAGGTAGCGCTCGACGTAGACGCGGTCGTCGGAGAAGAACTTCTCGCCTTCGCGGGCCGAGCCCTCGAAGGCCTCCTGCAGGTCGTCGGGCGTCATCGCCACGCGGAAGCCCTTGCCGCCACCGCCGCCGGCGGCCTTGCAGGCGACCGGGTAGCCGGCTTCGTCGGCCTGGCGGCGGGCGTCGTCGACGTCCTTGGCGACCTCGGTCGAGCCGGGCACGATCGGCACCCCGGCGTCGGCCATGATCTCGCGCGCCCGGGTCTTCGAGCCCATCGCTTCGATCGCCTCCGGCGGCGGGCCGATCCAGGTGATCCCGGCCTCGGCACAGGCGCGGGCCATGTCCGCGTTCTCGGCGAGGAAGCCGTAGCCGGGATGGATCCCTTCGGCGCCCGCCTCCTTCGCCGTCTCGATGATCTTGGCGATGTTCAGGTAGCTCTCGGCCGGCACCGCAGGGCCGATCAGGAAGGCCTCGTCGGCCTCGCGCACGTGCGGAGCGTCGCGGTCGATCTCCGAGTACACGGCGACCGAGGTGATGCCCATCTCCTTCAGCGTGCGGGCAACCCGGATCGCGATCTCACCGCGGTTGGCAATCAGGACCTTCTGGAACACGGCGGCGCAGTCTATTTATGCGGCGGCTGGAATGCGGGCTGACCTGAACCCGGCTCAGGGAGTCGTGAAGGAAACGGAGACGCAGCCGAATTCGTCGTTCGACGGCGGCGTGTAGAAGCCCGCGAAGACTTTGACCCCGTCGGCGGTCAGCCTGCCCCGCATCAGCGAGTAGGTGAAGGTCTTGCCGCCGTTGCTGAGTGCCGGCTGCCCGCTCAGGTCGAGCCCGACCAGGGCGGCGCGCTGGTTCGGGAAGGGCGTGCTGCCGCTGCCCTGGAAGCGGAAGATCGCCCGCGAGGCGGCGCCGTTGATCTCCACCTCCGGGTCGGCCGCGGAGAGATCGATCCCGTGGCCCTGCCAGCGGAAGGTGACCGCGCCGGCGCCGTAGATCCCAGCGGTCCCGCTGGCCGCGTCATACCAGCCGGAGCGGGGCGCGAAGTCGACCCGGTAAGGCAACTGAGCGTCGCTTGGGGCCGGCCGGTCCGGGCACTGGGAGGCGGTCGAGTTGATCCCGAGGGCGCCGCCGGAGAAGAGGATCCCGTCGCCGGCCGCGCCGCCGCTGGAGACGTAACGTATCCAGGAGTCGCGGGGGAACCAGGAGACCTGCACGCCGCTGACGTCGATCGCGCTCGCCGGCCGGGCGAGGAGCGGCGGTTCGTTGCCGAGCGCGCCTGAGGTGGGCGTAGCCGGGCCGCCGGGCTGGCCCGGCTGGCCGGCCAGCGCCGCCCGCCGCAGCCGCACCTTCAGCCGCTTCACCTGCGCCTTGCCTTCGCGGCGCACGGTCGCCTTCACCGCGACCGTCGTGGTTCGCCCGGCGAGCGCGGCGAGCGCGCCGCCGCCGAGCTTCACCCGCACCGTCGCCCTGGCGCCGGGGGCGATCCGCTTCGGCGCCTTCACCTGCGCCCAGTAGGTCTTCTGGCCGACCTTCGCCTTGACCCGCTTCGGGGTCTGCAGGGCGCAGCCCGGCTTGCCCTTGCAGGCGACCTTGCCGACCGTCGCCAGCCCCTTGTCGCCGAGGTAGCGCAGCTGCGCCGAGGCGGGCGCCGCGACCAGGAGCGCGAGCAGGGCGACCAGGGCGACGGGGATGAGTGAGCGGCGGAGCACGGCGGCCACCATAGCAACTCTCATTAGGGCACCCTAATCCCGTCGCGCTCGTCGTCTTCGAGACGCCAGGGCATGCAAAAGGCACTAAGCGGCGTAGGGTGGGCGCGTGCTGATCGAGTTGCAGAGCCACTCGACCGTCTCCGACGGCCAGCTGCCGCCGGCCGAGGTGGTCGAGCAGGCGGCGGAGGCCGGGGTCACCACCCTCGCCCTGACCGACCACGACGGGGTCGCCGGCGTGCCCGCGGCGGCCGCGGCGGCGGAGCGGCTGGGGATCGAGCTGGTGCCGGCGATCGAGATGTCCTGCGTCCACCCCTACGCCGAAGACCTGCACGTCTGCGGCTACTGGATCGACCTCGAGGCGATGGCGCCGATCTGCGATCGGGCCCAGCAGGAACGCCGCAACCGGGCCGGCGAGATCGTCGAGAACCTGCGCCGCGAGGGCTTCGACCTGACCCTCGAGGACGCGATCCGCGAGGCCGGCGACGCCGACTCGATCGGCCGCCCCCACATCGCCAAGGCGGCCGGCGCGACCGGCGACCTCGGTCCCTTCTTCGAGGAGTACCTGGTCCCCGGCGCCAAGGCCTTCGTGCCCCGGCGCTGGCCCAACGCCGAAGAGGCGATCGAGCTGATCCGGGGCGCCGGTGGCGTAGCCGTCGTCGCCCACCCCTACTGGGACATCTCCGCGCCGGCCGAGGTCGAGGACCTCATCCGCAGCCTGAAGCCCGACGGTGTCGAGACCTACTACCCGCCGCACACCCGCGAGCAGACCGCCCACCTGCTCGGCCTCTGCGAGGAGCTGGGGATGGTCCCGACCGCCTCCTCCGACTACCACGGCCCGACCCACAAGACCTTCGCCGAGTTCGGCGCCTACGACACCTACGGCCTCGGCGAGCCGGTGGTGCCGCGGCGCCCGGCGGCCTGAGTCGCCGCCGGGCAACCGCGCGGCCGCTCAGCCGGCCAGCACCGCCACCTTGGCGACGCGCTTGACCGCGCGCGCCGGCTCGCCGCTGCTGCGCACGACGATCGGCACCCTGACGCTGGCGCTGCCGCTGCCGAGCGCGGCGAGGCCGGCGCGCGAGAGCTGCACGCGCACCGTCGCCTGGCGGCCACCGGCGAGCTTGCGCGGCGCGATCACCCGCGCCGCGAACGGCTTGCCGGCGATCGTCGCCCGCACCCGCCTGGGCACCTGCAGCGAGCAGCGACCGGGGCCCGGGCAGGCCGCGCGGGCGACCGTCGCCACCCCGGCGTCGTTGGCCCGCGCCCGCGCCAGCGGCACCAGCTGCGGCCGCGGCGGGACGCTGGCGCTGGGCTGCGCGGCCGGCGGCGCCGCAGCCGGTGGCGGCGACGGCGCCGGCGGCTCCGGCACCTGCGGCTCGGCCGGGACTTCCGGCTCCTCAGCGCCAAGGGTCGCGGTCACGGTGACCGGGTCGAGCTCGGCGCCGGCCGCGTAGAAGCCGGCGAAGGCGCCCGCCCCGTCTTCGGTGAGCACCGCCGGGACCGCCTCCCAGGTGAGCGTCTCCTCCGCGGCGACCGGCTCGATCCCGCTCAGGTCGAGCTCGGCGAAGGCGACGTCGGGGAACGACTCGACTTCGCCCGTGGCCAGCGACTTGCTGAGCACGTCGGCGTAGAGGGTGCCGGCCGACCCGGCGAGCTCCACGCGCAGGTCCCAGATCGTCAGGTCGAGCAGCGGACCGCTGCCGGAGTCGTGGCCGGTGAAGCGGACTTTGCCGCTGGCGGCGAGCGAGGCCGCCACGGGGTCGGCGCTGCCGCCGGCCAGCGGGAAGCGGTACGTGCCGCCGGCGTTTTCGCTCGCTCCCTCGCTGGGTGTCACCTGCCCGTGCGCGATCGGGCCTTTTATGTAGTTGCGGAACGACTCCTTGACGCCCCAGTCGAGCTGGCCGCCGGCGACGGGGGCGGCGCCGGCCGGGGTCGCGAGGACGAGGAACACGAGTGCGAGCGCCAGGGCGGCGCCCGCCTGCAGCATGCCCTTGCTGCTGAGGTGGTTCGGCATTTCAGCCTCCTGTCTGCGGGTGGGGGCCCGCTTCGGGATTTCGTGGCCCACCCGGGGGGTCGAGCGGGCGGCGGCAACCTAGCATGAATTAGGGTTCCCTAATTAGGGTGACCTAATTCACCCTCGACAGCCCGTCCCAAACGGCGATTTGGGTACCCTAATTGGGTACGCCCAGCTAGGAATTAGATTCGCCGCGCACCCGAGAGGAGTCCCGAAGTTGAAAATCGTGATGAACGTCGTCTTCGTCGACGAGGACAAAAGAGAGGCGTTCGAGCAGCAGTTCCTGCAGCGCGATAGCCACGTCGGCAAAGCCCCCGGGTTCGCCGGCTTCGAGCTGCTGCGGCGCGACCGCGACGGCGAGTACGTGGTGCTGAGCCGCTGGGAGAGCGAGGAGGCCTTCCAGGGCTGGCTCAACAGCGAGGCCTTCAAGATGGCGCACAAACACGCCGACGGCCAGTTCGCCCACGGCAGCGAGGTGCGCAACTACGACGTGATCGAGTCGCAGGTGCCGGCGTGAGGCGCGCCGCGGTGCTCGCGGCGCTCGTCGCCGCGTTCCTCGCCCTTGCCCTGCCGGTCTCCGCCGGTGCCGCCCAGTCGGGCAACAAAGCCCCGCAGCGGATCGTCGCGCTGACCCCGTTCGCGGCAAACACGCTGGCCAAGCTCGGCGTCAAACCGGTCGCGGTCGGCCAGACGCTGGGCGGCGAGAGCCGCTTCTCGCCGCAGCTGAAGAACGTCAAGGTGCTGCCGCTCTCGCACCCGAACGGGCCCAACCTCGAGCAGCTCGCCCAGCTGCGGCCCGACCTGGTCCTCTCCTCCCGCACCTGGGTGAAAGGCAACCAGGCGATGGAAGAGCTGGGGATCAAAGTGGTCGTGCGCGAGCCGGTGACGATCGCCGGCGCCTACGCCGACACGTACAAGATCGGCCAGATGGTCGGCAAGCAACGCCAGGCCCGCGCCGTCCTCAAAGGGATGCGCAAAGGCGTCGAAGCGGCGACCAGGGGGATCCGCAAGCGTCCCAAGGTGATGCTCATCCTCGGCGTCGGCCGCACCCCGTTCACGATGCTGCCGAACAGCTGGGGCGGCGACCTGGTCACCAGGGCCGGCGGCGAACTGCTGACCGGCGGGGTCAGCTCGAGCTCCGGCTTCGAGCGGATCTCCGACGAAGTCGTGGTCGCCGAAAACCCGGACGTGATCATCGCCGTGCCGCACGCCAACGCCAGCGACATCCCCAGCCTCACCGAGTACCTGCGGGCCAACCCGACCTGGTCGAGCACCTCGGCGGCGCAGAACGGCCGCATCTACGTCTCGGTGGACAACTCGCTGCTGCAGGCCGGCACCGACATCGCCCGCACGATCCGCAAGGTGCGCAGCGCCTACCTGAAGAACTAGGACGGACCCCTTGGCGCGTCGCGCAACGGTCTTCGCGGCGCTGCTCGTCGCGCTCGCGCTGGCGACGGTCGCGTCGCTGGCGCTGGGCGCGGTCAGGGTCCCGTTCGGCGAGGTGATCGACATCATCCTCGGCAACGGGCCGGGGGGGCCAAACGAACAGATCGTCGAGTCGCTGCGCCTGCCGCGCACCGCCGAGGCGCTGATCGTCGGCGCCGCGCTCGGGGTCGCCGGGGCGATCCTGCAGGGGGCGCTCGGCAACCCGCTCGCCTCGCCCGACGTGATCGGGGTCACCGGCGGCGCCGGCTTCGGGGCGATCCTGATCATCATCCTCTTCCCCGGCTCGATCGCGCTGCTGCCGGTCGGGGCGCTCTTCTTCGGCCTGCTGGCGGCGGCGCTGGTCTTCACCTTCGCCTGGTCGGGGCGCAACCGCGGCAGCGTCGGCAAGGTGATCCTGGCCGGGATCGCGATGCTCTCGCTGTTCACCGCCGGCACCACCGGGCTGCTCGCCGCCTACCCCGAGCGCGCCCCCTCGGCGATCTTCTTCATCGCCGGCGGCCTCACCTCCTCGGGCTGGGAGGAGATGAAGACGATCTGGCCCTACTTCGCGGTCGGCTTCCTCTGCGCCCTGGCCCTGATCCGCCCGCTCGACCGGCTCGCGCTCGGTGACGACGTCGCCGCCTCGCTCGGCTCGCGCCCGCAGCTGATCCGGCTCGGCGCCGGCGTCGCGGCGGCGCTCCTGGCCGCCGCCTCGGCGGCGATCGCCGGCCTGCTCGGCTTCCTCGGCCTGGTCGTCCCCCACGTCGTGCGGATGGCCGGCGGCAGCTCCAGCCACACCTACGTCGTGCCCGCCTCGGCGATCGGCGGCGCCGCCCTGCTGGCCGCCGGCGACACCCTGGCGCGCACCCTGCGGGCGCCGATCGAGATGCCGGTCGGCCCGTTCATGGTCCTGCTCGGCGTGCCGCTCTTCCTCTGGCTGCTGCGCAAGGCGGTCTGATGGCGGCGGCCTCGGAAATCCCCCTGCTCGCGGCCGCCGGCGTCGAGGTCGAGATCGGCGGCACCGAGATCCTGCGCGGCGCCGACCTGGTCCTCTGGCCCGGTGAGCTGGTCGCCGTCGTCGGCCCCAACGGCGCCGGCAAGTCGACCCTGGTCCGGGCCGTCTCCGGGCTGCAGAAGCCGACCGGCGGCGAAGTCCTCTGGCAGGGACGCGCGCTCGGCGATCTGCGCGGCCGCCAGCTCTCCCGCCTGCGCGCCTTCGTCCCACAGCGGATGCCGGTCCCGGCCGGGGTCACGGTGCGCGAAGCGGTGACGATCGGGCGCAGCTCGCACCTGCGCATGCTCGGCCGGCTCACCGCCACCGACCGCGGCGCGATCGACGCCTCGCTGGAGCGCGCCGGGGTCACCCGCTTCGCCGAGCGCTCGCTGACCACCCTCTCCGGCGGCGAGCTGCAGCGCGTCCAGATCGCGATCGGCCTCGCCCAGGAGGCGCCGGTGCTGATCGCCGACGAGCCGACCTCGCAGCTCGACCTCGGCGCCACGATCGGGGTCGCCGGCCTGCTGCGCGGGCTGACCGCCCACGGCATCACCGTCCTGCTCGTCGTCCACGACCTCTCGCTCGCCCTGGCGATCGCCGACACCCTCGTCGTCGTCTCCGAAGGCAGGACGGTCGCCACCGGCAAGCCGGCCGAGGTGCTGACTCCGCAGCGCCTCGCCGAGGTCTGGGGCGCCGACGCCCACCTCACCGAGCACGAGGGCCGCACCGCCCTGCACGTCGCCTGGCTCGACGCCGCCGCCGGCTGAGCCCGCCGACCACCCGGTCGGGTATTTCGCCCCAAATTCAATTCCTACTTTGTTAGGGTGGATTGCTTAGGTGCGCCTAATTAGGGCTGCCTTCCTCACTTCTACCGCTAGGAGACTCGCTCGATGAGTTCGCTTTCCCACCCTCCTGTCCTTAGGCGCGGCCTGCAGGCCCTGGTCGCGCTCGCCGTCGCCGCCGTCGCCATGGCCGCGCTCGCCGCCGGCGCCAGCGCCGCCCCCGCCACCGGCGAGGTCGTGCTGACCCTGAAGCAGGGCGCGAAGAGCTCGCTGCTGCGCGAAGGCGTCAAGGCCAGCCCGCGCAGCGGCAAAGGCAAGACCCAGACCGTGAAGCTGAAGGTCGCCGACCTCGACAAGTCCAGCCGCACGGTCAAGTCGGGGACGACCCTGACCCTGCGCGCCAAGGGCAAGAGCGTGAAGCTGCGTGGCGTCGAGCTGAAGGCGGGCGCGAAGAGCACCGCGCTGAGCGCCCAGCAGGGGGGCAAGCGCCAGGTCTTCTTCCGGATCCAGGGCAACCTGCAGGAGAGCGCGACCACGCTCAGCGCCAAGGGCCCGCTGGCCCTGACCGGCGCCGGCGCCACGGCGCTGCGCAAGGCGCTCGGCCTCGAAGGGATCTCCTCCGGCCGGATCGGCTCCGGCAACTTCTCGGCCTCGGTTCCGCCGGCCCCGGCTCCCGCCCCGGCGCCCCCCGCGCCGCCGGCCAAAGGCCCGGAAGAGCCGCAGCCGGTCCCCTACCCCTACTCGGCCCAGTGCCCGATCGCCCCGGTCTCCGGCAACCCCGGCTTCGGCAAAGCGCCGGGCCAGGTCGCCAGCATCCTGCCTGAGCCGACCTTCAGCCCCGACGCGTACCCGGTCACCGGCACCGCGCTCGACTGGGGCTTCAAGCAGGGCTTCCGCAACTACGTGCTGAACGTCAAAACCGGCTCCCTGGTGCCGATGGAAGGCGTCACCGAGAGCAACCCCGGCGCGATGGGCGCCCTCGGCGCCTACTTCGGCTTCCCGGCCGCCGCGGGCGACTACGAAGAAGGCGTCCCCGGCGACTACAGCGACGACAAGCTGGTCGTCGAGGGCACCGGCACGGTGGTCTTCTGCAAGACGGTCCACGGCTTCAGCGTGGTCCTCAAAGACCCGACCCTGACCATCGACGGGGCCAACTCGCGGATCACCGCGGACGTCGGCGCCAACATGAACGGCGTCTGGTACCCGCTGCAGCGGGCCGACATCGCGACGCTCGACCTGACCGGGATCGAGCCGGAGGAAGTCGGCGGCGAACTGGTCTGGAACGACATCCCGGCCGAGCTGACCGAAGACGGCGCCACCGCGACGGGCCTCTACCCGGCCGGCACCGAGCTCGACCCGATCACGGCCAAAGTGAAGGCGCCGGAACCGTACCCCTACGCGAGCCAGTGCCCGGTCGCTCCGGTCACGGGCGGCGGCGGCTTCGGCGACGCACCCGGAAAAGTCGACGGCATCGCCGCGGAGCCCGTGTTCGCCCCCGGCACCAGCCAGGAAGTGACCGGCACCGCCACCGACTGGGGCTTCAAATCGGCGTTCCGCAACTACGTGCTGAACATCGACGCGGGCCCGAACGACTCGCTGCAGGCGCTCAGCCCCGCGACCGCGAGTGCGGTCGGTCCGGGGATGGCCTCCCCGACGGCCTACTTCGGCTTCCCGACCGACGAGGGCACCTACGAACGAGGCTCTGAAGCCGACCACTCCGACGACAAGCTGGTCGTCGAGAGCGCCGGCACGGTGATCTTCTGCAAGCCGAAACACGGCTTCAGCATCGTGTTGCGCAACCCGACCGTGACGATCGACGGCGAGGACTCGCGGATCACCGCGGACGTCGGCATCAACCTCAACGGCGAGTGGTACCCGTTCCAGCGCGCCGACATCGCCGACCTCGACCTCAGCACGGTCGAGCCGACGATCACCGACAGCGGCAACACGCTCGTCTGGGCGAACGTCCCGGCGAAAATGAGCGCCGACGGCGCCACCGCCTTCGGCGACCTGTACGCCGCGGGCACCGTGCTCGACACGATCACGGTCAAAACCAGCCTCAACCGGCCGCTGCTCGCCCAGTGCGGGATCGTCGCCGGGAACCCGGCGCCGGAACCGGTGGTCGACTTCGGCCTCGAGCCGCTGCCAGTCCTCAACTCCCCGGTCACGGGTAGTGGCGGCACGATCAACTGGGGCTTCCGTCGCGCCTTCCGCTCGACGGTCAAAACCAACGGGACGTTCGCGCTGCTCGGCGGGGCGACCGAAAGCTACCCCGGCAACATGGGCGGGGCAGCGGGAGCGCCGCCGGTCGGCGGCGACGGGAAGTTCTTCCGCTTCCCGATCGACCGCTACAGCTACGACGCCGGCGCGGCCGGCGGAGGGGACGACCGCCTGATCGCGACCAGCGAGGCGAGCGTCGGCTTCTGCAACTCGACCCACGGCTACGCGGCCCTGATCTCGAAGGTGACCCTGGTCATCGACGGGGCCGACTCGCGGATCATCGCCAACGTCTACAGCTTCCAGAAAGACAAAGGCTGGGTCGGCGGGCGGGTCGACGTCGTCGACCTCAACAGCACCGGCATCGACGCGGTCGCCGGCAGCGGCACGGTCAGCTGGGGCGAAGTGCTCGGCAACGAAACCCCGCTGAGCGTCGGCATTCCCGCCGTCGGTGGGTTCCTGACCGAAGCGCTGAAACTGGCGGCGATGGCGAAAGGCGGCGCCACCGGGACGTTCGATCCGGTGGCGGCCCAGATCAACCTGCCGGCGTAGCGATGTCGATTAGGCTGACCTAAGATCCATCGGATGCGAGCGTTTCGCAGCATCCTCCAGCCCGGTCGCGGCCTCGCCGTGGCCGGGCTGGTTCTTTTCGCGGCCCTGCTCTGCGCGACCGGCGCCCGCGCCGACGCGGCGCAGGTGACCGTGGTCTCGCCGGGCGGCAAGCAGCAGACGCTGGCGCTGGCGGCGCTGGCCGGCAGCGAGGACGTGGTCAACCGCACCTACGTCCTGCGCGGCAGCGGCGGCGAGACCAGCCAGACCGTGACCGGGTTCTCGCTGGCGGCGCTGATCGACGCGGCCGGCGCCGATCCGTACAGCTTCTCCTTCCTCGAAGTGCAGCGGCCGAGCGGCGGCGCGGTGCAGCTGAGCCGCCACCAGGCGCTCGACAAGGGCGCCTTCGCCGAAGGGCCGCCGGTCGTCTACCCGACCGCGACCGGGACCGGGTTCCTGCGCCCCAGCTCCGGCAGCAGCGACCTCAACGGCGACGACTCCTTCGACGCCCCGCAGGGGGTCACCGTGGTGCTGCGCAAAGGCACGCCGCTGCAAGTGAAGGCGGAAGCCTCGACCGTGAAGACGAAGCCCGGCAAGAAAGTCAGCTTCAGCGCCGTGGTCCAGCGTTCGGGCGCGGGCGAGGAACTGACCTTCTCCTGGAGCTTCGGCGACGGCAAGTCGGCCAGCGGCGCCAAGGTGAGCCACAGCTTCGCCAAGCCCGGCCGCTACGACGTCATCGTCGGCGTAACCTCGCCGGGCAACGACTCCGGCAGCTCGGCGGTGATCTCGATCCAGGTCGGCGAGCCGATCGACGGCGGCCCCAACCGCAAAGGCGGCGGCCGCAACGAAGCCGAGGACGCGCCTGAACAGGGCGCCGCCTCCGGGCCCTCGACCGCCGGCGGCGGCTCGGCTGGCGTCCCGCTGCCGACGCCGGTACCGTCCGCGCCCGTGACCCCCGCCCCCGAACCGAGCCCGGTCCCGACCCCGGAAACCCCGGCCCCGGTCCAGGAAGCCGCGCCCGAACCCGCGGGTGAGGAGGTCAGCGGCGAACTGCTGACCGTGCCCGACGCCGCCGTGCTCGAGCAGCAGCAAGAGCCGCAGGCGGAAGCGCGCAGCGGTCAGCTCGAAGACACCAGCGGCGGAGGGGGCGGCCTGCCGCCGGCCGCCTGGGGCGGGCTGGCGACGCTCGGCCTGCTCGGCTTCGGCGCCCTGCTCGAGGCGCGCGGCCTCGGCGGCCTCCTGCCCGGCCGCGGCCGCGGGGGCATCGCGTGATCGAGCAGCTCCTCTTCGACGTCTCCGAAGCGCTCAAGTGGCCGGTGCTGATCGCCGTCCTGGTCGCGCTGCTCTGGGCGATCGTCGAGATCGGCGCGCTGCTGTTCGAGATCGTCAAGCGCCGCCACCGCAGCGTC
Organism: uncultured Conexibacteraceae bacterium; assembly: GCA_964464285.1. Classification (GTDB taxonomy): domain Bacteria; phylum Actinomycetota; class Thermoleophilia; order Solirubrobacterales; family 70-9; genus VAYN01. Next base: position 152,394 of record CAYXFL010000001.1, read on the forward strand.
TGGGCGCTCGACCGCGCGGTCGAGGAGTGCCGCGCCCGGCTCGCCGCCGGCCAGCGCGACCAGGCGCTCGCGGCGCTCTACCCGATCGCCAACAGCCGCGCGATGGAGGACGTGCTCGGCGGCGTCTTCGAGCAGCTCGGCCGCGCCGACGCGGAGACGCGGATCTCGAAGCGGCTGGCCGAGTTCGACTACCTCTCGCTGCGCCGGCTCGAGCGCACCCGGGTGCTCGTCCGCTTCGGCCCGGCGCTCGGCCTGATGGGAACCCTGATCCCCCTCTCCCCCGCCCTCGTCGGGCTCGCCGACGGCGACGTCGACACCCTCGCCGAGAACCTGAGGATCGCCTTCGGCGTCACCGTCGCCGGCCTCCTGGTCGGCGCGATCGCCTTCACCGTCTCGCTGGTCCGCGACCGCCTCTACGCCCAGGACTACTCCGACGTCGAGTACGTCGCCGCGGCGCTCAGCCAGGAGTCGCACCTGCCGGTCGGCCAGCACAGCCACTACGCGGTGGCACCGTGAAGGTCAGCGCCCGCGCCCGCAGCCGCGACGACCGCGCCGGCGAACCGCTGGACGGCCTGGTCAACCTCTTCGACGTCGGCATCGTGCTCGCCGTCGCCTTCCTGCTCGCCGCGCTCGCCTCGGTGGAGCTGACGCCCGAGGTTCTCAAACAGAGCGAGCAGACCGAGACCTCCGCCAGCACCGTCCCCGAGGACTCCGTGATCGTGCCCGAGGACGAAAAAGCCAAACAGGTGCAGATCAAACCGGGCGAGAAAGTGATCGGCCGCGGCGAGGCGATCGGCACCGTCTACGAACTCAGCGACGGCCGCACGGTGATCGTGCGCACCCCGCAGCCCTAGCCGCTCCTCTTGACCTTTTTCGCCCTGTGGGCGAAGAAAGTCAAGCGCCTCGCGATCTAACCGAGCAGGCCGAGAACCTGGCGGACGGCCGTCTCGAGGTCGGCGTCGGGGACCAAGTCGGGACGGGCGGGCGCCTCGTAGGGGGCGCCGACGCCGGTCAGGTTGGTGATCTCGCCGGCCCGGGCCTTTGCGTAGAGGCCCTTCGGGTCACGCTCTTCGCAGAGCTCCAGCGGGGTGTCGACGAAGACCTCGAAGAAGGGGATGCCGGCCTCTTCGTGGGCGGCGCGGACCTTGTCGCGCTCGGCCGCGTAGGGGCTGACCAGGGAGGCGATCGCGATCGTCCCGGCTTCGGCCAGGATGCGGGCGACCTCGCCGACCCGGCGCACGTTCTCGGCCCGGTCCTCCTCGCTGAACCCGAGGTCGGAGTTGAGCCCGTGGCGCAGGTTGTCGCCGTCGAGCATGTAGGAGGAGCGGCCGCTGGAGACGAGGCCGTGCTCGACCGCGGTCGCGATCGTCGACTTGCCGGAGCCGGAGAGGCCGGTCATCCAGATCGTCGCCCCGCCGGTGTCGAGGGCGCCCCAGCGCTCCTCGCGGGAGAGCTTCGAGGGGTGGAAGGTGATGTTCTCGGCGACGATCTGGTGGGTGCCGGTCCCCTGCTCGCCACCGCTGCCGATGATCATCCCGGCGGCGACCGTGAGGTCGGTCGCGGGGTCGACGAGGATGAAGCTGCCGGTGGTCCGGTTGAGCCGGTACTCGTCGAAGAAGAGCGGCGAGGTGGTGTGGATCGTGACCCGGCCGATGTCGTTTACCTCGAGGGTCTCGGCGCTGAGGTCGCGGTGCAGGGTGTCGACGTCGAGCTGGTAGCGCAGGTCCTCGACCTCGGCGGCGACCCATTTGGTCGCGTGCTTGAGCTGGTACGGGGCGCCGGTGCGCAGCGAGGAGGTCTCGTCGAACCAGCAGACCATCGCCTCGAAGCGGCGGTTCGCGTTCGGCTGGTTGGTGGGGCGGCAGATCAGGTCGCCGCGCGAGACGTCGAGCTCGTCCTCGAGCAGCAGCGTCACCGCCATCGGCGGGAAGGCCTGGGCGACGGCGCCGTCCGGAGTGTCGATCTGGGCGATCTTCGAGGTGCGGCGCGAGGGCAGCACCATCACTTCGTCGCCCTGCTTGAAGATGCCGCCGACGACCGAGCCGGCGAAGCCGCGGTAGTCGCGGTGCTCCTCGGTCTGCGGCCGGATCACGTACTGGACCGGGAAGCGGTTGTCGACCAGGTTGCGGTCGGAGGCGATGTGGACGTCCTCAAGGTGGCCGAGCAGCGGCTGCCCGTCGAACCAGGGCATGTTGAGCGAGCGCTGGACCACGTTGTCGCCTTCCAGCGCCGAGATCGGCACGAACCCGAGGTCGGTGATCTCGAGCTTGGCGGCGAAGGCGGTGAACTCCTCGCGGATCTCGTCGTAGATCGCCTGGTCGTAGTCGACCAGGTCCATTTTGTTCACGCAGAGGACCAGGTGCGGCACCCGCAGCAGCGAGGAGAGCAGCGCGTGGCGGCGGGTCTGTTCGAGCACGCCTTTGCGCGCGTCGACCAGCAGCAGCGCCAGGTTCGCGGTCGAGGCGCCGGTGACCATGTTGCGCGTGTACTGGATGTGACCGGGCGTGTCGGCGATCACGAACTTGCGCTTCGGCGTCGCGAAGTAGCGGTGGGCGACGTCGATCGTGATCCCCTGCTCGCGCTCGGCCCGCAGGCCGTCGGTCAAGAGCGCCAGGTCGGTCTGCTCGTTGCCGCGCTTCTGCGAGGTGATCTCGATCGACTCGAGCTGGTCCTCGAAGATCGATTTGGTGTCGTGCAGGAGGCGGCCGATCAGGGTCGACTTGCCGTCGTCGACCGAGCCGGCGGTGGCGATCCGCAGGAGCTCCGAGGCCACTAGAAATACCCTTCCTTCTTGCGGTCCTCCATCGCCGCTTCGGAGAAGCGGTCGTCGCCGCGGGTCGCCCCGCGCTCGGTGATCCGGGTCGCCGCGGTCTCCTCGATCACGGCCTCGTACTCGGTCGCCTGCGAGCGCACGGCGCCGGTAGCGGTCGCGTCGCCGACGGTGCGATAGCGGACCATCAGCCGTTCGACCTCGGCGCCCTCCGGCAGCGGGAAGAACTCGTTGACCGCCATCAGCAGCCCCTCGACGTCGACCACGTCGCGCTCGTGGGCGAAGTAGATCTGCGGCAGGTCGACCTGCTCCTGGGCGAGGTAGCGCCAGACGTCGAGCTCGGTCCAGTCGGAGATCGGGAAAACCCGGATGTGCTCGCCTTTGCGGTGGCGCCCGTTGTAGAGGTTCCAGAGCTCGGGGCGCTGGTTCTTCGGGTCCCACTGGCCGAACTCGTCGCGGAAGCTGAACACCCGCTCCTTGGCCCGGGCCTTCTCCTCGTCGCGCC
>CAYXFL010000002.1:0-108007 GCA_964464285.1 uncultured Conexibacteraceae bacterium
GAGCCGGGTTTCCGCCAGCCGGAGCGGTCGATGTCGGCGATCGGCGGCTGAACCTAATTTCTGTTTGACATATGAACTATGTCGGACTATGTTGCTCGCAACACCGGGGGGGACCGATGCCCCCTTCGACCGAAAGGACAGCCCCTAGATGCGCACCGTCGACATGACCCACACCTTCTCCATTCACACGCCCGGCTGGGTGGGTTATCCGTCGCCAAAACTGTCCTACTTCCAGCGCCACGCCACCAACAACATCGTCTCCCAGATGCTGGAGCTGCCGCTGCACTCCGGCACCCACATCGACGGTGAGTTCCACATCATCAGCGGCGGCGCCGACATCGCCTCGATGCCGCTCGAGCGGCTGGTCGGCGAGGGAGTGATCGTTGACATCTCGGACGTAGTCGAGGACTTCTCGGTGATCAAACCGCACCACATCACGGACAAGATGGAGGTGAAGAAGGGCGACATCCTCATCTACTACACGGGCTACAGCCGGTACTACAACGGCGGCCCGGAAGAGGACGAGGTGCGCTACTTCTGCCGCCACCCCGGGGGTGACCGCGAGTTCGCCGAATGGATCGTCGAGATGGAGCTCGCCTGGACCGGCTTCGACTGCGGCTCCGGCGACCACCCAATGAACACGACGATCCGCGAGAAGCGACCCGACGTCCGCAAGCAGTACGAAGAGCAGGTCGGTACCACGGTCGAGGAGCAGTGGCCGCACGACGACCTCTTCGTGATGCACCGCCTGCCCTTCTCGAACGGCATCGTCCACCTCGAGAACGCCGGCGGCGACATCGCCGACGCGGTCAACCAGCGCTGCACCATCGGCGCCTTCCCGATCCCGATCGAGGGTGGCGAGGCATCGCCCTGCCGCCTCGTCGCCTTCCTGGAGGACTGAGCAGATGACGATCAACCACGAGAACCGGATCGCCGTCGTCACCGGCGGCGCCAACGGGATGGGCTACGAGATCTCGACCCGGCTCGCCGCCGACGGCGCCGACGTCGCGATCCTCGATCTCGCCGACGCGAGCGCCGCGGTCAAGGCGGTCGAGGGCCTCGGCCGCCGCGCTATCGCGGTCGAGTGCGACGTCACCGACGTCGACTCGGTCGCCGCCGCCGAGCGCGCCGTGGCCGAGCAGCTCGGGACCGCCTCGATCCTGGTCAACAACGTCGGGATCTATCCCTACGACGCCTTCGAAGAGATCGACCTCGAGCTCTGGCGCAAGGTGATGACGATCAACGTCGACAGCGCCTTCATCGTCAGCAAGGCCTTCACCCCCGCGATGCGGCCGCAGAAGTGGGGCCGCGTGATCAACATCGCCTCCAACACCTTCCACGGCGGCGACTACCCCAGTTACGTCCACTACATCACCAGCAAGGGCGCGCTGATCGGCTTCACCCGCGCCCTCGCTTCCGAGCTCGGTCCCCACGAGATCACCGTCAACGGGATCGCGCCGGGCCTGACCACCACCGAGAACATGCGCCAGAGCCGTCCGGACGGCCTCTTCGACGAGGTCGCCGAGACGCAGTCGATCAAGCGGCCGCAGCGGCCCGACGACGTCGCCGGCGCAGCATCCTTCCTGGCCTCCGAGGGCGCCGGCTTCATCACCGGCCAGACGCTCCCCGTCGACGGAGGTTTCGCACGAGTTTGAACGTCCCACCCCAGGGCGCTCATTGCACGAACCCCAATCCACCAGCGTGCAACACCCCACACCATCAATCCCACACATCACCCGGAATCAGTAAGGCATCAATGAAAGGTAGGAAAATGGTAGCGCGTACGTTGGCAATCCTTGGGCTCGTGTTGGCCCTTTCCGTCGCCGTAGCCGCATGCGGCAGCGACGACAGTGACACCACCGGCGGCGGTGGCGGCGAGACCGCAACCACCGGCGGCTCGGCCTCCGGCGGTGGCGAGCTCGACGGCGCCACCATCTACAACAACCAGTACACCCCGGAAGTCCAGTACTTCCAGGACAAGGCCGAAGGCCTCGACGCCCGCGCCGCCGAAGTCGGCGCCACGGTCGAAAACGAGTACGGCAACGCCACCCCCGAGCAGCAGATCGAACAGGTCGAAAACGCGCTGACCCGTCAGCCGACCGCGATGGCGGTCGTGCCGATGGACGGCAAGTCGCTCGAACCGGTCCTGCGCCAGGCCCAGGAACAGGGCATCCCGGCGTTCGTGGTCGGGGCGAAGATCGACGACCTCTCGCTGGTCGAAGCGTTCGTCGGAGCCCCGAACCAGCGGAACGGTGAAGAAAAGGCCGAATTCGTCGTCGAGCAGCTCGGCGGCAAAGGAACCGTCGGCATCATCAACGGCATCAAGGGCCAGTCGTTCACCGAGGAACAGATCGTCGGCTACGAAGCCGTGTTCGCCAAAGAGCCCGGCATCACCGTCGTCGACGGCGGCTACGCCGGTGGCTTCGCCTCCGACCTCGGCCTCGAAAGGACCGAGAACCTGCTGACGCGGTCCCCGGACATCGACGCGATCCTGTACGGCGCCGACGATCTCACCCTGGGCGGACTGCAGGCCATCAAACAGCGCGGCATCGCCAACGACGACATCGTGATCGTCAGCACCGACGGTGCCTCGGTCGCGCTGGAAGCGGTCGAAGCCGGTGAAATCGATTACACCCTGAGCCTCTGCGGGTACGCACAGGGCATCCAGCTCCTCGACCTGATGGGCGAAGCGCTCGAAGGCAAAGAACTGGAATCGGAAATCGAATCGAAGACCCTCGCTTACACGACCGAGAACATCGAGGAACTGCAGAAAAAACCGCGTTCCTTCTGCAGCTAGGCAATCCACGGGACGGCACCCATCCGATCGCGGATGGGTGCCGTACCACCCTTCAACAGCGACAGACCGACGACTTCAGTGAGACCGAGATGAGCAACGCCGACAGCCATCGCCGCTTTGGAATCGAGAACGTCTCGCACGACTACTCGGGCGTGCAGGTCGTCAAAGGGGTCGACTTCGAGCTCAAGCGCGGCGAGGTCCACTCGCTGATCGGCGAGAACGGCTCCGGCAAGAGCACGATCATCAAGATCCTCACCGGCGCCCTGAAGCCGCGCTCGGGCCGCATCTTCATCGACGACGAGACGGTCTCCTTTGCGAACCCGGGCGCCGCCCGCGCGCAGGGGATCGGCGTCGTCCACCAGGACTACAACCTCTTCCCGGAGCTGACCGTCGCCCAGAACGTCTACGGCGTCAGCGTCTCGCCGCCGCGCAACCGCTGGACGCGGACGATCGACCGCGGCGAGCTGGCCAGCCGGATCGGCGAGCTGTTCGAGGCGCTGCACATCGACATCCCGCCCTACCGGCTGGTCCGCGGCCTCGATGCCGCCGAACGGAAGTTCGTCGAGATCGCCCGGGCGATGCTGCTCAAACCGCAGTTCCTGATCCTCGACGAGCCGACCGCGTCGCTGGAGCCCGAGGGCTCGCGCACGGTGCTGGAGCTGCTGCGCCGGCTGCGCGAGCAGGGCGTCGGCCTGGTCTTCGTCTCCCACCGCCTCGACGAGGTGCGGGTGATCTCGGACGCGATCAGCGTGCTCCGCGACGGGCGCATGGTCGAGCAGATCGACCCCTCCGAAGCGACCGAGGAGCGGCTCGCCAACGCGATCACCGGCGGCGTCGAGACGGTCCCGACCGAGGCCCGGCCGCGCCGCGAGAAGCACGAGCCGGTTCTGCGGGTCGAGGACGTCGAGGTCGCCGCCAGCGCTCCGCCGGTCACCCTGGAGCTTGCCCGCGGCGAGATCTTCGGCCTCACCGGCCTGCTCGGCTCCGGCTGTGCGCAGCTGACCCGGATGATCGGCGGCGCCGAGCCGCTGCGCGGGCGCGCTCTGCTCGAGGGCGAGGAGATCAGCCTGCGCACCCCGCGCGACGCCTCCAAGCACGGGATCGGGTTCATCCCCGAGGACCGCAAAGCGATCGGCCTGATCCCCGAACAGAGCGTCGCGGTCAACATCTCGCTCTCGGCGCTCGGCTCGGTGAGCAGGAACGGCGTGCTCAGCCAGAAGCTGATCTCCGAACGGGCGCACAAGTACCGCGACCAGCTGAGCATCCGCACCTCCTCGATCTACCAGCCGGTGATGCGGCTCTCCGGCGGCAACATGCAGAAGGTGCTGCTCGCCAAGTGGCTCGCCTCCGGGGTCAGCATCCTCGCGATCGAGGAGCCGACGCACGGGATCGACATCGGCGGCAAGGCCCAGGTCCACGAGCTGCTGCGCGACTTCGCCGAGGCCGGCGGCACGGTGCTGATCGCCTCGACCGACGCGGCCGAGGTGCTCGAGCTCTGCGACCGGGTCGGCGTGATGCGCCACGGGGCGCTGGCGCGGATGGTCTCCGTCGAGGAGATGACCCGCGCCTCGCTGACCGCCGACAGCACCCGCGACCCCGAGAAGGTCCTCGACGACCTGATCAGCAGCGACGCCACCGAACCGCCCACCGCCGAACCGGAGCCCAGGAGCGCACGATGACCACGACCAAGACCCCACCCACCGAGAACTCCCCGGGCGGCTCGCGCGAGACGCCGAGCCAGCTCAGCCTCACCCTCGCCCGGATCAAGGGCGACGGCTGGGGGGACGTGCTGTTCGTGCCGCTGGTGCTGCTGGCGCTGACTCTCTACCTGACCTTCTCGACCGAGTTCTTCCTCACCTCGCTGAACCTGACCAACCTGCTGACCCAGGCGGCCGTGCTGGCGGTGGTCGCCTTCGGCGTCACCTTCGTGATCCTCTCCGGCGAGCTCGACCTCTCGGTCGGCTCCGCGGTCGCCCTGGCCAGCGTAATCGGGGCGATGGTGATGCGCGACACCGACGGCTCGATCCTGCTCGGGCTGCTGGCGACGCTCGGGGTCGGGATCGGGATCGGCCTGGTCAACGGCCTGGTCGTGACCAAGCTCGAGGTGCCGTCGTTCATCGCGACCCTGGGAATGATGACGATCGCCGGCGGCCTCGCCCTGGCGCTCACCGACGGCGCCGTGGTCGGCGGCGTCCCGCGTGAGATCGGCGGCCTCGTCACCGACAGCTTCCTCGGCGTCCGCTGGGTCCTCTGGCTGGTCCTCGCGGTCTTCGCGGCGCTCTTCTTCGTGCAGGCGCAGACCGGCTTCGGGGTGCGCGTGTTCGCGGTCGGCGGCAACCGCGAGGCCTCGCGTCTCTCGGCGATCCCGGTCGACCGGATCCGCCTCTACTGCTTCCTGATCACCGGTGCCTGCGTCGGCATCGCCGCCTTCATCCTGCTCGCCCGGGTGCAGTCCGGGCAGCCGAACGCCGGCGGCCTGCTCAGCCTCACCGCGATCGCCGCGATCGTGGTCGGCGGCACCAACCTGCTCGGCGGCCGCGGCTCGATCTCACGGACCTTCTGGGGAGTGCTGCTGATCGCGGTGCTGACCAACGGGCTGCAGCTGAAGGGGATCGACGACTCGGTGCAGCAGATCATCATCGGCGTCGTCTTCATCGCCGCCGCCTCGGCCGACTTCGTCCGCCGCCAGCTGCGCCGCCGTCGCCTGCGCCTCGACACCAAGGGCGTCACCCCGGTCGACAGCGCTTCGGCAACGCCGTAAGCCGGTACGTCCACCTTTCTAGAATGAGTGGGGCATGAACGATCCGGTCCACACCAAGGGGGCCGGTGCTGTCGCCACCGGCTGGATCAACGAGGGTCGCCGCGTCGCTGCCGCGACCCTCGTCGAGGCGCTCGGATCGAGCCCGTTCGAGCCCGGGGCGACGATGTACGTGGACGCGGCCGGCACGATCGAGGGCACGGTCACCGGCGGCTGCGTCGAGGCGGCGCTGTTCGAGGAGGCCAGCGAGGTGCTCGGCGGCGGCGCGCCGCGGGTGAAGACCTACGGGATCAGCGACGACGTCGCCGCCGGCGTCGGGCTGATGTGCGGCGGCACCGTCCGGGTGCTGGTTTCCGAGCTTGCCGGCGAGGCCGCCGGCGTACACGCGGCCGCCCTCGCGGCGGCCGGCGAGGGCCGCCCGGCGGCGCTCGCGACCGTGGTGGACGGCGAGCGGGCCGGGGCCAAGCTGGCGATCGTCGACGGCGAGTCCGTCGGCGGGCTCGGCGGTCCCGACCTGCTCGACCGCGCGGTCGAGCGCGACGCCCGCGGGGCGCTCGCCCAGGGCCGCTCGGCGCTGCGCCGGTTCGGCGCCGACGGGCGTCAGACCGGGACCGAAATCCAGGTCTGGATCGAGGTCTTCGCGCCGCCGCCTCGCCTCCTGATCATGGGCGCGATCGACTACAGCATCGCGGTCGCGCAGATGGGCCGGCTGCTCGGCTTCGAGCCGACGATCGTCGACGCCCGCGAGCCGTTCATCAAGAGCGCCCGCTTCTCCGCCGTCGCCGAGGTCGTGGTCGAGTGGCCCGACAGCTACCTCGAAAGCCAGGAGCTGAGCGAGCGCGACGCGATCCTCGTCTTCACCCACGACCGCAAGTTCGACGAGCCGGCGCTGAAGGCGGCGCTGGCCGGGCCGGCCGGCTACGTCGGCGCGCTCGGCAGCCGCCGCACCCAGGCCGACCGGGCCGAGCGGCTGCGCGAGGCGGGCGTCCCGGAGGAGCAGATCGAGCGGATGGCGGCGCCCTGCGGCCTCGACCTCGGCGCTCGCACCCCGAGCGAGACCGCGCTCTCGATCCTCGCCGAGATCGTCGCCCTGCGGGCCGGCCGCGAGGGCGGCCGGCTGGAGTCCGGCAGCGGCAGCATCCGCGGCCGCGCCGCCGGTTCCGAGCAGGAGACGCCGGCCCGGTGAGCACGGCGGCCGCGCCGGACGGCGCCAAGGCGATCCGCAACCCGATCGGGCGCGCCGGACTGCGCGACGTCGAGTGGCTCGCCGACCAGCTGGCCGAGCGCGACTACATCGCCGACCGCGGCCTGGCCACGGTGCTCTCGGTGGCGATGGCGATCGGCAAGCCGCTGCTGCTCGAGGGCGAGGCCGGGGTCGGCAAGACGCAGGCGGCGAAGACGCTGGCCGACCTGCTCGGGGCGCGGCTGATCCGGCTGCAGTGCTACGAGGGGATCGACGTCGCCCACGCGCTCTACGACTGGGACTACACCCGCCAGCTCCTCCACATCCGCACCCTGGAGGCCTCCGGCGCCGCCGGCGAGCACGGGGTCGAGGAGCTGTTCGGCCCCGAGTTCCTGATCCGGCGGCCGCTGCTCGAGGCGATCCAGGCCGACGACCCGGTGCCGCCGGTGCTGCTGATCGACGAGATCGACCGCGCCGACGACGAGTTCGAGGCCTTCCTGCTCGAGCTGCTCTCCGACTTCCAGGCGACGATCCCGGAGCTGGGCACGATCAAGGCGCGCCAGCGGCCCTTCGTGATCCTCACCTCGAACCGGACCCGGGAGCTGCACGACGCGCTCAAGCGCCGCTGCCTCTACCACTGGATCGGCCACCCGACCCTGGCCCGCGAGATCGCGATCGTCAAGGCGCGGGTGCCCGGCGCCCCCGAGCGGCTGGCCCGCGAAGCCGGCCGGATCGTCGCCCGCCTGCGCGAGGGCGAGCTGGTCAAGAGCCCGGGGGTGGCGGAGACGATCGACTGGGTCGAGGCGCTGGCCGCGCTCGGCGAGCGCCAGCTCGACGCCGAGACGGTGGAAGCGACGCTCGGGGCGCTGCTCAAGCATCGCGAGGACATCGACCTGGTCGTCGAGTCCGGCATCGAGGAGATCCTGGCCAGCGTCCGCGGCGGGAGCGCGGCGGAGGAGGTCGTGTAAGCGCGGCCGCCGACACCCTGACGGCCAACGTCGCCGGCTTCGCCCGGATGCTGCGGCTGGGCGGGGTCGAGGCCGGCCCGGCGCGGACGATCAGCGCGGTCGAGGCGCTGGAGGCGGTCGACCTCGGGGTCCGCGACGACGTCTACTGGGCGCTGCGCTGCACGCTCACCTTCGGCGAGGAGGAGGGGGCGGTCTTCGACCGCGCCTTCAGCGCCTTCTTCAAGTTCGGCGACGACCTGGCGGTGCCCGACACGCCGCTGCCGAAAGGGGCGCCGGAAGCCGACGCGGAGCTGGCCGGCGTGCAGAGCGAGCGGCGCCGGCTCGGCGACGAGCAGCCGGAGGCGGAGCTGGGCGAGGAGCTCGCCGCCGGGCTGCGCCGCGCCGCCTCCCAGCACGAGCGGCTGGAAACGCTCGACCTGCGCGAGTACGACGTCGCCGACCTGCGGGCCGGGCGCGAGTACCTGGAGCGCCTGGTCCGGCAGCTGCCGCGGCGGCGCTCCGGGCGCCTGCGGCCGGCCCACCGCGGCCCGCGCCTCGACATGCGGGCGACCGCGCGCCAGGCGATGCGCAGCGACGGGCTGCCGCTGGAGCGCCGCTGGCGGGAGCAGAAGCCGGTGCCGCGCCGGCTCGTCTTCCTGCTCGACGTCTCCGGCTCGATGGAGGCCTACGCGCGCACCTCGGTGATGATGCTGCAGGCGCTGGTCGCCAGCGGCACCCCGGTCGAGGCGTTCGTGTTCGGGACCCGGCTGACCCGCCTCACCCAGTACCTCGGCGGCCGCGACCCCGAGCGGGCCCTGCGCCGCGCCGCCAAGGCGGTCCCCGACTGGGCCGGAGGGACGCGGATCGGTGAGAACCTGCTCGCCTTCGAGCGGATCTGGGGCCGGCGGGCGATCACCCGCGGCGCGGTCGTGACGATCGTCTCCGACGGCTGGGAGTGCGGCGACGTCGGCGAGCTGGCGACGGCGATGGCGCGGCTGCGGCGCAGCGCCCACACCCTGGTCTGGCTCAACCCGCTGACCGGCGACCCGCGCTACGAGCCGGTCGCGGCGGGGATGGCGGCGGCGCTGCCCCACGTCGACCTCTTCATGCCCGGCCACGACCTGCGCAGCCTGGCCGGCCTGATCCGCGCTCTGAGCTCGATTCGGGGCCGTCACGGCGCCCAAAATCCTTGACTCGCTGACTTGGTAATGCGTACTATGTATGCCATGGGAACTACAGAGATGTTTGACTTCGACCTCCACGATCCGAACCTCTCGAGCACGCTCTACCGCCAGATGAGCGAACTGCGGGAGCACGAACCGGTCTACCGCGTCAACGACGAAGCCTGGATCGTCTCCTTATATGAGGACGTGTCCTCGCTGCTCAAGGACCGCGAGCGCTGCGACACCGACATCTTCGACAAACGGGGATACCGCGAGGAGCGCCCGTTCGGCGAGGGAAGCGGCCTCGAGATCTACATGCACGGGCTGCTGGTCAACCAGGGCGGCGAGGATCACCGCCACAAACGCTCGGTCTTCACCAAGCCGTTCACCCGCGCCAGCGTCGAAAACGACCTGCAGGCGGTGGTCGCGGCGGAGGCGGCGAAACTGATCGACGCGCTGCCCGACGAGGGCGAGATCGACTGGGTCACCGAGGTCGCCCGGCCGATGCCGCTGAACGTCTTCACCGAACTGTTCCAGTTGCCCAAGCGCGACGTCGAATGGATCTTCACCCGCGTCCACGAGGACTCGGTCGCCTTCGACGCCCTGCTCGACCCCTCGCTGGTCCCCGACAAGGACATCCAGCGCGGGATCGACGCGATGATGGAGCTGCGCGACTACCTCGACAAGCTGGCGAAAGCGCGCGACGGCCAGGAGGGCACCGACCTGATGACCGTGATGGTCTGCATGACCGCGGCCCGCGAGGAGCTCAACTGGGACGACGGCCTGAGCCAGACGATGGAGGCGCTGACCGCCGGCACCGGCACCACGCAGGCCTCGCTGAACGGGATGATCGAAGCGTTCCACGACCATCCCGACCAGTGGGACAAGGTCGCCGCCGACCCGGAGCTGGTCAAACAGGCGGTCGAGGAGTCGCTGCGCTACGTCAGCCCGGCGCTGGGAATGGGCCGGATCGCGAAGGAAGACTTCGAGCTGCGCGGCAAGTCGATCCGCAAGGGCGACCTGCTGATGTGCGACCTGCTCGGCGCCAACCGCGACCCGCGTCAGTTCGAGAACCCGGACGTGCTCGACATCGAGCGCAAGCCGAACCGCCACGTCGCCTTCGGCGGCGGCGTTCACACCTGCGTCGGCAGCCACCTGGCCAAACTCGAGGGCCGCGAAATCCTCTCGCAGGCGCTGCAGCGCTGGCAGCGGATCGAGGTCGACAAAGACGCGATCAAGATGGAACCGGAGCTGATGCTCCGCACCTACAACTCGATGCCCGTCCGGCTGGTCCCCAGGTGAGCACCAAGCGCGCCTCGTCGGTCGGCTACTTCTACGGCGAGGAGGCTCCGGCCCCGTGAGCGCGACGACCGCGTCCGCAGCCGAGGGAGTCGGCGCCAGCGCGCCGCGCCTCGAGGACGGCCGTCTGCTGCGCGGTCGCGGTCGCTTCGTCGACGACGTCGACGTCGCCGGACAGCTGCAGATGCGGGTGCTGCGGGCCGAGGTCGCCTCGGCCCGGATCGCCGCGATCGACGTCGAGGCGGCGCGCGCGCACCCGCGGGTGCGCGCGGTGCTGACCGCCGCCGACCTGCCCGCCGACCTGCGGATCCCCCTGCGGCTCGACTTCGGCGTGCCGCTGGAGCCGTGGCTGCAGCCGGTGCTGGCGACCGAGCGGGTCCGCTACGTCGGCGAGCCGGTCGCGGTCGTCGTCGCCGACGACGCCTACGCGGCCGAGGACGCGGCCGAGCTGATCCAGGTCAGCTACGAGGCGCTGCCGGTCGTGCTCGACGCGCGGGCGGCGCTCGAGCCCGGCGCCCCGGTCCTCCACGAGGGCGCCGAGTCGAACGAGGCGGCGCGGCTGGTCAAGGAGTTCGGCGACGCCGACGCCGCCTTCGAGGCGGCCGCCGTGGTCGTCTCCGACGTCGTCCAGATCGGCCGCCACACCGGCGTGCCGCTGGAGACGCGGGGGCTGGTCGCCGACCCCGACCCGGGCCGCGGCCACCTGACGATCCACGGCGCCTCGCTGGTCACCCACTACCACCGCCGGGTGCTCTCGACCCTGCTCGGGATCCCGGTCGACCAGATGCACATGCGCGGCACCGACGCCGGCGGCAACTTCGGCGTCCGCGGCGACTTCTTCCCCGAGGACTTCCTGGTCCCCTACCTGGCGCGGCAGCTCGGCCGGCCCGTCAAGTGGGTCGAGGACCGCGCCGAGCACCTGGTCGCGACCAACCACGCGCGCGAGCAGACCCACGACCTGGAGCTTGCCTTCGACGCCGACGGGGTGCTGCTGGGGATGCGGGCCGAGGTCTGGCACGACAAGGGCGCCTACATCCGGCCGACCGGGCTGGTCGTCTCCGAGATCACCGTCGGGATGCTGCCCTGGCCCTACCGGGTGCCCGCCTACCACGGGACGATCCACGCGGTCCTCACCAACAAGACCCCGCTCGGGCCCTACCGGGCGCCGGGTCGCTACGAGCTCACCTACGCGCGTGAGCGGCTGCTCGACCGCGCCGCCGCCGAGCTCGGGATCGACCCGGTCGAGCTGCGGATGCGCAACCTGCTGACCACGGCGGAGATGCCGCACACCCCCGACCTCAGCGTCGGCGGCGAGCCGTTCACGCTCAACTGCGGCGACTACGACGGGCTGCTGGCGAAGGCGACCGCCGACGCCAAGTTCGAGCAGTGGCGGGCGGAGGCGGCGGAGCTGCGCGAGCAGGGCCGCGTGGTCGGCGCCGGGCTCGCCTACTTCATGGACAAGTCCGGGCTCGGGGTCTACGAGACCGCCGGCATCGACATCGGCGTCGACGGCAGCGTCCGGGTGCTGATCGGCGGCGCCTCCTCCGGACAGGGGATCGAGACGGTGATGGCGCAGATCGTCGCCGGCGAGCTCGGCATCGAGCTCGACCGGGTCGAGGTCGTGTACGGCGACACCGACCTGATCCCCGACGGGGTCGGCTCCTGGTCGAGCCGCTCGACCGTGATCGGCGGCAGCGCGGTCCTGATGGCCGCCGAGTCGACCGCGGCGAAGGCGCGCCGGGTCGCCGCCGAGCTGCTCGAGGCGGCGCTCGACGACCTGGTCGTCGAGGAGGGCCGCGTGCACGTCGCCGGCTCGCCCGAGCGCGGCCTCGCCCTCGGCGAGATCGCCGCCGCCTGCACCGCGGTCGAGAGCGCCAAGCGCGGCGAAGCGCCGGGCCTCGGGGCGCGCGAGATCTACGTCGACCCGGTGATGAACTACCCCTACGGGGTCGCCTGCGCGCAGGTCGAGCTGGACCGCGAGACCGGCGGCCTGGCGGTGCGCCGCTACCACGTCACCTACGAGATCGGCAAAGCCGTGAACCCGATGCTGGTCGAGGGCCAGATCGTCGGCGGCGTCGCCCAGGGCCTCGGCGGCGCGGTGCTGGAGGAGTTCCGCTACGACGCCGAGGGCCAGCCGCAGGCCGCCTCGTTCATGGACTACCTGATGCCGACCGCCGAAGAGATGCCCGCGGTCGGCACGCTGATCCTCGAGGACGCGCCGACCCCGACCAACCCGCTGGGCGCGAAGGGGGCGGGGGAGAGCGGGATCATGGCCGTCGGCGCGGCGGTCGCCAGCGCCGTCGGCGACGCCGTGCAGCAGCCCGGCGCGGTCCGCGCGCTGCCTTTGCGGCCGGAGCGGGTAAGGGATCTGCTCGAAGGTCTTGCCAAGTGACTGGCGTATGTATAACGTAGGACTAAGAGCCTCCTGGGGAGGAGGCCGCACTGAACTGATCTTGCGAACCGAAGGGATTTGAAAGAGATGGGCCTCAAGCTCAAGAACGAGTTCACGGTCGGCGCGCCGCTGGACAAGACCTGGGAGACGCTGCTCGACATCGGCCGCGTGGCCAGCTGCATGCCCGGCGCGAAGCTCGACTCGGGCGGCGAGGACGGCGTCTACCGCGGCACGATGAAGGTGAAGCTGGGGCCGATGAACATCGCCTACCAGGGCGCCGCGAAGCTGGCCGAGGTCGACGAGGACAACCACGCCTGCGTGCTCGACGTGAAGGCGAAGGAGCAGCGCGGCACCGGCACCGCCAGCGCGACCATCACCAACAAGCTTTCCGAGGCCAGCGGCGGGACCAAGGTCGAGGTCGAGACCGACCTCGCGATCACCGGTCGCCAGGCTCAGTTCGGGCGCGGGATCATGGAGGACGTCGCCTCGAAGATGCTCGGCGACTTCGCCACCCGGCTCGAGAAGGAGATCCTCTCCGGCGGGGCCGCCGCGAGCGAGGGCGAGGCCAAGGCCGAGGAGGCGAAACCGGCCGCCGGCGAGCCCGGCGCCGCCGCCGCCAAGGCCGAGCCGCCGCCGGTCACCCCGATCGCCGACGACGATGACGACGACGTGCTCGACCTCGGCAACGTGGTCGCCGGGCCGGTCGCCAAACGCGCCGCGATCGGCGCCGGCGTCGCCGCGATCGTGCTGGTCATCCTGCTCACCGTGCTCGGCCGCGGCGGCCGCAAGAGCGACCGCAGCCTCGATCTGAAGCTGAGGCTGTGAAACCGGCGCCGTTCGAGTACCTCGAGGCGACCTCGGTCCGCGAAGCCCTCGAAGCCCTCGTCTCCAACGAGGACTCGAAGGCGCTGGCCGGCGGGCAGAGCCTGGTGCCGCTGCTGAACTTCCGGCTGGCGCGCCCGGCTCTGCTGGTCGACCTCAACCGGCTCGGCGAGCTGGCCTACCTGCGCCGCGAGGACGGGGTCCTGCGGATCGGCGCGATGACCCGCCAGGCGACGGTCGAGCGCTCGGCCCTGGTCGCCCGCGAGTGGCCGCTGCTGAACCAGGCGCTGGAGCACGTCGCCCACGCCCAGATCCGCAACCGCGGCACGGTCGGCGGCTCGGTCGCCCACTCCGACCCGGCGGCCGAGCTGCCGATCACCTTCACCACCCTCGACGCCCGCTTCCGCGCCGTCTCGCTGCAGGGCGAGCGCTGGATCGAGGCGCGCGACTTCTTCGTCAACCAGCTGACCTCCTCGCTGGAGCCGGACGAGCTGCTGGTCGAGATCGCCGTGCCGGCGATCCCGGCCGGCAGCGGCTCCGCCTTCGTCGAGTACGCGCGCCGCCACGGCGACTTCGCCCTCGGCGGCTGCGCGGTCCAGCTGACGCTGGCGGGCGACGGCAGCGTCGCCCGGGCCGCGATCACTCTGCTCGGGGCGGCGCCGACCCCCCTTCGAGGCGCCGTCGCCGAGCAGCTCCTCACCGGTCGCCGGATCGACGCGGCGAGCGCCGCCGAGGCGGCCGAGGCGGCGACCGCCGAGATCAAGCCGACCGGCGACATCCACGGCAGCTCCGAGTACCGCCGCGACCTGATCCGCTCGCTGGTCCGGCGCGCGCTGATCGCGGCCGACGAGGACGCCCGCAACCGGAACCAGGAGGTATCCGCATGAGCGCGACCACGCACGTCTCGGTCGAGATCAACGGCGAGGTCTACGAGGCCGACGTCGAGCCGCGGCTGCTGCTCTCCGACTTCATCCGCCACGAGGCCCGCCTGACCGGCACCCACGTCGGCTGCGAGCACGGCGTCTGCGGCGCCTGCACCGCGCAGCTCGACGGCGAGCCGGTCCGCACCTGCCTGATGTTCGCGGTCCAGGCCTCGGGTCGCTCGGTGCGCACGGTCGAGGGCATGACCGACGGGCCGAAAGGCGAGCTCAGCGCCCTGCAGCAGGCCTTCCACGAGCACCACGCCCTGCAGTGCGGGTTCTGCACGCCCGGCTTCCTGATGACGCTGGAGCCGTTCCTGCGCGAAGTCGAGGACCCGAGCGAAGAGCAGATCCGCGAAGTGCTTTCGGGCAACCTCTGCCGCTGCACCGGCTACCAGAACATCGTCGAGGCGGTGCAGAGCGTCGCCGCATCGCAACGCGAGGAACGGGAGGCGGAGTGATGGAGGACCACGTCCACGGATCCTTCGACGCGATCGAGGCCGAGCAGGTCTTTCCCGGCGTCAGCCGCGTCGCCTTCTCCTCCGGCGCCTCGACCGTGACCCGCTACTCGTTCGAGGAGGGCGGCGAATTCCCGATCCACAAGCACCCCTCCGAGCAGATCACGATGGTGCTCGAGGGCACCCTGCACCTGACCGTCGAGGGCGAGGAGTTCGTGCTCGGCCCGGGCGAGTGGTCGGTCGTGCGCGGCGGGGTCGAGCACGGCATCCGGGTCCCGAAGGGGACCGCGAGCTTCCTCGCCGTGGTCTCGCCGCGGCGCGAGCGCAGCGACGAGTACGAGGTGGTGGACTCGCCCTGATGGCCACGGCGGCCGGTCCGGCAAAGCTCGGCATCGTGCAGCTCGAGGGCGGGCCGCTCGACGCCGGCCGCGCCCGCGAGAGCACCGTCGCCGCCGCCCGCTCGCTGTTCGAGCAGGGCGCCGACCTGGTCGTCCTGCCGGAGCTCGCGGTGCCCGGCTACGCGCTCGGCGGCCCCGGGCTGGAGGCGCTGGCCGAGCCGCTCGACGGGCCCACCGTCGCCGCCTGGTCGGCGCTCGCCGGCGCCCATGGCGGCCTCGTCTGCGGTGGCTTCGCCGAGCGCGACGGCGAGCTGCTCTACAACACCGCGGTGCTGGTCGACGGCGACGGCGTCGTCCTCCACTACCGCAAGCTGCACCCCTTCGATCGCGAGAAGCTGGTCTTCGCCCCGGGCGACCGCGGGCTGCCGGTCGCCGAGACCCGGCTCGGGAGGGTCGGCGTCTGCGTCTGTTACGACCTGCGCTTCGTCGAGACCGCGCGCCTGCTGGCGCTGCAGGACGCCGACCTGATCTGCGTGCCGACCGCCTGGACCGGCGGCTTCGACCCCGACGGCGACGCCGCCGACCCGATCCCGCAGGCGCAGGGCGCGCTGCTGCAGGCGAACCTGAACCAGGTCTTCATGGCCTGCGCCTCGGTCGCCGGCCGGCACGAGGAGATCGAGTTCCTCGGCTCCTCGCTGGTCGTCGACCCGTGGGGCAAGCCGGTCGCCGGGCCGCTGGCCAAGGACGCCGGCGCCGAGCGGCTGGTCGCGGTCGACCTCGCCGACGCGGTTGCCGCGCGGGTGCGCGGGCCGCTGATCGCGCCGCGCAAAGACCGCCGCACCGATGTCTACGGGCTCGTCCTCGATGGAGAGGCCCTCTGATGGGCCGCTCGCTTTCCAACCCCCCAACCCCCCAACGGAGGTAACTCGATGGCCGTGATGAACATGGCAGCGATCGCCAACCCCGGCCGGATGATGGCCGACGGAATCCCCTGGCCCGACTACGCGGCGGGGACCGGCGAGCTGCCCGAGGGCGTCGACTGGTTCGACTTCTGGGCCGGCCGCGGCGACCTCTACGAGGGGCTCGGGGAGGCCGCGCTGGAGCGCGGCGACACCGTCTCCGCCGGCGACTGGCTCTGGCACGCCTCGCTGAGCTACCACTACGCCCAGTTCATGTGGTTCCACGACCCGCCGCGGCGCGAGGCCGGCCAGAAGAAGAAGGCCGAGCTGTACGTGCGGGCGGCGCCGCACCTGACGCCGGCGGCGGAGCGGGTCGAGGTCCCGGTCGACGACACCGTCGTCCCCGGCTACCTGCGGCTGCCGCGCGAGCCCGCCGACAGCTACCCCTGCGTGCTCCTGATCGGCGGCCTCGAGAGCACCAAGGAGGAGAGCCTGCTGTTCGAGAACATGTGCCTGGACCGCGGCATGGCGACCTTCGCGATCGACGGCCCCGGCCAGGGCGAGATGTTCTTCGACGTCGGCTTCGTGCCCGACTACGAGCGCTACACCTCGGCGGTCCTCGACTACCTGATCGACCGCCCCGAGCTCGACGGCTCGCGGATCGGCGTGCTCGGCCGCAGCCTCGGCGGCTACTACGCGCCGCGGGCGGCGGCCAGCGACGACCGCTTCGCCGCCTGCGTCGCCTGGGGCGCCGCCTTCGACATCTCCGACCTCGACACGATGCCGCCGCACACCCGCGCCGGCTTCCTCTACGTGACCAAAAAAGAGACCGAGGAGGAGGCGCGCGAGCAGCTGCGGATCTCGATGGACCTGCGTGACGTGGCGCCGAAGCTGTCGTGCCCGATGTACCTGATGCACGGTGCCCACGACTCGATCTTCTCGATGCGCCAGGTGGAGCTGGCCCGCGAGTACTTCCCTGCCGACAAGATCGAGATCGAGATCGAGCAGGACGGCGACCACTGCGCCCACAACATGGCCGCGATCGTGCGGCCGCGAATGGCCGACTGGATGGCCCTGCGTCTGGTGGCGGACTCATGAAGGCGGCTGAGTTCGACTACGTCGCTCCCGCCTCGCTCGACGAGGCGGTGACACTGCTCGGCGAGGACGAAGACGCCAAGGTCCTCGCCGGCGGCCAGAGCCTGGTGGCGCTGCTGAACATGCGGCTCACCTACCCGAGCAAGCTGGTCGACCTGCGCCGGGTCCCCGGCCTCGACGGCATCAGCCTCGACGGGGACGTGGTGCGGATCGGGGCGATGGCCCGGCAGGCGACGGTCGAGCGCGACGCGACGGTCGCCGAGCGCTGCCCGCTGCTGGTCGACGCGCTGGCCCACGTCGCCCACCCGCAGATCCGCTCGCGGGGGACGGTCGGCGGCAGCATCGCCCACGCCGACCCGGCGGCCGAGCTGCCGGCGGTCGCCCTGGCCCTCGACGCGACCCTGCGGATCGCCGGCCCCGCCGGCACCCGCGAGGTCGCCGCGGCGGACTTCTTCGCCGGCTTCCTGATGACCGCGGTCGAGCAGCCGGAGATCCTCCTCGACGTCGCCTTCCCGGCGATCGGGCCGCGGACCGGGACCGCCTGCGTGGAGATCGCGCGCCGTCACGGCGACTTCGCGATCTGCGGCGCGGTCTCCCAGGTGACGCTCGGCGACGGCGCCGTCGCCGACGCGCGGCTCGCCTTCCTCGGGGTCAGCGACCGGCCGGTGCGGGCGGGCGCGGCCGAGGCGGCGCTGGTCGGCAGCGACGGCGGCGAGGCGGCGGTGGCCGCCGCGGCCGAGCGCGCGATCGACGGCTGGGAGCCGATGGACGATCCGACGATGACGGCGGAGTACCGAGCACAGCTCGCGCGCGTGGTCGCGCGGCGGGCCTTCGAGCAGGCGATCGGAAGGGCGAGATGAGCGAACACCGGATCACACTCACAGTCAACGGCGAGCAGCGCGAGGTCGACGTGCCGCCCCGGCTCACGCTGGGCGACATGCTGCGCGAGCGGCTCGACCTGACCGCGACCCACCTCGGCTGCGAGCACGGCGTCTGCGGTGCCTGCACGGTGCTGGTCGACGGCGAGCCGGCGCGCTCCTGCGTGATGCTCGCGGTCCAGGCCGACGGCGCCGACGTGCGCACCCTGGAGGGGGTGACCGGCCCCGGCGGTGAGTTCCACCCGATCCAGCAGGGCCTCTGGGAGAAGCACGGGATGCAGTGCGGCTTCTGCACGCCGGGCATCGTGATGAGCATGGTCGAGCTGCTCGACCGCAACCCGGATCCCGAGCGCGAGGAGGTCGAGGACGTGCTCGGCGGCCACATCTGCCGCTGCACCGGCTACACCAAGATCCTCGAGGCGGTCGACTACGCGATCGAGCGGAAGAAGGAGAGCGCCTGATGGCCGACGGCAATGGCAATGGCAACGGCACCCGCATCTTCGGGGCGCCGCTGAAACGCAGCGAGGACCCCCGCCTGCTGCGCGGCGAGGGCCAGTACATCGCCGACCTGAAGATGCACGGGATGGTCCACGCGGCGATCCTGCGCAGCCCCTACGCGCACGCGCTGATCAACGGCATCGACGCCTCCGCCTGCAAGGCCGACCCGCGCACGGTCGACGTGCTGCTGCCCGACGACGTCGCCGACTTCGGCGACCTCGTCTGCATCGACGCCGAGGAGACGACGCTGCCCTTCGACCAGCCGGTGATCGCGCGCGGCAAGGTTCGCTACGTCGGCGAGCCGGTCGCGGTCGTGGTCGCCGCGGACCGTCACGTCGCCGAGGACCTGCTGCAGTTGATCGACGTCGACTACGAGCCGCTCGAGGCGGTCGTCGACGCGGAGGGGGCGATGGCCGAGGACGCGCCCCTGGTCCACGACACGAGCAACGTCTGCGACACGCTTTACCTCGAAGTCGGCGACGCCGACGCGGCGATCGAGGCCGCCCCGCACGTGGTCAAGGGGCGGTTCAAGACGCAGCGCTACGCCGGGGTCCCGATGGAGACCCGCGGCTGCATCGCCGACTGGGACGAGCGCTGGGGGTCGCTGACCCTGTGGAGCTCGACCCAGGTCCCGAACGCGGTCAAAGGCGACCTGATCCGGATCCTCGGCCTCTCCGAGAACACCGCCCGGGTGATCGTGCCCGACGTCGGCGGCGCCTTCGGCTCGAAGATCCAGACCTACCCGGAGGAGGTGCTGGTCTCCGAGCTGGCCCGCCGCACCGGGCGGCCGGTGAAGTGGATCGAGGACCGCTGGGAGCACGCGGTCGCGACCACCCACGGGCGCGAGCAGTTCCACGACGTCGAGGTCGGCTTCGACGATGAGGGCAAGATCCTCGGCCTGCGCGACCGCTGCATCACCAACACCGGCGCCTACCTGCAGCGGCTGACCCTGGTCGAGCCGTTCATCGGCGTCGCGATGATGCCGGGGCCGTACGAGATCCCGGCGCTGAAAGGCGAAGCGCCGGTCGTGGTCACCAACAAAACGCCGATGAACCCGTTCCGCGGGGTCGGCCACGTGCAGGCCGCGTTCACGATGGAGCGGGTGATGGACCTGATCGCCGCAGAGCTCGAGCTCGACCCGGCGGAGGTGCGGCTGCGCAACATGGTCGGGCCGGAGCGGATGCCTTTGCCGCGCGGGATGGCCAACGTGCTGGCCGGCGAAATCGTCTACGACAGCGGCGATTTCCCGCAGTGCCTGAAGCGGGCGCTGGAGCTGGCCGAGTACGAGAAGACCCGCGACGAGTTCGCGGCGGCGCGCGAGCAAGGGCGCTGCCTCGGGATCGGAATCGGCTTCTTCGTCGAGGAGACCGGCCTCGGCCCGTTCGAGAGCGCGACCGTGCGGGTCGAGCCCTCGGGCCAGGTCGTCGTCCTGACCGGTGCCTGCACCAGCGGCCAGGGCCACCACACGGTGCTCGCCCAGATCGCCGCCGACGAGCTCGGCGTCCCCTTCGAGGCGGTCAAGGTGATCCACGGCGACACCGCCCTGGTCCGCAACGGGGTCGGCACCTACGCCAGCCGCACCGCCGCGGTCGGCGGCACCGCGGTGCGGATCGCCGCCGGCGCGGTCAAGCGCAAGATCCTCAAGGTCGCCGAGCAGGTGCTGGAGGCGGCCGAGAGCGACTTGGAGCTGCGTGACGGCGCGGTCCAGGTGAAGGGCTCGCCGTCGATGGCGCTGCCGCTGACCGACGTCGCCCAGGCGGTCGCCCCGGGCAAGCCGCTGCCGGAGGGGATCGAGTCCTACGGGCTGGAGGAGACCGACATCTTCCACCCGAAGTCGAACACGTTCTCCTACGGGGCGCACGTCGCCACGGTCGAGGTCGACCCGGAGACCGGCGTGGTCGAGCTGCTCCGCCACGTGGTCTGCAACGACTCGGGCACGGTGATCAACCCGCTGCTGCTCGACGGCCAGGTTCAGGGCGGGATCGCGCTCGGGGTCGGCGGGGCGCTGCTCGAGGACCTCGTCTACGACGAGGAAGGCCAGCCGCGCAACCCGACCTTCATGGAGTACCTGCTGCCGACGGTGGGGACGATGCCGGAGGTCGTGGTCGACCACATGTCGGTGCCGACCCCGCACAACCCGGACGGGATCAAGGGCGGCGGCGAGGGCGGCGCGGTCGGCGCCCCGGCGGCGATCGCCAACGCGGTCTCCAACGCGCTCGGCGGCGCCCCGGTGACCGAGACGCCGCTGACCCCGCAGCGGGTCTACGACCTCGCCAAGGGGCGCGAGGGGGCCGCGGCGTGAGCTTCGTCTCGCGTCGGGTCTACATCGACCGCCCCAACCAGCCGCTCGGCTTCGCCGAGGTCGAGCTGCCGCCGGCGCCGCCCGGCGGGGCGATCGTGGCGATCGAGTACGGCGGGGTCTGCGGCAGCGACGTGCACGTCTGGCGCGGCGCCCGCGAGCTCGCCGGCCCGCTCGTGCTCGGCCACGAGGGCATCGGCTTCGTCGCCGAGCTGGGCGAGGGGGCGGCGACCGACTACGCGGGCGAGCCGGTCGCGGTCGGCGACCGCGTCTACCTCGCCCCGCAGCGGCCCTGCCACCGCTGCCGCGCCTGCACGGTCGAAAGCGAGTTCGCCGCCTGCGAGCACCGCGACGAGTACTTCTACACCGGGCCCGAGGAGCCGACCCACGCGACCTACAACAGCCACGTCTGGCTGGTCGAGGGGGCGCCCTTCTACAAGGTCCCCGACGACGTCCCGCCGCTCGGCCTGATCGCCTTCGGCTGCGCCCTGCCGACGATGCTGCAGGCCAACGAGCGGGCCGGCCGTGTCGGCCTCGGCGACGAGGTGCTGGTCCAGGGCTCCGGTCCGGTCGGGCTCGCGGCGACCGTCGTTGCCCGCGCCTCCGGCGCCCAGCGGATCGTCGTCGTCGGCGGCCCCGCCGCCCGCCTCGAGATGGCCCGCCGGCTCGGCGCCGACGAGACGATCGAGATCGGCGAGCACCCCGACCCCGGCGAGCGCGCCGAGCTGGTCCGCGAGCTGCTCCCCCGCGGCGCCGACGTCGTGGTCGAGGCGGCCGGTGTGCAGAGCGCCTTCCCCGAGGGCCTCGACCTGCTCGCCCGCGGCGGCCGCTACCTCGTCGTCGGCCTCCACCACGGCGCCGGCACCTCGCCGATCGACCCGCGCGAGCTCAACCGCGCCAACGTCACCGTCACCGGCAGCGCCTTCGAGCAGCCCGGCCACCAGTACAAGGCGATCCGCTTCGTCGCCCGCCACCACGACCAGTTCCCCCTCACCGACGTCGTCACCCACCGCTTCTCGCTGGACCGCGCCGAAGAGGCGCTCGAAACCATGGAGCGCGGCGAGGCGATCAAGGCCGTCCTCGAGCCCTCCTAACCGCGCTGTTGCGCTCAGCGGTCCAGCGGCGGGGGGGTGCCTTCTACCCAGGTGCCCTCGTCGCCCTCGACCTCGCGCTTCCAGATCGGGGCCTCGGCCTTGATCCGGTCGATTACCTCACGGGCGGCGGCGAAGGCGGGGCCGCGGTGGGCGGAGGCGACGGCGACGACGACGCTCGGCTCGCGCCTCGGCACGCTGCCGACGCGGTGCTCGGCGGCGACGCCCTCGACGTCGTGGGCGGCGAGCGCGTCGGCGAGGATCGCGCGGATCCGCTCCTCGGCCATCGGCGCGTAGGCCTCGTAGTCGAGGCTGTCGACGTCGCGGGTGGTGCCCTGGAAGGTGACGATCGCGCCGCTGTGGTCGGTCGCGACCAGGTCGGCGAGGCGGTCGGCGGAGAGCGGCTCGTCGAGCACCGCGGCGTGCGGCTCGGGGCCGCCGCCGCTGACCGGCGGGATCAGCGCCAGCTCGTCGCCGGCGGCGAGCACGGTTTCGGCGGTCGCGTACTCTCGGTTCACCGCCATCACCAGCGAGAGCCGCTCGAGCGCCGGGGCCAGCGCCGCGTGCTGGGCGGCGATCCCGCGCAGGGCGTCGCCGACCGTCGCGCCCTCGGGAAGCTCGACCTCGATCGCGTCGGTCCCGGCCCGTTCGCGGAGCACGGCGAAGAGGCGGACGCGGTGATTCATAGGACTATCCTAGGCGGATGGACGCGCGACCCGGCGACGCCGCGGCAACCCCGCTCACGCACCTCGACGAGTCCGGCGCCGCCCGCATGGTCGACGTCGGCGCGAAGGCGGCGACGCGGCGCTTCGCGCGGGCCGAGGCGCTGGTCCGGATGACCCCGGTGACGGCCGCCGCGGTGGCCTCCGGCGACGCTCCCAAGGGAGACGTGATCGGGACCGCGCGGCTGGCCGGGATCCAGGCGGCAAAGCGCACCGACGAGTTGATCCCGCTCGCCCACACGGTGCCGCTCTCCCACGTCGACCTCGAGATCGAGATCGACGTCGAGGCCGGCCTGGCGCGGATCGAGTCCACCGCCTCGACCGTCTCCGGGACCGGCGTGGAGATGGAGGCGCTGACCGCCTGCTCGCTGGCCGCGCTGACCCTCTACGACATGGTCAAGGGGATCGAGCGCGGCGTCTCGATCGAGCGGATCGAGCTGGTCGAGAAGACCGGCGGCAAGCGTGACTGGCACCGCGACTCCTAGCCCCGGCCCGGGCGTCGCGATCGTCACCGCGAGCACCTCGCGGGCGCGCGCCGGCGGCGCCGACGAGTCAGGCGATGCGCTGGCCGAGCTGGCCGCGTCCTTCGGCGGCGTCGTGGTCGGGCGCGAGCTGCTCGCCGACGACCGCGAGGCGATCGAAGACTGCCTGCGCCGCTGGGTCGCCGACCCCGCCTGCGACCTCGTGCTGACCACCGGCGGCACCGGCTTCTCGCCCAGCGACGTCACCCCGGAGGCCAGCGCCGCGGTGATCGAACGGCTCGCCCCGGGTATAGCGGAGGCGATGCGCGCCGCCTCCGCCCCCCACACGCAGCACTGGATGCTCTCGCGGGCGACCGCCGGGATCGCCGGCGGCACGCTGATCGTCAACTTTCCCGGCAACCCGAAGGCGATCGGCGAGGCGGGTGCCGCGATCGCCCCGGCTCTGCCACACGCGCTCGCCCTGCTGCGGGGACGCCAGGACGGCCACGGGCGGTGAGCGGCGCGCCGCTCCCGGTTGCCGCCGCGCGCGAGCTGCTGCTCGCCGAGGCGCGGGTGACCGAGGGCGAGCCGGTGCCGCTGGCCGAGTGCCTCGGCCGGGTCAGCGCCGAGCCGGTGCGTGCGGCGGTCTCGCTGCCGGGCTTCGACAACTCGGCGATGGACGGCTACGCGGTGCGCGCCGGCGACCTCGCCGATGGGGAGGGGCCGCTGCGGATCGTCGGCGAGTCCCGCGCCGGGGTGCCGGCCGCGGTCGCGGTCGGCGCCGGCGAGGCGGTGCGGATCTCGACCGGCGCGGCGCTCCCAGCGGGCGCCGACGCGGTGGTGCCGGTCGAGCAGGCGCGCGAGCAGGACGGTGCGATGGTGGCGACGGCGACCCCGGTCGCGGCCGGCGCCCACGTGCGCCGGGCCGGGGAGGACCTCGAGGCCGGGGCGGTGGCGCTCGCCGCCGGGACCCGGATCGGCGCCGCCGAGCTCGGCGTGCTGGCCGGCGCCGGCGTGCCGGAGGTCGTCTGCGCGCGCCGGCCCCGCCTGGTCGTGCTGACCGGCGGCGACGAGCTGCTGGCGCCGGGCGAAGCGGTCGCGCCGGGTCAAATCTTCGACTCGAACCGGTTCTCGCTGGTCGCGATGGGGCGCGAGGCGGGTGCCGAGGCGAGCTTCGGCGGCGGAATGGCGGACAGCCTCGAGGCGACCCGGGCGGCGATCGAGGGCGCGCTCGGCGCCGACCTGCTGGTGCTCTGCGGAGGGGTCTCGGTCGGCCGCCACGACCACGTCAAGGAGGCGCTCGCCGAGCTCGGGGTCGAGCAGCTGTTCTGGCGGGTGGCGCTGCGGCCCGGCGGGCCGACCTGGGGCGGGGTGCTGCGGCGCCCCGGCGGCCGCCCGACCCTGGTCTTCGGCCTGCCCGGCAACCCGGTCTCCGCCCAGGTCACCTTCCGCCTCTTCGTGCAGCCGGCGCTGCTGGCGACGAGCGGCCGCGACCCGGAGCCGCGGCGGGCGAGCGCCACCCTCGGTGCCGACGTCCGCGGCCTGGCCAAGCGCGACGTCTACCTGCGCTGCCGGCTCGAGCCGGGGCCGGACGGCTGGCGTGCGCTCCCGACCGGCGAGCGCCAGGGCTCGCACATCCTCACCTCGATGCTGGGCGCCGACTGCCTGGCGGTGATCCCCGCCGGCAGTGAGCGGATGAGCGCGGGCGAGCCGGTCGAGGTGCTGCTGCTGTGAGCCGCGCCGGCCTCGCCACCGTCGTCCTCGCGGCCGGCGCCGGCAGCCGCTTCGGCGGCGCCAAGCAGCTGGCGCTGGTCGAGAACCGCCCGGTGCTCAGCCGCGTCCTCGAGTCCCTGGCGGGCGTCGGCGAGTGCCGCATCGTCGTCCTCGGCGCCGCCGCCGAGCGGGTGCGGCCGCTGGTCCAGCCGCCCTGGCGGGCCGTGGTCGCCGCCGACTGGGAGGATGGCCCCGGCGCCTCCCTGCGCGCCGGCCTCGCCGCGGCCGGCGAGGCCGAGGCGGCCCTGATCGTGCTCGCCGACCTCGCCTGGCTCGACCCGCGCGCGGTCGAGCGCGTGCTCGCCGCGGCCGAGTCCCACCCCGGGGCCGAGGCCCTGCGCGCCTGCGAACGCGGCCGCCCCGGTCACCCGCTGCTGGTCCGCGGCGCCCTGCTCGCCGCGGCCCGCCAGGCCCCCGACGAGGGCCTCCGCCCGCTGCTCGAAGCCGTCCGCGTCGAGCCGGTCGAGTGCGCCGGCCTCGGCGTCGCCCGCGACGTCGACACCCCGGCCGACCTCGCCTAACGATCGAGACGTCAATAGGTGGTCGTGGAGACCCCTTATTGACGTCTCGATTCAGATGAGGCGGAGCGCGGCGGGGATCGGCAGCTTCGCGCCGCCGAGCAGCTCGCGTGCCTTGGGGCTGAGCTCGAGCCGGACGGCCGCCGACTTGCCGGCGCCGAGGCGCTTCGGGGCCAGCACCTTGGCCTTGAAGCTCTGACCGCCGATCTTCACGGTCACCTGTTTCGGCACGGCGACCTTGCAGGCGCCGCCGCCGGCCGGGCAGCTGACCCGGGCGACCGTGGCGATGCCCTTGCCGTTCACCTTCGCCTGCTTGCCAAGGCGCTTCAGCGCCGGCTTGGGGGCGGGCGGCTGCGGGTTGCGGGGGCCGGGGAGGGTCACTGGCGGCGTCGGGATTCCCGGCGTCCCCGGGTCCACGGGCGGCGTTTCGGGTTCCGGTTGCGGTGGCAGCGCACCCGGGCGGGCCAGGCGCAGTTCGCCTTTGCCGGTGAAGTTCTGGGTCCAGCCACCGAAGCCGAGGTCCGGCAGGCCGTCGCCGTCGACGTCGCCGACCGCGGCGGCCGTGAGCCCGAGCCGGTTCTGGTAATGCGTGCCGTGGAGGACGGCGCCTTCGTCGGCGCCGAGCTCGGCGGTGTCGATCGGCGCGGTGTCGGCCTTCCCGTAGATCACGTAGCCGCGGCCCGCGTTGGTGTTCGGCTGCATCGCCGGGTTCTGGGCGATCGGCGCTCCGACCAGGAGGTCGGCGAGGCCGTCGCCGTCGAGGTCGTCGCTGACCGCGACCGAGGACCCGAATTCCGCCAGGTCCGACGGCCCGGTGATCGCGTAGCCACCGTCGCCGAGCGCGGCGGCCTCGATCGGGTCGTGGTCCTCGGTGCCGAAGATGACGTGCACCTGGCCGGCGGCCTCGGGACGCGGCGGCGCGACGTCGTCGCCGTAGGGCCAGATCGAGCCGACCGCGAGCTCGTCGCGCCCGTCCTCGTTGAGGTCCGGGACCCCGGCCACCGCGTACCCGAACTGGCTCCGCGCCAGTCCGGTGACCCGGAACAGCAGGCGCTCGCCCGGCACCTCGGTCGCCAGCTCGAAGGACGGCTCGGCGTCGTCGGCCAGCACGGCGCCGGAGATCACGCTCACCCTGCCGCTGTTTTCGCTGACCTGGCTGTGGGCGATCGCCAGCTCGCGCAGGCCGTCGCCGTCGAGGTCGCCGAGCCCGGTCAGCGTCGCCGGGTAGATCCGCGCGCCGCTGACCAGCAGCTCGCGCTCGGCGGTCGGGTCGATCGTCCCGCTGACCGCGCTCGCGGCGCGGCCGGCGACGAGGTAGACCTTGCCGCTCCAGGGCAGGAGCACGGCGAGGTCGGCTTTGCCGTCGCCGGTCGGGTCGCCGACCGCGGTGGCGACCGCCATGTCGAGGGTCTGCCCGGCCGGAGCCATGATTGGGATCGCCCGGCTCGTCGCTGCCTCGCTGACGTCGATATTGCCGTCACTGAAGAAGCCGGGGCCGCCGAGCACGACGTAGACGGTCGGCACGTCGAGGCCGCTGCCGCGCGAGTAGCCGCTGACCATGAGGTCGTCGAAGCCGTCGCCGTCGAAGTCGCCGGCGCACTCGACCCAGGCCCCGTAGGCCTTGGTGTCTTCGAACCCGTGGATCGTCACCGTTCGCGGCAGCGTGGTGACGACGCCGCCGGCGAGCTCGGGGCCGCCGCGGGTGGCGAAGACGCGCCCGGCGCGGTCGTTGACGCCCCAGTGGTAGTCGAGCGCCCCGGCGGCGAGGTCGTCGACGCCGTCGCCGTCGAGGTCGCAGCGCTCGGCCACCGGCCGCCCTTCGTCCAGGGGAGCGCGAGGTTTTCGTTCTGCGTCGCCCCGGTGAAGGTGAGCGACGGCCGCGGTAGCTGCGAGAGGTCGGCGGGCAGCGGCGCCGCGGAGGCCGGGGCGGGGCCGGTCGGCACCGTCGTCGCGAGCAGCGCGAGCAGGCCGGCCGCGAGGGCGATCTGGAACCGGACGGACCAGGGGCGGGGCGCCGCGGTGGGCATGGCGAGCGTTCTCCTCTCTCGGCCGCCAGGGGGTGGGCGGCACCGGGCTTATGCGTCCCTAATTAGGGTGCCCTAACGGCGGCGAAGCTATCAGAACCGCCGTGTTTCCCGCCCCCGCGGCGAGGGAACCGGGCGCCGCCGTCGAACTGGGAGGCGCGATGCCCGCACTCGA
This sequence comes from uncultured Conexibacteraceae bacterium, assembly GCA_964464285.1. Taxonomy (GTDB): domain Bacteria; phylum Actinomycetota; class Thermoleophilia; order Solirubrobacterales; family 70-9; genus VAYN01. The sequence goes on from CAYXFL010000002.1 coordinate 27,511, forward strand.
CCTCAGCAACTCCGCGCTGCTGATCCAGCGCCTCACGACCGCCTTCTACGTGCTGGTCGCGCTGGCCCTGCTGGTCGCCGTCCTCGGCGCCCCGGGCCCCGGGTTCGTGCTGCTGGTCGCCGGCGGCTGCGCCCACGTCGGTCGTGCCTCGCTGGAAGAGCTGGCCGTGCGCGGCCGGCGCCGTTCCTAAACGAGAACGATCGCGCCCGGTCGGGCTATCCTCTTGCCCAGATGAGGTTCAGGGGGAAGCAGCTGCGGTGGGGGTCCGGCCTGTGCGCGCTGGCCTGTGCGCTTGCGTTCGGCACGGCTGCGGCGGGCGCCGAAGACGAACCGGTGGCGAAACCGCCGACGTTCAACGGATCCATGGTCTTTCCGGCGATCCACGGTCCGGACGGGCCTGAGACGTTCTACTGGACGGTCGGGATGACTGAGGAGCAGGAACTGGTCCAGATCGACGAGCGGCACGCGGAGGTCGTCTATGAAGGAAGCGGGCACCGGGCGTTCTCGATCGAGGCGGAACAGGCCCACGACGCGACGGGCACCGAGGTGCCGACCAGCTTCGCGGTGCTGGAGCCGGACATCGTCGCGCTCACCGTCCATCACCGCGCCGGGAACCCGGCCAAGGGCGGCGCGTCATTCCACTACCCGGTCATATCGGGTCGCCCGTACGAAACTGGCTTCTCGACCGTGCGGGTCGAGGGTCCGCCGCCGCTGGCCGCCCCACCGGCGTCCCAGTCCCCGCCGCCCTGCGTCGTCCCCAAGCTCGCCTTCCGCACCCTCGCTGGCGCCCGCGAACGGCTCGCCACCGCCGGTTGCCGGCTCGGCAAGGTGCGCGGCAAGCGCTCGCCCTCGGCGCGGGTCGTCAAGCAGTTTCGCGCGGCCGGGACGGTGCATGCCCCGGGCGCCCGGGTCGCGGTCAAGCTCGGTTAGGAGGATTCCTGGGGCTGATACGCGCGCACCAGGCGGCGAAGCAGGCGACGGCGACCAGGGCGCCGGCCCAGTGCAGGCCGAGCGCGACTAAGAGCAGGCTGGGCAGGCCGGCGAGCACGGCGCCGAGCAGCGTCGGGCCGAGGGGCAGGGAGAGCACGCGCGCGGTGACGGCGGCGCAGAGCAGCCAGGCGAGCGGGCCGGAGAGCCAGCCGTAATCCTCGAAGAAGCTCTTCGGGAGGGCCAGCGCGAGCGCGATCGAGAGCGCCGCGACCGCGGCCAGCTGGACCAGCGCGGCGCGCCAGAGGATCGCGAGGTCCATGCCCGGCGCAGCTACTCGGGCTTGCCCCAGCGGTTGTCGCCGTAGTTGCGGTCGCGGCCGTCGGAGACCGCGTCGCCGTCGCCGTAGCCGGCCTGGACGAGCAGGCGGCGCAGGTTGACGATCATCTGCTCGTCGACGTCCTTGCCGCGGGGCCGGTGCAGGGTCTCGGTCTCGGGGCCGACGGTGACCTTGACGTGGCCGTCGTGCTCCTCGGTCACCTCGCCGACCGCCTCGAGCAGGGAGAGAACCTGCCGCCACTCGACGTTGCCGCTGGCGGGGTGGGCGAGGATCTTCTCGACCGTCGCCTGCTGGTGATTGTTGAGGTTCATCGGGGCAGCCTATTGGGCGGCCGGCTCAGCAGAAGATCTCGTTCAGTTCGCAGAGCTCGCTGTCGACGCCGCCGAGCCCGGAGATCTCTTCTTCGAGGCTTTCGACCCGGCTTTCGAGCTCGCCCGACCCTTCGACCTGGCCGCGCAGCTCTTCGACTTCGGCTTCGAGCGCTTCGACTTCGCCCGCCGCCGAAGCGCCTTCCGGCCCCTGCGGCCCGCGCGGCCCCGCCGGTCCCTGCTTGCCGGCCGCCCCCGCCGGCCCGGTCTGGGCGATCAGCGCGACCGCCGTGCCGATCCCGGCGCTGAGCACGCAGACGCCGACGATCAGCGCGATGAAGTGATTGCGGGAGAGCGAAACCACGGAGCGGGATCATCGCAGCCGTGGCGCCTTGGTTGCGCACGTGCGAGAGCAAGGCGCCAAGCCGGCGCTAACCTGAGATAAGCGCGGGCGGTTAGCTCAGTTGGGAGAGCACTTCCCTTACAAGGAAGGGGTCACTGGTTCGAGCCCAGTACCGCCCATCCAGGAGGTCAGCCCGGCGGCAGCTCGAGGCCGTCGACCAGCTCGCCCGGCTCGACGTCGAGTCCGTGCGCCAGCCGCAGGATCGTGGTCAGCCGGGGCTCGCGGCCGCCGCGCTCGATCCGGCCGATCGCGGTCGAGTGGATTCCCGACGAGTGCGCGAGGCCGTCCTGGGAGATGCCTTCGCGGACGCGCAGCTCGCGCATCCGCCTGCCGAACGCCTGGCTGGCCCGGTTGGCATCTTCGTTGAGCGGGGAGGCCATCGCATAGAGCGTCGCGGCTCCCGACCGATTGGACCAGAGCGTATCGGTCGGGAGCGATTTGGTAGGGAGCGCATTGGTCGGGTAAGGTCGCGGCAGTCAGCAACTTCAACAGGGGGAAGCAATGCGGCGAAGACAGCGGGCGATCGAGCGGACCATCGAGCATCCGGTCAGACGCAGGTGGATCGAGGCGCTCTGGCACTCGGGTGAGGCGCTCTCGCCGCAGCGCTTCCACGCCGACTACCTCGGCGACGAGGCGGTGACGATCTCGACAGTCACCTTCCACGTCCGCGTCCTGGTCGCCGAGGGGATCGCCGAGCTCGACCGGGCGGAGCCCACCGGCGCGGGCACGAGCGAGCACTTCTACGTGCTCGGCGGACCGAACAGCGCCGCCGCGATCAGGCGCCTGCGGCAGACGACAGGATAGGGGCCGGGGCGGGACGCCCCGTCCGCCTCAGCGGGCCTGGCGCGGCAGCCGGACGAGGCGCTCGACGGTGCGCGGCGGGGTGCCGTCGGCGGGCGCGAAGCGGACGGCGAGGCGGAGCAGGGGCGGGCGCCTGGCGAGGCGCTTGCGGGCTGTCGCGGTGAGGCGGCAGCGCAGCGAGACGGTGCCGGCTGTGGCCTCGCGCGGCGCGACCGCGCAGGCGTGGCGCCGGCCCTCGCGGGGGCCGAAGCTGCCGAGCAGGGAGATCCTCCCGGGCCCGCTCAGGCTGGCGCGGGCGTGCAGCAGGCCGCGCCCGAGCTCCGCCCGGTCGAGCGCGAGGCGGCTGGAGATAGCGGTCGCCCCCGGCGCGCGCGGGACCGGTTCGAACGGGTTGTGCCTGGCGGTTCCCTCGGCGGCCCCGCCCTTCTCGTCCGGCTCGAGCGGCGGCTCCGGCTCCAGCCACCTGGCGAGCGCGCCGGGCCGCCGGTCGAGGAACTCGAGCGTGGCGGCGAGCTCGGTGACCCGCGCCGGCAGGTCGAGCGCGCTGGTCGACCGCTCGACCGCGGCGAGCGCCTCGCGCACCATCGAGGGGTCCTGGGCGAGCAGCGCTAGCGCGCCGCAGCGATCGCGATCAGTCGCCGACGAGCCTCGCTAGGCGATGATCAGCGCGGTGAGGAAAAGCGCGACGACGTGGAAGGACTGGTCGACCGCGATCCGCAGCCAGGGCGGCGTATCCGAGAGCCCCTTGACGGTGGCGATGTAGAGGTCGAGCAGGCGGCCGTCGTCCTGGACCCAGTGGGGGATGCCGACGACGATCGCGGCCAGCACGGCGCGGTCGAGCCCGCCCTCGATCGCGATCCAGACCAGGGCCGGGAGGAAGGCGAGCATGTAGACGACGAGGTGGCTGCCGAGCGCGCGCCGGCGCACCGGGTCGGGCCCGAGGCCGCCGTACTTGAACCGCGCCTGCCTGTCGGTCTGCAGGAGGAAGTCGCCGACCAGGTGACAGACGAGGAAGACGAGGAAGACCTCGACCCAGCTCATCGCCGCCTACCCGACCTCGACCACGATCTTGCCGAGCACGTCGCCCTCGATCAGCGCCTCGATCCCGCTCGCGACCTCGGCCAGGGGCAGGGTGCGGTCGATCTGGGGCCGCAGCCCGGCGGCGTCGCAGAGCGAGACGACCTGGCCGAGCTCGACCAGGGTGCCCATCGTCGAGCCGACCACCTCGAGCTGCAGGAAGAAGACGCGTGGCAGGTCGGCGGGCGGGTTGAAGCCGGAGGTGGCGCCGGAGACGACGACCCGCCCGCCCGGCCGCAGCGAGCGCAGCGAGTGCTCCCAGGTCGCCTCGCCGACCGTCTCCATCACCGCGTCGACCTTCGCCGGCAGCCGTGTCCCGGTCTCGAACGCGGCGTGGGCGCCGAGCTGCTCCGCGTAGGCGCGCTTGCGCTCGTCGCGGCTGGTCGCCCAGACACGGAAGCCGCCGGCGCGGGCGAGCTGGATCATCGCCGAGGCGACGCCGCCGCCGGCGCCCTGGATCAGCACCGTGTCGCCGGGCCGCAGGTTGGAGCGGGTGAAGAGCATCCGGTAGGCGGTCAGGTACGCGGTCGGCAGGCAGGCCGCCTCGGCGAAGCTGAGCCCGGCCGGCTTCGGCACCAGGTTGGCGCGCGGCACCGCGACCCGCTCGGCGAGCGTGCCAGGGTGCAGCTCGGAGAGCAGCGTGCGCTTCGGGTCGAAGGTCTCGTCGCCGCGCCACTCGGGGCTCGAGATCACCGCGTGCACGAGCACCTCGTTGCCGTCGGGGTCGATCCCGGCGGCGTCGCAGCCGAGGATCATCGGCAGCCGCTCCTCGGCGAGGCCCTGGCCGCGCAGCGACCAGACGTCGTGGTGGTTCAGCGCCGCGGCGCGGACCGCGACCTCGACCCAGCCGTCCGGCACCTGGGGCGCGGCGACCTCGCCGATCTCCAGCCCGGAGAGCGGGTCCTTGGGGTCGATCCTGGCGGCGTAGGCGGCAAGCATCGCCGACCGAACCTACTACTGCAGGGCGAAGACGACGCTGACCGTGGCGGTCACGGTCGTCGTGCTCGGCTTGGTCGGCGGGGCGGCTTCCTCGCCCTTGGCCGCGGCCGGGCTGTCGAAGGCCGTGGGCTCGACCCCGCCGCCCTCGACGATGCTGAGGACGCCGCCGAGGGGAGCCCCCGCGCGCGCCGCCAGCGTCGCGGCCTTGGCCCGCGCCTGGTCGAAGGCCGCTCCCAGCGCGGTGTTGTAGGCGCCGCTCGCGTCGCCGACGAAGAAGCGCGGTCCGTTGACGGTGCCGGCGCCGGCGCGGATGCCAGCCCCGATCAGCTCACCCGCCCGCGCGGGCTCGTGCAGAGTCACCGTGATCCCCTGGCTGGCCCGGAACCGCGTGCGCTCGCCCGGCCTCGTCTGACCCAGCCGCACCGAGCCGGTGCGGACGTCCCCGGGGCCGACCCCGGGGATTGCCTGAGCGGCGGCGATGATCGCCCGCACTCGCTTGGCGACGACCCGCAGGGCAGCGGCCTTGGTCGGTCGCACGGCGCTGGTCCCGAGCCCGACGGCGGCGGTGTCGTTGGGCACCTGCAGGGTCGCCTTGCCGGTCACCGTCACCGTGCCGGCGGCGCTCGCCTGGGCGGCGGGGAGCGCCAGCGCGACAAGCGCCAGCGCGATCGCGATCCCGGTTCGCCTCGGTCCCATCGCGTAAAGGGTAGAGGGCCTGGTCGCCGGTGCCGGCCGGCGCGCGGGTCAGAGCGCCGGGGTCGGCGTTCCCCCGCGGCGCTTCTCGGCGTCGCGGACGATGTCGAAGAAGTAGTCGTTGCGGCCGCGGCGCATGCGGCGCGGGAAGGCGGGCCGGGCGCGGCGGTGGGCCGCGGAGATCGCGCGGAAGGCGCGCTCGTGGCCGGGCCCCCACTCGATCCCGAAGATCTCGCGCACGCGCGGCGGCAGGGTGCCTTTGATCACCAGGTTCTGGGTCGCGATGTTGAGCCGGGCGTGGGCCGGGACCGGCTGCTCGAAGGCGACCAGCGGCGCCATCTCGAGCGCGTGCGGGGTGGCGCAGAGGTCGGGCGAGGCGAGCCGGCCGTCGAACCAGGCCTGGAACTCGCGGTAGCTGCCGGGGACCTCGCTGGCGGGCAGGCCGAAGAGCTCGCCGAAGCGGACGTAGTCCTGCCAGAGCGCCTCGCGCTCGGCGTCGGAGAGCGGCCGCGCCATCGTTTCGTACATTGCCCGGCCGGAGTCGGCGATCACCGCCAGGGTCCAGAGCATCAGCTCCGGGTCGAAGGCCGAGTAGGCGGCGCCGGCGGGGTGGGCGCCGGCCGCTTCGCCGAGCTCGCCCTTGATCCGCTCGTGCAGGCGGTGCACCGAGGCGAGCACGCGGTCGGCATCCGCACGGGTGCCGAGGAAGACCGTCTCCTGGATCTTCGCGGTGCGGGCGAGCCGCGTGAACGGCCAGTCGCCCGAGCTCGTGCTCAGCATCGTGCCGGTGTAGGTGAGCGGTTCCAGCGCCCCGATCAGCAGCGCCCGCTGGCCGTAGAGCAGGCCGACGGAACGCTCGCCGTGGACGCGGCGGGCGAGCGAGCGGCCGGGCGGGAAGTAGTGGTCGGTGTCCGAAACTGGCTGGATAGCCAGGATGCTACTCGACCGGTGGCCGGTTCATCGCCACGATCGGCGCACCGGCCTTGCGCTCGCCCGCCAGCGCGTTCAGCTCGTGGGCGGCGAAGATCTCGTCGAGCTCCTCGCGGGTCAGCGTCTCGCGCTCGAGCGCCGCGGCGGCGAGGTGGTCGAGGGTCTCGCGGTTGGCGGCGAGCAGCGTGCGCGCCTGCCGGTAGGCCTCGCGGGCCAGGGTCATCGCGGCGATGTCGACCTCGCGCCGGGTCGCGTCAGCGAGCGCGTAGTCCCCGGTCGGCAGCGCGATCGGCGCCGGCCCGTCGTGGTCGACCGCGACCCCCATCCCGAACTCGGCGACCATCTGCTTGCAGACCAGGTGCACGCGGTGCAGGTCGTCGGCGGCGCCGGAGTAGGTCTCGCCGAAGACGATCTCCTCGGCGGCGCGGCCGCCCAGCAGGGTGACGGTCTCGTCGAGCAGCTGGTCGCGCGAGCGCAGGTAGGTGTCTTCCTCGGGCGAGTGGCCGACGAAGCCGAGCGCCGGGCCGCGCGGGACGATGCTGAGGATCTCCGGTGGGTCGAGGCCGAGCAGGTTGCGGCAGAGGGCGTGGCCGGCCTCGTGGTAGGCGACGATCTTGCGCTCGGTCGAGTTGAGGCGGCGCGCCTGCTGGGAGCCGACCGACTGGCGCAGCAGCGCCTCGTCGAGGTCTTCGCGGGCGATCGCGTTGCGCCCGGCGCGGCCGGCGATGATCGCCGCCTCGTTGAGCGCGTTGGCGAGCTGGGCGCCGGTCATCCCGGTGGTCTTGCGGGCGACGTCGGTGAGGTCGAGGTCGGCGGCCAGCGGCTTGCCGGTCGCGTGCGAGCGCAGGATCGCCTCGCGGCCGTTGCGGTCGGGCGGCGCGACCAGCACCTGGCGGTCGAAGCGTCCCGGGCGCAGCAGCGCTTTGTCGAGCTTTTCGACGTGGTTGGAGGCGGCGACGACGATCACCGTCCCCGGGTCCTTCTCGAAGCCGTCGAGCTCGACCAGCAGCTGGTTCAGTGCCTGCTCGCGCTCGCTGGTGCCGCCGTCGCCGCCGCTCGAGGAGCGGGCGCCGCCGATCGCGTCGAGCTCGTCGATGAAGATCACCGCGCGCCCGGACTTGCGCGCCTCCTTGAAGAGACGGCGGATGCGGGCGGCGCCGCGGCCGACGAACATCTCGACGAAGCTGGAGCCGGAGGCGGCGAAGAAGTCGACCCCGGCCTGGGCGGCGACGGCGCGCGCGAGCATCGTCTTGCCGGTCCCGGGCGGGCCGTAGAGGAGCACCCCGCGCGGCGGCTGGGCGCCGAGCGCCGCGAAGCGGTCGGGGTCGCGCAGCCAGGCGGCGACGTCCATCAGCTCGTCTTTGGCGGCGTCGACGCCCTGGACCTCGTCCCAGAGGACCGGCTCGGTCTGGCTCGCCTTGATCGTCTCCGGCTTGGTCGAGCCGACCGTGCTCCGCATCAGTTTCAGGAAGACGAAGAGCAGCGCCGCCATGAAGATGACGCCGAACACCGGGTACCAATCGAAGAAGAATTCCTGAATGGCTTCCATCCGGGGAGTGTGGCGGCCGGAAGGCCAGATCGCCAGCCCCACATCCGTCCAGCACGGCCCCTTGCGGCTAAAGACGCGCGCCCGTGGACGGATTTGGACGCGCGCCGCCGCTTAGGATCACCTGCGATGGAAGGTCGACGGGCGGTGAGCGCACCAGAGCTGAAGGCCCAGATCGAGGCCGAACGGGCGGGGCGGCCGTTCCTGGTCCTCCGCGACGGCGGCGACGAGCAGGTGATCCTCGCGGTCGCCGAGGGCACCGAGGCGCTCTGGGTCGGGCGCGGCGACTCCGCCGACCTGCGGCTCGCCTGGGACGGCGAGGTCTCCGCCCTGCACGCCCAGATCGAGGTCGTGCGCGGCGAGTGCACGCTGCTCGACGACGGCCTCTCCCGCAACGGCTCCTTCGTCAACGGCGAGCGCGTGCAGGGCCGTCGCCACCTGCGCGACGGCGACGTCGTCCGCTTCGGCCGCACCGAGGTGCTCTACCGCCGGCCCGGCGCCGACGCCCCGGAAGCGACCGCGCTGGCCGCCGAGGTGCCGGCGGCGGCGGCGATCTCGCCGGCCCAGCGCAAGGTCCTGGTCGCCCTCTGCCGTCCTTATAAGGACGAGGCCAAGTTCGCGACCCCGGCGACCAACCAGGAGATCGCCGCCGAGCTCCACCTCAGCGTCGACGCGGTGAAGACCCACATGCGGGCCCTGTTCGAGAAGCTCAAGGTCGGCGACCTGCCGCAGAACCAGAAGCGGGTGGCGCTGGTCGAGCGGGCGCTGAACGCCGGCGCGGTCACGCAGCGCGACCTCTAGGGCCGCGGGAGACCGGCCCGCCCGGCCCGGCCAGGCGTCCACGGGGCTTGCCGGCCGCCGGGCGGTGGACTACGGTCGGCGTGTGCTCGACCGAACCCGCCTGTTCCTGCTCGCGCTGCTGGCGCTCGGGGCGTTCGCCGCTCCGACTGCGAATGCCGCGCCCGGCCAGCTCGACCCGAGCTTCGGCAGCGGTGGGGTGGTCAGGCTGCTGCCGAGCAACGAGAAAATCCTGCTGCGCGCGGTCGCCGCGCAGGCCGACGGCAAGGTCGTGCTGGCCGGCTCCGAGCGGCCGTCCGGCGAAGGTCCGAGCAGCGTGATCCTCGTCCGCCTGCTCGAGAATGGCACCCTCGATCCCGGCTTCGGCGTCGACGGCAAGGTGACGACCCCATTCGCGAAATTCGGCAGCGCCGAGGCGGTCGCGATCCAGCCCGACGGCAAGATCGTGATCGCCGGGGGCGCCCAGGGCATCGCCGGGGCCGAGTTCCTGGTCGCGCGCTACCTGCCCAGCGGGGCGCTCGATCCCGCCTTCGGCGGTGGCGACGGGATCGCCATGGTGCCGATGGGGGTCGGCGACGCCGAGGCCGAGGCGGTCGGGCTCGGCAGCGAAGGGCGGATCCTCGCGACCGGCTACGCCGAGCTGCCCGGCGAAAAAGAAGCGATGGGGGTTGCGGTGCTGCTCGCCGACGGCAGCCTCGATCCCGGCTTCAACGGCGGCAAACCCAGGCTGTTCACGACCGCGGCCGAACACGACACCGGGGTCGCGGTGGTCGGCCTGCCCGACGGCCGGATCCTGCTCGGCAACTCGAACGGGGCCGGCGGCGGCGACGGCTTCACCCTCCTGCGGCTGCTGCCGACCGGCGTCGGCGACCCCAGCTTCGGCGGCGACGGCAGCGTCGAAACGCCGATCCCCGTCGGTGGCCAGCCGATGAACTCCTTGGGGCGCGTGACCGGCCTCGTGATGCGGCCCGACGGCCGCATCGTCGCCTCCGGCTACGGCGCTGACTACGGGGGCAACCCGCCGAACTACGAGAGCAAGTGGGCGGCGGTCGGCTACCTCCCCAACGGCGACCTCGACCCGGGCTTCGGGAGCGGCGGGATCTTCACCAGGCAGCTCAGCCCGGGCGGGGACGCGCCGGGCTCGATCGCGCTGGCGCCGAGCGGCAGGGTGCTGCTGGCCGGGTCCTACGCAGCGGGCGACGCGGATGCGGTCGCCGCGATGGAGCTCGGCCCGGTGGGCCAGCTCGTCCCCTCCTTCGGCGTCGGCGGGATCTTCCAGCGGCCCGAGCGGGCGCCCTTCGGCGACAGCTTCGAAGGGGCCGCGCTCGATCCCTACGAACGGCTCGTGATCGCCGCGACCGCCTATGTCGGCGGCGGCAACACCGAAGTCGTCGTGATGCGCCTCGGCGACCCGCTGCCGCCGGCCGCGACGGCGCCGGTCGTGAACAAGCCCCCCCACGCGCGCATGAAGCGGGTGCCGAAGAAGGTCAAGGCCGACCGCCTCAACGGCTTCGTCGGCACCGCCGACGACCCCGACGGCCCGCTGGCGCGGGTGCAGGTGGCGGTGACGAAAGTGGTCCGCGGCGGCGCCAAGGCCTCGGCGCGCAAAGGCGGGCCGAAGTGCCTGGCGATGAAGAACGCGCGGGCGAAGTTCAAGCCGGCGGCGGCGAAGGGGCCGAAGGGCAAGAAGCGCTGCCAGCCGCGCTGGCTGGCCGTCAAGGGGACGGCGAAGTGGGGCTTCAAGCTGAAGCGGGACCTCGCTCCCGGCAAGTACGTGGTCTACGTCCGCGCCGTCGACGCCGCCGGCCTCGCCGAGACCTCCTTCACGCGCAAGGCGGGCAACCGCTACGCCTTCCGCGTCCTGCCCGCGGACTGAGCCGGAGCCGAACTCACGCTCGATGTGTTGCCGCCCCTATGGGGGCGGTAGGACATCGAGGGCGGCGGGGGAGGGGTGGTGAGGTTCACCCCTTGGGGGTCTGGGAGCGGGTCTCGATCCGGGCGAGGGTTGGTGCACGGCACAACGCCGACCAACTCGAACCAAGGAGATCCACGATGACCCGCACCGCTCACATCACCAGCAACGTCGCCCGCCGCTTCGGCTTCGTCCTCGCGCTCGCCGCCCTCGTCGCCGCGCTGATCGCGCCGGCCTCGGGCAGCGCCGCGGCGCCGGTCAAGTTCGGCGCCAAGCTCAACCCGACCGTGCAGCCCTCGAACGGCTCGCCCGGCATCCAGTGCATGACCGGCCCCTGCACGATGGTCCAGGAGGAAGCGTATGGCCGGCCCGACGGCGGCCACCTGGCGCCGAAGTCCGGCACGATCAAGCGGCTGCGGATCATCGCCGCCGACGCCGGCAGCTTCCGCCCGCAGATCGCGACCGTGAAGCACTCGGCCTCGACCACGCTGGGCGAGACCAAGGCCAAGGTCACCTACACCGGCCCGAAGCTGTCCTTCACCGGCCAGTCCGAAGCCAACGACGAAAGTGGCCGGTACAAGGTCGAGACGTTCAGCGTGAACATCCCCGTCAAGAAGGGCCAGCAGCTCGCCCTGCGCGGCAACGTCGCCTCGCTGGCCCGCTGCTCCTCGGGCGGCCACAACACGCTGCTCTTCAGCCCCGCCCTCGCCCGCGGCGGCGCCTTCCAGGGCGCGACCGACAGCAACGGCTGCTGGCTGCTGATCGAGGCGGTGATCCGCTAGAGGTCGCGGACCACCTGGGAGCCGCCGACGATCGCCTCCTCGCCGGAGTCGCCGAAGACGATCCAGGCCTTGTGGCCGCCGTCGTAGTCGGGGGCCCAGAGCTTCAGGGTCGCCGGCCGGTCCCAGACCGTCACCTCCTCCTCACCGGTCGCGTCGAGCTCGCGCCAGATCCTCACAAAGGGGTTCTGGGCGAGCTCGTCGCCGATCGTGGTCGGCTCCCTGTGGCCGGGGTGGACGCGGGTGTCCGGGTGCAGCTCCATCAGCCGCATCACCGAGGACTTGAGGTCGGCGAAGCCGCTCGCGCCCGGCGCCATCGTGCCGCCGACGGTGCCCTTGAAGAGGACGTCGGCGGTGAACAGGTCTGTGCCTTCGACGAGGAAGGCGAGGTGGCCGGCGGCGTGGCCGGGGGTGTAGATCGCTTCGACGTCGATCCCGTTGGCGTCGAGCACGTCGCCGTCGGCGAGCAGGACCGCGACCTCCTCGTCGAGCTCGGCCGCGGTGTCCGCGTGGGCGACCAGCGGCGGGTTGCCGAGCTTCGCCCGCGCCGCGGCGAGGCCGGCGACGTGGTCGGGGTGGGGGTGGGTGACGAGCACGTGGCTGATCGCGATCCCTTCGCGCTCGGCCTGCTCGAGCAGCGGGTCGAGGTCGTCGTTGCCGTCGATCAGGACGCCGGTGCCGCGCTCGGGATCGGCGACCAGGTAGGCGTTCGAAAGCCAGTTCGGGTTCTCGGTTCTCGCGACGATCAAAGCTCCTCCTCCATCGGGGTGTCTGAGCTTAGGGGTTCCATGCGCACGGTTAAGTCAGACACGTCCGGGGCGCGGGGCGGTGGCGGCGCTGCCTTCGAGCAGCGTGCGGGCGACCAGCTCCGGGTCGTCCCACATCGGCGTGTGGCCGACGTCGGGGAGGACGAGGAAGTGGGCTCCGGCGGGGCGGCGCTCGGGCTTCGGCGGGCCTACCAGGCGGTCGAGCTCGCACCAGGCGATCGTCACCGGCACGTCCTCGGGATAGCCGGCCGGGTCGAAGAGGTGGCTGCGCATCGCCCGGTTGGCGGCGTCGTAGCCGGGTGCGCCGAGCCAGCCGTGGACCAGCTCGCGACCGGCCGCGACGGGCACCCGCTCGGGGTAGCCGACGAAGGTCTGCAGGGCGCGCCGGCGCAGCGGCTTGAACGCCATCGCCGCCGAGATCAGCGGCCAGAGCCGCATGCCCCAGGTGCGGACGGCGCTGGGGCGGGCCTCGGAGACCTGCCGCCAGAGCCCGGCGGGGGAGAGCGCGGTGACCGAGGCGGCCCAGCCGAAGCGGCCCATTTCGAGCCCGACCCAGGCGCCCAGCGAGTTGCCGGCGACGTGCGGGCGCTCGACCCCGAGCTCGAGGCAGCGCGCGTGCAGGGCCGCGGCGAGGTTGGCCGCGGTCGGTTCGACCTCGTCGGGCAGCGGCGGCTCGGCGCCGAAGCCCGGCATGTCGAGCACCAGCACCTGGCGCTCGGGCGTGAGCAGCGCCAGCACCGGGTCCCAGACCCCCGCGGTCCCGCCGAGCCCGTGGATCAGCAGCAGCGGCTCGCCGCCGCCCGCTCCTGCGCCGCTCGCGCTCACCGCCACCCCGGCTTCGCGAAGAGCGCCTGGATGTCGCCGATCCGCCGCTCGCGGAAGCCCGCCTCGGAGGAGCTCAGGTAGAAGTCCCAGAGGCGCCGGAAGCGCTCGTCGTAGCCCTGCCCGCGCAGCCGCTCCCAGGCGCCGAAGAAGCGCTCGCGCCAGCTCGCCAGGGTCGGCGGGTAGTGGGCGGTGATGTCGTCGATCCAGACCTGGCGCATGTTCGTGACCCGCTGCAGGCAGCCGGCGATCAGCCCCTCGGAGGGTAGGCAACCGCCGGGAAAGACGTGCGTGTTGGCGAAGCTCTTCGCCGCCTTCTCGACCTCGTAGATGCGGTCGCCGATCGTGATCGCCTGCAGCAGCATCGCGCCGTCGTCGCTGAGCAGCTCGTCGCAGCGGCGGAAGTACTCGTCGAAGTACTGCCAGCCGACCGCCTCGATCATCTCGACCGAGACCAGCCGGTCGTAGCGCCCCTCGAGGTCGCGGTAGTCCTCGAGCAGGACCGTGACCCGGTCCTCCAGTCCGGCCTCGCGCACCCGCCTGCTCGCCAGCTCGTGCTGTTCGCGGGAGATCGTCGTCGTCGTCACCCGGCAGCCGCTGCGCCGCGCCGCGTGGATCGCCATCCCGCCCCAGCCCGTGCCGATCTCCAGCAGGTGGTTCTCCGGCCCCAGCCGCAGCCGCTCGACGATCCGGTCGAGCTTCGCCTCCTGGGCGGCCTCGAGCGAGGCGTCGTCGCTGGGGAAGTAGGCGCAGCTGTACATCATCCGCTGGTCGAGGAAGGCGGCGAAGAGGTCGTTGCCGAGGTCGTAGTGGGCGGAGATGTTCTCGCGGGCGCCGCGCCGGGTGTTCTCGGGGACCAGCCGGCGCAGCCGGTGCAGGGCGCCGCGCGGGCGCGCGACCGCGCCGCGCAGGCCGTCGAGCTCGCGCAGCTCGCGGGCGGCGATCCGGATCAGCGCGACCAGGTCGTCGGTCTCCCAGAGCCCGTCGACGTAGGTCTCGCCGAGCCCGACGCTGCCGCGCAGCGGCCCGCGCCAGGCGGCCGGGTCGTGGATCCGCACGGTCGCCCGCAGGTCCGAGTCGGCGGGGCCGTAGAGGCGCACGCGGTCGTCCTCGACCACCTCGATCCGCCCCGCGCTGACGCGGCCCAGCACGGTGCCGACCGCGGTCCGCGAGAGCGCGTCCCTCACGGCGCCAGGAACCCCCGGGGCCGGCGTCCCTGCGGGTGCGGGAAGTAGCGGGCGCCCTTCAGCTTCAGCCGCGCCGACTGCGCGTAGATCCGCGCCACCACCTGCAGCGACATCGCCGGGTAGCGGAGCAGCAGACGGGTGAGCAGCGGCCGGGAGAGCTCGCGGCGGCGCAGGCTGAGCGTCGCGTCGAAGGTCTTCTCCTCGCCGCCGCGCGGGCGCGAGGAGATGTGGACGGCGAGGCGCTCGCCGGGTTCGGTCGCGCGGAAGTCGTAGGTCTGGTCCATGCTCATCAGCGGGGAGACGTGGAGGGCCTTGTCGAGCTCGTCGCCGAGAACGGTACCCGTCCGCTCGCCGCGCGCAAGCACGTAGGGGTGGCGCTCGCCCCAGGGGATGTTGCGGACGTCGGCGACGACCGCCTCGACCCGCTCGCCGGCGCGGTCGAAGCAGTAGTAGAAGCTGACCGGGTTGAACGAGTGGCCGAGGTAGCGCAGCCCGGTCAGCAGCCGCACCGGCCCCTCCGGCCGCGCCCCCGTCGCCGCCGCGACCTGCTCGCGCGCGCACTCGGCCAGCGGCTGCCGCGGGTCACCGGGGAAGTCCGCGCGCCGCAAGCGCGCCGGCGCCGGCCGCCGCGCCGACCAGCCCGGGAACGGGTCGAGCACCTCCGGCAGCTCCCCCAGGTCCAGGTACATGAGGAAGAGCCGGTAGCGAAACGAGTGCTCGACCGGCTCGAAGCGCCGGTGCCGCACCCAGCCCTCGTAGGCCGCCGACGCGCTCACGCGGCCAGCGCCTCCTGCGCTGTGCTCGTCTCACCCTCGCCTTCGATCTGCTCGACGGCGCGCTCGGCGCTGGCGACGCCGTCCTCGTGGAAGCCCCAGCCCCAGTAGGCGCCGCAGTAGTGGGTGCGGCGCAGGCCGCTGACCTCGGCGTGGCGGGCCTGGGCGGCGACGCCGGCGCGGGTGTAGGTGGGGTGGTCGTACTCGAAGCTGCGCAGCACCTGGGCCGGGTCGATCTCTTCGCTGCGGTTGAGGGTGACGAAGTAGTCGCGGCGGGTGGGCAGGCGCTGCAGGTTGTTCATCCAGTAGGTGACGGTGGAGCCGCCGCCGGCTGCCTCCGGGCCGCTGGCGGCCGCGCCGCCCGCCGGCGTGTTCTCGCGCAGGTGGAAGTTCCAGCTCGACCAGACCGCGCGGCGGCGCGGCATCAGCGCGGCGTCGGTGTGGAGGACCGCCTGGTTGCGCTGGTAGGGGATCGCACCGAGGACCTCCCGCTCGGCCGGGCTCGGGTCGCCCAGCAGCGCCAGCGCCTGGTCGGAGTGGGTGGCGATCACGACCCGGTCGAAGCGCTCGCTCGCGCAGCCGTCGGCCTCGATCAGCACCCCGTCCCGCCCGCGCTCGATCCGCCGCACCCGCGCCCCCAGCCGCACCCGGTCGCGCCACGGCGCCGAGATCGCCTCGACGTACTGGCGGGCGCCGCCCTGCACGGTCCGCCAGCGGGGCCGGTCGCGCAGGCTGTACATCCCGTGGTTCTCGAAGAACTCGGCCATGAAGCTGGCCGGGAAGCTCCACATCTGGGCGGGGTCGGCGGACCAGACGGCGGCGGCCTGGGGCACGATCAGCCGCTCGACGAACTGGCGCGAGAAGCCGCCCTGCTCGAGCCAGGCGCCGAGCGAGGGCGCGGTCCCGTTCAGCCCGATCAGGCCGCGGGCCTCGCGGTTGAAGCGGCGCCAGTCGCGCAGCATCCGCCAGAAGCTCGGGCTGAACAGGTGGGCCGGCCGGCCGAAGAGGCCCCAGGGGGTGCCGGAGTACTCGAAGCGGCCGCGGCCGTCGGCGACCGAGAAGCTCATGTGCGAGGGCTGGCTGGCGACGCCGAGCTCGCCGAGCAGCGCTTCGAAGCGGGGGTAGTTGCGATCGTTGAAGACGATGAACCCGGTGTCGATCCAGAGCGCGCCGCCGGGGTCGGAGACCGCCACCGTGTTGGTGTGGCCGCCGAGCCGCGGCGCCGCCTCGTAGACGGCGATCTCGTGGCGCGGGTGCAGCCGGTGGGCCGCCACGAGCCCGGAGATGCCGGTGCCGATGATCGCGATTCTCATCGGCCCTCCATACGGGACTGGGCGCCGATCGGTTGCATCGAGGATCCGAACCGGCGCATAGGATCTTGCGGACATGCCGCTGCGGCTACCCCGCGACCCCGGTCGCGCGAACGTGTGGCGAAGCCAGCGGTGAGGAAGCGAGCGAACCAGCGGTGTCGGATCCGCGCCCGGCTCGGGGTGCTGCTCGCGTGTGCCCTGGCCTGCGCCGCGATCGCCGCCCCCGCGAGTGCCGCCACGGCGCCAGGCGGCGCGGGCGGGGTCGCCGATCCGGCCGCGGGCGAGACGCCGTTCGACCGCCACGGGATGTGGGTCTGGTACGTCTCCAGGTCGGAGGGCGGCAGCCTCCCGGCGATGATCCGCCGCGCCAAGGCGACCGGGATCGGCACCGTCTACGTCAAGTCGGCCGACGGCGGCGACGTCTGGTCGCAGTTCAACCGCCAGTTGATCCGGCGGCTCGAGCGCGCCGGCATCGACGTCTGCGCCTGGCAGTTCGTCTACGGCGACCGGCCGGCCGCCGAGGCGCGGGCGGCGGCTGCCTCGATCGCCCGCGGCGCCGACTGCTTCGTGATCGACGCCGAGGGCGACTACGAGGGCAAGTACGCCTCCGCCGACCTCTACGTACGCCAGCTGCGCGCCGCCGCCGGCGAGGGCTACCCGATCGGGCTCGCCGGCTTCCCCTACGCCGACTACCACCCGTCCTATCCGTACTCGGTCTTCCTCGGGCCCGGGGGCGCCACCTTCAACACGCCGCAGATGTACTGGAAGACGATCGGCACCTCGGTGCGCGAGGTCTTCGAGCACACCTATCTGAACAACCGGCTCTGGGGCCACCCGATCTACCCGCTCGGCCAGACCTACGAAGCGCCCGGCGTCCGTCAGCTCAAGGCGTTCCGGCGCTTCGCCGCCAGCTACGGCGGCCGGGCGCCGAGCTGGTGGGACTGGCAGGAGACGGCCGGGCGGGAGTGGGGGGCGCTGGCCGCCCGCAGCGCCAGCCGGCCGGTCGCCGGCTACGAGCCGGTCAGCGACCACCCGCTGCTGCACAAAGGGGACAGGGGCGACATGGTGGTCTGGGCGCAGATGCACCTGGTCGGCGCCGGCCAGGACCTGCCGGTGACGGGGATCTTCGGTCCCCAGACCCGCGCCGCGGTGCGCGCCTTCCAGGCGGAGCGGGGGATCGCGGACGACGGCCGCCTCGGCACCGACACCTGGAACGCCCTGCTCGCCTACGAGCCCTACCGCCCGCGCTGGTCGGCGGCGGGCGCCAGCGCCTCGGGCGCGGCGAGGGCGCGGCCCGCGATCCGGCCGCTTTCGGCCTCGCTACCGGCGAAGGCCTACGAGATCCCGCCCGGCCCGCACCGGTGAACGAGGGCCCGGCGGACTGAGGGGCGGTTCGAGGAGCTTCGAAGGGTGGTCTCGGGACGGGGCGCGCTAGTGCTGTTGAGGTTTGTCGCGGTATGCGAGACAAACCTCAACAGCACCCACTCCGCCCACCAGTCCGATCCCTCCGGCGGAAACCCCCGAAGCACGCCGTCCCGCGGCGAGCGCCCATCGGCCCGTCAAGCCCGGAAGCGCGTCTCGAGCCGGCCGAGGGTCGGCGACTCGACCACGACCTCGTCGCCGTCGGCGAGCCAGACCCGCGGCTTGCGGCCCATGCCGACGCCCTCGGGCGTGCCGGTGGCGACGATGTCGCCCGGCTCCAGGGTCATCAGGGCCGAGAGCCCGGCGACCAGCTCGGCGACGCTGAAGATCAGGTCGGCGGTGCTCGAGTCCTGCATCCGCTCCCCGTTCAGGGTGAGGCCGATCCCGATCGCGTCCGCCGGCCCGGCCTCGTCGGGAGTGACCAGCGCCGGCCCGCAGGGCGCCGCGCCGTCGAAGATCTTGCCCGGCATCCACTGCGGCGTCCGCCCCTGCAGGTCGCGCGCCGAGAGGTCGTTGAGCAGCGTGTACCCGGCGACGTGGTCGAGCGCCCCCTCCGCCGTGACGTCCTTGGCCCGCCGCCCGATCACGAACGCCACCTCGGCCTCGTAGTCGACCTTGGTGCTGTTCGCCGGCAGCGTCACCGTCGCGCCCGGCCCGACCAGCGCGTTGCGGTACTTGCCGAACACGATCGGGTGCTCCGGCAGCTCCGCCCCGACCTCGGCCGCGTGCCGCCGGTAGTTCAACCCGATGCAGACGATCTTCTCCGGATCGGTGATCGGCGCCAGCAGCTCCACCGCGCCCAGCGGATGCGACGGCGCCCCGCTGTCGCCGAGCCGCCCCCGCAGCTCCTCGACCCGGTCCGCCGCCAGCAGCTCCCGCAGCCCGCCCCGGTGCGGCTCCCCGAGCAGCGCCCACGCGTCTACCACCCGCTCGCCCTCGAGCACCCCCGCCCGAGCGCCGTCTCCCGCATCGAAGCTCACCAGCCTCATGCCCGGCAGCCTAGCCGGGCTCGCCCCAACCGCCCCCACTCGCTAGATTTCCCCTCCGGGCCGGACCCCGCCGGCCCACCGAAGCACCTCTCGGGGGCGTAGCTCAGTTGGTTAGAGCGCCGGCCTGTCACGCCGGAGGTCGCGGGTTCGAGTCCCGTCGCTCCCGCTTCGCGCTGCCCACGTTTCAGCCAGAAACGTTCACGTCATCTCGATCCGCGAGGTCTCGAGCGCCTCGTGCCGGCCGGGATGGACCGCGGACGGCCCCCTGCCCGCTCTTCTCGATTCGTGCAAATCGAAAGGCCGGCTTTCGATTTGCACGGTTGCTGAGGCAGGGTTGGCCAGCGCGGTTTGCACGGATCGTCCCGGGGGGCACTAAAGTTGCGGAAAAATGGCGATTTACGAAAGTTCTGTGCTAGAATCACGCACTCATGGGTGTAGTCGAGCGCGAAAAGCTGCTTGAGAACATCGCGCGACTGCGGCGCGCCGAGGACGAGCGTCCCAGTGCCGACGTCGCCATGGTCCGCGAAGACCTCGAATCGCAGCTGGGCGGCACCGTCTCCCGCAGTCTGGCTGCGAGTTCGCTGGGCGTGAGCCATACCGCGCTCAATAACTGGATCGCGTCTGGTGACATTCCGGTTGTGATCTCGAAGCGAGGTCGGAAGGAGATCCCGATCTCGACCCTGTTGGAGCTCCGAGACAAGGTTGCCGTCGAGCGCAAGTCGGGGCGGCGAAAACTGCACGTTCTTGAGCCGATCATGGCCGAGGCGCGGGGGCGCGCTGAGAGGATGCGTCCCGCGGCAGAGCTCGCCGGCTCCAGTCGACGATCCGATCCCCATCGGCGGGCTGAGCTCCGCGGCCTTGCGTACCACCGCGCAATCGCGCCACGTCTGCGGCGTCCGGAGATCGATAGCGCGCAGCGCAAGCTGAGGCGATGGAGGGATGAAGGGAAAGTCGACCCTCGATATGCCGGGATGTGGGAAGAGGTCTTCGCGATGCCGATGCCCGCGATTCGCAAGGCGATCACCGCAGACGACGAGCAGGGACGCGACCTGCGTCAGAACTCGCCACTCGCGGGCCTCCTCAGCGAGCCCGAGCGGCGCAAGATCCTCGAACAGGTCTGAGCTCAGTGCGCCGGGTCGATTTCGCACGTGATCGCCGCGGCGGCTGATGTCTCCGGCGAACGGGAGATAGTCGTCGTCGGCAGTCAGGCGATCCTCGGGAGCGTCGCCGAGCCGCCCGCGAGCATGCTCATCTCGATGGAGGCGGATGTCTATCCGCTCCACGATCCGCGCAAGGCGGACGAGATCGAAGGCAGCCTGGGCGAGGGCTCCCTATTCCAGAGCACCTTCGGCTACTACGCGCACGGCGTCGGGCCCGAGACCGTGGTCGGTCCGGAGGGTTGGGAGAAGCGACTCGTCAGGGTCGAGATTCCGCCTCGCGTTGGGCAAGCGAGGAATGCGATCGCGTGCTGCCTGGAGGTTCACGATCTCGTCCTTGCCAAGTGCGTCGCCGGGCGACCTCGAGATTGGGAGTTCGCGCATGACGCATTGGCCTCGCGCCTCGTTCAAGTCGATGAGCTGCTCCGACTCGTCGACGACCTTCCGGAACCCCCAGCAGACCGCGCCTACATAAGGAAGATGCTCGAAGGCCTCGTCGCCAGGACTGACCAGATCAGCTGAGGTCCTGCACGTCTCGTTGCGGGGGGTTGAAGCGGCGCGCCCTCTTACCCACTATTAGGCAATGCGCCGAACCCACGTTGTCGGGGCGGTGGCGCTGATCGTCGTCGCCCTCGTGCTGCTGCCCGCCCGGGCCGCAGCGGCGCCGGCGAGCGTCGCGGCGCTGCAGTCGGCGCTCCACGCGCTGCACCTCTACGACGGGTTCGTCGATGGGATCCGGGGGCCGCTGACCCGGCGGGGGATCGTCGCCCTGCAGCGGAACCGCGGGCTCGCGGTCGACGGGATCGCCGGGCCGCGGACGCGGCAGGCGCTGGGCTGGCGGGGGCGGCCGAAGCTGGGCAGCCGGGTGATGCGGGCCGGCAACCGGGGCTGGGACGTGGCGGCGCTGCAGTTCCTGCTGCAGCGGGCGGGCAAGGGGGCGGGTCGGGCCGACGGGATCTTCGGGCCGCTGACCCGGGCGGCGGTGATGCGGGCGCAGGCGGCGGCGGGGCTCGCGGTCGACGGGCTGGCCGGGCCGGCGACGATCGCCTCGCTGCGCGGCGGCTCGAGTGGTCCGGTCAGCACGCCCGTCTCGAACTCGCCGCCGGGCGGTCCGGTCACCTTCTACCGCCCCGTCCCCGGCCTGATCGGCGACGGCTTCGGCGCGGCGCGAGCCGGCGGCCGGGTCCACCAGGGCCTCGACTTCCCGGTCTCCTACGGCACCCTGGTCGAGGCGGCCGGCGTCGGCACGACGATCTATGCCGGCTGGAACAGCGGCGGCTACGGCAACCTCGTCGTCGTCCAGCACCGGCTCGGCTACACGACCTGGTACGCGCACCTCTCGTCGATCACGACCTGGGTCGGCGAGGCGGTCGAAGGCGGCACCCGGATCGGCTACGTCGGCTCGACCGGCTACTCGACCGGCCCCCACCTGCACTTCGAGGTGCGCCGCTACGACACCCCGATCGACCCGCTGCCGATGCTGCTGGGCACGGTCGCCCGTCCCTCGACCGCGCCCGCCGCCACGCCCCAGCTCGAGTGCGCCGGCGCCATCCGCGGCGCCTCGAAGCCGCCCCGCGGCGGCGACTGGATCGCCCGCGAGCCGCTCTGCCGCTGACCTAGCTCGCGAGCAGCTCGGCGCCGATCTCGGGAGTCCGTACGTCTCTTGACATTGATAGTACTGAGACTTACGCTTCCCGTACGGCGAGTTACACAACGGTTCGGGGGAGGGGTGGCGTGGGAGATGGCGAGGAGCGCAGGCTCCTGCTCGAGCAGCAGGGGGACACCTTCGAGTCCCTGTTCGGGCAACTGCGGGAGGCGAGCGCGGGGCAGGTCGGCGCGGCGGCGAAGCTGGAGTGCGCGATCCGGATCGCGGTGGCCTTCGTCAGCGAGAACCCGGAGCAGGCGCGCATGCTGCTGCTCGACGTGGTCGGCGGCGACCCGGAGCTGAGCCTGCCGATCCTCGAGTACCACCGGCGGCTGGCCGGTCTGATGCGGGAGCAGAGCGAGGGCTGTGGAGGGCCGGCGCTGTCCGAGGTGGCCGAGCAGGCGCTGGTCGGTGGCGCCGCGGCGCTGATCGGCATCCGCGTCGCCGAGGGCCCCGAGGCCGACCTGGCCGGGCTCGAAGGCGAACTGGTCGACTTCCTGCTGCGGCCCTACCTGGGCGCCGGGTAGCCCGCTTCCAGCGGCGAGAGGCTCAGCCGGGTGATTTCCGGCGCCAGCGCCGCCAGCTCGGCGCGCCGCCCGAAGTGGAGCTCGTGCTGGATCACGCCGAACACCCCGCCCCCGATCGCTTCGCGCACGATGTCGGGCAGCTCGCCGGGCAGTGCGGCGGGCGAGCCCTCGCTGGTGAGAAAGGCGGTGAACGTGTTCAGGGTGTCGTCGCCGCGGTCGAGCGCCGCCGGCCCGGCGACCGCCAGCTCGAAGAAGGCGAGGCGGGCGAACATCTCGCTGGCGGCGATGCTCTCCAGCATCGCCCGGATGCCGACGCCCAGCGCCTCGATCCGGCTGCCCGCTCCGGCCACGGCCATGGCGGTGGCCGTGAATGTCTGCGTGACCAGCTCGTCGAAGGCGGCGAGGAAGGCGTCGCGCTTGCCCTCGAAGTGCTCGTAGAAGGTCTGGTTGGAGACACCGGCGGCGGCCGAGATGCCGGGGATCGTGAGTCCTTCATAGCCCTTCTCGGCGGCTACCCGGGCGGCGGCGCGGACGATCCGCTGGCGCTGGGTGAGGGCGCGGCGGCTGCGCGGGCTGTCGGCTGGGTCGTCCCACCCCGGTATGCCCTCTTCGACGGCAGCGGGCGCCGCCGGGGCCGGCTCGGCCGCGGCCGCCGCGGCCCGTTCGGTCAGCTCGCCGGGAGGCCGCATGTAGCCGAGCGCCCAGTCCACCAGCGGCTCGACCAGGTCCGGCAGTTCGCTCTGCGTGCCCGCTCGCAGCCGCCAGTAGACGATCGCCCGCACCCCCGCCACCAGCGCCTGGGCGGTCCGCCTCGGCATCCGCTCGGCCCCCGGCAGGTCGGTCAGGCCCAGGTTCATCATCCGCTCGAAGCGCTCGGAGGCCGCCTCGCGGTGGGCTACTCCGGGGCCGCCCAGAGTCAGCGAGTCGACCGTGACCAGGGCTGCGGCGTCGGGGTGGTCGACGGCCAGCCGCATCACGACCGAGAGCCCGGCGACCATCTTCGCGTGCGGCTCGTCGGGCTCGGCGTAGGCCTTCGCCACCGCGGCGGCCAGCTGGTCGACGATCTCCTCGAAGGTCGAGAGGAAGCACGCCTGCTTACCCTCGAAATGGTTGTAGAAGGTGGTCTTGGAGACGCCGGCCAGCCTGACCAGCTCGCCGACGGAGGTCTTCGCATAGCCGTGCTCGGCGACGGCGGCGACCATCGCCCCCTGCAGCCGCGCCTTCTGGTGCGCGGCGGCGCGGTCGGGCGGCAGCTTGGCCGGTCGCTCGGAGAGGTCGGGGAACAGCGCCGGCATCGGGCTTGCGGGAGTCACGGGCGCGACCAGGCTACCCCGCGAGCGCGCCGGGACCGTTAACCCTGGGCGTGCTCGAGCGGCGCCAGGGCGAGCCGGACGATCTCCGGGGCCAGCTCCGGCAGGCCGGCGCGGCGGCCGTGGTAGAGCTCGTGCTGGAGGACGCCCCAGACGCCGCCGCCGATCGCCTCCTGGACGACCGCCGGCAGCTCCCGCTCGAACGCGCCGGGGGCGGCGACGTCGGGCAGGAGCAGGGTGGTGAAGGCCTTCAGCGCCTCGTCGCCCTGGTCGAGCGCCGCCGGCCCGGCGACCGCGAGCTCGAAGAAGGCGAGCCGGCCGAACATCTCGTCGGCGGCTATCCACTCGAGCATCGTCCTGATCGCGACGCCGATCCCCTCGACCCGGTCGCCGGCGCCCAGCAGGGCGGCCGCGGTCACCTTCATCAGCTCTGCGGCGAGCTCCTCGAAGGCGGCGAGGAAGGCGTCGCGCTTGCCCTCGAAGTGCTCGTAGAAGGTCTGGTTGGAGACCCCGGCGGCGGTCGAGATCGAGGGGATCGTGAGGCCTTCGTAGCCTCTGTCGACCGCGACCCGGGCGGCGGCGCGGACGATCCGCTGGCGCTGGGTCAGGGCGCGGCGGCTGCGCGGGCTGTCGGGCGGCTCCTCCCGGCCCGGGATCGAGTCGTCCTCCACCGCCGGCGGTGGCGGGGCGGGCTGCGCGGCTGCCGCCGCGGCCCGGGTGGTCAGCTCGCCGTCCGGTTGCAGGTAGCCGAGCACCCAGCCGACCAGCGGCTCGACCAGCCCGGGCAGCTCCGCCTCGGTTCCCGCGCGCAGCCGCCAGTAGGCGATCGCGCGAATTCCCGAGACCACCGCGTTGGTCGCCATGCTCGGCACCCGCTCGCCGCCGGGCACCGTTTCCAGGCTCGTCCGCAGCATCGCCTCGAAGCGTTCCGCCGCGTGCTCGCGATGGGCGATCCCGGCCGCCCCCAGGGTCAGCGAGTCGACCGAGATCAGCGAGGCCGCGCTTGGCTGGTCGACGCCCAGCCGCATGAACACGGTCAGCGCGGCGGCCACCTTCTCGCGCACGTCGTCGGGTCCGGCGAAGGCCTCGGCGACCGCCGTCGCCAGCAGCTCGACGATGTCGTCGAAGGTGGCGAGGAAGCACTCCTGCTTGCCCTCGAAGTGGTTGTAGAAGGTGGTCTTGGAGACACCGGCCAACCTGACCAGCTCGGTCACCGTCGTCTCCGCGTAGCCGTTGGCCGCGACCGCTTCGACCATCGCTCCCTCGATCCGCGCCCGCTGGTGCCGCGCCGCTCCGTCAGGCGAGAGCCCCTCGGGCCGCTCGTCGGGGCCGGGGAAAAGCGTCGGCTTGGGAGATTCGCGAGACAAGACCGGCGCACCTTAGCCTCGTCACCGGGGACGACACACTCCCTCAGCCCAGAAACAGCGGATACGTCAGTTGACAGCTGCCGTACGTCGAATTACACTCATCGTACCGCTAGTTACAGCCAGATCCCGGGGGGCGGCAGGGGACGGACCGCAACAGAAAGCTGACAGCCGTCTTTCCCTGGGAGGTTGTCAGCTGAGAAGCGCGCCGGGCGTCGTGTCCCTTGTCCCTATCTGCGGCGTCCGGCCGCTTCCTTCGAACCGCTGGCTTCGCCAGTGCCAGCCGAAAGGGCGCGTACGTCATCTGACATAAGCAGTACGAGACTTGACAGAAACTTGGACGTTTGCTTTAGTAGCGCTGCCGCCGGGGTTGGCGGCAGGGAAATGAACGACCGGGCCAGGGGCCTCGGCCAGCGCACATCGCGGGGCGGGGAAGTCGGCCGGTAGAGACAAGGAGAGAGGTCTGTGAGACGCCACGCGAAGGGTCTATTCGTCGTTGCTGCGCTGTGCTCGTTTTTTGCGATCGGGGCTGCGCCGGCGCTCGCCGATTACGGCGTCGTCGGATATTTCGGCACTGGGCCGGAAGAAGGCGGCTCCGGCAGCGGCAACGGCGAGCTTTCAGATCCGGGGCAGGCGGAGGTCAGCTCGACGACCGGCCGGCTCTACGTCGCCGACACCGCCAACGACCGCGTGCAGGTCTTCAAACCGACGGCTACCGCGGCCGAGTACGAGTCGCAGGCGGCGATCGCCGGGCCGACCGGGCTGGCGATCGACCAGGCCAGCGGCGACGTCTACGTCGCGACCGCCACCGGCATCTCCAAGTTCACGAGCTCGCTGACCCCGGCGGGCGGCTGGGCCGACCCCGGGGTCACCGGCGCCCTCGCCGTCGATCCGTCAAGCGGCGACCTGCTGGTTGCCGACACGGCCGGCAACCTGATCCGGCGCTACGACTCCAGTGGCAGCGCCGATGGCAGCTTCCCGGCGGCCCGTCCGGTCGACGTGGCCGCGAACTCGAGCGGCGAAGTCTTCGTCGTCACCACCACCGGCAACCTCAATTCCTGCGGCCCGACCTCGGCGGTCGAGCGCTTCAGCGCCGCCGGCGTCTCCGCCGGCACGCTGACCCCGCTCACGGTTCCCGGCTCGGTCGCGGTCGACCCCGACGACGACTCGATCGCGGTCGGCGCCAAAGTCAACGAATACTTCTGCGAATTCGGCAACCTCCCCGAAGTCGTCTTCTTCGACTCCGACGGGACCTTCCGCGAAGCCGCGCAGCTGAATCTGGGCGCGACGATGTGGTCCTCGATCCCGGCGGTCACCGTGCAGGGCGGCGGCTCCGAAAGGGTCTACGCGATCACCAAGAGCCCGATGAACGACCCCTACGGCCTGACCCGGGTCTTCGTCCTCCTGGATCTCGTCCCGCCGGTCGCGACGATCGGTACCGCGACCGACGTCGCTCCGTTCTCGGCGACGCTGCGCGGCGAAGTCAACCCCGGAGGCAGCGCCGCGACCTGTCGCTTCGAGTACTCGGTCGGCACCAGCTTCAGTCGGAGCGTGCCGTGCGCGACGAACCCGGGATCCGGGACCTCGCCGGTTGCGGTCCAAGTCAAAGTAACCGGGCTTGCCACCGACACCGAATACAACTTCCGCCTCGTCGCGACCAACAACAACGGCGCCATGTCGAAGGTCTCCGGCTCCGCCAGCTTCACCACCACCCACGCCGACAAACCGGCCGTGACGATCGCGCCGCCTAGCGGGGTCGCCAGTACCAGCGCGAAACTGAGTGGGACGATCGATCCGCGCGGCAACCCGGCCAGCTACCGGTTCGAGTACCAGCGCCTCGGCGACGCTGGCTGGACCCCCGTCCCCGGTGGCTCCGGCAGCGCCGGCTCGGGCAGTGGCGCGGTTACCAGGGAAGCCGAGCTCAAGGATCTGTTCACGAACAGCACCTACCGGGTCCGCCTCAGCGCCAGCAACGGCGCCGGCACCGAGCTCTCGGCGATCGAGCAGTTCACCACGCCGTCGTCGGCACC
Source organism: uncultured Conexibacteraceae bacterium (assembly GCA_964464285.1). Taxonomy (GTDB): domain Bacteria; phylum Actinomycetota; class Thermoleophilia; order Solirubrobacterales; family 70-9; genus VAYN01. The sequence goes on from CAYXFL010000002.1 coordinate 54,267, forward strand.
GGTGATCGCGGCGCTGGGCGCCGGCCAGGTCTCGATGACCTCGGCGCAGCTGCGTGCCGCGATCAACCCGGCGGGCGAAGCGACGAGCTACTACTTCGAGTACGGGCCGAGCCCGGACTACGGCTCGCGACTGCCCGCCAGCGGAGCGATCAGCGTCGGTGCCGGCAACGCGGCGGTCTTCGTCTCCCGCGCCCTCGAGGGCCTGCAGCCAGGCACCGTGTACCACTTCCGCGTCGTCGCGGAGAACGGCACCGGCGTCTCCGAGGGCCAGGACCGGAGCTTCATGACCGCGACCACGCCGTCCGCCTGCCCGAACGAAGCCATCCGCGAACGGCAGGGGGCCCTGTACCTGCCGGATTGCCGCGCCTTCGAGTTGGTCTCGCCGGCGGACAAGGACGGCAACGACGTGATTGTCCCGGACACCAGCAAGTACCGTGGCGACTTCGCGCCGTTGTCGGGGGTGAGCGGCGACCAGGTCGCGTTCGTCTCGCATGGCCCCTTCGCGGAAGCCAAATCGCACCCCGTCTACAGCGTCTTCCGGGCGATTCGCGGTAGTGACGGCTGGAGCACCCAGAACCTCGTTCCGTATTTGAGCGGAGCATGGTACGCGGCTCCCCAGCCGGATTTCAGACGTTTCAACGAGGACCTCAGCGCCGGGGTGATGTTCCTCCGAGGGACGTCGTTTACCCCCGATGCCATAGAGGGCGCCGGCAACTTCTACCTCCGGGATCTGCGGGCCGACTCCTACCGGCTGTTGACCGTAGGTAAACCAGCCGGTGACGCCTCTGGCGGGGCCTTCGGGGGCTGGTCGCGGGACCGGGACACGGTCGCGTTCGTCTCCTACGGGGGCGTCCCACTGACCGCCGACGCTCCGACCGGGGTCAACGTTCTCTACCAGTGGGATGCCGCCACCGGAGAGCTGAGCCTGGTCGGTAGGCAGCCCGGCACCAACCTCCCGTTCGACGGGAGGACCGAGATCGCCAATCCGAGCTCCAGGGACCTATCGGTCATACGTGTATCTCCGGCGACCTGGAACCCGGTCTCCGAAGACGGCAAGAAGATCTACTTCTACGCCCCGGGCAAACCCAACCAGCAGCTGTACCTACGCCTCGACGGGACCGAGACGGTGCACGTCTCGGCCTCGCAGGCAGACGATCCGGACCCGAACGGCACGCAGCCCGCCCGCTTTCACTTCGCCTCCCGTGACGGTGAAGTCGCCTTCTTCTCGAGCAAGGAGAAGCTGACCGACGACGCGACGACCCAGGCCGGGAGCAGCGGCGGCGACCTCTACCGCTATGACGTCGCGGACGAACGGCTGACCGACATCACCGTCGATCCCGGCGACCCCCTGGGTGCCGAGATCCAGGGCGTGATTGGCGGCTCCGACGACGGCAAACGGGTCTACTTCGTCGCCAAGGGTGAGCTCGATGACGGCGCCGTGGCCGGTGCCGACAACCTCTACCTGTGGGTCGACGACGGCAGCCCGAAGGGGTCGATCGAGTTCGTCAGCCAGGGGGTCGGCCTCGGCAACTGGGAAGGCGCCTCCGACGAGCGCCGGCTCGGGCGCGTGACGCCGGACGGGATGCACGCGCTGTTCCAGTCGACCGCGCGGCTTTCCAGCTACGACAACGCCGGCAAGAACGAGGTCTACGTCTACGACGGGGCCAGCGCCGAGGTCACCTGCGTCTCGTGCAATCCGACCGGCGTGGCGGCGAGTGCCGGGGCCCTGGCGCTGGGCACCGGCGACGAACAGGCGAGCGCCCGCCTGCTCAGCGACGACGGGCGCTTCGCCTTCTTCAACACCACCGAAGCGCTGGTGCCCAGCGACGTCAATAACCGGATGGACGCATACCGCTACGACGCCGATCGCGACCGCGTCGACCTGGTCTCCACCGGGAGCAGCGAATTCCCGGCCCAGTTCACCGACGCCAGCGCCGACGGCAAGAACGTCTTCATCGCCACGCGGCAGAAGCTGCTGAGCGCCGACTTCGACGACAGCATCGACGTCTACGACGTGCGCGTCGGCGGCGGCTTCCTCAGCCAGAGCCCGCCGCCACCGCCGGTGCCCTGCTTCGGCGAAGCCTGCCGCAGCGAACCGGCAGTGCCGCCGGGGGCCACCAACCCCTCGAGCTCGACGCTGACCGGCAAGGGCAACGTCAACGAGCGCAAGCAGGCGAAGAAGAGCAAGAAGAAGCAGAAGAAGAAGAAGAAGAAGCAAAAGAAGAAGAAGCAAAAGAAGAAGAGCAAGCTGAACAAGGTCAAGCACGAGAAGCAGGGGGCCCGTCGATGAACCGCATCGCCACTGACACCACGTTTGGGGCGCCAGCGCGCCGGCTTGTCGCTCTGATCGCGGCGTTGGTCGTCGCCACCGCCTTGCTCTGCGCGTTGGCCGCCAGCGCCCAGGCCGAGTTCGGCTTCGAAAGCCTCGACGGCGAATCGGTCGCCAGCGAGGCCGGTGACCCGGCGGTTCTGGCGGGCAGCCATCCCTGGCAGAGCAACGTCAGCTTCACGGTCAATCACTTCATGGAACCCAACCCCGAACCCGGACAAGGCCTCCTCGAGGTGGAAGTCCCAGAAGGCCAGTTCAACAACGTTCAGACGATCCTTCCCCCCGGTCAGGTCGGGAGTCCGCTGGCGACGCCCAAGTGCAGCATCCCGGACTTCGCCAACCCGCGCCCGTACTCGCCGCTCGATTGCGCGAACGACACGGCTATCGGCTGGGCCAAAGTGAAGCCTGGCAACACCGACTACTTTCTCTTTGCGCCGGTCTACAACCTGACGCCGGGCTTCGGCGAGCCGGCGCTGTTCGGATTCAGGGTCGCCAGCGCGACGATCTATATCCGTGCTCGCGTGCGCAGCGGCGCGGACGCTGGTGTCACCCTGGAAAGCAAAGAATCCTCCCAGGGCCTGCCGATCACGGGTGCCAAGGTGACCCTCTGGGGGGTTCCGGCCGACCCCAGCCACGACAAAGAGCGTGGCCGTTGCATGAGTATTCACGGCGGCCCAACGGGCGACAGCTGTCCCAGCACTGCCGCGCCGCGGCCGCTGATCAACTACCCGACCGCCTGCTCGGGGCCGTTGAAAACGACGGTGCGGATGGATTCCTGGGAGACCCCCGGGAGATGGGTCGAAGACAGCTTCCTCAGCCACGGCGCCGACGGCATTCCGGCCGGAGTAGAAAAGTGCGAGGAGCTCGGATTCGAACCGAAGATGAACTTCGCGATGCAGCCGAGCACCGCGGCCTCGCCTGGCTCGCTCGACGTGACGATGAGCGTGCCGCAGAACGACAGCCCTGACGGGCGGGTCACCGCGCACCTGAAAAAAGTGGTGGCGACGCTGCCGGAAGGGGTAACGCTGAACTCGGCCTCGGCCGACGGGCTGGACTTCTGCACCGAAGCCCAGATCAAGATCGACCAAGGCGTTCCCGCCGAATGCCCGTCCTCCTCCCGGATCGGCACCGTGCGGGTGAAAACGCCGCTGCTCGCGGACGAACTCGGCGGCTCGCTGTTCCTGGCGAAGCAGAACGACAACCCGTTCAACTCGCTGATCGCGCTCTACCTGGCGATCGAAAACCCGAAGAACGGCGTCTTCGTCAAGACCGCCGGCAAGGTCGACCTCGACCCCGTCACCGGTCGCCTAACGACGACCTTTGACAAGCAGCCGCAACTTCCGTTCAACGAACTCGAATTGAGCTTCGCGGGCGGCCCGCGGGCGGCGCTGGCGACCCCCAGCGCGTGCGGCACCTACAGCACGACGTACTCGATGACCTCCTGGTCCGGCAAGACCGTCAACGGCAAGAGCCAGGTCACGATCAACCGGAACTGCGGCAAGGAGAGCCAGTTCACGCCGGGCTTCGCGGCCGGAACCGTCAACCCGGTTGGTGGCCAGTACTCGCCGTTCACGATGCGGGTCACCCGCGAAGACGGCCAGCAGAACGTCGGCGCGATCGACGTCACGATGCCCGAGGGGATGACGGCGAAGCTGGCCGGCGTGCCCCTCTGCGCGGATGCGCAAGCCGCCACCGGAGCCTGCCCGGCAGCGAGTCAGATCGGGACGACCACGGTCGCCTCAGGCGTGGGCAGCAACCCGGTCTACGTTCCGCAGGCGGGCAAGGCGCCGACCGCGGTCTACCTTGCCGGTCCTTATAAGGGCGGGCCCTACAGCCTGGTCGTCAAGGTGCCGGCGCAGGCCGGGCCGTTCGACCTCGGCGTGGTCAGCGTGCGCTCGGCGATCTACGTCGACCGGTCGACCGCGCAGGTCACGGTGAAGTCCGATCCGCTGCCGCAGATGCTGCAGGGGGTGCCGGTCAAGTACCGCGATATCAGGGTGGATGTCAACCGACCTGAGTTCACGCTGAACCCGACCAGCTGCGATCCGCAGGCGGTGCAGGCGGCGATCGGCTCGATCAACGGGGCCGTGGCCAACGTGTCCTCGCGCTTCCAGGTCTCCGACTGCGCCAACCTCGGGTTCAAGCCGAACCTGAAGCTGTCGCTGAAGGGCCAGATGAAGCGTGGCGGCAACCCGGCGCTGACCGCGGTGCTGACCCAGCCGGCGGGCGGGGCCAACATCGAGCGGACCCGGGTGATCCTGCCGAAGACCGCGTTCATCGACAACGCCCACATCAACAACCCCTGCACCCGGGCCCAGTACGCGGCCGACGCCTGCCCGCCGAAGTCGATCCTCGGCACGGTGGTCGCGCACACGCCGCTGCTCGACCAGCCGCTGCGCGGCAACGTGTATTTCCGCGCCAACGGCGGGGAAAGGAACCTGCCCGACATCGTCGCCGCCCTGCGCGGTCAGATCTCGGTCGACCTGGTCGGCTTCATCGACTCGGTGCAGAACAAGAAGGCCGGTACCTCGCGGGTCCGGACCACCTTCGGCACGGTTCCCGACGCGCCGGTCACGCGCTTCGAAATGAAGCTCAAGGGCGGCAAGGTCGGCCTGATTCAAAACAGCGCCAACCTCTGCCAGCTGAAGAACAACCGGGTGACGGTCCAGATGGACGCCCAGAACGGCAAGGTCCACGACACCACGCCGCTGCTCGGTACCAGCTGCAAGAAGAAGCGGAAATAGCGGAGCCGATGAACCAGTGCGCCGGCCGGTTTACGACCCGGCCGGCGCGCTGGGCACGGTCTGCGCCAGTCAGTAACATCCTGTTTATGGGACGGGGAATAGCAGGGACGATGACGGTTGTGTTGATCGCGTTCGCCATGGTCGGCAGTTCTGTGGCCGCGGCGGAAGGTCCGACTCGCGACGAATATCGCGACGCGGTCGAGCCGATCTGCAAGGTCAACACGAAGGCCAACGAACGCATCCTCAGCGGGGTGCGCAAGCAGGTGCAGGAAAACAAGCTGAAGGCCGCGGGGGCGAAATTCGCCCAGGCCTCGACGGCGCTGAAGAAGGCGCGCCGGGAACTGGTCGGGGTGCCGCAGCCGAGTGCCGACCTGCAGCGGCTGAAGAAATGGCTCGACTACGTGAAGACCGAGGCCGACCTGTTCGGCCAGACGGCGAAGAAGCTCAAGGCAGAAGACCGCCGGGGCGCCAACCAGATGGTGATCAAACTGACGCAGACGGCCAACCGGGCCAACGCGCAGGTGCTGCCGTTCGACTTCGTCTACTGCAGGCTCGAACCGGCGCGGTTCACCTAGGCCGATGAGCCGGCTGCTCGCGTTCGCGGCGCTGCTGGCGTCGGCGGCGGCCGTCTCGCTCCCGAGCGCGGCGCTGGCCGAGGTCGCGCAGTCGGGCAACCTGCGGATCGGGGTCGATGCCCAGCTCGCCCCGCGCGAGCTGCCGCGCAAGGGCAAGGCGCCGGTCAGCGTCACCCTCGACGGCAAGATCAAACCGCTGCGCGGCGATCTGCCGCCGCGCCTGCAGAGAATCCAGATCGCGATCAACCGCGAGGGCAGGCTCGACACGAAGGCCGTCCCGAGCTGCGCGATCCGCCGGATCCAGCCCTCGACGACCGCCGACGCGCGCCGCATCTGCGCCGCCTCGCTGGTCGGCGAAGGCACCTTCTCGGCGGAGATCCTGCTGCCCGAGCAGACGCCCTTCCCGTCGCTTGGCCGGGTGCTCGCCTTCAACGGCACCTACCGCGGCAAGCCGGCGGTGCTCGCCCACATCTACGGGACCACGCCGGCGCCGACCTCGTTCACGCTGCCGTTCCTGATCGGCCACGGCAGCGGTCGCTTCGGGGCCACCCTGAGCGCCGAGATGCCGAACGTCGCGGCGAGCAGCGCCTACGTCACCGGCCTGCGGATGACGCTCGGGCGCGGTGCCGGGACCCCCGGCCGGCCGTTCCTGAGCGCCGGCTGCCCGGCGCCGTCGGGGCTCGGCAGCGTGCTCTTCCCGCTGGTCCGCGCCGGCTTCGACTTCGAAGGCGCGCCGACCCTGCGCTCGACCGTCCTGCGCACCTGTGAGGTGCGGCGCTGAAGCCGGCGGCCACCGCGCTGGCCCCGGCCCCGGCCGCGGCGCCGATCTCGGAGAGCAGCGGCCCGACACCGGCGGACGGCGCCCGCGCCTTCAGCGAGGCGATCAACCGGGGCGAGCTCGAGCTCGCGGTCGCCTGCTTCTCCTGGGGCGGGATGCTGGTCACGCCCGACGCCACCGCGGTCCGCGGCGAGGAGTCGATCCGCGGGATCCTCGCCCAGCTGATCGACCGCGGCACCGAGATCGAGGTCGGGTCCAGCAACGTGCGGGTGCGCGAGGGGATCGCGACGGTGAGCGAGCGCTGGCAGATCCGCACGCCGGGCCCGGAGGGCAGCGAGCACCTGCAGTCCAGCTCCGCGCTGCTGGTGCTGCGACCGGGCTCCGAGGCCTGGAAGCTGGCGTTCGCCGCGCCCTGGCGCGCTCCCCGCGGCTAGACCCGCGCCGAGGACGATGCCGCCTAGGATCGGCGCGTGAGAGTCGCCGACCCGGGCCGGTTCGCGCTCAAAGGCGCCCTGCGCGCCGGCGTCGTGATGCCGGTCGCTTTCGCGCTCGGCGAGGTCGTGCTCGGCAACTCCGAGATCGGGCTGTTCGCCGCCTTCGGCTCGATCGCGCTGCTCGTCTTCGTCGACTTCGGCGGCTCGCCGCGGGCGCGGCTCGGCGGCTACGTCGGGCTGGCCCTGGCCGGGGCGGCGCTGATCGCGCTCGGCACGCTCTGCTCGCACTCGACCGCGCTGGGGGCGGTGGCGATGTTCGCGGTCGCCTTCGCGATCCTCTTCGCCGGGGTCCTCAACGGCTACGTCGCCGCCGCCCAGCCGGCGGCGATCCTCAGCTTCGTGCTGCCGCTGATGGTGCCGGCGGCCGCCGACGAGATCCCGGACCGGCTGGCCGGCTGGGGGATCGCCGCGCTGCTCTCGACCGCGGCCGTGCTGCTGGTCTGGCCGCAGCGCCCGCGCAGCGTCGTCCGCGCCGGCGCCGCCCGCGCGGCGCGGGCGCTGGCCGAGCTGGTCGAGGCCGGGGAGGGAGAGGCGCGGGAGCGGGCCAGCGGCGCCGCCCGCGCGGCGATCGCCGCGACCAGGCGGGACTTCGTCTCGCTGCAGCACCGGCCGAGCGGGACCGGCGGGCGCACGGCGGCGCTGGCGCGGCTGATCGAAGACCTCGGCTGGATCCACCGCTACGCGGTACCCGCGGCGGCGGGGAGCGCCGCGGGTGCCCACCTGGGCAGCGCCCGCGCCGCGGTCGAGCGCGGCGTCCCGGCGGTCCTGCGCGGCGCCGCCGACCGGCTCGATGGCGCGGCGCCGGCCGGCGGCGCCGGTGCCGACACGGACGCGCTCGCCGGTCTACGCCAGGCTCACGACGCGCTCGCGCCGGCGACCCTGGAGCGGATGCGCGGGCTCGCCGGGCAGGGGGAGGCGGCCGAGGCGCAGGCCGCCCGCGAGCTCGACGAGGCGTTCCGGCTGCGGCTGCTCTCCTTCACCGCCGCCGAGGTCGCGAGCACGGCCGCGCGCGCGGTCGGCGCCCGCGCCGGCGACGGCCTCGAAGTCGCCCGCGGCCGGCTCGGCGCCGCCCGCCGCCTCGCCCGCGCGCACGCCAGCATGCGCTCGGTCTGGCTGCGCAACAGCCTGCGCGGGGCGCTCGGGCTGGCGCTCGCGGTCCTGATCGGCCAGCTCGCCGACCTCCAGCACAGCTTCTGGGTCGTGCTCGGGACGATGTCGGTGCTGCGCTCCAGTGCGCTCGCGACCGGGGCGACGATCCGCTCGGCCCTGCTCGGCACCTTCGCCGGGATCGTCGTCGGCGGGCTGCTCGTGACCGCCGTCGACGGCGACGAGACGGCGCTCTGGATCATGCTCCCGCTGGCGACCGCGCTCGCCGCGTACACGCCGCGCGCGGTCTCCTTCGCGGCCGGCCAGGCCGGCTTCTCGATCGTCGTCCTCGTCCTCTTCAACCTGATCGACCCCTCCGGCTGGGAAGTCGGGCTGCTGCGGATCGAGGACGTCGCGATCGGCGCCGGGGTCAGCCTGCTGGTCGGCCTGCTGCTCTGGCCGCGCGGCGCGGTGACCGTGCTGCGCCGGGCGCTCGGCGCCGCCTACGCCAGCGCCGCCGCCTTCCTCGAGGCATCGCTCGCGGCCCGGCTCGCCGGCCAGGCCCCGCCGCGCGCGGCCGCCGACGCCGCCTTCGGCGCCGGCCAGGTGCTCGACAGCGGCGTCCGCGACTACCTCTCCGACCGCAGCGGCGCCAACGCCCCGATCGAGCAGCTGGCCCTGCTGATGGCCGGCGCGACCCGGCTGCGCCAGGTCGCCGGCCTGCTCTCCCACCCCGAGATCCTCGCCCCGATCGAGCCCGTCGACCCGGCCCTGCCGCGGGCTCTCGCCGCCGAGCGCGAGCTCGAAGCCGAGCGCGAGCGCCTCGTGCGCTGGTACGCGGAGCTGGGCGCCGCGCTCGCCGCCCGCGGCGAGCCGCCAGCGCCGCAGCAGCCCCGCGGCTCCGCCTCGCCGGTCGTGCTCGAAGGCCCCGACGGCGCCCTCCCGCCCGGCGTCGCGATCGCCTGGGCCCACCGCTACCTCGATGCTCTCCGAGACCTCGAGTCCCCGCTCTCCAGCGCAGTCCAGAGCTGACGCTCGGCGGCGGCGACCGCGCCGACCCGCTCCCCGACCGCGCTCCACAGCGCCGGGTCCGGGTGCTCCGGCTCGCTGGCGGCGCGGAAGGCCTCGGCCAGCTCGGTCCACTTCGCGGCCGCGTCGGCAGCCAGCGCCGCCTCGTCCTCCCGTCCCGCCTCGACCAGGAAGCGCGAATACATCAGCCGGAAGCAGCCGCCGCCGGTGCCGCGGCGCTCGATCACCTGGTAGGCGAAACGCGCGCACCACTGCCAGTCCTCGACCGCTTCGGGCCAGGCGCCGGCCTCGGCGGCGAGGCGGTCGAGCGCCGGCAGGCCGCCGAACTCGCCAAACGGGGGCTCGAGCATCTCGGCCGCGGCGCGGGCGATCGCGGCCGGGATCGCGGCGGCGAGGCGCTCGGGGTCGAGCCCGCCCTCGACCGTGAACATGTGGCCTTCGAGCGGGTAGGCGGGGTGGCCCGAGTGGCGGGCCCGCGCAAGGTTCTCGAGCCGGGTCGTCTGCAGCTCCTCGAAGCCGGTGTCGGAGAGCAGGGCGACCTGCTCGTCGTAGCCGGCGAGCACGACCGCGTGGCCGGGGAAGTGGGCCGAGTTGCCGTAGTGGTCGAGGTGGTAGATGTCGGTCAGCAGCAGGGCGGGGCTGCCGGCGTCGACCGCGGCGCGCGCGGCGGCCCAGGCGCCGCCGCCGTCCTCCTCGGGAAAGGTCCGCATCCGCAGCGCCGCCCCGGTCAGCTCGTTGAAGGTCTCCTCGAGGCGGGCGGTGCGGCCGTTGAACCAGCGGCTCGGCGAGGTGCCGTCGATCGCCAGGTAGTAGAAGCCGGCGCCGGCGCCGAGCCCGAGCGCCATCTCCTCGCTGACCCGCACCCCGTGGAAGGCGAGCAGGTTGCGCAGCGCGGTCGAGCCGCAGTGCTGGCCGGGCGTGTGCTCGTAGCCCGGGACCGACCGCACCTGCGGTCAGCCCTGCTTGACGTAGTTGACCCGCTGCGGGGCGAGTGTGAAGCTGACCCGCTGTTCGCCGGGCTGGCGCCAGGGGTACTCGTCGGCGTCGATGTACTTCTTCGCCAGGTCGTCGAGCTGGTCGTCCGCTCCCTCGTGCGTCTCGCCGACCAGGTCGGTCTGGATCGAGACCCACTCGTACGGGTTGCCGTCGGCCATCAGCGTCACCGTCGCCTTGCCGGCGCGGCGCAGGTTGCGGGGCCAGGCGCGGCCCTCGGCGCTGTTCACGGTTACGTTGCCGTCGTCGTCGGCGTGCGCCCAGGCGATCACCGTCTGGACCGCGCCGTCGGCGGTCGGGATCGCGACGTGTGCGTAGTTCTTGCCCTCCTTGACGATGTCAAGGGGACGGCCCTCGAGCTTTGACATGTGTCTCCTTTCGCGTGGCTTCTTCGGTGTTTCCCCCGGGTCGGGCGATTCTAGGCACCGGCCGTCGCGGGCTCTTGGATTGAGCGGATGATCACGCGATCCTAAGAATCTCCTTAAGAAACACAACTTGGTGGCCGTCGCTCGGGTTCCGGGAAGCGAACCCAACTACTCCCAGGAGGGATGTTTCGATGAGATCGACGAAGTTCGGACGCCCATCGCCCGCTTTGGCAGTCGCGGCGATCGCGCTGTTCGTCGCGCTCGGCGGCACCGCGTTCGCGGCCACCCAGATCAATGGCAACCAGCTGAAACCGAAGTCGGTCGGCGGCGGCAAGCTGAAGCCGTTCACCGGCGGCCTGCTGAAGAAGCAGTCGGTCGGCGCCGGCAAGATCAAGAAAGACACGCTCGGCGGCTTCCAGATCGACGAGAACCGGCTCGGCACGGTGCCCTCGGCGAAAAGCATCGCCGGCGACGCGCGCTACAACGTGAAAGTCGCCTTCGGCCAGGCGCAGACGCTGGCCACGGTCGGCCCGCTGACCCTGACCGGTACCTGCCTGCAGAACGTCACCGACGCCAAAGGCGAGACCGGGCGCGACGTCGCCCGGGTGCTGGTCTCGACCACCGAAGCCAACACCGCGGTGAACGGCTCGACCGCCTCGCTGAACGGCGGCAGCGCCGGCCTGCTGCAGCCCGGCACCCCGGACGAGCAGCGGATCGCGATCGAGTACTCGGTGCCGACCGGCGCCGGCCTCTACCTCTCCGGCGGCCACGTCACGGCCTACGCGCCGAGCGGCAGCGGCCTCGTCTCCGGCAGCGGCCAGAACGCCGCCGCGCTGAACCTGTTCGGCGCCGCCTGCACGTTCCAGGGCGCCGCCCTGCAGGCGTAGCAGCCCCCGGACCCTCAGCCCTCGGTGCTTTGTGGCCCCTCTGGGGGCTTCAATGCACCGAGGGCGAGGCCCCCCGGTCGCGCGGCCGCATATCCTGCGCGCCGATGCAGAGCCTCGCCAGCGCCGACCTGAAGCTGCTGCGCTACATGCGCACCCACGGCCACACGCCGGGGGTCGAGGGCGCCGCGAAGGCGCTCGGCAAGGCGGCCAACAACGGCGCGGTCTGGGTCGTGCTCGGGCTCGTCCTGGCGCTGATCGACCCCGACCGGCGCGAGTCCTGGCTGATCTGCGCGGCGCTCGGCCCGCTTGCGATCGTGCTCAACTACGGGATCAAGCTGGCGGTGCGGCGCCCGCGCCCCGCGCTCGAGGGCCTGCCGCCGCTGGGCGGCGCGCCGAGCTCGCTCAGCTTCCCCTCCGCGCACGCGCTCTCCTCCTTCGCCGTCGCCACCGCGATGGTCCGGGTCGACCCGGCGACCGCCGGCGCGCTCGTCGTCGCCCTGGCAATCTCGCTCGGTCGCCCCTACCTGGGCATGCACTACCCCTCCGACGTCCTCGCCGGCGCGGCGCTCGGCATCGCGCTCGGCCTGATCGTGCCGCTCTCCATCTCTATATAAGAAGCGGATGCAGGTGAACCAGTGAAGGTCGGGATCGTGGGCTTGCCGAACGCCGGCAAGTCGACCCTGTTCAACGCGCTGACCGAGGGCGGCGCCCAGACCGGCGACTATCCGTTCACGACGATCGAGCCGAACGTCGCCGTCGCCCAGGTGCCGGACGAGCGGCTCGAGGCGGTCGCGAAGACCGTGCGCAGCAGCGAGCTGGTCCCGGCGACGATCGACTTCCACGACATCGCCGGCCTGGTCAAAGGCGCCTCCGAAGGCGAGGGGCTCGGCAACCAGTTCCTCGCCTCGATCCGCGAGACGGATGCGATCTGCCACGTGGTCCGCTGCCACGACGACAGCGGCGTCCCGCACCCCGACGGCCGGGTCGACCCGCTCGCCGACATCGAGACGATCGAGACCGAGCTGGTCCTGGCCGACTACGAGCAGGTCGAGCGCCGGCTCGGCCGGGTCGGCAAGCAGGCGAAGTCCGGCGACAAGGAGGCGATTGCCGAGCAGGGCTGGCTGCAGGCCGTGCACGAGGCGCTCGCCGCCGGCCGCCCGGCGCGCACGATCCCGGTCCCCGACGGTGCCCCAGACGCCGTCCGCAACCTGCAGGCGCTGACCACCAAGCCGATCCTCTACGTCGCCAACGTCGACGAGGGCGACGGCGAGCCGCCCGAGGCGGTGGCCTCGCACGCGGCTGCGCAGGGCGCCGGCGTGGTCGCGGTCAGCGCCCGGATCGAGGGCGAGCTGGCCGAGCTCGACCCGGCCGAAGCGGAGGAGATGCGCGAGTCCTACGGGGTCGAGGGCTCCGGCCTCGCCCGCCTCGTCCGCGCCGCCTACGACCTGCTGGAGCTGCTCACCTTCTTCACCGCCGGCGAGGACAAGGAGGCGGTCGCCCGGCCGCTGCGCCGCGGCGCCACCGCGCTCGAGGCCGCCGGCACGATCCACACCGAGATCATGGAAGCGTTCGTAAAAGCCGAGGCGATCGGCTGGGAGCAGCTGGTCGAGTGCGGCGGCTACGCGCAAGCGCGCGACAAGGGCCTGCTCCGCATCGAGGGCCGAGACTACGTCGTTGCTGATGGAGACGTAATAACCATCAAGGTCTGACCGCCGGAGACCGGCGCATTTCGGAGTCCTCGGTCGGTCGTGTGCGGAGCACACTTCCCTCCCTGCGTCCACCGAACTGCTTGGTCTCCGACGGTCAGCGACTACGCTTCCGGGATGGACCAGGGGGCGCGGTTTCCGCAGGTGGCGGCGAGGGCTGGCCACTACGAGAGCTTTTACGTGAAGGCCTGCGAGCCGGGGGGCGGGCGGGGGGTCTGGATCCGCCACACCGTGCACAAGCGCCCGGGGGAGGAGGCGAACGCCTCGATCTGGTTCGTGCTCTTCGACCGCAGCGCCGACGGCCCGCGGGCGACCAAGGTGACGGTCCCGGTATCGCAGCTATCGACCCCGGCCGGCTCCTGGATCCGCGTCGCCGATGCCGAGATCGGCCCCGGCCGGGCCGAGGGCTCGGTCGACACCGAGGCGCTCAGCGCCGCCTGGTCGCTGACCTTCGCCGGCGACACCGAGCCCTGCAAGTACCTGCCGGCCGACTGGCTCTACAAGGCGCCGCTGCCGAAGACGAAGTTCGTCGCCCCGGTCCCGAACGCGCGCTTCGAGGGCCGGCTCGAAATCGACGACACCACGATCGAGCTCTCCGGCTGGCCGGGGATGATCGGCCACAACTGGGGCACCGAGCACGCCGAGCGCTGGGTCTGGCTGGAGGGCACCGGCTTCGCCGACGCCGACGCGGGCACCTTCTTCGACGCCGGCGCCGCTCGGGTCGCGCTCGGCTCCCGGACCAGCCCCTGGATCCCCTCCGGGGTGCTGATGCTGGACGGCGAGCGCCACCGGCTCGGCGGCCTCGGCGCGATCCGCTCCTCCCGGATCGAGGAGACCCCGCACGGCTGCGAGTTCCTCCTTCCGGGCAAGGACATCGCCGTCCGCGGCAGCGTCTCCGCCCCCGCCAAGGATTTCGTTGGCTGGGTCTACGCCGACCCCAAGGGACCCGAGCACAACACCCTCAACTGCTCCGTCGCCGACCTCGAGCTGACCGTCGAACGCCCGGCCCAGCCACCCCGCAAGCTCACCCTGCCCGGTGGCGCCGCCTACGAGGTCGGGATGCGGGAGACCGACCACGGCGTCCCGATCCAGCCCTACGCGGACGGCTGAGCGCTTGGCCGGCGCTCGCGGCGGCCTCGGCGCGGTAGCGGCGCGCAACTGGCTGGTCTGGTACCTGGTCGTGCCGGTGGCGCTCTGGGTGCTGGTCCGCATCTTTGGGCTGGACTCCGGATTCCCGCTCGTCGCCCTGATGGCGTTCACGCCCTACGTCGCGATCGCCGCGCTCCTCGTGGTCGGCATCGCGATCGCGCTGGAGAACTGGGTCGCGGCGGCGACCGCCACGCTGGTCGCCCTCCTGCTCGCCGCCGCGGTGCTGCCGCGGGCGCTCGGAGACGGCACGGTCGACGCCGCCGGCCGCGAGACCGTCGGCGTGCTCTCGGTCAACGCCCACTTCGGCACCGCCGACGCGGCGGCGACGCTGGCGCTGGTCGAGCGGCGTGAGCCGGATGTGCTCAGTCTGCAGGAGCTGACGCCGAGCTTCGCGCGCAAACTCGAGGCCGGCGGGATCGGCCGCCTGCTCCCGCACGAGGTGCTCGAAACCGCGCCAAAAGCCTCCGGCACCGGGATCTACTCGGCGCTGCCACTGCGCCGCCTCGGCGGCGCCGGAAGGTTCGCCTTCCGGATGCCGCGGGCGCGGGCCGAGATGCCGGGTGGGGGCGCGCTGCGGATCGTCGCCGTGCACCCGATGATCCCGACGCGGAGCGGGATCGGCGACTGGGAGGCGGCGCTCGCCAGCCTGCCGGCGGGCGGCCGCGGCGCCCCCTGGCTCCTCGCGGGCGACTTCAACGCCACCCTCGACCAGGCGGAGCTGCGCCGGGTCCTCGACCGCGGCTATCGCGACGCCGGCGCGGTCGCTGGCAAGGGGCTGGAGCCGACCTGGCCATTCGGCGACTCCCGTTACGAGCTGCCGCCGGTGACGCTCGACCACGTGCTCGCCGACCGCCGGCTCGGCATCGTCTCCTACGCGGTCGAGGACGCCCTGCCCGGCACCGACCACCTCCCGGTCCACGCCGAGCTGGCGCTGCCGCGCCGGTGACGACTCCGACATTCACCACCCTCTGCCGTGGTCAATGTCGGATGCGCGTCAGCGGACGATCTTCTGGAACTTCATCCAGGTGTCGTGGCCGCCGAGCGCGACGGCCAGCTGGGAGCCGGTGACGGTGGTCGTGCCACCGGTCCCGATCAGTTTCGCTTCGATGATCCGCGGCGAGGCGCCGGTCTTGGTGATCACGACCTGGCGCAGGCGGCCTTTCAGGTAGGCGCTCAGCCGGGAGCTGATTTCGGGGCCGCTGAAGCGCAGCGTCCATTTGTGCAGGGGGCAGTGGTAGTCGTAGGGGTCGGGGACGCCGACGAGGTAGGGGATCGCGGTGCCGAAGACGTTCTGGACGCTCTCCGTGTGGCCGCCGGAGCAGGCCGAGTAGAAGGCGGTCGCGACTTCGCCTCCGTACATCAGCAGCTGGCCCCTGGTCGCGTCGACCGCGGCGTTGGTCCGCGCCGACTCGCTTTCGAAGCCCTCGTAGACCTGGCTGCGGGTGTCCGGGTAGAGGTCGAAGACGCTGCCGCCGACGTCGCTGGTCAGCGCGATCGAGCGCACCGCGACCGCCTGGGCTTTGAGCTGCTCGGGCGGCCAGGAGGGCGGTACCTCGTTCGGCATCACGCCTTTCACGTACTGCTCGAGCGCCAGCGAGTTGACCACGTAGAGGGAGCTGCCCGAGGAGCTCGCTTCGAGCGCGCCGCGGAAGGTGCCGTGGCCGGCGATCGTGATCTTGCCGGCGCCGGCGGCACGCAGCTTGGCGCCGCATCTGGCGAGCAGTTTGCCGTCGGACGTACGCAGCCGCACCCCTTTGCCGACCCGGCGGGCCTGGTAGCTGCGCGCCGGGTCGAGCTGGGTCCGGCAGGCGCTGGTCGCGCCGGAGAATCCGACGTCGCCGGAGGAGGTGCCGAGCAGGACGCGGACGACGCCCGGTTTCGCCGCCGCTTCGACGCGGGTGCCGGTGTAGTAGTGACCGAGGATGAAGCGGTAGCTCTTGCCCTGCAGGGCGTAGCCGTAGGCGCCGTAGGCGCTCATCCCGACCCCGTGGCCGAAGCCGCGCCCGTGCACGACCCAGCTGACCGCGGCGCTGGCGGCCGGCGCCAGCGCCAGCAGGCTGGCGAGGGCGAGGAGGAGGGCAAGCAGGCGGGCGCGCATCTAGGGGACACAAACAGATTCGCGCTTGCGGAGTAGCGGCCTGCACTAGGCTGGGACGAAAGCTTCGAGAGGAGGGCGGAGATGGCTTCGCAGACGGTAAAGGCGGTTGACCACGAGCTCTTCGCGGCCGGCGAGTGGAGCACGACCGGCGAGTGGGCGGAGGTTCTGAGCCCCTACGACCGCAGCCCGGTCGGGCGGGTCGCGCAGGGCGACGCGGCGCTGGCCAACCGCGCGATCGAGGCCGCCCACGAGGCCTTCGCAGGCGCCGATTTCCCCCAGCACGAGCGCGCCGCCGTGCTCGACCGGGCGGCCGAGCTGGTCGGCGAGCGGGTCGAGGAGCTGGCGCTGACGATCGCCGCCGAGGCCGGCAAGCCGCTGAAGACCGCCACGGTCGAGGCGCAGCGCTGCGTCGACACCCTGACCTTCTCGGCGACCGAGGCGCGCAAGCTGACCGGTGGCACGGTGCCGATGGAGGCCTCCCCGGCCGGCAAGGGCAAGCTCGGGGTGATGCTGCGCGTCCCCTACGGGGTGGTCGGCGCGATCAGCCCGTTCAACTTCCCGCTCAACCTGGTCGCCCACAAGCTCGGCCCGGCGATCGCCGCCGGCAACGCGATCGTGCTGAAGCCGGCGGGCCAGACGCCGATCTCGGCCCTGAAGCTGGCCGCGATCCTCGACCAGGCGGGCCTGCCGAAGGGCTGGCTCAGCGTCATTCCCGGCCCCGGCTCGAAGGTCGGCAACGCGATCGTCGAGCACGAGCTCACCCGGGCGATCACCTTCACCGGCTCGGCCCCGGTCGGCTGGGGCATCCGCAGCAAGGTCCCGCACAAGAAGGTCAACCTGGAGCTCGGCTCGAACGCACCGCTGCTCGTCGACGCCAGTGGCGACTGGGAGACGGCCGCCGACAAAGCCCAGATCCACGCCTTCTCCCACGCCGGCCAGAGCTGCATCTCGGTGCAGCGGATCCTCGTGCACGAGGACGTTGCCGAGCAGTTCAAGCAGCGGCTGGGAGAGAGGGTGGCGGGCCTGAAGGTCGGCGATCCGCTCGACTCGGACACGGACGTCGGGCCGCTGATCACCCCCGACGACCGCGACCGGGTGAAGGAGTGGATCGACGAGGCGCTCGCCTCGGGGGCGGAGTTGCTGGCCGGCGGCGAGCTGGTCGACGACGGCCGCTGCCTCGCCCCGACCCTCCTCGCCCACCCGAGCAAAGAGGCGAAGGTCTGGTGCGAGGAGATCTTCGGCCCGGTCGCGACGATCGACACCTTCTCGGACTTCGACCAAGCCCTCGCGATGGCCAACGACTCCAAGTTCGGCCTCCAGGCCGGGGTCTTCACCAAAGACATCGCCAAGGGACTGAAGGCGGCCGAGACCCTCGATTTCGGCGGCGTCCTGATCAACGAGGTCCCGACCTTCCGCGCTGACCAGATGCCTTACGGCGGCGTGAAAGATTCCGGCAACACGAGAGAGGGCCCGGCCTACGCCGTGTATGAGCTGACCGAGGAGCGCTTCGTCACCCTGCAGGGATAGAGGGAGCGGGGAGGCCCTCCCTGGACACATCTCACATCTCGCCTATGGCTCGATGTTGAGTGTCCCGGGAGGGCCTCCCCGCTCCCTCTTCGCAGCACGGGGCGGTGGAGCTGGTGGCTACTCGTGCGGGCGGGCCATCTTGCGATGGTCGAGCGCCTTGTCGAGCGTCTCCTCGTCGACGCCGAGCTCGAGCGCGACTTCGCGCAGCAGCCGGCCGGAGTCCGCTGCCGTTTTGACGATCTCCGCCGCCTTGTCGTAGCCGATGTGGGGGTTGAGCGCGGTCGCCGTGGCCAGGGTCGACTCGGCGTGGCGCTCGGTCATCTCCTCGTTGGCCTCGAGGCCGGAGACGCACTTGTCGTCGAGCAGGCGCGAGGCCGAGGCCAGCAGCTTGATCGAGTCGAGCAGGTTACGGGCGATCAGCGGCACGCGCACGTTGAGCTCGAACTGGCCCTGGGCGCCGGCGAAGGTGATCGCGGCGTCGTTGCCGATCACCTGGCCGGCGACCTGGATCACGACCTCCGGGATCACCGGGTTGACCTTGCCGGGCATGATCGAGGAGCCCTTCTGCAACTCCGGCAGGCGCAGCTCGGCGAGGCCGGCACGTGGCCCCGAGCCCATCAGCGCCAGGTCGTTGGCGATCTTGTTGAGCGAGACCGCGTAGACCTTGAGCGCGCCCGAGAGCTCGACCAGGGCGTCGCGGTTGCCCTGCGCCTCGAACGGGTCGAGCGGCTCGGAGATCGCCAGGCCGGTCTCGGTTGCCAGCCACTCGCGCACTTTGGCGGCGAACTCCGGGTGGGTGTTGAGCCCGGTGCCGGTGGCGGTGCCGCCGAGCGGGATCTGGCCGACCCGGCGCAGGGTCGCCTCGACCCGCTGGATCCCTAGCCGGACCTGGGCCGCGTAGCCGCCGAACTCCTGGCCGAGGGTGACCGGGACCGCGTCCATCAGGTGCGTGCGGCCGGCCTTGACGACGTCGGCGAACTCGGTCGACTTCGCCTCCAGCGCCGACTGCAGCTTGCCCATCGCCGGCAGCAGGTCGTGGGTGACCTCGTCGAGCGCCGCCAGGTGCACGGCCGAGGGGAAGACGTCGTTCGAGGACTGGCCCATGTTCACGTGGTCGTTGGGATGGGCGCCGTCGCCGGCGAGGTTGGCGATCACCTCGTTGGCGTTCATGTTCGAGGAGGTGCCGGAGCCGGTCTGGAAGACGTCGACCGGGAACTGGTCGTCGTGCTCGCCCTCGCCGACGGCCTTGCCGGCCTCGGCGATCCGCGCCGCGACGTCGGCGTCGAGCTTGCCGAGGGCGCCGTTGGCCTCGGCCGCCGCGCCCTTGATCCGGCCCAGCCAGCGCACGACCGAAACCGGCACCGTCTGCCCGGAGACGGGGAAGTTGTCGACTGCCTTGGTGGTCTCGCCACCCCACAGCTGCTCGCTCAAGATGAAGCCTCCAGAAGGTTCGGGTAGGGGCTTGGGAGGGTATTCCTCCCGCGCCGCCCGGCGCTCCGCGCCGCCGTTCCAGGCGTCTATTAGGCATCCCTAACCCAGATGTATTAGGGTGGCCTAACTCATGGGACGGTACATCGGACCAGTCGAGAAGCTGGAGCGGCGCGAGGGCGTCTCGCTCGACCTCAAGGGCAAGCGCCAGCTGCGCGGCAAGACCTCGCTGGAGCGGCGTGGCGCGCAGCCGCCCGGCCAGCACGGCGCCGCCCGCCGGCGTCAGCCGAGCGTCTACGGCCTGCAGCTGCGCGAGGCGCAGAAACTGAAGATCGCCTACGGGATCCGCGAGAAGCAGATGCGGCGCCTGGTCGACAAAGCACGGCGCAACCGCGAGACGACCGCCGGCGAGGCGCTGCTGCAGACGCTCGAGCGGCGGCTCGACAACGTCGTCTTCCGGCTCGGGCTGGCCTCGACCCGGCGCCAGGCGCGCCAGTTCGTCAGCCACGGCCACATCCAGGTCGACGAACGCAAGCTCGACATCGCTTCGGCCACGGTCGCCGACGAGTCCTGGGTGAGGATCGCGCCCGGCTCGCCGGTCGCCGACGTGGCCCGCGAGGCCGCCGACGACGTCGGCCTGATTCCGGCCTGGCTGATCGCCGACCACGATGCCCTGGCCGGCAAGGTGCTGCGCGCGCCGGAGCGCTCCGAGATCGCGATGCCGGTCGCCGAGCAGTTGGTGATCGAACGCTACGCGCGCCGCTGAGGTGGGCGTGATGAACTTGACCGCGATGCACCCCAAGGTCAATTTCGAAACGGAGGCAGTAAGCCGATGAAGCCAGACGATCCGGTCAGCGCGGGCGCCGAGCACGCGATCACCCACCTCAACGAGGACCACGCCGACGCGCTGCTGGAGATGGCGCAGGCGCTGGGCGGCACCCCCGAGGCGACCGCGGCGCGCTGCGTCGACGCCGACCGCAGCGGGCTCGACCTGATCGTGACCACGCCGGCGGGGGAGGCCCCGGTGCGGGTCGCCTACGAGGAGCCGATCGAGAGCCCCGGCGGCCTGCGCAAGGCGACCGTGACCCTGGCCCAGAAGGCACGCGCCGAGCTCGGCAAGGAAGCGCGGCCGGTCAACCCATGAGCGCGGGGCCGGGGGGATGAACGCGCGGCTGCGGGAGAGCTCCGCCGCGCGCCTGCTGGCGACGCCCCGGCTCCAGCACGACCAGGCGCAGGCGGCGCTGGCGGCGAGCTTCTCGGTCACCGCGATCTCCGAGCCGGGGACGCTGCTCGACCGCGCCTCCCTGCCCCTGTTCGGGATCGGCGAAGCCGACGTGCGCGAGCAGGCGCACCGGCTCGCCGACCAGCTCACCAACGGCCTCTGCCTGAAGCCCGACCGCCAGCACCACCGGGCGCTGCTGATCGACCACGCGCTCACCCACCGCGACGCGCACCCGTGGCAGATCGCGGTGATCGGCCATGAGCTGGCCCGGCGCGCCGGCGTCGCCAGCTTCGTCGGCGTCTGCGGCGGCGAGCCGTGGACCGTGGTCCGCGGCGCCGACCAGATGGCCCTGGTCGGCCCGGGCGCGATCGCCGGTCCGCCGGACGCCCGCCAGGTCCGCCCCCGCTGCGCCCACCAGGTCGCCTGGGCGGTGCTGACCGAGATCCGCGCCAGCGCCCCGCCCGACTCGGTCCGCCGCGCCGCCCGCCTGCTCGCCGCGCTGCCCTGCGGCGGTGGCGGCTGCCGCCGCCGGCCCGCCTAGGAGTCCGGCCGCCAACCCCCGTCGCGGCCGGCGTCGAAGCCTTCCTCGTAGCTGGCCAGGAAGGCGGGGGAGAGGGTCTCGGCGCCGGGGGCGAAGCGGGCGGCGACGACGAGGCGGCGGATCAGGTCGGTGTGGATGCCTTCGGTGCGCTCGGCGCCGCGCTCGGCGGCGCCGACCAGGTAGCCGAGCTCGACCGTCGCCTCGCCGCCGTCCTCGCGGCGCGCTTCGGCGTTCAGGGTCGTCGCCGCGTCGACCATCGCTTCGCCGACTTCGGCCAGCTCGCCGCCGCTCTGGTTCTCGGCCAGGCAGTCCTCGAGCGGCGTGCCTTCGAGCCGCACTGCGCCCGGCGCTTTGTCGAGCGCCCGCAGGTAGGCCTCGCTCCCTTCCAGGCAGGCGACCGGCGTGCCCGCGTTGCGGTCGGAGCCGCAGCCGGCCGCGAGCAGGGCGAGTACCGCGACGGCGGCGCAGAGAATCGGGCGGGCGCGCATCCCCACCCATCCTACGGGGACGTGTCTGAGCTGAGGCGTCAGATGAGACGGCTTAGCTCAGACACCCCGCCGGGGGGTCAGTCGCGGGCGCCGACGCCGCCGGTGGTGACCTGGGAGATGCCGCCGCTGGGGCCGGCCGGCGCCTTCGAGACGCGCTTGATCTTCTTGCGGCGCGGCTTGCGGCTGGTCGGTTCGCTGCCTTCGGGCGCCAGGACTTCGACCCATTCGGCCAGCTGGTAGCGCTTGGCGGGGGCGTGGTTCCAGGAGAGGTGGAGGTGGTGGCCGCAGCCGTGGCCGGCATCGCCGTCGTAGCCGACCCAGCGGAACGGCAGCGCCGGTTTGCCCTGCCGCGGCTCGGCCCAGCGGGCGAGCCGGGTGATCGCCGCCCATTTGGCGTCGCAGCGGGAGCTCGGGTCGGCGGGCACGATGTCGACCCCGAGGCCGTTGTAGTGGTCCGAGCCGCGCGTGTGGCAGCCGCGGCAGCCGGCCCAGCCGCCCCCGGGGAGCGGCCCGGAGTAGCCGTCGGTGACGTAGATCGGGTAGCGCTGGGAGATCCAGAGAAGGTCGGGGACGATCCGGCTGTCGACCATGTCGCCCGCTTCGTGCGGGATCGAGTCGGGGACCGGGACGAGCGACCCGGGCGCGTAGGTCACGCGCGGGGTGGGAGGAGTTTCGGCGGCGGCGGAGAAGGGGAGGGAGAGCAGTCCGGCCGCGAGGCTGAGCGCGACGCAGGCGATGAGCGCGTGGCGTTTCACCATCCCCCTATCGACAGCGCCGACGGGGTCTTGAATCGCGGGTAGGCTGGCCCGATGCCAACGGTCAGGGACGCGGCGTTCGACCTCTTCCGCGCGCACGGGATGACGACGATGTTCGGCAACCCGGGCTCGACCGAGCTGCCGATGCTGCGCGAGTACCCGGCCGACTTCCGCTACGTGCTCGGCCTCCAGGAGGCGGTGGTGGTGGGGATGGCCGACGGCTTCGCCCAGGCCTCGGGCCGGACCACGCTGGTCAACCTGCACACCGCGCCGGGGGTCGGCAACGCGATGGGGGCGATCTTCAACGCCCAGGCCAACCACTCGCCGCTGCTGGTCACCGCCGGCCAGCAGGCGCGCGCCCAGGTCACCCTGCAGGCGAACCTGACCAACCGCGACGCGACCCGGATGCCGCACCCGCTGGTCAAGTGGTCGTTCGAGCCGTCGCGCGCCGAGGACGTGCCGCTGGCGCTGGCCCACGGCGCCCACCTGGCCGGCCTCGCCCCGCGCGGCCCGGTCTTCGTCTCGATCCCGATGGACGACTGGGACGCCGAGCTCGACGAGGCAGACGCGCGCGCCGCGATCTCCCGCCGGGTCACCAACCGCGCCGGCGCCGACCCGGCGGCGGTGCGCGAGCTGGCCGCGGCGCTCGACGGCGCCGCCAGCCCGGTCCTGGTCGCCGGCCCCGACGTCGATGCCAGCGGCGCCTGGGAGCTCGCGGTCGAGCTGGCCGAGCGCCAGCGGCTGCCGGTCTGGGCCTCGCCGGCGACCGGCGGCGCCCGCCTCGGTTTCCCCGAGGCGCACCCGAACTTCCGCGGCGTGCTGCCGCCGGCGATCGGCCCGGTCGGCCAGACCCTCGAGGGCCACGACCTGATCCTCGTCGTCGGCAGCTCGGTCTTCCCCTACTACCCGCACATCCCCGGGCCGCTGCTGCCCGCGGGCGCGCGCCTGGTCGCGATCACCAGCGATCCCGACGAGGCGGTGCGGGCGCCGATGGGGGACGCGATCGTCGCCGACGTCGCGCTCACCCTGGGGGCGCTGCTCGCCGAGCTGCCGGCCGAGTCGGGCCGGCCGGCGCCCGAGCCGAACCCCGGCCCGAGCGAGATCCCCGCCACCGACCCGCTGAACGCCTCGACCGTGCACAGCGCCCTCGCCGAGGTCCTGCCCGAGGACGCGATCGTCGTGCTCGAGTCGCCCTCCAGCACCCTGGCGCTGCGCAACCAGCTGCGCCTCTCGCGCCCCGGCAGCTACTACTTCAGCGCCGGCGGCGGACTCGGCTTCGGACTCGCCGCCTCGGTCGGCGTGCAGCTGGCCGAGCCCGACCGACCGGTCGTCTGCGTGCTCGGCGAGGGCTCGGCCCAGTACGCGATCACCGCCTTCTGGAGCGCGGTGGCCTACGAGACGCCGGTCACCTTCCTGGTCCTGCGCAACTCCGAGTACGCGATCCTCAAGTGGTTCGCCGAGGTCGAGGGCGTGCAGGGCGCACCCGGGCTGGAGCTGCCGGAGCTCGACGTCGCCGCGGTCGCCGCCGGCTACGGCATCGCCACCCAGCGCGCCCGCGACCGCGACGAAGTCAGCGGCGCGCTGGCGAGCGCGCTCGCCTCCTCGCGCCCGCAGCTGGTCGAAGTGCCGGTGGTGCAGGGGATGTCACTGTTCTAACTTGGAAGACGATGGAGGTCGCAACCGCAGAGCCCCCCCGCCGCGCCCCTTCGCCCGATCGCGCTCCCGACGAGCTCGCCGCCGGCGTTGCTCAGCCGCTGCGCGGAGAACTGGAGGATCTGCTCGGCGCCGACCGTCTGCTGAGCAGCGCGGGAGACCTCGTCCGCTACGCCTCCGACGCCAGCCCCTACCGGCTCTTCCCCCGGGCGGTGGTGCTCGCGCGCGGGGCCGAGGACGTCGCCAAGGTGCTCGCCTTCGGCCGCGAGAAGGGCATCCCGGTCACCTTCCGTGCCGCCGGCACCAGCCTCAACGGCCAGGCGCAGAGCGACGGCATCCTGGTCGACGTGCGCCGCCACCTCGGCGGGGTCGCGGTCGAGGACGATGGCGCGACGGCGCGCGTGAAGCCGGGCACGATCCTCGGCCACGCCAACCGCGTGCTCGCACCCCACGGCCGCAAGCTCGGCCCCGACCCGGCCTCGACCGACGTCGCCACGGTCGGCGGGGTGATCGCCAACAACTCGGGCGGGATGCGCTGCGGCATCGCCCGTGACTCCTACTCGACCGTGCGCGCGCTGACCTTCGTGCTGCCCTCGGGGACGACGATCGACACGGCCGCCCCCGGCGCCGCCGAGCGCTTCGCCGCCGCCGAGCCGGAGCTGGCCGCCGGGCTCGCCGCGATCCGCGACGAGATCCGCGCCGACGCCGAGCTGAGCGCGCGGATCCGGCGCAAGTTCGCGATCAAGAACACGACCGGGTACCGGCTCTGCGCCTTCCTCGACGCGGACGAGCCGCTGGAGATCTTCCGCCGCCTGCTGGTCGGCTCGGAGGGCACGCTCGGCTTCGTCGCCGAGGCGAGCTTCGAGACGTTCCCGGTGGCGGCCCTGACCAGCACCGCCTGGGTCCACTTCGCCAGCGTCGAGGCGGCGGTCGCGCCGGTCAACGAGCTGGTCGCGGCGGGCGCCAGCGCGGTTGAGCTGATGGTCGCCCCGGCGCTGGTCGCGGCCGCGGCGGACATCGTCGGGGCGCCGGGCGAGTGGGCCGATCTGCCGCCCGCGGCGGCGGCGCTGCTGGTCGAGTTCGGCGGCGCCGACGAGGGAGAGCTGGCCGCCCGGCTCTCCCGCGCGAAGGCGATCCTCGCCGGCCACGAGACCACCCGGCCGCTCGAGTTCGCCCGCGCCGCGGAGGCGATCGAGCTCGCCTGGCGGGTGCGCGGCGGCCTCCACGGCCTGATCGGCAAGCAGCGCCCCGAGGGCACGTCGCTGATCGTCGAGGACGTCTGCGTGCCGCCGGAGCGGATCGCGGAGGGGGCGCGGGACCTGCAGGTGCTGCTCGGCGCCCACGGCTTCCTGCCCTGGGTCGCCGGCCACGCGTCGGCCGGCAACCTGCACTTCTGGCTCACCCCGGACTTCGGCAAGCAGGAGGACGTCGAGCGCTACGAGGCGTTCATGTCCGGCCTGGTCGAGCTGGTCGTCGACGGCTACGACGGCTCGCTGAAGGCCGAGCACGGGACCGGGATCAACATGGCCCCTTACGTGGAGCGCGAGTGGGGGGAGCGGGCGACGGCGCTGATGTGGCGGGTCAAGGAGCTGGCCGACCCGGACGGCGTGCTGTCTCCCGGGGTGGTGCTGAACCGCGATCCCGATGCCCACCTGCGCCACCTGCAGACGACGCCGCCGATCGAGGAGTCGGCCAGCACCTGCGTGGAGTGCGGCTTCTGCGAGCCGGTCTGCCCGAGCCGCGAGCTGACCACGACGCCGCGCCAGCGGATCGTGCTGCGCCGCGAGATGGCGCGCCAGCCGGTCGGCTCACCGGTCTGGCAGGCGCTGGAGAAGGAGTACGAGTACGCGGGCCTGGAGACCTGCGCCGCCGACGGCTCCTGCCAGCTCGCCTGTCCGGTCGGGATCGACACCGGGAAGCTGGTCAAGGAGCTGCGCGGCCAGGGCCACCCGCCGGGCGCCGAACGGATGGAGATGGCGAAAGCCGAGCGCTGGAACCTGGTCGAAGGCGCGGCCCGGGTCGGCCTGCGCTTCGGCCGCCCGCTGGCGCGGGCGAGCAGGCGCGGCCGGGCGCTGCCCAAGGCCGGCTCGGCGGAGCTGCCGGCGACGATCCACACCGGTGCCGCCGCCGTCTACTTCCCCTCCTGCACCAACCGGATCTTCGCCGGCTCCCCGGCCGCCGCCCTGGTCGAGGTCTCGGCCCGCGCCGGCCTCCCGGTCTGGATCCCAGCCGACGTCACAGGCAGCTGCTGCGGGCTGCCCTGGAGCTCCAAGGGCTTCTCCGGGGCGCACCGGTTCAAGGCCAACGAGACGATCGCGAAGCTGTGGCGCTGGAGCGGCGAGGGCGCCCTGCCGGTGG
Source organism: uncultured Conexibacteraceae bacterium (assembly GCA_964464285.1). GTDB lineage: Bacteria > Actinomycetota > Thermoleophilia > Solirubrobacterales > 70-9 > VAYN01. Next base: position 80,472 of record CAYXFL010000002.1, read on the forward strand.
TCGTCGACGCCGCCTCCTGCACCGGCGCCACCCTCGACCCGGGCGCCGGCGTGCTCAGCGAGGCCAACGCCGAGCGCCTCGCCGGCCTCGAGATCCTCGACTCGGTCGCCTGGGCCCACGACCACCTGCTGCCCTGGCTCGAGGTCGCCGAGCGGGTCGGCCGGGCGACCGTGCACCCGACCTGCGCGACCCGCCGCCTCGGCCTCGAGCCGAAGCTGCGCGCCCTCGCCGCCGCCCTCGCCGACGACGTCTTCGTCGCCCCCTCGGCGACCTGCTGCGGCTTCGCCGGCGACCGCGGCATCTCCCACCCCGAGCTGACCGCCGCCGCCACCCGCCCGCAGGCCGAGGAGCTCGCCGCCGCCGAACGCGACGGCGGCCCCTTCGAGGCCCGCCTGAGCAGCAACCGCACCTGCGAGATCGGCCTCGAGCGCGCCACCGGCCACCCCTACGAGTCGATCCTGATCCTGCTCGAGCGCCTGACCCGGGCCGCCGCGCCTCAGTGAGCTGACGGGGGGAGAGATTCGGGCGCCCAGCGCCTTAGGCGGAGAGCATTACGCGACGTTCGACATCGCCGGTCAGACTCGGTTGGACGGCAAGCTCCCGCCGCGCGCCGAACGCCTGGTAAGGAAGTGGGCCCGGGCGCGAAAGGGGGAGCTGCTCGCCAACTGGGATAGCGCTCGCAGGGACGGCGCGCTCAGGCCGGTAGATCCAATGAAATGAGTTGTCTACACTCCTTCACATGGTCCTGCTCATCCAACCTCCAAAGCTGATCGAAGCCGTCCCGCTCGAGGGGTACTCGGTGCATCTGCGCTACGCGGACGGACTGGCTGCGGATATCGACCTCAGCTATCTGGTCGGGCGTGGGGAAGTCTTCGAGCCGCTCAGGGACATCGAGTACTTCCGGCAGCTGAAAGTCGAAGAGTTCGGGGTCACGATCGAGTGGCCGAACGAAGCCGACATCGCGCCCGAGACCCTCTACGACCACGTGCAGCGCGCCGTCTACGAGCGGCGCGTTCAGGCCGAGAGCAGCTAGCGCTTGACCGCCGCGACCGCGGCGGCGCCCTGCTCGTCGGCCTCGGCCTCGAGCTCGCGGACGAACTGGATCATCCGGCGGTCCTTGTCGAAGCGGCGATCGAGCAGGGGGTTGATCAGGCCGCGGAAGGCGGAGTAGTAGCGCCACCACTTCGGGGCGAAGGTGCGGGGCGCGCGCTCCTCGATGCCGCGGACCACGGCGGCGCCGGCCTCGTCGGGCTGGATCCGCTTGAGGAAGAAGCTCGGGCTGACTTCGCTGAAGAAGCCGGATTTTTCCTGGGCGAAGGCGTCCTGGACCATCTTCGTGTCGACCCAGCCGAAGTAGGCGACCCCGGCGCTGGCGCCGAGCGGGCCGAGCTCCGCCCGCAGCGAGCGGCCGAGCGACTCGACGCCGGCCTTGGCCGCCGCGTAGGGGCTGTTGAAGACGCCGTTCATGAACGAGTAGGCGGAGCCGACGACGACGATGTGGCCCTGGCGCTCGACCACCTGCGGCAGCACCGCGCGCACGGTGCGCCAGACGCCGAGCAGGTCGACCTCGAAGACGCGCTCCCACTCCTCGGTGCCGATTCCGCGCACGGTCGCGATCCGCGACTGGGCGATGCCGGCGTTCGCCATCGCCACGTCGAGGCCGCCGAAGCGCTCGACCGTGGCCGCGACCGCCGCCTGCATGGCGCCGTGGTCGGTGACGTCGGCGCCGATCCCGAGCGTGCGCTCGCCGATCCGCTCGGCCGCCTCGCGCGCCTGCTCGGCGTCGAGGTCGACGACCGCGACCGAGGCGCCACGCATGTGCATCTGGCGCGCGGTCTCGAAGCCGATTCCGCGGGCGGCGCCGGTGACGAAGGCGACCTTGCCGTTGAGGTCGTAGCGGGGCATCTGAGTGGAGGTTATCCAAGAACGCGACACCGTTCGATGTAGAGGTCGTCAAATAGGCTGCCGCCGTGGCCGATCTCGATAGTCCCTACGCGGCACTGGCCGCCGAGCGCGGGCTCGAGCTGCTGCCCGCCGCGGGCGTCGGCCAGGTCACTCCGCTGCTGGTCGAGTCGACCGCCGGCGGCCAGCTCGCGCCCGCCGCCCGCGGCCAGATCGCCGAGCACACCAGCGGCGTCGTCGGCCACCTCGCCTACAAGCGCAACAAGACCTTCCGCTTCAACGTCGCGCTCACCGAGGTCCCGAGCTCGACCCCGCTGGTCCCGCGGCTGTTCTGCATCCGCCAGGGCCGCAGCACCCGCGACGACGAGTTCTACGGCTTCGAGGCGCGCTACTCGAAGCTCTGGACCGAGAGCACGAAGCTGAACGAGCGCTACACGGTGACCACCGGCCCCTACCAGGACCCGGTCTGGATGCGCCGCCTCTTCTCGCCGTCCTTCATCGACTACCTCGCCCACGTCGAGCCCGGCGACTTCTCCTTCGAGCTCGCCTACGGCTCGCTGCTCGGCAGCGTCGAGGAGGACGAGCCGGACGCCGCCGGCCTGGCGGCGCTCTGCGACGCGACCGCCGCGGTCGCCGCGCGGATCGCCAGGGAGTGCGAGGAGTAGTGCAGCTCAACCGCACCGGCATCGGGCTGATCGGGTTCTTCGGCGTCGCCGGCCTCGCCCTCTGCGCGGTCCCCTTCGCGCTCGGCGCCCCCTCCGAAGTGGCGCTGATCATCGCCTCGGTCGGGGCGATCTGGTTCGTCGTCGCGATGGGCCTGGTCGGCTACGCCCGCCACCAGCAGAAGAAGGCCGCCCACAACGACTGGATCTTCAAGAACGGGATCAGGGGCACCGCCACCGTGCTCGACGTCGGCGGCCACAACACGACCGTCAACGAGATGCCGCTGCTGAAGCTGAAGCTGGAGCTGGACATCCCCGGGGTCGCGCGCTGGAAGGTGACGCGCCGCGAGCTGATGCCGGTCTTCGCCGCCAGCCGGATGCAGGAGGGCCTGGTCCTGCCGGCCTACTCGAACCCCGAGGACCCCAACGACTTCATCCTCGTCTGGTGAGCGGTGCGGAGGGTTGCCGGACGCATTCCCGCGGTCACGAATTGCTGCTCGCTCACGATTTGGTGAGCGACTCCTAGAATCGGGCTTCCGTGCCCGGTTTCAAGCCCGTAGACCCGAAACAGTCGTTCCCCGCCCTCGAGCGGCGGATGCTGGAGCGCTGGCGCGAGCGCGACGTCTTCGAGCGCTCGCTCGCCAACCGCGCCGAGGCCGAGGTCTGGAGCTTCTACGAGGGCCCGCCGACCGCCAACGGACGCCCCGGCTCCCACCACGTGCTCTCGCGCGTGTTCAAGGACGTCTACCCGCGCTACCGCACGATGTGCGGGTACCGGGTGCCGCGCAAGGCGGGCTGGGACTGCCACGGCCTGCCGGTCGAGCTGGAGGTCGAAAAGCAGCTCGGGATCTCCTCCAAGCAGGAGATCGAGGAGCTCGGGATCGCCGAGTTCAACCGCCGCTGCCGCGAGTCGGTCTTCGAGTACGTGGAGGAGTGGAACCGGCTGACCGAGCGGATCGGCTTCTGGCTCGACCTCGACGACCCCTACGTCACCCTCGAGAACGACTACATCGAGTCGGTCTGGTGGTCGCTGAAGCGGCTCTGGGAGAAGGACCTGCTCTACGAGGGCCACAAGGTCGTGCCCTACTGCCCGCGCTGCGGCACGGCGCTCTCCTCTCACGAGGTCGCGCAGGGCTACGAGGACGTCGAGGACCCCTCGATCTACGTCAAGTTCCCGCTGCTCGGCGCCGACGGCGCGCCCAGCGGCGAGCACCTGCTGGTCTGGACGACGACCCCGTGGACCCTGCCCGGCAACGTCGCGGTCGCGGTCGCGCCGGAGGTCGCCTACGTGCGCGCCCGGGTCGACGGCGAGACGCTGATCCTGGCCGAGCCGCTGGTCGAGAAGGTGCTCGGCGAGGGGGTCGAGATCGTCGGCGAGCGCTTCCCCGGCGCCGAGCTGGTCGGCCGCCGCTACGACGGCCCGGTCTTCGCGCTGGAGGACGGCGGACCGCGCGGGCTCGAGGAGTCGCCCGCCTTCCAGGTCCTGGCCGGCGAGTTCGTCACCACCGAGGACGGCACCGGCCTCGTCCACATCGCCCCCGCCTTCGGCGAGGACGACTACGCGGTCGCCGCCCAGGCGCGGATCTTCGACCCGACCGTCCAGCAGACCCTCTACAACCCGGTCGGGCTCGACGGCCGCTTCGACCGCCGCGTCACCGGCTTCGCTGGCGAGTTCGTCAAGGACCCGGAGGTGACCAGGCGGCTGATCGCCGACCTCGAGGCCCGCGGGCGGCTCTTCCGCGAGCAGGTCTACGAGCACGCCTACCCGCACTGCTGGCGCTGCGGCACGCCGCTCCTCTACTACGCGAAGTCGAGCTTCTACGTCGCCACCTCGCGCCACCGCGAGGAGCTGCTCGCCAACAACGAGACGATCGGCTGGCACCCCGAGCACGTCAAGCACGGCCGCTTCGGCAAATGGCTGGAGAGCAACGTCGACTGGGCGCTCAGCCGCGACCGCTACTGGGGCACGCCGCTGCCGGTCTGGCGCTGCGCCAGCGAGGGCTGCGGCAAGCTCGACTGCATCGGCTCGGTCGCCGAGCTGCGCGAACGGGCGCTCGGCCCGGTCGCCGAGGAGCTCGACCTGCACCGCCCCTACATCGACGAGGTCGAGATCGGCTGCGGCAGGTGCGGCGGGGAGATGCGCCGGGTCACTTCGGTGATCGACACCTGGTACGACAGCGGCGCGATGCCGTTCGCGCAGTTCCACTACCCGTTCGAGAACGAGGAGCTGTTCGCCGAGCGCTTCCCGGCCGACTACATCTGCGAGGCCCAGGACCAGACCCGCGGCTGGTTCTACACGCTGCTCGCCGAGTCGACCCTGCTGTTCGGCGAGTCGAGCTTCCGCAACTGCGTCTGCCTCGGCCTGATCCTCGACCCCGAGGGCCAGAAGATGTCGAAGAGCCGCGGCAACGTGGTCGACCCCTGGGAGGTCCTCGACACCCACGGCGCCGACGCCTTCCGCTGGTACTACCTGGCGACCCAGCAGCCCTGGTCCGGCTACCGGTTCTCGGTCGAGACGGTCGGCGAGTCGGTGCGCCAGTTCCTGCTCACGCTCTGGAACACGTACTCGTTCTGGGTCCTCTACGCGAACGCCGAGGACCTCGGCCCGCACGACTTCCTCGGCCCGCTGCCGGGCGGCGCCGACGCCACGCCCGACCCGCTGGCCGGGCTGCTCGGCGGCAGCGGCGAGCCGGCCGCCGCCAACGACCTCGACCGCTGGGCGCTCTCCCGCCTGCAGGCGACGATCGCGACCGTGCGCGAGCGCATGGACGACTTCGACTGCACCGCCGCCGGCAAGGCGATCGCCGAGTACGTCGAGGAGCTCTCCAACTGGTACGTGCGGCTCTCGCGGCGGCGCTTCTGGGCCGGCGACCTCGCCGCCTTCGCGACCCTGCGCCACTGCCTGCTGGAGACGGCGGCGCTGCTGGCCCCGCTGGCGCCCTTCGTCGCCGACGAGATCCACGTCAACCTGGCCGGCGGCACGCTCGAGCAGTCGGGCGAGCTGCAGGACTCGGTCCACCTGCGCGACTTCCCCGTGGTCGACCCGGCGCTCGCCGACCCCGAGCTGGAAGCGGCGATGGAGGCGGTGCGGCTCACCGTCGAGCTCGGCCGCGCCGCCCGCGCCCAGGCGAAGGCGAAGGTGCGCCAGCCGCTGCGCCGCGCGGTGATCGTCGCCAGCGATTCCGAGCGGGCGGCGATCGAGGCGCGCGCCGACCTGGTCACCGCCGAGCTGAACGTGAAGGAGCTCGACTTCGTCAGCGACCAGAGCGAGCTGGTCAGCTACACCGCGAAGCCGAACTACCGTACGCTCGGCCCGCGCTTCGGCAAGCGGATGCCGCAGGTGGCCGCGGCGGTGGCGGCGCTCGATGCCGCCCACGTAGCCGAGACGCTCGCCGCCGGCGGCGAGGTCGGGATCGCGATCGACGGCACCGACCACAGCCTCAGCGCCGAGGACCTGACCCTGGCCCTGCAGCCGCTCGAGGGCTACGAGGTCGAGGCGGAGGCCAGCCACGCGGTCGCCCTGCAGCTGGAGCTCGACGACGAGCTGCGCCGCGAGGGCCTGGCGCGGGAGATCGTGCACGCGGTCCAGAACGCGCGCAAGGCGGCGGGGCTGGAGATCACCGACCGGATCGCGCTCGGGCTCGGCGGCGACGCCGGCCTGCTGGAGGCGGCGCGCGAGCACGAGTCCTACCTCGCCGGCGAGGTGCTGGCGCAGGCGATCGCCTACGACGGCCCCGGCGGCAGCACGGTCACGATCGACGGTCGCGAGCTGGCGATCGCGGTGGAGCGGAGTTGAGCCCCGCCGAGCGGGGCGCGACAACCGGGCTCCGGCCGGGTTCTCGCAGTATCCCCAGATCCCGGTCCAACCGCTCCCGAGCGCACCTCCGCCCGGGCTTCGTCGTGCTCGCCCTGCTCGCCGCGGCTCTGCTCGCCCTGCCCGCGCTGGCACCGGCGGCGACGAAACCGAAAGCCAAAGTCGGTGCGCCGAAAGCGGCCGACTACCCGGCGCCGGAACTCGACTCCGCCCGCGAGGCCGGCCCGAAACCGCACCTGATGCTGCTGCACGGCGGCTCGTTTCTCTACTTCGACCCCGAATTCGAAGCCCTGACCCGCGAAATGGCCGAACGCGCCGGCTTCATCCCCCACTACACGGTCTACCCGCTCGGCGACATGCCCTCGGCGGTGCTGGCGGTGCGGGCGGAAGCGAAGCGGCTGCGCCAGCTGCACGGCGGCGCCACGATGGTCTACGCCTACGGCTCCTCGGCCGGCGGCACGCTGGCGGCGCTGCTGGCCGGCGACGGCCTGGTCGGCGCCGCCGCCGCCAAGGCGCCGGTCTCGAACCTGGTCGACTGGACCTGGCCCGTCGACCACTACGGCCCGCGCTACTTCGAACGGGTCCGCCTCGACGTCTCGGCGCGCTACCGGCTCTCGCCCGTACGCCGGCCCGCGAAGGGCCAGTTGCTGCTCGTTCACGGGATAGACGACCAGGTTGTGCCAATCTCTCAGAGCGAGGCATTCGCGAACAAGTTCCAGCGCGTCCATCTCTGGGAGGTGCTGGGGGGCCATCACGCCGAGCGATCGCAGCCGGAGGTTCTGCAGAAGACCTTGATCTGGCTCGCCGAGATGGCCGACGCGCAGCTCCAGGGCACCCGGCTCTAGCCACCCCCTAGAATTCCGCTTTCTTTATGGATTCGGTCAACAAACGCGCTAAGCCAAATACCAAGATCAGCACCGGGTTCCGCCCCGACATCGAAGGGATGCGTGCGGTCGCGATCGTCGCCGTCCTGCTCTGTCACGCCGGCATCCCCTTCGCCGCCGGCGGCTACGTCGGCGTCGACGTCTTCTTCGTCATCTCCGGCTTCCTGATCACGCGGCTGCTGCTCAACGAGCTCGGCCGCCGCGGCTCGATCTCGCTGCGCGGCTTCTACGCGCGCCGGATCAAACGCCTGCTGCCGCTCTCGGCGGTGTTGCTGGTCACGGTCGCGATCCTCAGCACGATCATCCTCTCGCCGGTGCGCGCGGTCGAAGTCGCCGGCGACCTGATCGCCTCCGCCTTCTACGTCGCCAACTGGCACTTCGCCGCCCAGTCGGTCGACTACTTCGCCCAGGACATCGAAGCGAGCCCGGTCCAGCACCTCTGGTCGCTGGCGATCGAGGAGCAGTTCTACCTCGTCTGGCCGACCCTGATCCTCGGCGTCGCCTGGTTCGCCGAGCGTCGCGTGCGCGACGTGCGGGCGCTGCTGCTCGGCACCTTCGCGGTCGTCTTCGCCGCTTCGCTCGCCTTCGGCATCTACCAGACCGCCGCCGAGCCGACCGCCGCCTACTTCTCGACCTTCGGCCGCGCCTGGGAGCTGGCGCTCGGCGCCCTGCTGGCCCTCGTCGGGGTGGTCGCGATGCCGCGGGTGGCGGCGACCCTGCTCGCCTGGGCGGGGGTGGCGTCGATCGTGATCGCGATCCTCGTCTTCGACGGGGCGACCCCGTTCCCGGGTACGGCGGCGCTGCTGCCGACGCTCGGGGCGGCGGCGCTCATCCTCGCCGGCGGCACCCTCTACGAGCACACCAAGGGGACCCCGATTGGGCTGCTCTCGACCGCGCCGGCCCGCTACGTCGGCCGCATCTCCTACTCCTGGTACCTCTGGCACTGGCCGCTGCTGGTCTTCGCCGCGGCGCTCTGGGGCCCGCTCTCGGTCTGGGCCGGGATCGCCGTCGTCGCCGCCTCCTGGGTCCCGACCGCGATCACCCACAAGCTGGTCGAGGAGCCGTTCCGGCGCTCGAAGAAACTGGTCCAGGTGCCGCGCCGCGCCTTCGCGCTCGGCGCCACCTGCATGGCCGTCGTGGTCGGCTCCGCCTTCCTGCTGGAGAGCGAGCAGCCGAACCTGAAGACGGCGCCGATCGCCGAGGTGCGGGGAGCCGCGGCGCTGGCCGAACAGGCGGAGCCACAGGATCGCGCCGAGGCGCTGCGGCCGAACCCGCTGCGCGCCCGTGAGGATCGCTCGCGCGCCTTCTACGACGGCTGCCTGGTCGGGATGTCCGGGACCAACTCGAACCGCTGCCTGTACGGCGACCCGGACGGGACGAAGACGGTGATCCTGTTCGGCGACTCGCACGCGATGCAGTACTTCCCGGCGGTCGAGCAGCTGGCGAAGGACAACAAGTGGCGCATGATCCTGCTGACCAAGGCCGAATGCACGCCGGGCGAAGTGAAGATCCGCAGCATGGTCGAAGACCGCCACTACGACCAGTGCGACACCTGGCGCGAGCAGACCCTGCAGCGGATCGAAAAGAGCGGCAGCCGGGTGCTGGTCGTGATGAGCGGCGACACCGCCTACACGCCCTACGGCAAGAACGGCGAAGAACTGAGCGGAGAAGCCGGCTCGAAGGCGCTCGAGGAGGGCTACCTGAAGACGATCAACCGGATCCACCGCGCCGGCCTCGAGGTCACCGTGATCCGCGACACCCCGGCCTCCGCCAGCGACGTGCCCAGCTGCGTCTCCGAAGACATGCACAACCTCGACAAGTGCGCCTTCGAGCGGGTCCGCGACCCCAACCTCGAATTCGACGTCCGCGCCGCCGAACGCTCACCCCACGCGCGCCTGATCGACATCACCGACGAGATCTGCCCCGGCGACGTCTGCCGCGCGGTGATCGGCAACGCGCTGGTCTACCGCGACAAATCCCACCTCACCGCCACCTTCGCCCGGACCTTGAGTCCCTGGATTGGGCGGGGGCTTGAAGAAGCCGATCTGTTCTGAGGGTTGCTCGGGCGGGGAGGCGGTAGGGCTCTGGGCGAATTGGGTCGCGCACCCTGAAGGGTGCTGCGACGGAAAGACAGAGCCCGCCTATGGCGGGCTTTTGATCAGATGACATTTGGGGCCCTTCGGGCCACATTCGCCCAGAGCCCTACCGCCTCCCCGCCAGTGAAGCCTCAGCTCAGCTTCAGAAGCTCAACCTCGGTTCAAGGGGGTGCTTCTCATCTTTGCGAGAGAGCCCGGCTCGGCTCCAGCACCTTCACCTTGATAGGTCGCCGCGTTTCGCGGGCGGCTGCTTGAGCCGCCGGCTTGCAGCAGCTACCCGAACCAGCGGCAGCGGCAGCGGCCCGGCATCGAGCGAGTGGCGGTGCGGCTGGGAGGGGTGGGTGAGTGCCCTCTCCGGGAATGTGGCCGAAGGCCCCCAAATGCCGATCTAATGAAAAGCCCGCCATAGGCGGGCTCTGTCTTTCTGTCGTAGCCCCGCTAGGGGCGCGACCCAATTCACGGAGAGGGCACTCACCCGCCCCTCCCCGTCAACAGCGTCCCTAGCCCAGCTAGTCCTTCGACTCCCCGATGATGAAGTCCGCTTTCGAGGAGTCGGAGAACTTCACCCAGCAATGATCGGGCGAGACGCCGGCCTCGTCGACCAGCGCCTCTTCGATCCGCTTCGCGATTTTGGCCTTCTGCTCGTCTGAGCGGCCCTCGTACCAGTGGACCTCTACGAACGGCATGGCGTCAGCGAGTGGCGCCCGCGCTAGGCGAGCGCCGGCTCCAGCTCGGCCTCGAGACGCCGCTTGGGCATCGCGCCGACCACTTTCTTGGCGATCGCGCCGTCCTTGAACAGGATCATCGTCGGGATCGAGAGGACTTCGTACTGCATCGCCGTCTGCTGGTTCTCGTCGACGTTGAGCGAGAGGATCGTGAGGTCGTCGCGCTCGGCGTCGATCTCCTCGAGGACGGGGTGGACGACGCGGCAGGGGCCGCACCAGGGCGCCCAGAAGTCGACGAGCACGGGGCCGTCGGCGTCGAGGACGGCGTCTTTGAAGGTGGCGTCGGTTACGTCGGTCAGTTTTCCGGTCACTGATCCCGTCTCCCAAGTCGTGGTTCGTGGCTCAATACTTCAGAAAGTATAGCCGAGGGAATACAACGTTGAGCTAATACAATGTCTAAGTTATAATCGCGATGACTTGGAAAGCTGGTGGACACCCTGAACGCCAGGCTCAAGAATCTGAAGGAGCTTCGCGTTTCATCCACGGTCCGGGTCTTCTTCGCTTTCGATCCGCGGCAGGTGACGGTTCTCCTGGTCGGTGGCGACAAGGCGGGAAAGACCAACGGTTCTACAAGCGGATGGTCCCGAAGGCAGAAGCGATCTACCGAGCGCATCTGAGAGAGATCAACGAGGAGGGTGACACCGATGGCCAAGCGCGCACTCAACGATTTCAGTGATCTCAGCGCCGAGGTGCGCAAGCGCCCCGGGGCCAGCGAGGAGATCGAGGCCCGCAAGGCCGGCATCTTCGCTGCCATCCGCCTCGCCGAGCTGCGGGAACAGCGCAAGCAGACCCAGACGGGTCTGGCCGACCTCCTGGGTACCACTCAGGCGAACGTCTCCAGGATGGAGCACACGGACAACCCCTATCTCGGGACGCTGGCAGAGTACGTCGCCGGCCTCGGGGGGCGACTCGAGATCAACGCGGTTTTCGACGACGACGTGCTGCCGTTGGGCGTCGTAGAGCGCCGGGACCGGGCATGACCAACGCCGAGATCGCCGCCGCGCTCGACGAGCTGGGGGTGCTCTACGAGCTCGACGGGGCGGTCAAATACCGGGTGCTCGCCTACAGCGCGGCCGCCAAGGCGATCCGTGAGAGCCCGGTCTCGGTGGCGGAGCTGGCGGCGCAGGGGCGGGCGACGGAGCTGCCCGGGGTCGGCAAGACGCTGGCGGAAAAGATCGACGCGCTGCTGGCGACGGGGGAGATCCCGGCGGCGGTGAAGCTGAAGGCGAAGTTCCCGCCGACCCTGATCGAGGTGACGCGGGTGCCCGGGGTGGGGGCGAAAACGGCGCGGCGGCTGTTCGAGGAGCTCGGGGTCAGCTCGATGGACGAGCTGAAGGCGGCCGCCGAGGCCGAACAGATTCGCGGCGTCAAGGGGCTGGGGCCGAAGGCCGAGCAGAACGTGCTGGCGGCGCTGGAGCGGCTCGGCGAGCCGGGCGAGGGGCCGGGCCGGCTGCTGCTCTCAGCGGTGCGGCCGATCGCCGAGGAGCTGGCCCGCGACCTGCGCCAGCACCCGGCCGCCAACCGGGTCGAGGTGGCCGGCTCGGCGCGGCGCTGGGCCGAGACCTGCAAGGACATCGACATCATCGCCACGGCGGAGGACCCGCTGGCCCTGTCCACGGCGCTGAGCGAGCACGCGCTGATCTCCACCGCCGGGACGCCGAGCGAGAAAGGCGCCCGGGTGCAGACCCACAACGGGATCTCGGTCGACCTGCGGATAGTTCCCGCGGCGGCCTTCGGCAACCTCCTGCAGCACTTCACCGGCTCCAAGGACCACAACGTCGAGCTCCGCGAAGACGCGGTCGGCCAGGGCTTCTCGGTCTCCGAGTACGGGATCAAGGACAACGAGAGCGGCGAGGTCACGACCTGCGAGAGCGAGGCCGAGGTCTACGCGAAGCTCGGCTACGCCTACGTCGAGCCGGAGCTGCGCGAGGGTCGCGGCGAGCTGAAGGCGGCCCGCGAGGGAAGGCTGCCGGCGCTGATCGAGCTCGGCGACATGAAGGGCGATCTGCACTCGCACACCACTCTCTCCGACGGCCGTAACTCGCTGGAGGAGATGGCGGCCGCGGCGAAGGAGCGCGGCTACCAGTACCTGGCGATCACCGACCACTCGGCCAGCCACGGCTTCGGCGACCACGTCACCGCCGAGCGGCTCTGGGAGCGGATCGAGGAGGTCCGCGCCTGGAACAAGGGCCAAGGCAAGGACAGCAAGAAGTTCCGCCTGCTCGCCGGCTCGGAGATCAACATCGGCCTCGACGGCTCGCTCGACTACCCGGACGACCTGGTCGCGGCGCTCGACTGGGTCGTCGCCTCGGTCCACACCTCGTTCTCGATCCCGGCGGCGGAGATGACCGCGCGCGTGATCACCGCGATCCACAACCCCGACGTCCACTGCATCGGCCACCTGACCGGCCGCCTGATCGGGCGCCGCGAGCCCTACGGGATCGACGTCCAGGCGGTCGCCGAGGCGGCGGCGGAGACCGGGACGATGATCGAGATCAACGGCAACCCGAACCGCCGCGACCTCTCCGACCGCCACGCCCGGCTCGCCGTCGACGCCGGCGTCAAGCTGCTGCTCAACACCGACGCCCACGGCGTCGACACGCTCGACAACATGCAGTACGCGGTCGCCACCGCCCGCCGCGCCTGGCTGACCAGGAACGACGTCGCCAATACCTTGCCCTGGAGCAAGTTCAAAGCGCTGCTCTGACGCGCTTGGTCACTTGTGCACGCTATGGCGTGTAAAAGGCACCGAGCGCGAAATCAGGCGAAGCCGCCCAGGCGGTCGGAGCGCAGGCCCGGCGTCCGCACCAGCTCGACCGCGCGCAGGGCGTTGGTCGGGACGACGTAGAACTTGACGCCGTCGCGCTGCTCGATCGCCAGCACCGCCGCCTCGCGGGTGTGCCAGGCGAGCGAGACGATCAGGGCGTAGCCGGCGCCGATCACGGCGACGCCGGGGAAGAAGAGGCCGAGGCCGCCGGCGACGAAGGCGGTGAGGACGATCGGCCAGAGCCGCCCGATCGCGATTCGGGCCGGGGTCTCCGGCGGCAGCGAGGTGGCGGTCTTGGCCCGCGCGAGCGGGTCGCGCATGTCCTCGGAGGCGCGCGCCGGGCGGCCCATGTAGATCCCGATCGCCAGCGAGATCAGCCACCAGACGGCGGCCACGATCACGGTCATTTCGTCACCCTCGCGGCTGGCGCCAAGGGCGCTGATCGCGCCGAGCACGGTCGCCTCGGCACCGGTCACGAACACGGTGACGCGCAGCAGGTCGGTGTAGGGCACCGGGCTACTCCGCCAGCCACTCGAGGATCGCCAGCCACTCCGCCGGCGCGGCGACCGCGACGTCCGCCTCTTCGGCCAGCTCCATCGGGCCCTCCGGCGAGAGCACCCCGACCCGCACCGCGCAGCTCAGCTCGCCCTCCTCGCGCAGCTCTCCGAGGCGGCGGAAGGCGTCGAGGTCGGTGCGGTCGTCGCCGGCGTAGACGGCCCGGTCGAGCCGCTCGTCGGCGAGCAGCGAGGCGACCGCGGCGTCCTTGCCGCCGCCACCGACCGGGCGCAGCTCCAGCACCTTGCGGCCCCAGCGCGGTTCGAGCCCGGCGTGGCCGGCGTCGACGGCGATCTCGTGGGCGCGGCTGGCGGCCGCCTCCTCGTCGTCGGCGCCGCGCCAGTGCAGCGCCTGGATCGGTCCCTTGTCCTCGGTCCGCAGCCCTGTCTCGGCCAGCCGCCCGTCGATCTCGGCGAGAAACTCGGCCGCCTGGCGCTCGCGTCCGTCCAGCGAGGGGTCGAGGCGCGGCTCGCGCTCACCCGGCAGCAGCAGCTCGAGCCCGTGGTTGCCGGCATAGGCGACGACGTCGAGGCCGACGAGGCGTCGCGCGTCCTCAGCGCGGCGGCCGGAGACGCAGCCGACCAGGCCGTAGCGCTCGCTCAGCGCGGTCAGGACCTCGCGGGTCCCGTCGAGCACAGCGGCGTCCTCGGCCCGCTGGGCGATCGGCGCCAAGGTGCCGTCGACGTCGGTGAGGATCGCCGCTCGCCCGGGCTCCTCGCGCAGCGGTGCCAGGGCGTCTGTCCAGGCGCCGGCAGCCGTCTCGGGTTCGCGGGACACGGCAACTAGTATCGCGACATGACGAGCGCCACCGGCCGGCTGGGTCGCGACGACTTGCTGAAGCTGGCGGCGATCGGTTCGCTCGCCGGGCTCTTCAGCGGCCTCTTCGGGGTCGGCGGCGGCACCGTGATCGTGCCCCTGCTGATCTTCTGGTTCGCCTACGGCGAGCGGCTCGCGACCGGCACCAGCATGGCCGCAATCGTCGTCATCGGCCTGCTCGGAGCCCTGCTGCAGGGCGGGGTCTACGGCAACGTCGACCTCGAGAGCGCCCTGCTGCTGACCGTCCCCGCCTGCCTCGGCGTCGTGCTCGGCACCGCGATCCAGCAGCGGATCCCCCAGCGCGCCGTCTCCTACCTGTTCGCCGCGCTGCTGGTCGCGATCGCGATCTCCCTGGTGCTGCAGTGAGCGGGGTGGACGGATGAACGAGCTCGCGGCGATCCTGATCTGCATCGCCGGCGGCTGCGCCGGCGGCCTCGTCGGGGTCGGCGGCGGCGTCCTCTTCGTGCCGGCGCTGACCATCTTCATCGGGCTCGACCAGGTCGAGGCGCAGTCGACCTCGCTGTTGATGATCGTGATCGTCGCCCTGGTCGGCGCCTTCCGCCAGCAGCGCTACGGCAACGTCCGCGTCCGCGAGGCGATGATCATCTCGGTGCTCTCCCCGCTCGGCGTGCTCGCCGGCGTCGCGCTCTCCAACGCGCTGCCCGAACGGGCCCTGCAGCTCGCCTTCGCCGCGCTGGCGCTGTTCATGGCGGCCCAGCTGGTCCGCCGAGCACGGTCGGCGCCTTAGCCGGGCCGCCGGCGGCCATCCGAGGCCGGGAGAGGGAGCTTCGCGAGGGACCAAGCGCTCCGCTTGACCTTTTTCGCCCTGTGGGCGAAGAAGGTCAAGGTGACCGTTACCGAAGCCTCACGGAACGATCACGCCGATCCCTCCGGGGGCAACCCCTCGAAGCAGGCCGTCCCGCACCAAGAGCACCAACGCCATCGTCTACGCTCAACTGGTGAACTCGCTGAACTGGGAAAGGGACCTGCCCCGTCTGCGATCTCCCGTGTTGGTCTGCGCCTTCCGCGGCTGGAACGACGCGGCCGCCGCGGCCTCGACCGCGCTCGGCGCGGTCGTCACGGCGCTCGACGCCGAGGTGATCGCCCGGATCGACCCGGAGGAGTACTTCGACTTCCAGTCGACCCGTCCGACGATCACGCTGGAGGAAGGGCGCACCCGGCGGATCGAGTGGCCGGAGAACAACCTGCTCGCGGTCCAGGTGCCGACCGCCGACCGCGACCTGATCCTGCTCGACGGGACCGAGCCGAACCTGCGCTGGCGCACCTTCTCGGAGACGATCGCGACCGCCGCCGACGCGCTCGACGCCGAGATGGTGATCACGCTGGGCGCCCTGATCGCCGAGGTCTCGCACACGCTGCCGGTGCCGATCACCGGTTTCGCCTCGAGCGACGAGCTGGTCGACGACCTCGAGCTCGAACGCTCCAGCTACGAGGGCCCGACCGGGATCACCGGCGTCGTCCACGACTTCTGCAACCAGGCCGGGATCGAGTCCGCCTCGCTCTGGGCCGCGGTGCCCCACTACGTCGCCGCGGTGCCCAACCCGAAGGCGGCGCTGGCGCTGCTGCGCCGGCTCGAGGGCCTGACCGGGATCGCCGTCGAGGCCTCCGAGCTGGAGGAGGAGACGGTCGACTACGAAGAGCAGATCGGCCGCGCGATCGCCGCCAACCCGGAGATCGAGGAGCTGGTCTCGCGGATCGAGGCCGAACAGGTCGACCTGCTGGGCGCGGAGGGCGAGGAGCTGCCCTCGGCCGACACGATCGCCCGTGAGTTCCAGCGCTTCCTGCGCCAGCGCGGCAAAGAGTCCTAGCTAGGCGAGCGGTAGGCGCGGGGCGGCCGGAACGCGAACATGGTGCAGCGGGGCCGCGGGGAGGCAGGGGGGTCCGCGCGACCCTCACTGCACCTCAGCGTCGGGAGCCAGGGAGGGATCCGACGCCATCCGTTCCCCCGGACGGGACGGCCCGAAGAAACAGTCGATACCTAGCTATAGCGCCTAGATTGCGTCCGGTCAAGCACAGTCGAGCGTTTTAGGAGCGCTCGGGAGGTTCCTAGGCACCGATCTCGCGGCCGGAAGCGGTTCCGACGCCCCAGCCGCGGCGCTCGATCAGCTCGATCCCGATCACGCTGCCGACCGGTCCGACCGGGGTCAGGGTCGCGGCGAGCAGGGTGTAGGGGGCCTCGCGGCGCACGCAGGCGACCCAGATCACCAGGCAGAGCAGGATGAAGCCGAGCCCGTGCAGCCAGCCGAAGACCATCGTCTCGGTTTCGAAGCCGGGCGCCAGCCAGAAGAAGAGCAGCCCGGCGAAGGCCGCCAGCTCGATCCAGGAGAAGCGCTTGACCCAGACGAACAGCTTGCCCGGGACGGGCTTTTCCAGCGGCCGGCGCGCCATCGCGCTCAGGCGCCCGGGGTGAGCGCGGTGAGCACGATCCGCTCCTGCTCGCGCGAGTGCGCCCCGGAGTAGCCCTCGCCCGGGCTGGCGCGGCCGGGACGGCCGATGTACTTGAGCGCGACGCCCTCGGGCAGCACCTCCGGGAAGCGCCGCGACATCACCTTCCAGGCGCCCATGTTGCGCGGCTCCTCCTGGACCCAGGCGATCTCCTTCAGGTTCGGGTATTCGCCGATGATCCGCTGCAGCTGTTCCTTCGCGAACGGGTAGAGCATCTCGACCCGGACGATCGCCACCTTCTCGGCCTCCGCGCGGCGCTCGGAGGCGTCGATGTCGTAGTAGATCTTGCCGGTGCAGAGGACCAGGCGCTCGACCTTCTCGCGCCGCCCCTCGGCGGTCGGGTCGTCGAGCGTGTAGAGGAACTCGCCGTCGGTCAGCTCCTCCAGCTTCGAGGTCGCGCGGTCGAGCCGCAGCAGCCCCTTCGGGGTGAACACGACCAGCGGCCGCGGCTTGCGGATCAGCGCCTGGCGCCGCAGCAGGTGGAAGTACTGGGCGGCGCTGGTCGGGTTGGCGATGCGGATGTTGCCCTCGGCGCCGAGCGCGAGGAAGCGCTCGATCCGGGCGCTCGAGTGCTCCGGGCCGGAGCCCTCGTAGCCGTGCGGCAGCAGCATCGTCAGCCGGCTGGTCTGCCCCCACTTCGCCTCGCCGGAGACGATGAAGCTGTCGACGATCACCTGGGCCGCGTTGGCGAAGTCGCCGAACTGCGCCTCCCAGAGCACCAGCGCGCTCGGGTTGGCGGCCGAGTAGCCGTACTCGAAGCCGAGGCAGGCGATCTCCGAGAGCGGGCTGTTGTGCAGCTCGAACGGCGCCTTCGCCTCTTTCAGGTTCTGCATCGGCGTGTACTCGAGGCCGGTGTTCTCGTCGTGGAGGACGAGGTGGCGGTGGGAGAAGGTGCCGCGCTCGGTGTCCTGCCCGGTCAGCCGGATGTGGACGCCGTCGGTGAGCAGGGAGGAGAAGGCGAGCGCCTCGGCGTGGCCGAAGTCGATCCCGCCGGCGTCCGGCACCAGCGCGTCGGTGCGGCGCGAGAGCGGGCGGCGGAGCTTGCGGTGGACGGTGAAGCTCTCCGGCACGCGCAGCAGTTCCTCGTTCAGCTCAGCGAGCTTCGCCGCCGGCAGCGCGGTGTCGACCGGCGGGCTGGCGGTGCGGTCGAGTTCGCCGGTGCCGGTGGTCACGGTCGGGTCCTCGTACTCGCCCGCGTCCATCTTCTCGCGCAGCCCCTTCAGCGCCGCCGCCATCTCGGCTTTGCGCTCGCCGGAGTCGCGCTCGACGTCCTCGGCGCTGACCACGCCCTCCTCGATCAGCTGCTTCGCGTAGAGCTCGGAGACGGGCGGGTGCGCCTTGATCTTCGCGGTCATCTCGGGCTGCGTGTAGGCGGGCTCGTCGGTCTCGTTGTGGCCGAAGCGGCGGTAGCCGATCACGTCGATCACGATGTCCCGGTTCCAGCGGGCGCGGTAGCCCATCGCCAGCCGCATCGCCGCTGTGCAGGCCTCGACGTCGTCGGCGTTGACGTGGATGATCGGCACGTTGAACCCCTTGGCCATGTCGGCGGCGTAGGGGGTCGAGCGCGAGTCGTGCGGGTCGGTGGTGAAGCCGACCTGGTTGTTCTGGACGATGTGGACGGTGCCGCCGGTGGTGTAGCCGGCTAGGCCCTGCAGGTTGAAGGTCTCCGCGACCACGCCCTGGGCCGGGAAGGCGGCGTCGCCGTGCAGCAGCACCGGGACCGCCAGCTTCGGGTCCTGCTCGATCTTGGCGCCGTCGATCCGCGCCTGCAGGTAGCGGGTGCCGCCGGTGACGACCGGGTCGACGAACTCGAGGTGGCTCGGGTTCGGGTAGAGGCGGACGGCGATCTTCTCGCCGGCGCTGGTCTCGTAGATGCCGCGGTGGCCGTAGTGGTACTTGACGTCGCCGGTGCCGCCGTGCGGGATCCCGGCGACCGCCTTCACCGCGTCGAGCCGCTTGCCGCCCTCGAACTCGGCCAGGATCGACTCGACCGAGCGGCCGAGGTTGTGGGCGAGCACGCTGAGCCGGCCGCGGTGGGCCATCCCGAAGACGACCTCCTCGGCGCCCTCGCGGTGGGCGAGGGTGACCGCCTCGTCGAGCATCGGCACGACCACGTCGAGCCCCTCGATCGAGAACATCTTCTGGCCCAGGTAGGTCTTCTCGAGGAAGCGCTCGAACTCGAAGACGTCGGTCAGGCGGCCGAGCAGGCGCCGTTTCTCGTCCGCCTGCAGCGGCTGGCGGTGGGCGCCGGTCTCGATCATCTCGCGCAGCCAGATCCGCTGCTGGTGCGAGGAGAGGTGCTCGAACTGGTAGCCGATCGTGCCGCAGTAGGCGGTCCGCATCCGCGGCAGCGCCTCGAGCAGCGTTTCGCCGGGGACGCCGATGCGGAGGATGTGGGCGGGCACCCGCGCCATCAGCTCCGGGGTCAGGTTGACGTTCTCCGGCTGCAGCGCCGGGTCGCCTTTCGGCTCGGAGCCGAGCGGGTCGAGGTGGGCGGCGAGGTGGCCGTGGGTGCGGTAGGCCTTGAGGATCGAGGTCGCCGCCTGCACCGCCTGCAGCAGCTCCTCGTCGGCCTCCGGGGCGGTCGTGGTCGCTTCCGCGGCGGGCGCGCCGGCGGCCAGCGGCGGCGCCGAGGCGGAGGCGGGGTGGGCGGCGCTGATCGGCGCGGCCTCGATCCCGAGGTCGGCGGCGACCCCCTCGTAGAAGGAGTCCTCGCCCTGCAGCAGCTGCTCGAGCCGGCGCAGGAAGGCGCCCGACTCGGCCCCCTGGATCACCCGGTGGTCGTAGGTCGAGGTCAGCGTCATCACTTTCGAGACGCCGAGCTGGCGCAGCCGCTCGGGGGTCGCCTGCGACCACTCGGGCGGGTAGGCGATCGAGCCGGTGGCGATGATCGCGCTCTGGCCGGCGAGCAGGCGCGGCACCGAGGCGACGGTGCCGATCCCGCCGGGGTTGGTCAGCGAGATGTTGGTGCCCTGGAAGTCGTCCGCGGTCAGCTTGTTCTCGCGGGTCTTGGTGATCAGCTCCTCGTAGTAGGAGTGGAAGCCGGAGAAGTCGAGCCGCTGGGAGCCCTTGATCGCCGGGACCATGAGGCTGTGGGAGCCGTCCTTCTTCTCGACGTCGACCGCGATCCCGAGGTTGATCGGCGCCCCTTCGATCGCGAACGACTTGCCGTCGCGCTGCTCGAACGAGCGGACCATGACCGGGAAGTCCTTGACCGCCTGCACGATCGCCCAGGCGACCAGGTGGGTGAAGGAGACCTTCTGGCCGCGCTCTTTCAGCAGCACGTTGATCGCCTTGCGTTTGGCGTCGAGGGTGTCGACGGCGATCGTCCGGAACGAGGTCGCGGTGGGGACCGCGCGGCTCTCGTCCATTGCCTTGGCCAGCATCGCGGCGGGGCCGCGCAGCTGCTTCGGCTCACCCGCGCTCGGCGCGGCCGCGCCGTTGCCGCGGCCGTCGCCGGCGGCGAGCACGTCGTCTTTGGTCACCTTGGAGTTGGGGCCGGTGCCGGTGACGGCGCCGAGGTCGACGCCGTTGGCAGCGGCGACGCGGCGGGCGACTGGGGTGGCGCGGACGTCGCTGGTGCCGTTCGCCGGCGCCGCGGCCGCGGGTCCGGGCTTCTCGGCGGCGCCGGACTCGGTCGCGGCGCCTGCGCTTGCGGCACTTCCGGATTCCATCTCCGCGAGGGGGGCGCCGACCTTTACCTCGTCGTCGACGGCTACTAGAAGCTTGGTGATGACGCCGTCGGTGGGGGCGGGGACCTCGGCGTCGACCTTGTCGGTGGAGACCTCGATCACGGTGTCGCCCTCTGAGACGGTGTCGCCCTCGGCTACGTGCCACTCGAGGACCACGCCCTCGGTGACGGACTCGCCCATCTCGGGCATCGCGATGGTGAGGGTTTCGCCGGTGGCTTCGGTGGGGCCGCCCTCGCTCTGTTTCGCCTGCTCGGATTCCGCGGCGGACTCGGGCTCAGCCGGGGCGTCAGGAGCTTCGCCGGAGGACTCGGGGGCGAGGGCGGTGTCGGCGGGGGCGGCGCCGTCGCTGGCCAGGGAGGGGGAGTCGGGGTCGATCTCGCCGGTCGCTTCCATCTCCGCGAGCACGGCTCCAACCTTCACTTCGTCGTCGACCGAGGCAAGCAGCTTGGTGATGACCCCGTCGGCCGGTGCCGGGACCTCGGCGTCGACCTTGTCGGTGGAGACCTCGACGACGGTGTCCCCGGACGAAACGGTGTCGCCCTCGGCGACGTGCCACTCCAGGACGATTCCCTCGGTCACCGACTCGCCCATCTCGGGCATAGCGATCTGCACGGTGGCCGTCTCTGGCATTTCTCGGCCCAGTCTATGAAACCGGGCCTGCGGACTTGCTTCCGATATACCCTGGTACCGGATGAGCTACTTCGTCACCGGAGCGACCGGATTCATCGGCAGGCACCTGGTCGAGCGACTGCTGCAGCGGGAGGGCACGATCTACGCCCTCGTGCGGGCGGGCTCGCGAGGCCGGCTGGAGGAGCTGCGCACGGCTTGGGGTGCCGACGGAGCCCGCGTGGTGCCGGTCTCCGGCGACCTCACCCAGGTCGGCCTCGCGGTCGCCGAGGAGGACCTGGTCGCGATGCGCGGCGAGATCGACCACTTCTTCCACCTGGCGGCGATCTACGACATCACCGCCGACGCGGAGACCCAGGAGATCGCCAACGTCGAGGGCACCCGGCACGCGCTCGAGCTCGCCACCGCGCTCGAGGCCGGCTGCTTCCACCAGGTCAGCTCGATCGCCGCCGCCGGCCTCTACCGCGGCGAGTGGCGCGAGGACATGTTCGACGAGGCCGAAAAGCTCGACAACAACCCCTACTTCCGCACCAAGCACGAGTCGGAGCGGCTGGTCCGCGAATCGGCGCGGCCGTGGCGGGTCTACCGGCCGGGGATCGTGGTCGGCGACTCGCGCAGCGGCGAGATCGACAAGATCGACGGGCCCTACTACTTCTTCAAGGCGCTGCAGCGGGCGCGCCGGGTGCTGCCCGCCTGGCTGCCGATCGCCGGGATCGAAGGCGGCGAGATCAACATCGTCCCGGTCGACTACGTCGCCTCGGCGATCGACCACATCGCCCACAAGCCGAAGCTCGACGGCCGCGCCTTCCACCTCACCGACCCGAACCCGAAGACCGCGGGCGAGGTGATCAACCTCTTCGCCAAGGCCGCCGACGCGCCGCAGATGGCGTTCCGGGCGGGCACCGAGATCACCGAGCCGGCGACCGGGGCGGTCCGCGGCGTGCTCAAGTACCTGCCCCCGGCCAAGCGCGTGGTCAAGCTCGGAATCGGCCAGCTCGGGTTGCCGCCGGAGACCCTCTCCTACATCGACTACCCGACCACCTTCGACTCGACCGCGACCCAGCGGGCGCTGAAGGGGAGCGGGATCGAGGTGCCGCCGCTGGAGAGCTACGCGAGCCGGGTCTGGGACTACTGGGAGCGCAACCTCGACCCCGACCTGTTCCGCGACCGCTCGCTCTCCGGCGCGGTGCGGGGCAAGATCGTGATGATCACCGGGGCCTCCTCGGGGATCGGCAAAGCGACCGCGGTCAAGGTCGCCGACGCCGGTGCCACCGTGCTTCTGGTCGCCCGCAGCGTCGAGAAGCTGGAGGAGACGAAGGCGGAGATCGCCGCCGCCGGCGGCACCGCCCACATCCACCGCTGCGACATGGCCGACATCGAGGACATCGAGCGGATGGCCGAAGAGGTGCTCGCCTACCACGGCCACGTCGACATCCTGGTCAACAACGCCGGCCGCTCGATCCGCCGCTCGGTGGCGCTCTCCTACGACCGCTTCCACGACTTCGAGCGCACGATCCAGCTCAACTACCTCGGCTCGCTGCGCCTGATCCTCGCCCTGCTGCCGACGATGCGCGCCCGCAAGTCGGGCCAGATCATCAACATCAGCTCGATCGGCGTGCAGACCAACCCGCCGCGCTTCTCCGCCTACGTCGCATCGAAGTCGGCGCTCGACGCTTTCAGCCGCGTGATCGCCACCGAGGTCAAAGAAGACAAGGTCAGCCTGACCACGATCAACATGCCGCTGGTGCGGACGCCGATGATCGCGCCGACCCGGATGTACGACATGTTCCCGGCGATCACCCCGGAGGAGGCGGCCGAGATGATCGCCAAGGCGATGGTCAACAAACCGAAGAAGGTGGCGACCAAACTCGGCAACTTCGGCGAGCTGCTCTACGCGGTGGCGCCGAAGGCCAGCGACTCGATCCTCAGCATCGCCTACAACCTCTTCCCCGACTCACAGGCGGCGAAAGGCAAAACCGAGGAGGCCCGCGACAAGGCCCCCTCGACCGAGGCCGTCGCCTTCGCCCACCTGATGAAAGGCGTGCACTGGTAGTTCGGGTTGTAGGTTGCCCGTATGGCTGAGCGCCGGCTCAAGCACTGGGGGTGGGGGTACGAGGACCAGACGCCGACGGCGACGCAGATGCGCGAGGCCGCGGAAGGGATCCGCGAGCGCTTCGGGTTCGGCGGCGAGGTCGAGCAGCCGCTGCCGCTGGAGGCCGTCGAGCTGCGGGCGCCGCGGCTGAGGCGACCGGAGGCGTTCGGGGACCTGTTCAGCGACTCGCGCTACGAGCGGGTCGCGCACGCGCTCGGCAAGGCCTACCGCGACGTCGTCCGCGGCTTCCGCGGCGAGTTCGAGCACCCGCCGGACCTGGTCGCCTTCCCGCGCGAGGAGTCGGAGATCGAGACGGTGCTGAGCTGGGCGGAGGCCGAGGGCGCGGCGGTGATCCCGTTCGGCGGCGGCACCAGCGTCTGCGGCGGGGTCGAGCCGCGGCTCGGCGATCGCCCGGTGGTGACGATGGACCTGCGCCGGCTCGACCGCGTGCTCGAGGTCGACCCGGCCTCGCTGGCGGCGCGGATCGAGGCCGGGGCGACCGGCCCGCGGCTGGAGGAGCAGCTGCGCGAGCACGGCCTGACCATGCGCCACTTCCCGCAGTCGTTCGAGTACGCGACCCTCGGCGGCTGGATCGCGACCCGCGCGGGCGGTCACTTCGCGACGCTCGAGACCCATGTCGACGACCTGGTCGAGTCGGTGCGCGCGATCACCCCGCGCGGGACCTGGGAGAGCCGCCGCCTGCCCGGCTCCGGCGCCGGGCCCTCGCCCGACCGGATGCTGATCGGCTCCGAGGGCATCCTCGGGGCGATCTCCGAGGCCTGGGTGCGGGTGCGCCCGCGGCCCACCTTCAAGTCCTCCTGCGGGGTCGAGTTCGCCGACTTCCTCGCCGCCGCGGGCGCCGTGCGCGAGATCGCGCAGTCGGGCCTGCACCCGGCCAACTGCCGCCTGCTCGACGCCGCCGAGGCGGAGCTGACCGGGGCCGGCAGCGGCGCGGCGAACCTGCTGATCCTCGGCTTCGAGTCCGCCCAGCTGCCGGTCGGCGCCGACATGGACGCCGCCCTGGAGATCGCCCGCGGCCACGGCGGCCGGCCCGGCGAGGTGCGCGAGCAGTCGGTTGCGAAGGGCGAGAGCGAGGACGCGGTCGGCGCCTGGCGCGGCGCCTTCCTGCTGGCGCCCTACCTGCGCGACACCTTCGTCGCCTGCGGGGTGCTCTCGGAGACCTTCGAGACCGCGATCACCTGGGACCGGCTGGAGCAGTTCCACGCCGAGGTGATGGAGACCACCCGCAGGGCGGTCGCCGAGGTCAGCGGCGTCGCCGCCGAGGGGCCCGGCGCGCCCCGGGTCAGCTGCCGCTTCACCCACGTCTACCCCGACGGCGCCGCACCCTACTTCACCGTGCTGGCGCCCGCGGTCCGCGGCGGCGAGGTCGAGCAGTGGGACGAGATCAAGGCCGCCGTCTCCGCGGCCCTGATCGACGGTGGCGGCACGATCACCCACCACCACGCGGTCGGCCGCGACCACCGCCCCTGGTACGACCGCCAGCGCCCGGCCCCCTTCGCCGCCGCCCTGCGCGCCGCCAAGGCCGAGCTCGACCCGGCCGCGGTGCTCAATCCCGGCGTCCTGCTCGACCCCTGATCCGCGTGTAAGCCGGCACGAAGCCGGCGCTGAACTGTTAGCTCTGCGTCTTGTTCCGTTGCAGACAACTCCTTACGGTGCTTTCATGCAGACGATGCGGGACAAGTGGACCGACGAGCGCCTCGACGACCTCAACGACAGGGTTGGGCGGGTTGAGACGGAGATGCGGGCGCTAAGGGCGGAAATGAACGCTCGGTTCGAAGAAATGAACGCTCGGTTCGACTCTATGAACCGAAGGATCGACGCGATCAACCGCAACATGCTCTGGTTCGCCGGCGCCCTCGTGATCGCGATCGTCGCCTCGAACCTGGCCTCTTAGCGTCCTCGCGACCGCTGGAAGCCGCCCAGGGAGGCGGCTGAGCGCCGGTTTGACCCCGCTCGGCGCTACCCTTTCGCGACTCAGAAGTCCCGGCCGGGTCGCACCAGTCTCGCCGCGACGCGCCCCAGACGATGGAAACGATCACCTCCGAACAGCCGACAGTGCCGACTGACTCCGAGACCGCGCACGGAAACGTCGATGCCGACGGCAACGTGGTGCCGCGCCGTTCGCCGCTGCGCGCGGCGATCAAGACGGGGCGGCCGAAGGAGTGGATCAAAAACGTCTTCGTCTTCGCCGGGCTGCTCTTCTCGGGCAAGTTCAACCAGCCGCACGAGGTGCTGCTCTCGGTCCTCACCTTCTTCTCCTTCTGCCTGATCTCCAGCGCCGGCTACTTCGTCAACGACCTGATCGACGTCGAGCTCGACCGCAAGCACCCGAAGAAGCGGTTCCGCCCGCTCGCCGCCGGCGAGCTCTCGGTGGGCACCGCGAAGCTGATCGCGCCGCTGCTCGCGGTGGTCGCGATCGCGCTCGCCTTCGCCACGGTCAACTGGGAGGTCGGCCTGATGGTGGTCGGCTACGGCGTCGCCCAGATGGGCTACAGCCTCGGCCTCAAGCAGATCGTGATCGTCGACGTGATGACGCTGGCCGGCCTGTTCATCCTCCGCGTCGCCGCCGGAGCCAGCGCCGTCGACGCCACCGCCTCGGAGTGGCTGATCCTCTGCACCGGCATGCTGGCCGCCTTTCTCGGCTTCACCAAGCGCCGCCAGGAGGCGGTCTCCGAGCTCCACGAGGGGACCTCGACCCGGCCGGTGCTCGAGCACTACTCGCTGCCCTTCCTCGACCAGATGGTCTCGCTGGTCACCACCGGCACGGTGATCAGCTACGCGATCTACACCGTCAACTCGCCGCTGATCGGCAGCGAGATGATGTTCACGATCCCGCCCGTCGTCTACGGGATCTTCCGCTACCTGTACCTGATCTACGACCGCTCCGACGACCGCTCGATGGCCCAGATCGTCGCCGGAGACCGCGGCATCCAGGCGGCCGGCGCGAGTTACGCGGTGATCGCCTTCCTGCTGCTGTACGTCTTCAACTAGGCAGTTCCTCTTCGGGGCCGCCGCCCTCCATCAGGTAGAAGCGGGCGCGGCCGAGCTCGTCGTCGTTGACGGTGACGACGGCGGCGTGGGGGCCGGCGGTGGCGAAGGCCGCGGTGGCGCCGATCGACATCACCAGGCGCTGCTCCTGGCCCTGGGGCATGCCGGGTGGGCGGCCGGTCTCGAAGTTGGCGGTGAGGCCCTCGCCGAGCTCGACGCCGTCGGGATCCTGGACGGTGACGCTGAGCTCGTGGGCCAGGTTGGTCTCGTGCCAGGCGACGTCGATGCCGAGGCCGATGTGGAAGGACCACTCGTGCGGCAGCTCGGGCAGGCGGAGGACGTTCCAGCCGCCACCGGTCAGGTAGAGCTTGCCGTTGACGGCCTCGCTGTAGTCGGAGAGGAGGACGAAGCCGAGGTTCACCGCGGCTCAGCGTCCGGGTAGGGGACGAGCGGCAGGTCGGGGATCAGCTCGACCTTGCCGGCGCGGGTGAACTGGAGATCGACCTTCTCGTCCTTGCGGTAGGTGCCGAAGAGGCCGAGGTACATGGCCAGCCAGCGGCCGGTGTTGATCTTCTCCTTGATGATCGGCCGGGTGAAGACGACCTCGTTGCCCTCGAGGTCGTAGTCCTCGCCCTGGCGCTGCTCGACGCCGTTGATGAAGACCGTGAACGGCGCCTCGGCACCGTCTGGGATCTTCACCCGCTCGCCGGCGGCGTAGCTGCCCTTGGGGATGTCGGTGGTCTGCTTGCTCATCTCGCCTCGCTTTCCAAAGTCTCGCGCACCAGGTCGAACGGCGTCTCGTGGCTGGTCGGGTCGAGCTCGTCGCGGCCGACCCCGCCGCGGTAGGGCATGAAGCTGCCGTCGCCGCGCACGTCGACGCCGGCGGTCGGCTTGCGCAGCAGCCCGCGCCCGGTGATCTGCAGGCGCGCGTGGACCTGCTCGGAGGGCTCGTAGTCGCGCAGCCACTTCGCCGCCTTGCGCGGCCCCTCGGCGCGGATCGCCAGCGCCCGCTCGCGCATCGCCGCCACCGCTTCCCCGAGGTCGTCGTACCCCTGGTGGGAGACCTCGGAGCCGTGGCGGACGGTCAACTTCCAGGCTGGGCGCGACACGGCGCCTGAGGCTTAGGCGCCGCGCCGGGGGCGTTTCGGGCGTTTGGCCGGCGGGCCGACGATTTTGTCCGGGCCCTCGCGGTCGTCCAACGCCACGTACTCGAGCTCACGGGCGCCGGTGTAGATCTGACGCGGGCGGGCGATTTTGGTCGCCGGGTCCTCGTGCATCTCCATCCACTGGGCGACCCAGCCGGCGGTGCGGGGGATCGAGAAGAGGACGGTGAACATGTTGGCCGGGATGTCCATCGCCTCGTAGATGATCCCCGAGTAGAAGTCGACGTTCGGGTAGAGCTTGCGCGAGGTGAAGTAGTCGTCGTCGA
>CAYXFL010000003.1:0-96879 GCA_964464285.1 uncultured Conexibacteraceae bacterium
GCCGATCGAGGTCGAGGCGTGGCCGGCGCCCATGATGTCGTGCTCGGACTCGGGGATCGAGCAGAACGGCGCCAGGCCGTCGTACTGGCGGATCGTCGGCAGCTCCTCGCGGCGGCCGGTGAGGATCTTGTGCGGGTAGGACTGGTGGCCGACGTCCCAGAGGACCTTGTCGCGCGGTGAGTCGAGCAGGCTGTGCAGGGCAACGGCGAGCTCGCAGGTGCCGAGGTTGGCGCCGAAATGCCCGCCGATCTCACCGATCGTGTCGATGATGTAGGTGCGCATCTCGCCCGCCACCTGCTGCAGCTGGGCGTCGTCGAGCTCGTGCAGGTCGGCGGGGCCGTCGATCCCCGGCAGCAGCGGCTCGTGGTTGTCGTCCTCGGTGCCCCGGGTGGTGGGCTCTTCGCTCATTCGTTCCTCGTGAAGATGTAGTCGGCCACGCGTCTCAAATCCTCGGTCTCGGCGCTTGCCTCGGCCAGCGCCGCCGTCGCCTTCGCGTGGGAATCGGCCGCGAGCTCCCGCGCTCGCTCCAAACCGAAGAGGCTGACGTAGGTGAGTTTGCCATGTCGCTCGTCGCTTCCATGTGGCTTGCCGAGCTGCTCGTCGCTGGCGGTGACATCGAGGATGTCGTCGACGATCTGGAAGAGAACGCCGAGCTCGTCCGCGAAACGACGGTAGGGCATTGTCTCATGTTCGGAGACGCCTTCGAGGATCAGCACCACACGGACGCTGGCGGCGATCAGCCGGCCGGTCTTCAGGGCGTGCAGGGCGCGCAGCCCTTCGGCGTCGGCGGCGGCCTCGATCACGTCGACGTACTGGCCGCCGACCATCCCGTCGACCCCGGTCGCGGCGGCCAGCTCGCCGAGCGCCGCCAGCACCCGCGCCGGGTCGCCGGGCTGCTCGCAGAAGAGCCGCACCGCCTCGGCGAAGAGGCCGTCGCCGGCGAGGATCGCGACGTCCTCGCCGAACTTCACGTGGCTGGTCGGCTGGCCGCGGCGCAGCTCGTCGTCGTCCATCGCCGGCAGGTCGTCGTGGATCAGCGAGTAGGTGTGGATCAGCTCGATCGCGCAGGCGACCGGGAGGAACTTCGCCGGGTCGGCGCCGAGGGCGCGGGCGGTGGCGAGGGCGAGCACCGGCCGCACCCGCTTGCCGCCGGCCAGCAGCGAGTAGCGCATCGCCTCCTCGAGCCCGGCGGTCGGGGCGACGGCGGAGAAGCGCAGCTCGGCGAGGGCGGCGTCGACCTGGCGGCGCAGGTCGTCGGGGTAGCTCACTGCGAGCTTTGCTCCCGGGACAGGCGGTTGGCCTCCTCGACCGCCTCGGTCGAGAGCTCGGCGGCCTCGGCGGCCAGCTCCGCGGCGCGCTCGTCGCCGAGCTGGGGGTCGCCGTCGAGCTCGCCGGCGATCTCGCGCAGCCGGGCGGTGATCTCGCGCAGCCGCTCGCCGCTCACTTGGCCGGCTCCCGCTCGCGCACGATCGCGCCGAGGATGCCGTTGATGAACTTCGGGGCGTCGGCGCCGCAGTACTCCTTGGCGATCTCCAGCGCCTCGCTGATCGCGACCTCGTTCGGCGCCAGCCCCTCCTCGATCTCGAACAGGGCGACCCGCAGCACGTTGAGGTCGAGCGGCGCGATCCGGTCCACCGTCCAGCCCTTGGCGTGGGCGGCGATCGTCTCGTCGAGCTCTTCGCGGTGCTCGTCGACGCCCTCCGCGAGTTCCCGGGTCAGCGGCCGCGCGTCGGCGATCAGCTCCTCCAGCGGGCGACCGGTGACGTCGCGCTGATAGCTGGCGAAGACCGCGTCGCGGCGTTGGTCGGACCTGCGCATCGGCCTATTCTCCCGCTTCCGCCGGCTCGACCGCCCGGCGGGTCGCCGGGGGGCGGCTAGCGCAAGATCTCGACCAGCAGGACCCAGGCGTTGGCGATCGCGCTGAGCGTGGCGAAGACGATCCCGGCGACGACCCAGTAGAGGCCGCCGCCGTCGCCGACCATCACGCTGATCGCGCCGATCAGCAGCGGCAGCGTCCCGGCCAGGCGCAGCGCCCAGCGAGAGATCAGCCAGCCGCGCGGCGGATCGTCCGGGAGCCCGCCGATCGGTTTCAGGACCGCGAAGGCGAGCAGCGCCGTGATCGCGAACAGCTCGACCCCGAGCACGCCCTGGCTCTGGCCCGGGATCAGGCAGGCGATCGAGACGACCAGCACCGCGACCAGCAGGAGCACCGCCTCCAGGGCGCGCTCCGGCAGGCCCTTCGAGCCGAGGATCTGCTCCAGGTTGATCGAGACCGCGACGAACAGCAGACCGGCGAGCGCCGCCGAGGCGCCGGCGGTGGCGACGAAGAGGTCGGTCCACTCGCTCGGGTCGTAGGCGAACAAGGAGCCGGTCCGGCTCGCCTAGGCCCGCGAGACGTACTCGCCCTTGCGCGTGTCGACCCGGATCGTCTCGCCCTCGTCGATGAACAGCGGCACCTGGATCGTCACCCCCGACTCGAGCGTCGCCGGCTTGGTTCCGCCGCCGGAGGCGGTGTCCCCCTTGAGGCCGGGGTCGGTCTGGGTCACCTTCATCTCGATCGCGCTCGCCACCTGCACGTCGCTCGGCTGCTCGTCGACGAACAGCACCTCGACCTCGGCGTTCGGCAGCACCCACTGCATCGACTCGCCCAGCGCCGCCAGCGGGATCTCGATCTGCTCGTAGTCGCGGCTGTCCATGAAGACGGCCGCCTCGCCGGAGTCGTAGAGGAACTGCATCTTCTTCGATTCCGTGCGCACCGGCCGGAACTTCTCCCCGGCCCGGAAGGTTTTGTCGATCACCGACCCGTCCTCGATCCGCCGCAGCTTGGTGCGCACGAAGGCGCCGCCCTTGCCCGGCTTGACGTGCTGGAACTCGAGGATCTTCCAGATCTTCCCGTCGATCTCGATGTGCGTGCCGTTCTTAAACTGGTTCGTGCTGATCATCGCGGCGAAGCCTAGTCGAGCGCGGCGGGCGGTTTCGTTTCGGCGGCGGTGCTCGTGGTCAGGTCGGCGGCGGAGCCGCTGGTCAGCACGCGGCGGACGAGGCGCGGCGAGAGGATGCGGGCGATCGCGGCGATTGCGTAGTACCGCGGGACGTAGCGCTCGGGCTTGCCGCCGGGGCCGGTCTCGTAGATCGCCTCCGCGACGACCTCGGGCTTGGAGACGATCAGGCGGGTGAGGGCCTTCTCGCGCAGCTCGGTGGCCGGGAAGCCCTCGGTGGCGATGAAGCCCGGCAGGACCATGCCGACGTGGACGCCGTGGGCGCGCTCCTCGGCGTAGAGCGAGTCGGTCCAGCCGACCAGGGCGAACTTGGAGGCCGAGTAGGCGCCGGAGCGGGCACGGGAGACGCGGCCGGCGGTGCTGGCGACGTTGACGATCGCGCTCGGCGCGCTGGCGCGGAGCAGCGGCAGCAGCGCCTCCGTGAGCCGGACGACCGCTTCGAAGTTGAGCTCCATGTGGCGCTTGACGTTGGCGTGGCCGGTCTCGGCGAAGCCGCCGCGCCAGGCGGCGCCGGCGTTGTTGACCAGCAGGTGCAGGCGGGCGCCGTGCTCGGCCTCCAGATGCGCGCGGACACGCTCCGGCGCGTCCGCGTCGGTGAGGTCGACGGCGACGTAGGTGGCGCGGCAGGGCAGCGACTCGGCCAGCTCGCGCAGCAGCTCCTCGCGCCGGGCGACGAGCACCAGCTCGGTGGCCGGCTCGCGCGCCAGGCGCGCCGCCGTGGCCTCGCCGATCCCGGTCGACGCCCCCGTCACCAGTGCCACTCGCATCGGCGAAACATACCCGTGTGGGACGCACCCCGGGCAGCGGACGAATGTCGTAAGCAGGCATACTCATATCCCCTTGAGCACCCCGGACCTCCTTGACAAGCTGCTGCGCGTCGGCGCGCCCTCCGGCTACGAGGCCCCCGCGGCCGAGATCTGGCGCGAGGCGGCGAGCTTCGCCGCGCTCTCGACCGACGGGCTCGGCTCCTCGATCGCCCGGGTCGGCGAGGCCGCGCCGCTGTTCGCGGTGGTCGGCCACATCGACGAGATCGGGCTGATCGTCACCCACATCGACGAGAAGGGCTTCCTCTGGTTCGCCCCGATCGGCGGCTGGGACCCGCAGATCCTGGTCGGCCAGCGGGTCGAGGTGCGCGGGCGCGACGGCCTCGTGCCCGGCGTCGTCGGCCGCAAGCCGATCCACCTGCTCGAGCCCGACCAGCGCAAAAAGGTCGTCGAGCTGAAATCGATGCACATCGACATCGGCGTCGCCGACGGCGAGGAGGCAGCCGAGCTGATCCGGGTCGGCGATCCGGTCGTGATCGCCACCGAGCCGCAGCCGCTGGCCGGCGAGCGCCTCGTCTCCAAGTCGATGGACAACCGGCTCGGCGCCTATGTCGCCCTGGAGAGCCTGCGCCGCTGCGCCGACGGTCCCGGCCCCGGCGGCTCCTTCGCCGCGGTGGCCGCGGTCCAGGAGGAGGTCGGCCTGTTCGGCGCCCGCACCGCCGCCTTCGAGATCCGCCCCGACCTCGCGGTCGCGGTCGACGTCACCCACGCCACCGACGCCCCCGGCGTCGACGAGAAGGAGGTCGGCAGCCACCCGCTCGGCTCCGGCCCGGTGATCGGCCGCGGCTCCACCCTCTCCCCCAAAGTCTTCGAGCTGCTGGTCGAGACCGCCGAAGCGGAGGGCATCGAGTACACGATCAGCGCCTCCGGCCGCGGCACCAGCACCGACGCCGACGTGCTCCAGATCTCCCGCTCCGGCATCCCCACCGGCCTCGTCTCGATCCCGCTGCGCTACATGCACTCACCGGTCGAGATGGTCGACCTGCGCGACGTCGAGGCGACGGTCAACCTGCTTGCCGCCTTCGGCGCCCGGCTCTCGGCCGACGTCGACCTCAGCCGCTGACCCTGCCTTCACAGGGCGATGAGCTAAGAGGTTCGGCTATCGAGCTTGCGCTGTAGCCCTGCGTCAAGCGCCGACAACACTCCATCGCACTGGGCCTTCAAGGCGATATCCGGGCTCCCAGCCACACTCGTCGCAACAAGCATCTTGGCCTTTTTCTCCACCTCGGTTGACCAAGGTGACCCCGATGCCTGGAATACGCGTTTCATCCGCGCACTCCACTTGCCTTCGCCCATTTGCTTGGAGAGTGGATTGCTTAGGTCGACTCCGAACTCCTCAAGAAAGGACTGGGAATAGATCGATGGATTGATCAGGTCCTCGAGCTCGCATCCCTTCTTTTCTCCCGGACACATTGCCATCGTGATGTCTGAAGAGCTCAGAAGACTCGAATCTAGCGCCGCCTTTGCCGCATTCTGTCCGGCAATGTCGTTGTCGAGAAATGCGTGACTAGCGGCGAGCGAGTCCCGAATCTGGGAAAGAAGGTAGGCAATTTTCCCAGCGCCGAACAACGGCGTGATCTTGAGCAGGCCATCACGGAATGCGCCCGCCAGAGAGTCCGACCTCTCTGAAAGGAGCGCGATGAGTGCGATCTCATCCTCTTGACCCTCGACAACCAGCACTACCTCAGCGGATGCCAAGTTGTCGGACACCTGAACCCCGAGGATGTCCCGCAACTCTTGCACCGACGAAGCGGAAGTCGCCTTGTTCTTGGTCACAATGATGTTGCTGCGGACATCCAGCCGATTTACGAATAGTGGCGAGTGGGTGGTGATCACGACCTGCTGCCTGTCTGCCGTCTCTCGCAGGGTTTCCCTGAGGGCGTGGACCGCATCTGGATGGAGGTGGGCCTCGGGCTCCTCCACCGCCAAGATGAACTCCCTTGCCCTCGCCGTCTCTCGCGAATAGTGCTGCATCATCGCCAGCGCGGCGAGGCTCTGAACGCCATCGCCCTTATACATCAGGTCGGTGGGAGCACCGTCGTCCACAACGACGGAAACACCACGCGTAAACGCTCTCTCCTCTTCCTGGTGTTTGATACTGACCTCTTTGACCTCTGGAAGAAAGGCCTGAAGTTGCGTCGTGATTGATTCAGAAAGTGCCTCAAGCACGGGTTGCTGAAGCTCCTCCAGCTTGCGAAGCGCCTCGGCGTAAGCTGGATCAACCGCAGCGCTAGCAAGTTCACGGTCCAGCATTCGGCGGACGATGGCAGCCGCGCGCTCCCCGGTTCGAATTGCAGGCACATACTGCAGTTGCACCCGCTCCGCGACAAATTGGGCTATGGCTGAGCGCTTTTTCGATAGTGCGGGCTGGGAGGGTCCGCGCTTTCGAACGCGAAAGCTTGATCGGCCTGAACTACCAAAGGTGAGACTGATCGGCAGCTCATCGTTGAATCGACTGCCCACGTCTGCATGAAACTCCTCAACCTCCGATGGCGTTAGCTCGAAATCGAAGTTCATAGTGGTACGACCATCGGGCTTCGCCTGGAGTGCGTGTGGGAAGTCCCGCTCCCAGATGTAAAAGAGCTCCCCGGAGCGTTCAAACGAAGCACCGAATCGACGTTTTGCCCTCGGGCGGCCAAGTCGAGGATTGGGCCTCGCGAGCTCCTGCATCCCAATCGCAAGGGCCTCGAGGATATTGGACTTACCCTCGTTGTTCGGTCCAATGAGAACCGTGAAGTCGCCTAGCGACAGCCGCTCCGCTTTGGTGATGCTTCTAAAGTTCGTTACCGAAAAGCGCCTAAGTCTCATCTCTCGATCCGACGCCAGCGCCGCAAGCGGCGGATGAGCGCGTTCCCAAAGAAGAATTACATCCTTCTCGGACGCGACCCGGATCAATCCACGATCGTCAGCTCCTTCGGGAGCGTCGAGAGGTTCTCGTAGCCGTCCGCGGTGACGACGACGAAGTCCTCGATGCGGACGCCGAGCTCGCCGGGCAGGTAGACGCCGGGCTCGACGGTGACGACTTCGCCGGCGGCCAGGGTGTCCTCGGCTTTCGGGGAGAGGTGCGGGGCCTCGTGGACCTCGAGGCCGACGCCGTGGCCGAGGCCGTGGCCGAAGTGCTCGCCGAAGCCGGCCTCGTCGATGATCCGGCGGGCGACGCCGTCGACGGCGGGGGCGCTGGCCTCGGCCCTGACCGCCTCCAGGGCGGCGAGCTGGGCGCGCAGGACGACGTCGTAGACCTCGCGGCCGCGCTCGCCCGGATCGCCGGTCGCGTAGGTGCGGGTGCCGTCGGAGCAGTAGCCGTCGACCTGGGCGCCCATGTCGAAGACGACCAGCTCGCCGCGGCCGATCTCGCGCGCGCCCGGCTCGGCGTGCGGCAGCGCCCCGTTCGGGCCGGCGGCGACGATCGCGGGAAAGGACGGGTCGCCGCCGAGCTCGCGGATCCGCGCTTCGGCGGCGCGGGCGACCTCGCGCTCGCTGCGCCCGACGAGGCCGCGCTCGACGCTCCACAGCCAGACCTCGTCGGCCAGCCGCGAAGCCTCGGCGATCGCCGCCAGCTCGCCCTCGTCCTTGATCCGCCGCAGGCCCTCGACCGTGCCGCCGGCGGCGACCGGCTCGACCCCGTCGGCGAGTTTGCCCCTCAGTTTCTCCAGCGTGCGGACCGGCATCTTGTCGTCCTCGAACCCGACCTTGCCCTCCAGGCGCTCGCAGATCGCCGCCAGCCAGTCGCCGCTGACCGTGACCGCCTCCCAGCCCTCGACCTCGGCGGCGGCGCGCTCGGTGTAGCGGAAGTCGGTGAAGAAGACGCGCAGACCGGGGCCGCAGACGCAGGCCCCGTTCGTGCCGGTGAAGCCGGTCAGGTAGCGGACGTTGGTCAGGTCGGTGACCAGCATCCGGTCGAGCTCGCGCTCGCCGAGGACCCGCTCGAGGCGCTCGCCGCGGCCGCGCATCAGTCGGCGACGCCGAGCTTCGCGGCGAGCAGGTCGAGCGCCTCGCGGTAGCCGTCGGCGCCCTTGCCGGAGATCTTCGCCAGCACCAGCCCGTCGAAGACAGAGACCCTGCGCCAGTCGTCGCGGTTCTCGACGTCGGAGAGGTGGACCTCGACCGCCGGCAGCCCGGCGACGTCGAGCGCGTCGGCGATCGCGCGGCTGTAGTGGGTCCAGGCGCCGGCGTTGACGATCGTCGCGTCGGCGAGGTCGGGAGTGCGGTGCAGGTACTCGACGAACTCGCCCTCGTGGTTGGTCTGGAAGAAGATCGGTTCGAGCCCGCGCGTCCGCGCCCAGTCGCTGATCTCGTGCTCGAGCTCGCTCAGCGACTTGCCGCCGTAGAAGGACGGATCGCGGCGCTCGAGGACGTCGAAGTTGACGCCGTGCAGGACGGCCACGCGGTTGGCGACGCTGTTCACGCCAGCAACTCTTCCACGGCGGCGCGCACCTCGTCGGCCGGCACGAGCTGGCCGACCCGCGGCTCGCCGGGCTCGGCGAGCAGGACGAAGCCGACGCCGGCGCTGGTCCGCTTCTTGTCGCGCTGCAGGGCCGCGAGGATCGGGTCGGCCTCGGCGCCCGGCCAGCGGGCCGGGTCGACCGCGGTCGGCAGGCCGAAGCGGGCGAGCGTCGTCTCGACCTCGTCGCGCAGCTCGTCCGCGCCGGAGAGGCGGAGCGCGGCGAGCAGGCCGATCCCGACCGCTTCGCCGTGGCGGTAGACCGCGTAGTCGCTCGCCACCTCGATCGCGTGGCCGACCGTGTGGCCGAGGTTGAGCGCGTTGCGCAGCCCGGCGTCGCGTTCGTCGGCGGCGACGATCTCCGCCTTGTAGCGGGCGCAGGCGAAGACCAGCTCGCTGAGCTCGTAGGGGTTGAGGTCTTCGACCAGGCGGACGCGCTCCCAGAGCGGGCCGCCGGCCAGCAGGCCGGTCTTCAGCACCTCGACGAAGCCGGCCGCGAGCTCCTCCCTGGGCAGCGACTCGAGCGTGCTGACGTCGGCGATCACCGCGGCGGGCTGGTGGTAGGCGCCGGCGTAGTTCTTGCCCTGCTTCAGGTCGACCCCGGTCTTGCCGCCGATCGAGGAGTCGACCTGGGCGACCAGCGTGGTCGGCACCTGGACCACCGGGACTCCACGCTGGTAGCAAGCCGCACAGAACCCGGCGAGATCGCCGACGACGCCGCCGCCGAGCGCGACGACGTGATCCTCGCGGGTCATCTCGGCGCTCGCCAGCGCTTCCATCACCCGCTCGACCGTGGTCAGGGTCTTCGACTCCTCACCGGCGGGGATCAGCACCGTCTCGCCGGCGAGCGGCGCCAGCGCGCCCGCGTAGAGGTCGCCGACGACCGAGTCCGAGACGCAGAAGCGCCGCCCCTCGAGCGGCCACCAGACACCGGGGATCGCCTCCCCGAGCAGGCCGCGGCCGACCAGGACCGGGTACTCGCCCGCGGCGGTTGCGGCCCAGAGCAGCTTCGTCCCCGCCGGCATCCCGGCCAGCGCCTGGACCGCCGGCAGCGCCCGCTCGACCACCGACCGGTCGCCCATCGGCACGATCGCGTCGGCCAGCTCTTCGTAGAGCGGCAGGCGTTCGGCGAGCAGCCGGGCGACGTCCTCGGCGCTGCTGGCCAGCGGCCGGTCGGAGTGGGCGATCCGGCGCCAGGCCTCGCGCGCGTCGACCTGCAGCCAGACGACCAGGTGGCGCTCCAGGGCGGCGCGGACCCGCTCGGAGAGGATGCTGCCGCCGCCGAGCGCGATCGCGCCGCCGTCCGTCTCGTCCAGCAGCGCCCCGACCACCTCCGCCTCGCGGGCCCGGAACGCCTCCTCGCCGTCGCGCTCGAACGCCGCGGCGATCGGCATCCCCAGCTCCGCTTCCATCAGCGCGTCGATCTCGGTGATCGCCAGGCCGGCGCGGCGGGCAGCGGCGAGCGCGGTGCTCTTGCCGGCGCCCATGAAGCCGATGAAGACGATCGCCGGAGTCATCCGGGCGAGCCTAGCCGCGGAAGTCGATGCGCTGCTTGTAGGCCGCGACGGCGGCGCGCACGTCGTCGATGTGGTCGCCGCCGAACTTCTCGCGGTAGCAGCGGGCCAAGGTCAGGCAGACCATCGCCTCGGCGACCACGGCGCCGGCCGGGACCACGGTCGAGTCGGTGCGCTCGCGCAGCGCCTGCGCCGGCTGCTTGGTCTCGGTGTCGACCGAGCGCAGCGGCTTGGTCAGGGTCGAGATCGGCTTGATCGCGGCCCGCACCGAGAGCGGCAGGCCATTGGTCATCCCGCCCTCGAGCCCGCCGGCGTGGTTGGTTTCGCGGAAGTAGCCGTCCTGCTCGGACCAGAAGATCTCGTCGTGGGCCTCGGAGCCGGGGCGGCCGGCGACGTCCCAGGCTTCGCCGATCGCGACGCCCTTGACCGACTGGATCGAGGCGACCGCGCCGGCGAGGCGGCCGTCGAGGCGGTCTTCCCAGGAGATGTGGGAGCCGAGCCCGGGGACGAGCCCGAAGGCGAGCACCTCGAAGCTGCCGCCGAGGCTCTCGTTGGCCTTGCGCAGGCGGTTGATCTCGGCGACCATCGCCTTGCTGGCCTCGGGGTCGAGGCAGCGCACCGGGTCGTCGTCGACACCGGCGAAGTCGGCCGCGGTCAGCGGCTCGTCGCGCTCGGCGGCGCGCACCGAGGCGATCTGCAGCACGTGGCTGTGCACCTCGACGCCGAGCGCAGAAAGGAAGGAGCGGGCGAGCGTGCCGGCGGCGACGCGGGCGGCGGTCTCGCGGGCGCTGGCCCGCTCGAGCACGTTGCGGATGTCCGAGTGGCCGTATTTCTGGGCGCCGACCAGGTCGGCGTGGCCGGGCCGCGGCAGGTGCACCTCTTCGGGCTCGAAGCCCTCGACCGGCCACGGGTTCATCCGCTCCTCCCAGTTGGAGTAGTCGCGGTTGGCGACCAGCAGCGCGACCGGGCTGCCCAGCGTGCGGCCGTGACGGACGCCGGCGCGGACCTCGACCGTGTCGGTCTCGATCCGCATGCGGCCACCGCGGCCGTGGCCGAGCTGGCGCCGCGCCATGTCGCGGTCGAGCGCCTCGCGGTCGAGCTCGAGCCCGGCCGGCAGGCCCTCGACGACGGCGACGAGCCCGGGCCCGTGCGACTCCCCTGCGGTGGTGAACCGGAACGTGGTCATGAGCCGCCTAGGCTATCGGCGCTGCTCGCCGCGGGCGGCGGCGCGCATCACGTCGAGCGGCGGCTTGCGCCCCGTCCAAAGCTCGAACGAGAGCGCACCCTGGCGGACGAGGATCTCGAGGCCGTCGATCGTCGTCGCCCCCGCCGCCCCGGCGGCGCCGAGCAGAGCCCCCGAGCGCTCGCCGTAGACCATGTCGACGACCAGCTGCCCGGAGGCGAAGCCGCCGGCCTCCAGCGGCAGCTCCTCGAACGGATCCTCGCCGCCGAGCCCGACCGCGGTCGTGTTGACGATCAGGTCGTAGGAGGACTGTTCGGGCGCCGCCGCGGGCTTGCCGCCGAGCTCGGCGCAGAGCGCCTCGGCCCGCGCCGCGGTCCGGTTCCAGACGTCGACCCGGGCGCCCTCGCCGGCCAGCGCCCAGACCGCCGCCCGCGCCGCGCCGCCGGCGCCGAGCACCAGCGCCCGCGCGTCCAGCGGCGTCGTCGGCAGCGCCGCGAGGAGTCCGCCCGCATCGGTGTTCTCCGCCGCGATCCCACCCTCAGCATCCGGACCCCACGCGGCCGCTTGACTTTCTTCGCCCCCTGGGCGAGAAACGTCAAGCGGCGCCGGCCCGAAGGTCAGCGTGTTGGCGGCGCCGATCCGGCGGGCGGCCTCGCTGGGGATCGCGGCGAGGGCGAGCGCGGCCTCCTTGTGGGGGATCGTCACGTTGGCGCCGGCGAAGCCTTCGGCGGCCATCTCCGCGACCCGCGCCGCGAAGCCCTCCGGCGCCACCTCGACCGCCTCGTAACTCCACTCCTCCCCCAGCCCGAGCGCCGCCAGCGCGGCGTTGTGCATCGCCGGTGAGCGCGAGTGGCCGACCGGGTACCCCAGCACCGCCAGCCGCGGCACCGCTACTCCCCGCAGCTGTCGGGGTTCTGGCCGCCGGCCTCTTCACGCGCTGCGTTGTAGGCCTCGACGTCCTTTTCCCATTTGGCTTCGTTGGCCGAGAACGCGAGCTTGCCGCAGGTGTGCGGCGCGGTCACGTAGTAGACGTAGTTCGTTTTGGCCGGGTTCGCGGCCGCCCTGATCGCTTCCAGGCCGGGGCTGTTGATCGGGCCCGGCGGCAGGCCGATGTTCTCGCGCGTGTTGTAGGGCGAGTCCTCGGTCAGTTCCGATTCGGTCAGCGGGTCGGTGTAGTTGCCGGTGTAGAAGCGGGTCACCGCGTCGATCCCCAGCGGCCGGCCTTCCTTCAGCCGGTTGTAGATCACCGAGGCGACCAGCTTGCGCTGGCCCGGCACGCCGGCCTCGTCCTCGATCATCGAGGCGATGATCAGCACGTCGAAGACGGTCAGGTTTTTCGACTTCGCGTAGCGCATGTTGACCTTCTTGATCTGGCGCTTGAAGTCTTTGAGCTGCAGCTCGACCAGGTCGGCGGCCGGCGCCTTCGGCTTCAGTTCGAAGGTGTTCGGGAAGAGGAATCCCTCAAGGCTTTTCGCGCCCTTGCCGCCGTATTCGGCCGGGTTGAGGAACTTCGACTTGACCGAGGCCTTGGTGTAGCTGCCGGGCACGCCGGCTTCCTCCACCAGCTGCGCCGCCTGGGAGCGGGCGAGGCCCTCCGGAATCGTCACCGCGACCGTGCGTTTCTGCGGCGGCACCGAGAGCGCGTCGAGCGCCGAGCCGTAGCTCATGCTCTCGGTCAGGGTGAACTGGCCCGCGTAGAGCTCCGAGCGCTTGCCGGAGAGGGTCGCCCGCATCTGGAACAGGGTCGAGCCGCTGATCGGCAGGATCGGGTCGTCGATCACGCCTTTCTCGAGCAGCAGGTCGCCGACTTCGCTGACGCTGGCGCCCTTCGGGATCGTCACCCGGACCTCCTCGGTGCCGTCGCTGTGGAACGGCTGGAAGAGCGCGTAGACGAACCAGAAGACGAGGAAGAAGAGGATCAGGCCGATGATCTGCAGGGGGTGGACCCTGCGCTTCGGCGGGCCGGGCACCCGGCTCACGCCGCCGGCGGGCCGACCTCCACCGCCACCGCCGCCGACGGCCTTCGGCTCGTCGAGGTCGGCTTCGTCGCCCCAGATGTCGGCGTCGGGCGTCGAGGGCGGCTCGCGGTCCCAGGCCTGCTCGATCGCCGGTTCCGGCGGCGGCGTCGGCAGCGGGTCGGCCGGCGCCGGGGCGCTGGCGGCCGCGGCCGCACCGGCTCCTGCCGCGGCAGCCGCTGTCGCCCCGTCGCGCCGCGGCTCCGGCTCCTCGGGCTGCGGCTCGGGCTCGCTCGCTTGCGGCTCGCTCGGCGGCGCGGGCTCTGGCTCGCGGGCCTGCTCGGGCTTCGGATCGGCCGGCTTCGCCTCCGCGGCGGGCAGCGGCTCGGGCTCGGGGTCTTCGTCCCAGAACTCCTGCTCGGGCGTGCGCGGCGGCTTCGGCGGCTCGGCCGGAGCCGCGGGCACGGGCTTGGGCGGCGGCGCAGCGGCGGCCTTCTTGGCCTCCTTCTCCTTGCGCTTGGCGTCGCGGGCGCCGCGCTTCGCCTCGCGCTTGGCGCGCCGTTCGGCGCGCTCGCGGGCGGCGGGGTCGTCGGGGTCGACGAAGGGGTCGTCGCGCCAGTCCTCGGCCATCTCAGCTCTCCTCACTGCCCGATCGCGCCAGCAGGTATGCCTCCAGCAGATGCGCGG
Organism: uncultured Conexibacteraceae bacterium; assembly: GCA_964464285.1. GTDB lineage: Bacteria > Actinomycetota > Thermoleophilia > Solirubrobacterales > 70-9 > VAYN01. The sequence goes on from CAYXFL010000003.1 coordinate 13,604, forward strand.
CGGCGATCGAGTCGCGGGCCGCGCCGGCACCGGCGCGGCGGCTCGCGTCCGCCATCCGGCTGGTCAGCCGCTCGTCGTAGGTCTCGACCGGGATCGAGAGCATCGCCTCGAGTTCGCCGCAAAAGGTCCGTGCGAGGGCCGCCTGGCTGCCCTCCTCGCCGCTCAGGTGCAGGGGCAGGCCGACGACGACCCGCTCGACCCCGTGCTCGGCGACCAGCTCGGCGACCGCGCGCGGCTCCGGCGGCTCGATCACGGGCAGCGGCGTCGCCAGGGTCCCGGTCGGGTCGGAGAGCGCGCAGCCGACCCGCACCGTCCCGTGATCCAACGCGAGCACCCGCATCGCCCTCAGCCGAGCTCCCGCTCGAGTGCCGCGCGCATCGTCGCCAGCGCCTCGTCGAGCTTCGACGCGTCGCGGCCGCCGGCCTGCGCCATGTCGTCGCGGCCGCCGCCACCGCCGCCGATCACCGGCGCGCCCTGCTTGACCAAGGCGCCGGCGGAGGCGCCGAGCGCGACCGCCTCCTTGGAGGCGAGCGCGACCAGCCCGGCCTTCTCGCCGAAGTCGCCGCCGAGCAGCACCACGGCGCTGCCGCCGAGCTTCGACTGCACCCGGTTGGCGAGGTCGAGCAGCTGCTTGGCGTCGCCGGCGCTGGCCGAGTTCGCCGCGACGAAGCTCAGCGCCCCGTCGGCGCCGCTCGCGGCCAGCTCCTCGGCTGCCGCGACCAGGGCGTCGGCCTCCTCGCCGAGCGCCGCGGCGGCGGCCTTCTGCGCCCCCGCCCCGGCCTCCTTCAGCTTCTCCGCCGCGCGGCGGGCGCCGCCGACGGGGTCCTGCGGGTTGCCGAGCAGCTCGCCGGCCTCGCGCAGCTGCTGCTCGCGCTCGCGGAAGTGATCGATGGCGGCGGGACCGGTGATCGCCTCGACCCGGCGCACGTTGGCGGCGCTCGAGCCCTCGGAGGTGACTTTGAAGATCCCGACCTCGGCCGTGTTGGCGACGTGGGTGCCGCCGCAGAGCTCGCGGGAGACGCCGTCGACCTCGACCACCCGCACCCACTCGCCGTATTTCTCGCCGAACAGGGCCATCGCTCCGAGCTTCTCGGCCTCCGCGCGCTCCATCTCCAGCCAGCGCACCGGGCGGCTCGCCTTCACCCACTCGTTGACGCGGTCCTCGACGTCGCGCAGCTCGGCGGCGCTCAGCGCCTGGCCGTGGGTGAAATCGAAGCGCAGCTTGTCGGGACGGACGGCGGAGCCGGCCTGGCGCACGTGCGTGCCGAGCCGCTCGCGCAGCGCCGCGTGCAGCAGGTGCGTCGCCGTGTGGTTGCGCATCGTCGCGTGGCGGGCCTCGTGGTCGACCTCGGCCTCGACCGTGTCGCCGCGGGCGATCCCGGCGTCGGGCGCGACCCCGAGCACCTGGTCCTCGCCGACGCGGAAGACGTCGAGGACCGGGACCTCGCGGCCGCCGACGATCAGCCGGCCCGAGTCGGAGACCTGGCCGCCGCCTTCCGGGTAGAACGGGCTCTCGTCGAGCTTCAGCAGCACCTGCTTCGCCTCCCCGCCCCCGTTGGCCGGCTCGGGGCCGACCGTGGAGACGCCGGTCTGCACTTGCAGCGTCTCGTAGCCGACGAAGGTGGTCGCGGAGCCCTCGGCGGCGACCCGGTTCGCCGAGTCGTGCGTGTCCTCGGAGCCGTGCGCGGTGGCGGAGCCCATGCGGGCGCGGGTGCGCTGCTCCTCCATCAGCTCCTCGAATCCGGAGTCGTCGACCGCCAGGCCCTCCTCGGCGAGCAGCTCCTTGGTCAGGTCGTAGGGAAAGCCGTAGGTGTCGTGCAGCTTGAAGGCGTCGGCGGCGTCGATCCAGGACGTCTCGGCCTCCTTCGCCTCGCCGACCAGGCGCTCGAGCAGCTCGGTGCCGCGCTCCAGCGTGCGGCCGAAGCTCTCCTCCTCGTCGCCGACCCAGCGGGCGATCGTCTCGCGCTCGGCCAGCAGCTCCGGGTAGGTCTCCCCCATCAGCTCGATCGTGCGCTCGGCGAACTTGCCGAGCCAGGGGGACTCGAGGCCGAGCGTGCGCCCCTGCTGGATCGCCCGCCGCATGATCCGCCGCAGGATGTAACCGCGGTCCTCGTTCGAGGGGACGACCCCGTCGGCGATCAGGAAGGTGGCGCCGCGCGCGTGGTCGGCGACGATCCGCATCGCCCGGGTGATCCGTTCGCCCTCCTCGTAGCCGTGCCCGGAGAGCTCCTCGGCGAGGTCGATCAGCGGCCGGATGTGGTCGACCTCGAAGACCGAGGGCACGTCCTGGAGCACCGCGGCCATCCGGTCGAGCCCCATCCCGGTGTCGATGTTCTTGGTCGGCAGCTCGGTCAGGGTGCCGTCCTCGGCGAGGTCGTAGCTCATGAAGACGTGGTTCCAGAACTCGAGGAAGCGGTCGCTGTCGCTGCCGGGCAGGTCGTCCTCGGCGCCGAACTCGAGCCCGCGGTCGAGGTAGAGCTCCGAGCACGGGCCGCAGGGGCCGGTCGGGCCGCCCTGCCAGAAGTTGTCCTTGCGGCCGAGCCGGACGATCCGCTCCTCGGGCACGCCTATCTCGCCCCAGAGTGCGATCGCCTCCTCGTCGGGGCCGAGGCCGAGCTCCTCGTCGCCGCCGAACACGGTCACCCAGATCTTCTCCGGGTCCATCCCGAAACCCGCGGTCGAGAGCTCCCAGCCCCAGGGGATCGACTCCGCCTTGAAGTAGTCGCCGAAGCTCCAGTTGCCGAGCATCTCGAAGAAGGTGAGGTGCCGGGCGGTGTTGCCGACCTCCTCGATGTCGGTGGTGCGGAAGCATTTCTGCACGTCGGCGAGGCGCGACGCCGGCGGCTTTTCGCGGCCCAGGAAGTAGGGCTTGAACGGCTGCATCCCGGCGGTCGTGAGCAGCACCGTGGGGTCGTGCGAGGAGGGCACGAGCGAGGCCGACGGGACCACCCTGTGGCCGCGCTGCTCGAAAAACGAGAGGTAGGTATCGCGGATCTCCTGCGCCTTCATGTGAGGAAGCCTAAATATTTCCTTCAGACGCTGCCGACGATCGTCGCGTGACCGACGATCGTCTCGCCCTCGAGCAGCACCGCGGTCTGCCCCGGAGAGGCCCCGGCGAACTCCTCGCCGAGCTCCAGATCGAGGGCCTCGTGGCGACCCGCGGCGGGGGCGCCGACGCTCGCCGGGAGCGAGCGCGAGCGGTAGCGCAGGCGCACGCCGTCGACCCGGGCGCCGTCGCGATGGAGGACCGCGTCGCGCACCCGCACCCGGCGGGTGACGAGCTCCTCACGGGTGCCGACCGTGACCGTGTTGGCGGCGGCGTCGGTGGCCAGCACGTAGGCCGGCTCGTTCAGCGAGACGCCGGTGCCGCGGCGCTGGCCGACGGTGAAGTTGTGGTGGCCGCGGTGGCGGCCGAGCGTGCGCCCGGCGCTGTCGAGCACCGCACCGTCCCGGTCCTCGAGCCCCCCGTGGCGGCGCAGGAAGCGGCGCTTGTCCTGGCCGGCGAGGAAGCAGAGGTCCTGGGACTCAGGCTTCCTGGCGACGGCCAGCCGGTGGCGCGCCGCGATCTCCCGCACCTCCGGCTTGGTCAGCTCGGTGAGCGGGAAGCCGAGCCGCCCGAGCAGCGCCGGCGGCAGCGCCGCGAGCATGTAGCTCTGGTCCTTGGCCGGGTCGGCGCCGGCCGCCAGCAGCGGCCCGTCGGCGTCCTCGACGATGCGCGCGTAGTGGCCGGTCAGGAGGCGCTCGGCCCCGACCCGCTCGGCCAGGTCGATCATCGCCGCCAGCCGCACCTCGCCGTTGCAGAGGATGCAGGGGTTCGGGGTCTTGCCGGCCGCGTAGCCGGAGACGAAGCCATCGACGACCCGGGCGCGGAACTCGGCCTCGAGGTCGAGCGTGAAGTGCGGCATCCCGAGCTGGTGCGCGAGCGCCCGCGCCCCCAGCACCGCCTCCGGCGAGCAGCACGCCTTGGCCCCGTCGGTCTCCGGATCGGCCCAGAGCTTCACCGTGACCCCGATCACCTCGGCCCCCCGCTCGCGCTCCAGCAGCGCGGCCACGGCGCTGTCGACCCCGCCGGACATGGCGACGGCGACGCGGTCGCCGCTCTCGGTCGAGAGGGGGAGCGGCGAAGCCGCGGCGGCACTCAGCCCTCTGTGGAGGGCGTCGGTGGCGAGCTGGGCGGCGTGACGCTTGGCGGGGGTGAGACCGCCGAGGAGAGCTTCGGCGTCGTCGATGCTCAGCAGGGCGGCGTCGAGGACGGGGGCGCCATCGACGGCCTCGGCGACGGCGGCGGTGGCGGCTTCGGTGGCGCCGCAGCCCTCGGCATCGAAGGTCACGTTCGTGAGGCAGCCGTCCTCGACGTGGAAGGAGATCCGCGAGAGGTCCCCGCAGGCGGCGCCTCCGGCAGCGCCGGTGAAGGCGTCCTCGGGCGCGGGGCCGCGGCGGCTGCCATCAGCCAGATAGTGCTCGAAGAGCTCGCGATCCATGCCTCAAGAGTAGAGGCGGCCGCTCGGCTTCAATGCGGCGCGGATATCAGCGGCGACCTCAGCCGGTTCGTCCCGCAGCTGCTTCCAGGTGACGCGGGCGGTGCGGTAGCCCTCGGCGATCAGGATGCGGTCGCGACGGCGGTCGGCCTGAAAGGCGTGGTCGGTGTTGTGAACTTCGCCGCCGTCGAGCTCGGCGATCAGGCGCTGGGGCACCCAGAGGCAGTCGGGCTTGAAGAACTGGCCGCGCAGGTGGAGGGTCGGGTTGAAGCGCGGACGCGGCAGCTCGTGGCCGTCGAGCAGGACGAGGAAGCGCTCCTCGAGCTCGTTCTGAGTCACCGGGATCGGCTTGGTCGAGGCGTGAAGGCGCCGCAGGGCTGCGGTGCCCCGCTTGCCCGAATGGCGGTCGAGCAACTCGGGAAGGCGGACGCGGTCACCGAGCCGCTTGATCGCCGCCTCCTTCCGTGCCCGCTCGAGCTGGCGCGGCTTCAGGTCGGCGGCGAGGTCGAAGAGGGTGCGGAAGATCGAGGTAACCGGGATCCCGTCGATCTCTTCGATTTCGTCCGCTGCGAGGTCGGCCGCATGGCCGGTGATCCCGGGCCGGCGCGCCCGCCGTCCGCGCGGCACGGTCACCTCGACGCGATCGAGGCTGGGTGGGAGAACGCCCCAGAGACAGCCGGCCGCACGGTGGCTGAGGACGGCCCCCGGCCCACAGGCGAGCACCGCCGCCATCCACCGCCCCTTGCGAGAGATCCGCCGGACCCCGACCACGTATACGCCGACATGGAACCGATGCAGCGACCCGCGACGAATCCGGCCTTTCACCTCGTCCGTGGTCATCCCGAGACCCAGCAGTTGCTGCCTGCTGACCACGCAATGCTGCTCCTTGGCAAGCTCGGCGATCCCCGCGTCCCAGAATCGAGACGGCGTTTTTGGGTCTCTGGGACCCCCTTTTGACGTCTCGATTCGGAGGTCGGCTGCCACCGGCCGACCGTGGCAGGAAAAGGCGCACGGGTGGCGCGCAGGGAGTGACAAGTTTGCGACGGCTACGCGGTGGTACCTTTGGGCCAAGGCTCGAGCCCGTACGCGAGCCGTCTCACCGTTTGACCCAACACAAACGGCGCGGGAGCCACCGTATGCCGGCCTCTTGGGGCCGGGATCAGGCACCCACCTTCAATTGAAGGGATCAAAGCCAGAGGCGGCAACGGCGGGCTGGGGCCTGTTTTATTGGTCGCGCCAGGGAGCGCCCTGAGCCCGCGGCGCCTAGAGGCAGGGACGCCCTACGCGTCGAGGTTGGAGAGGTGCCACTCGGCCTCGCTCCACTGGTCCGGCGGGACGCGCAGGGCGATGTCGCCGTGGCCGAAGCGGTCGAGCGGCCAGTCGGCGGTGAGCACCGCCTCGAAACCGGCCTCGCTGAGCGACTGGTGCCAGGCGCGGGCGGTGCGCACGTCGCCGAAGTCGCGCACCACCTCCCAGCTGTCGAAAACCGGGTCGCCGACCTGGACCTGGGTCAGGCCGGGTCCGGGAGTCGGGCGCCACTTGCGTGGAATCCAGTCCCGGAGGCCCATCTCAGTGCCCGGCGAGGTTGCGTTTGTGGATCGCCACGCCAAGTTCCTTCAGCTGCGTCTCTTCGACCGGGGCCGGCGCCCCGGTCAGCAGGTCGAAGCCGGAGGCGGTCTTCGGGAAGGCGATCACGTCGCGGATCGTCTCCGCGCCGCTCAGCCGCTGGACGATGCGGTCGACCCCGTAGGCGATGCCGCCGTGTGGCGGCGCCCCGTAGCGCAGCGCCTCGAGCAGGAAGCCGAAGCGCGCCCGCGCGGTCTCGGCGTCGATCCCAAGCGCGGCGAAGACCTGCTCCTGGACGTCGGCGCGGTTGATGCGGATCGAGCCGCCGCCGAGCTCCTGGCCGTTCCAGACGCAGTCGTAGGCGACGGCGCGCGCCGCCCCCGGGTCCTCCGGGTCGAACTCCCCGGCCGGCGCCGTGAACGGGTGGTGCAGGGCATCCCAGCGCTGCTCGGGCTCGTTCCACTCCATCAGCGGCCAGTCGACGATCCAGACCAGCTCGTTCGCCTCCGGGTCGATCAGCCCGAACTTCTCGGCCAGGTCGATCCGCATCTGCCCCAGCACCGCGTTGGTCACCTCGAGCTTGTCGGCGACCAGCAGCAGCAGGTCGCCCTCCTCCGCTCCGAGCAGCCGGTTCAGCTCCGCCAGCTCGGTCTCGCTGAGGAACTTCGCGGTCGGGGAGCGCCAGCCGTCGCCCTCGCGGAAGGCCCAGACCAAGCCCTTGGCGCCGAGCTCCTGGGCGCGCGAGATCAGCCCGTCGAGGTCTTTGCGCGGCAGCTCACGCCTGCCCGCGTTGATGCCGCGGATCGAGCCGCCGCCCTCCAGCACCGAGCGGAACACCTTGAACTCAGTCCCCTCCAGCGCCGCGCCGAGGTCGACCAGCTCCAGCCCGAAGCGCAGGTCCGGCCGGTCGGTCCCGAACCGGCCCATCGCCTCGTCGTAACACATGCGCTGCATCGGCAGGTCGATCCGCGGGCCGCCGACCCGCGCGAAGACGTGCGCGAGCAGCCGCTCGTTGACCTCGATGATGTCCTCGCCGTCGACGAACGACATCTCGACGTCGAGCTGGGTGAACTCGGCCTGGCGGTCGGCCCGGGTCGCCTCGTCGCGGAAGCAGCGCGCCACCTGGTAGTAGCGCTCGAACCCGCTCACCATCAGCAGCTGCTTGAACAGCTGCGGCGACTGCGGCAGCGCGTAGAAGGACCCGTGCTGCTGGCTCGACGGGACCAGGAAGTCGCGCGCTCCCTCCGGGGTCGAGCGGGTCAGGACCGGCGTCTCGACGTCGAGGAAGCCCTCCGCGTCGAGGAACTCGCGCATCGCCGCGACCACCCGGTGGCGCAGTTCCAGCGCCTCGCGCATCTGCTCGCGGCGCAGGTCGAGGTAGCGGTAGCGCATCCGCACGTCCTCGCTCGCCTCGCCGGCATAGCCCTCGATCTGGAAGGGCGGCGTCTCCGAGTCGGCGAGCAGCTCGGCGGCGCCGACCTGGAGCTCGACCTCGCCGGTCGGCAGCTCCGGGTTGACCGTCTCCGGGTCGCGCCGCACCACCGTCCCGGCGGCGCTGACCACGTCCTCGGCGCGCAGCTTGTGGGCGAGCTCGAACGCCTCCCCGGAGGTGTCGGGATGGAAGACGAGCTGGACGATCCCGGTGCGGTCGCGCAGGTCGATGAAGATCAGCCCACCGTGGTCGCGCCGCCGGTTGACCCAGCCCGCAACCCGCGCCTCCGAGTCGACCCGGCCCGGCATCACCTCGCCGCACCAGGTGTCTCGGTAGCCGTTTGCGCGCAGCGGCGGCGCGGTCTCGCTCATGCTTCCCCTCCGGTCATCTCGTCGACAAGGTTGGCGGTATCGACCGGGCGCTGCTCGCCGCTGCGCATGTCGCGCAGCTGCGCCGTGCCGTCGGCCTCGAGGATCAGCACCTGGCGGGCGCCGATCCGGTCTGCGTGCTTCAGCTGGCCCTTCAGCCCGCGCCCGGCGAGGTCGAGCTCGGCGGCCAGCCCGGCGTGGCGGAGCTCGACCGTGAGCGCCATCGCGCGCTGGCGCTGGGACGGATCGGCGACCGCGACGAAGGCGTCGCGGCCGGGCGCCTCGGCCTCCTCGTCGAGCGCCAGCAGGATCCGCTCGATCCCGGCCGCCCAGCCGACCGCCGGCGTCGCCGGGCCGCCGAGCTGCTCGATCAGGCCGTCGTAGCGACCGCCGCCACCGACCTCCGACTGCGCCCCCAGCGCGTCGCAGACGAAGGAGAAGATCGTGCGCGTGTAGTAGTCGAGGCCGCGGACCAGGGTCTTGTCGACCAGGTAGGCGATCCCCGCCGCCTCCAGCAGCCCCTTCACCTCCTCGAAGTGCTCGGCGTCCTCGCCGGCCAGCGAGTCGACGATCGTCGGCGCGCTCGCCATCACTCCCTGGGTCCCGGGGTCGTCCGCGTCGAAGGCGCGCAGCGGGTTGACGTCGATCCGCTCGCGCACGTCCCGGGAGAGGTCGCCCTCGTGGCGGCGCAGGTGCGCCTTCAGCTCCTCCAGGTAGTCCTGACGCGCCGCGAACGAGCCGAGGCTGCCGATCCGCAGCTCGACCCCCGGGACGCCGAGGCCCCCGAGCAGGTCGGAGAGCAGCATGATCGCCTCGGCGTCGGCGAGCGGCGAGTCGGTGCCGATGCACTCCAGCCCGATCTGGTGGAACTGACGGTAGCGGCCCGCCTGCGGGCGCTCGTGGCGGAAGAACGGGCCGACGTAGGAGAGCTTCACCGGCTGCGCCAGTTTGTGCATCCCGTGCTCGAGGTAGGCGCGGCAGATCGGCGCCGTCCCCTCCGGGCGCAGGGTGAGGCTGCGCCCGCCCTTGTCCTGGAAGGTGAACATCTCCTTGCGGACGATGTCGGTGGAGCGCCCGACCCCGCGCTCGAACAGGTCGGTCTCCTCGAAGCTCGGGGTCTGGATCGGCTCGTAGCCGGCGCGGGCGAAGTTCTCCCGCGCCAGCGCTTCGACCGCGGCGCGGCGGCGGGCCGGCGCCGGCAGCACGTCGAAGGTCCCCCGCGGTGCCTGGAACTTGCTGGCCATCGTGCGAGCGAGCCTAGAGCAGCGAGCCGGGGCCCCGCCTACCGCGCCAGCGAGGTGAGGAAGGGGTTGGAGGCGCGCTCGGCGCCGAGCGTCGTCGTGCCCATGTGGCCGGGGTGGACGACGGCCTCGTCGGGGTAGCGCTCGAGCAGCTCGGCGATCGAGGCGATCAGCGTCGGCCCGTCGCCGCCCGGCAGGTCGACCCGGCCGACCGAGCCCTGGAACAGCACGTCGCCGGAGAAGAGCGCGTTCTCGCCGCGCACCGCGTAGGTGACGTGGCCGGGGCTGTGACCCGGGGTGAAGACGACGTCGAGCTCGAGCCCGGCCAGCTCCAGGGTCTCGCCGCCGGCGACGGTCTCGTCGGCCTCGTAGCTCTCGAACGGACCGAAGCCGGGCCAGGGGACGTAGGCCATGATGTCGGCGAGCACCGGCACCTCGAGCTCCGGGCAGTAGACCGGCGCCCCGGTCGCCGCGGCGACGGGAGCGACCGCGCCGATGTGGTCGAAGTGGCAGTGGGTGACGAGGATCGCCTCGACCTCCGCCCCGCTCTGCTCGATCGCGGCAAGGATCCGCTCGGACTCCTCGCCCGGGTCGACGACGAGCATCCGGTCGGCACCCTCGCGGTGGACGAGAAAGCAGTTCTCGCCCACCGGGCCGACCGTCAGCATCTCGACGTCGAGAGTCACTTGCCCTGGTTGCGCTGGCGGATCCGCTGCCGCTCGCGGCGCCTCCACAGCGCCATGTCGATGAAGTACCCGGCCGGGATGTAGAAGGCGAGCATGAAGCCGGCGAAGGCGGCGGCGCTGCCGAGCGGCCGCCCGAAAAGCAGGATCAGCAGGACGAGGAAGACGAGCGCCGCGATCACCCCGCGGGTGATCGAGCTGCGCCAGGTCGGCGGGTTGTCGCCGCGGATCGGAACCTGGCGGCGGGAGCGTGCCCGCGCCTTTGCCTCGTCGCGGCTGCGAGGCCGCCCCGCGCGCGCTTTCGAGTCGACCCGGCCGCCCTGCGTACCGCGTTTCTTGCCCTTTTGACGCTTCTTCGTCTGTGCCATGCCTGCATTGAACCTAATCGGTCGCCCGCGCGACCTCTGAGGCGCTCAGGCCCCCGCTTCGAGCCGCCGCTCGACCACGTGGAGGGCCGGGTCGAAGCCGCGCATCGGCACGTCAGCCGGGTAGCCGGCCAGCGCCGCGGCCGGGATCAGGCCGACCAGCTCCGCCTCGACCGGGCGCGCGCCGAGCGGCGCCGCCAGCTCGCGCACCCGCTCGACCACGGTCCCGAGCGGGACCGCGAACGGGTCGTGGACGTTGGTCGAGACCTGGCCGCGGCCGCTGCCGAGCACGAGCCCGATCGCCCGCACGCCGGCGAGGCCGCCGCCGGACTCGCGCAGGCCGGCGGCGACGGCGCGCGCGAGCTCGAGGTCACCGCTGTCGAGCTCGACGTTGAAGGCGGCCAGCGGCGGGCGCGCCGTGACCAGGGTCGCACCGGCGCTCGGGTGCGGCTCGGACGGGCCGAAGTCGGGCCGCAGCTCCCCCGCCTCCATCCGCAGCCAGAGCTCCGCGAGGCCGCCGTTGCGGAAGTAGGCGCGCTCGCGGCGGCCGGGCGAGCGGGCCAGCTCGCCGTAGAGGAAGACCGGGACGCCGAGGCCGCCGATCTGGGTCGCGACCGCGACCGCCGCGGTCCGCGCCGCCTCCCTGCCGCCCGGCTCCAGCCAGACCAGCGGGCAGACGTCGAGCGCACCGATCGCCGGGTGGGCGCCGCGGTAGCCGCTCATGTCGATCGTCTCCACCGCCTCCTCGGCGCCGCGCACCAGCGCCGCCTCCAGCGGCCCCGGCTCGCCGGCGAGGCTGAACACCGAGCGCCCGTGGTCGGCGTCGGCGTGACGGTCGAGCAGGGTCGCGCCCGGGCTCTCGCCGAAGGCCGCACCGAGCCGGCCGAGCAGCTCCTCGTCGCCCCCCTCCGAGACGTTCGGGACGGCGAGGAGAGACGCCACAGGGGGCCTCAGAGCAACAGGTCGCCGCCGCTGACGATTGTCTCGCCGTCGATTTCGACGGTCGGCTCGAGCAGCACGCAGTCGAGGTGGACGGGGACCTGGATCGTGCCGCCGATCGCCGCCGAGGCGCCGAAGGCGACGTGGGCGGAGCCGAGGATCTTCTCGTCCTCGAGGATGTTGCCGGTCAGGATCGCCTCTTCGTTGGTCCCGATCCCGAGCTCGGCGACCGTGGTCGCCTCCGGCCCGTGGGCGCTCAGCAGCTCCATCAGCGCCGCCCCCTCGGAACCGGTCGTGTCGGTCAGGCGCCCGTCGCGGACGGTCAGCGAGACCGGCGTGTCGAGCAGGCCGACGCCGGCGATCGAGCCGTCGACGACCAGGGTGCCCTCCACCGAACCCTCGATCGGGGCGATGAAGCCCTCGCCGCAGGGCAGGTTGCCGAAGGCGCCTCGGCTACTCAGTTCGCCCGCGTCGACGATCCCCAGCCGGTTCTCCAACCCGAGCCGCAGGTCGCTGCCGTGCCGGCAGGTGATCCGCACCTCCGAGCCGCCGTTCAGCGCCGTCACCACCGCCCAGCCGCGCCGCCGGATCTCGTCGAGGTCGCTGTTCATCAGCCGCACCAGCATCTCCTCGGTGACCCCCGGCAGGCTGCCCACCCGTACGCCCGCTTCGCTGGCCTCCTTGCGCGCGGCCGTGTGCGAGATCGACTGGATCGTCGGCGCCAGCACCACGTCGGCTTCGCGCATCGCCGCCGCCACCGCCCGCGGCGGCTCGCCCGCGTGCGAGTCGCGCTCCGACATCACCGCCAGGGTCGCGTCGGCCCCGTCGCCCTGCGCCTCGATCCGCATCAGCGCGCCGATCTCTTCGGTCACCGGGTTGCAGACGACCAGCACCTCCTCGCCGGGGTTCACCCCCATGCAGTGACGCACGACGGTCCGAATTGCCATGTCCAGCTCGGTGGTCACCGGCCCCACCCTAAAACCTCAACCGTCATCGTGCCTATGCCGCACCGCCCAGAGCTGAAACCAGACCAGTCCGACCAGCACCGCCCCGAAGGCGATGAACGGCCCCAGCCACCCAGCCGGCCGCGCCGCCACCAGCGCCACGACCACGAACGCGTCGGCGAGCAGCAGAAACGCCACCAGTACCGGCCGCAACGCCGACCAGCCCGACTGCCCTCTGCGGCCCGGACCCATCGCCACCCGCCAAGGATTACCATGCCCCTCCCCGCCGGAGTAGCTCAGCTGGTTAGAGCAGCGGAATCATAATCCGCGTGTCGGGGGTTCGAGTCCCTCCTCCGGCACTTCCGCCACCTCTCCCACGTGCGCGGACGCGATGCGCGGGATAGCATCGACGCGGTGTCTCGTTCGGCGCTCAGCTCGATATCGCTCGTGGCGACGGCGGCGGCGCTCGCCCTCCTCGCCTACCTGTTCTGGGCGCCCTCAGCCCCGGCGGCGACCTTCGGCGCCAACCTGAACCGGCCGGCCGACAGCCCCTTCACCTGCTCGCACACCAGCATCTTCCCGGTCCCCAGCTGCACGGTTAACTCGACCAACCTGGCGACCGGCGAGTCGCCCTTCCCGCCGGTCGGGGAGGGGATCGTCTCGGCCGTCAGAGTGCGGGTCGGCCCGGTCACCGGCCCGATGCAGGTCGTGGTCGAACAGGCGGTGCGCAAAGACAACCCGCTCGAACCCGGCAGGCCGACCTACGCCTGCTGCTCGGTGGTCGCGATGAGCCAGGTCTTCACCCCCGCGCCGAACGCGGTCAGTCAGATCCCGGTCAGCCTGCGCCTGCGCCAGGACATCTCGCCGGACGCGAACGGGCACTACGTCGACCAACACCTCGGCCTCTCGGTGCTGGCGCCGAACGTGCCGATCCCGGCCTCGCTGGACAGCTCGGGCGCCAACTCGATGGGAGTCTGGTGGCCGGCCTGGCAGGGCGTCGGCGAGCTGCGCGTCGGCCCGTCCGGCAGCCTGGTCAACCCGGTCGTCCTGATGAGCGCCGACTGGGACCCGGTCGGCGTCCCCCCCGCCGCCGCTCCGCCGGCCGTCCCGACCGCGGTCCGCGCGATCAGCATCCCCAGCCGCCAGGCGCTGGTCCAGAACGCCCGCGCCCGGGTCCTGCTCGCCTGCGGGCTCGACGTCGCCTGCGCCGGCCGCGTGCTCCTCCAGAACCGCAGCGGCAGCGCCGCCGGCCGCGCCCTCATCGCCACCGCCTCGGCCCGCCCCGCCAAGGGCAAGAAGGGCGCGGCGAAGGGCGGCAAGGGCAAGCAGCCGGCGCAACGGGTCGTCACCTACGGCTCGGCCGAGTTCCGGATCGGGCCCGGCAAACAGGCTGTCGCCAAGGTGAAGCTGAACCCCACCGGGAAGCGGCTGATGCGCAACCAGGGCCAGCCAAAGGTCTGGGTCAACGTGCAGATGAAGGGCCAGACGGTGGAGCCGCGCCGGATCACGCTGAAGCCGGCACCCCGCGAACCCGGCCGCTGAGGGCCCCGTCGGCGAACCCGCTCGGCGGTCTGCGGAGCCGGCCGGGAGAGGGCGTTCGGCCGGCGCTCTAGAGTGCGCCGATGGCAAGTGCCAGCGCAGCCAAGCAGCGGGTGAAGGACCAGCTCACCTCAACTCCCAAGCACCAGCTGCTGGCCGGGCTGGGTGGGCCGCTGCGGCGCTTCATCGGCACCGAGGCAGGGAGCGCCGGGCTGCTCCTGGCGGCGACGGCGGTGGCGCTGGTCTGGGCCAACTCGCCGCTCTCGGACTCCTACGAATCGCTCTGGCACACGACGCTGCAGGTCTCGCTCGGCGACTGGTCGCTGGACATGGACCTGCGGCACTGGCTCGACGAGGGCCTGATGGCGCTGTTCTTCTTCGTGATCGGGCTGGAGGTGCGGCGGGAGCTCTCGATCGGCGAGCTGCGCGACCGCAGCACGGTGACGGTGCCGGTGATCGCCGGGATCGGCGGCATGCTCGTGCCGGTCCTGCTCTTCTTCCTGATCGCCCCCGGCGGCGAAGCGAGCAACGGCTGGGGGATCGTGATCGCCACCGACACCGCCTTCATGCTGGGCGCGATGGCGATCGTCGGGCCGGCCTGCCCGACCCAGCTGCGGGTCTTCCTGCTGACCCTCTCGATCGTCGACGACATCGTCGCGATCTCGGTGATCGGGATCGCCTACTCGGGGGCCCTCGACCCGGTCGCGCTGGCGGTCGCCTCGGCCTGCCTGGCCGGGATCGCGCTGATCTCGGAGCTGCGGGTCTGGCGCGGCTCGGCCTACGTGCTGCTCGGGCTCGGGCTCTGGATCGCCACGGTCAGCTCCGGCCTGCACCCGACGATCGCCGGGATGGCCGCCGGGCTGCTGGTCACCGCCTACGCGCCGAGCCGCGAGCGGGTCGAGGAGGCGGCGACCCAGGCGCGCGCCTTCCGCCAGTCGCCGCTGGCCAGCGTCGCCCGCGACACCAAACGCAGCGTCTCCCGCGCGATCTCGCCGAACGAGCGCCTCCAGGACCTGCTTCACCCCTGGACCAGCTACGCGGTCGTGCCGCTGTTCGCGCTCGCCAACGCCGGCGTCGACCTGCGCGGCGGCGTGCTCGGCGAGGCGCTCAGCTCGCCGCTCACCTGGGCGGTCGCGCTCGGCCTCGTGGCCGGCAAGACGGTCGGGATCAGCGCCGGCGCGATCGGCGCCGTGCGCCTGCGCCTCGGCAACCTGCTGGAGGGGGTCGGCGAGGGCCAGGTGGTCGGCGGCGCCGCGCTCTCGGGGATCGGCTTCACCGTCTCACTGCTGATCGTCGGCCTCGCCTTCGACTCCGCGGAGCTCCAGGACGAGGCGAAAATCGGCGTCCTGCTCGGTGCCCTGCTCGCGGTCGCCGTCGGCGCCCTCGCCTTCCAGCTGGCGGCGCGGCTGCGCGGCGAGCGCACCGCGGGCCTACCGCGCGAGCTCTCGCCGCCGGTCGACCCCGAGCACGACCACGTTCGCGGCCCCGCCGACGCCCCCCTCACCCTGGTCGAGTTCGCCGACTTCGAGTGCCCCTTCTGCGGTCGCGCGACCGGGATGGTGCGCGAGCTGCGCGAGCGCTTCGGCGACGAACTGCGCTACGTGATCCGCCACCTCCCCCTGGTCGACGTCCACCCCCACGCCGAGCTCGCCGCCGAAGCGATGGAGGAGGCCGCCGCACAGGGCAAGTTCTGGGAGCTGCACGACAAGCTCTTCGACCATCAAGACGAGCTCGAGTTCGAGGACCTGCTCGGCTACGCCGGCAAGATCGGGATCGACGTCGAGGAGATGGCCCGGGCGCTGGAGGACGGCCGCCACGCCGAGCGGGTCGCCGCCCACGTGCGCAGCGCCGAGCTCAGCGGCGCCCACGGCACCCCCACCTTCTACGTCGGCGGCACCCGCCACGTCGGCGCCTACGACGCTCAGAGCCTGGCCGAGGAGCTGGAGGCTAGTCGGGAGGAAGGCTAGGGACGGGGTGCTTCGAGGGTTGCCGCCGGAGGGGTCGGAAGTTCCGTTGGCTCACGAGTCTGCTGTGGGGGGCGCATAGCGCCCCTAAGTGCAGACTCGTGCTCGGGGGCTCGGGCTTTTCAGCGGATCCGCCCCGTCGGGCAGGCCCCAGCCCTACGAAGCGGAGCGGGTGCGCTCGGGGTCCGGGGCGGCGGTGTCGGACTCGGTGTCCTCGGGGCGTTCCAGGGCGATCCGGCGCAGGCGCTCGCGCTTCTGGGCGGCGCGCATCTCGTGCTCGTGGGCGGCGCGGGTCGCTTCGCGCCGGTCGCGGACGTCGCGGCCGTACCAGCCGCAGGTGCAGGTGGCGACGAAACCGTCGCCGCGGCGGCGGGCCAGCGCTTCGTGGACTACCTCGGGGACGTCGCTCACTCGCTCAAACTTAACTCGCGACGATCGCCTCGGCGACCCGCAGGGGCTCCTGCGCCATCACCGCGTGAGCGGCGCCCTCGACCAGCTCGACGCGGGCGCCGGGCCAGCGGGCCGCGAGCCGCTCCGCGTTGGCGGCGGGGATCACGACGTCCTCGCCGCCATGGACGACCACCACGCGCGGCGGGTCCGTGGCAGCGCCGTCGGGCTGCGCCCCGTCCTCGTGCCAGGCCCGCATCGCGGTCTCCTGGGCGTCGAGCGCGGCCGGCGACATCGCCGCTCGCGCGGCGGCGATCAGCTCGCCGAACTGCTCGTCGATGATCGGCGCCAGGCCGGCCGGGAAGAGCAGCGGGATCAGCCGCGAGGCCTGCTCGCGCGCGCTCCCGGAGCGGTCGGTGAGCTGGCTCCAGATCTGCGGCTCGGCGTAGACGGCGCCGGCGCCGGGATCGGTCGCCAGCAGCGCCAGCGCCTCGACCCGCTGCGGCGCCCGCTGGGCGAGGGCCTGAGCGACGAAGCCGCCCATCGACCAGCCGACGACGGTCGCGCGCTCGACCCCGAGCGCGTCGAGCAGGGCCTCCATGTCGGCCGCCAGGTCGGCGACCGAGAAGCCGCCGGCGCCGAGCTCCGAGCCGCCCATCCCGCGGTTGTCGGGGCAGATCACCCGGTGGCGCTCGGCCAGCGCGCCGACGAAGGTCGGGTCCCAGTCGAGGCCGGTCGAGGCGTAGCCGTTGATCAGCAGCAGCGGCGAGCCGGACCCGAGCGCGCGCCAGGCGAGCTTGCGCCCCCCGACCTCGATCTCACCCGGCTTCTCCTCCGCGGCCATCGCGGCGGAACCTACTACGAGGGCGCCGGCCCCCGCTTGCTCAGACCTCGAGCATCAGGGTGACCGGCCCGTCGTTGATCAGGGCCACGCCCATGCAAGCGCCGAACACGCCCTTCTTCGCCCCCAGCCGCGCGCAGAAACGGTCGTAGAGCGGCTCGGCGAGCTCCGGCCGCGCCGCCTCCACGTAGCTGGGCCGGTTGCCCTTGCGGGCGTCGCCGTAGAGCGTGAACTGGCTGACGCAGAGGATCTCGCGTGCGCCCAGCGGCTCGTTCATCCGCCCCTCGGCGTCGTCGAAGATGCGCAGCTTCGCGACCTTCTCGGCCAACCGGTCGGCCTCCGCCTCGCCGTCTCCGTCGCGCACCCCGAGCAGGACCAGCATCCCCGGACCGATCTGGGCGACACGGTCGCCCTCGACGTTCACCGCCGCCTGGCTGACCCGCTGGACGAGCGCGCGCACGCGGCGCTCAGATGCTGCTTGTGACGCCGCCCTCGCGGAACTCGACGACGACTTCCTCCATCGTCGCGGCGTTGCAGGGCACGCCTTCCGGCCACGGTTTCACCGGCTGCTCGGAGAGCGTCTTCAGGCCGTTGCCGCTGATCACGATCACGGTCACGTCGTCGGGCCCGATCAGGCCGCGCTGGGCGAGCTTCATCGTCGCCGCGACGGTGGTGCCGCCGGCCGGCTCGGTGAGCACGCCCTCGGTCGAGGCCAGCAGTTCCATCGCCGTGATGATCTCGCCGTCCGGCACGTCGGCGGCGGAGCCGCCGCGGCTGCGCACCGCGTCGACGACCAGCGGGCCGTCGCCGGGGTTGCCGATCGCCAGCGACTGGGCCAGCGTCTCCGGCACCTGCGGGGTGATCTCGGCGCGGTTCTCGACAATCGTCTGCGCGATCGGCGAGCAGCCGGTCGGCTGGCCGATGTGGAGCTTCGTCCCGGCCGTCTCGGCGAGCCCGATCCGCTCGAACTCGAGCAGCCCCTTGTGCACGCGCGAGGAGAGCGTGCCGCCGGCCGCCGGCATCACCACATGGTCCGGCGAGCGCCAGCCGAGCGTCTCGACCAGCTCGTAGGCGAGCGTCTTCGCACCCTCGCCATAGAACGGACGCAGGCTGATGTTGGCGAACGGGATACCGGTGTTTTCGGTCAGCTCGCGACAGGCCCGGTTCGCTTCGTCGTAGTTGCCGTCGACCTGGCAGACCTGGGCGCCGAGCGCGCGCACGCCGCGCGCCTTCGCCCGCTCCAGGTTGGCCGGGTAGAAGACGTAGGGCTTGAGCCCGGCGGCGGCGGCCAGCGAGGCGGTCGCGGTGCCGACGTTGCCGGTCGAAACGCAGCCGATCTCCGTCGCGCCCAGCTCGAGCGCGCGGGCGACCGCCATCCCGACCACGCGGTCCTTGTAGGAGAGCGAGGGCCGGTTGGTCGAGTCGTCCTTGACGTAGAGGTTGCGCAGGCCGAGCTCGGCGCCGAGCCGCTCGGCCCGGATCAGCGGCGTCTGGCCGGCGAACTGGGCGACGCGGTCGGCGGCGTGGCGGCTGGTGACCGGCAGCAGCTCCTCGAAGCGCCAGACGTTCCAGGGCCGATCGCCGAGCGGGCGCGCCTGCACCCGGCTCCGCGCCAGCTCGTAGTCGTAGGCGACGTCGAAGGCGGTGTCGCAGTCCGGACAGCGGAACGCGGTGCTCGCCAGCTCCGCCGTCGTAGCGCAGGACGGGCAGATGAGTTCGGTCGCACAGGAACTGGTTCGCTGGCCGTCGGCCCCTCCCAGATTCTGCGCTGCGCTGCTCATTGCTCCTCCTTGTTCAAGGCACGGGTATAACACATGAATCGCCAACGCTCAACGGGTTTCGCGTAAAAATCCAGAGAACGGAGACGAGATCTCCACAGGAAGGTAGCGGAACTCACAGCGGTCGCAATTGCGTTGCAACTTTCTGTCTGTAGAGTGCTTGTCTTCAGTTGCGAAGAATTGGCCACTTGAGTCCTCAAGAGCGGTTCGCCGCCAACCTCCGCCGCGCTCGCACCGTCGCCGGGATCTCCCAGGAAGAGCTGGGCAATCGCTGCGACCTGCACCGGACCGAGATCTCGCTGCTCGAGCGGGCCGGCCGCGAGCCGCGCCTCGGCACGATCGTCAAGCTCGCCGGCGCCCTCGACACCACCCCGGGTGAGCTCTGCACCGGGATCGCCTGGGCGCCCGCCGCCGGCCGCTACGACGTGAAGCCGCCGCCGGCGGCGAAGTAACGGCCCGACGAGAAGTTGGAGGGAGGCGGGGGCGCCGGCCCGAGGCCGGCGCGTCCGGGGCCCGTCATGACGATTTCCTAGCCCCGGAGCTGAGACCGATCCTCCTTGCCACCCCAGGCGGTTTCTCGGTCGTTAACCCCGCCCACCCCACCGGTTCTATTGCCCGGCGGGGAAATTCATAACACAGCGCCCCCGTTTAATCAAGGTGCCTTGTTCATTGAGCGAGACTTGCTCAGGGCGCCGGGACCGCGGCCTCGGCGGCGACCGGAATCTCCGCCCGCTGCGGCCAGGCACCGAGCAGCTCCGGACCGTCGGCACGGCCGGAGGCGATCAGCAGCTCCTCGGCGGCGTGCGGCGCGAACGGCGCCAGCACCTGCGCCAGTAGGACCAGGGCCGCGACCTGAGCCTCGGCGTCGGCGCGGTCGAGCTGGCCGCGGCGCTTGACCACACGCTTCTCGAAGTCCTGGACCCGCTCGAACAGCCGCGCGATGTTGCGGATCGACTTGTGCATCTGCAGCTCGGCGGTGTCGGCGGTGATCCGCTCGAGCCCGTTGTCGCACCATTTGCGCAGCCGGTCGCGCATGTGCTCGGTGTCGGCGGCCGCCTCGGGGTCGTGCGGGATCTCGGCCAGCGCCACGAAGCGGTCCTGCGAGTAGGTCCAGAGGTTGCGCAGGAAGCGGCTGGCGAAGCGCACCGCCCCGTCGGACCAGTTCAGCGTCTTCGCCGGTCCGGCCGCGTAGAGGACCGCGAGGCGGACGGTGTCGGCGCCGTATTTGCCGACCAGCTCGTCGGGGTCGACGACGTTGCCGAGGTGCTTGCTCATCTTGCGCCCGTCGGCGATCACCATCTCGTGGAAGAGGCAGCCGGCGAACGGCTCGCCCTGCTCCATGAAGGCGAACTCGCCGTGGTCGCGCAGCGCCTTGGTCACCGTGCGCTGGTCGAAGACGAAGCCGCCGGAGTCGTTGCCGGCGACCAGCCGCTCGGCCGGCAGCCACTCCTGCAGGTCCGGGTGGGTGAACATCTGCTCGTCGCGCGCCTGCGGCGGCACCGCCGAGGGAACCCAGAGGAAGAGCGCGTCGAAGTGGCAGTCGAGGGTGTCGGTCTCGCGCTTGGCCGGCTCGCCGCACTCGGGGCAGGCGACGTCGACGAAGTCGGGGCGCTCGGCCAGCGGGTTGCCCTCGCCGGTCGCGATCAGGTCGCGCGGCAGCGCCACCGGCAGGTCGGCGGCGGGGACCGGGACGACGCCGCACGCCTCGCAGTGGATCACCGGGATCGGCGTGCCCCAGGAGCGCTGGCGCGAGATCGAGAAGTCGTTGGCGCGGTAGCGCTTCGCCTCGCGGGCCGCGGCCAGCGGGGCCGGCGGCGGCGCCTCGCCCTCGGCCGGCGGCTCCGGCACTCGAACCCGCTCGACCCGGGCGGCGAGCTCGCGGTCGGCGTCGTCGACCAGCGGGATCGCCAGCGCCGCGGTCGGCCCGAAGCGGGCGTCGACCAGCGGCGAGACGACGACCGGCAGCTCCTCCCCACCGGGCCCGGTCAGGGTCGAGCCGGTGTCGAAGACCGGCACCGAGCGGGCGTCGCGGGCGCTGCGGTCCCAGCCGCCCGAGCGCATCTGCTCGAGCTGCTCGCGGACCGCCGCGTCGGCGACCCAGGCGTCGACCTCGGGATGGCGCGGCGAGAGCAGCACGAAGCTGGCCTGGCCGGCCGCCTCGCGGTGCGGCGTGAACACGGTCAGCTCCCCCCCGGTCCCGCTCAGCTCCAGCTCGACGCCCTCGCTGCGGCCGAGTATGTAGCGCTGGGTGGCGAGCGCCAGATCGTCCCAGTTCTCGAGCTGCTCGGTGTTGGCGTCGTTCTCCTCCAGGTAGGGAGTGATGCGCAGGAACCAGGTCGGCCGCCGGATCAGCCGCACCTCCTCGTGGCAACGCCAGCAGGTCCCGCCCTCCTCGACCTGGATCGTCGCCAGGGTCGTCTGACAGGTGTCGCACCAGTCGACGGTGGCGTCCTCGCTGTAGATCATCCCCATCTCCAGCAGGGTCAGGAACAGCCACTGCGCCCACTTGTACTGGCCCTCGTCGGAGCTGTAGAAGACGCGGTCGTAGTCGAAGGAGAAGCCGAGCCGCTGCATCTGGCCGAGCATCCGCTCGCCGCACTGGACGACCCACTCGGCCGGCGGGATCTGCCGCTCGATCGCCGCCAGCTCGGCCGGCAGCCCGAAGGCGTCGAAGCCGAACCCGAAGAGGACCGCGTCGCCGCGGGCGCGCCGGAAGCGCGTGTAGGAGTCGCCGATCGAGTAGTCGCGGACGTGCCCCATGTGCAGGTTGCCGGAGGTGAACGGGCTCGACGGCTTCACGTAGATCCGGTTCTGCCCCTCCGCGGGCAGCGGCGCGTCGAAGTCCCCGCGCGCGCGCCAGGCGTCCTGCCGCCGCGGCTCGATCGCCTGCGGGTCGTATTTCGGCACCGCGCTCATCCCAAAGAGGCTACTGAGGGTCTCAAGACACCGGCCTGGCTGGTGCTGAGGCGGTCGCGAGACGGTGCGGCGGGGGGCCGTCCGAGGCCGGGCCCAGGCGTGTCTGAGCTGACGGGTCTCTATCCACCCGTCAGCTCAGACACGCACGGCGCATGCGGCCAGAGGGAACTTCGGGACGCTTGCGTTGGGAGGGGTCGGTGGTGTCCTTCGTACGAGCGGCGTTAGCGATTCGCCCAAGGGCGAATCTCGGACGGGAGGGTTGCGACCCGGGCGAATTGGCCCAGCGAAGGTAGAAGGACACCACCGACCCCTCCGGCGCAAACCCTCGAAGCAGGCCGTTCTAAGCAAACGTCCAGAGGCGATTGCCGAGGAAGTTGAACGGCATCGCGACGGCGACCGCGATCGCCTGGGCGTAGAGCTCGCCGAGCGAGCCGGAGGAGACCAGCGCCTCGAGCACCGCGAGGTTGATCCCGAGGCCGGCGATGCTGACCGCGAAGAAGCGGGCGGCCTGGAAGTGGACGGCGCCGTCGCGGGCGGCGAAGGTCCAGTGGCGGTTCCACCAGAAGTTGCTGGAGACGGCGACGACGAAGGCGGCGACCGCGGCGGCGACGTGGTGGACGCCGACGATGCCGGTTGCGAGCGCGAAGACGGCGAGGTTGATCAGGTAGCCGGAGCCGCCGACGAGGCCGAATTTGAACAGCTGCAGCCAGTTGGCGGGCTGACGAGCGGCCGCGCCGATCCGGTACGCGAGTTCGGAGGCGCCAGTCACCTCAGCCAGCTTATCGGCGGCCGCGGGCGTCGATGCAATCCGTAGTCTTCGCTGGATGCGACTTCGGACCGCAACGATCGCCGCGCTGGCCCTGACCGCGATCGCCCTGGCGCTGGCGCTGGTCTTCGACACCGACGAATCGACGAAAGCGCAGCCCAAGGAAGAGGCAATCCCCGGGACACCGAGCGTGAAGATCGTCTCGCCGCGCAACGGCGCCCGCCAGTCGAGCCACGCGGTCGTGGTCAAGGTCGACATCGAGAACTTCCGGCTGGCGCCGCTGCGCTTCGACAGCGAACCGCAGCTCGGCCAGGGCCACATCCGCTACAGCCTCAACCGGGTGCCCGACTGCGTCTACCCGAAGAAACTGCTCGACGCCGAGAACAGCCCGCTGGGCAGCGGCCGCCTAGTCGGCGCCTCGCGCGACTACCCGGAGTACTCGGGCCCGAACGGGGTGCTGGCCGAGGAGCTCGGCACCGCCGGCAGCTACTCGCCGGGGACGCGGCCGGAGATCTACTACCGCAACCTCCACCCCGGCTTCTACCGCCTGATCGTCACCCTCGCCCAGAACAACGGTGCCCCGACCGCCCACCACGCGGTCACCAACTTCCAGATCCTGCCGCGTCCCGGCAACGGCCCGAAACCCTGCCCCAAGGGCAAGGTGCCGAGCGCCAAAGCCGCCGGCTCGCTGCGCTAGTTCGCCCAATACTTCACTTTGTATAGTGAGTGCGTATGCGCACTTACCGCCGACTGATGGGCTTCCTGCGGCCGTACCGGCTGCAGCTCTGGGGCTCGCTGGCCTTCGCCTGGGCGGCGATGGGGATGACGGTGCTGATCCCGTGGCTGATCGGCCGGGCGGTCAACGCGATCGTCGACCAGGAAAAGGCCGAGCTGCTGCCCCTGGCGCTGGCGATCTTCGGCGCCGCGATCCTGCGCCTCGGCCTGACCGTGGTGCGGCGGCTGGTCGCCGGCAAGGTCTCGCTGGCGGTCGAGTTCGACCTGCGCCAGAAGTTCTACGGCCACCTGCAGCGGCTCGAGCTCGGCTTCTTCGACGGTCAGCAGACCGGCCAGCTGATGTCGCGGGCGACCGTCGACCTGCAGTCGATCCGCTTCTTCCTCGGCTACGGCCTGATCTTCATCACCCAGAACCTGCTGACGATCACCCTGGCGGGCGCGGTGATGTTCGTGCTCGACCCGGTGCTGGCGCTGATCGCGCTCGCCCCGGCGCCGCTGATCGTGTTCGTCGCCTCGCGCTACCAGCGGGTCTCGCGCCCGGCCCTGCAGGAGGTCCAGCAGCGGATCGCCGAACTGACCGCGGAGGCCGAGGAGAACGTCTCCGGGATCCGCATCGTCAAGGCGTTCGCCCGCGAGGAGCACCAGCTGCACCGGTTCCAGCGCGCGGTCGGACGGGTCTTCGACCAGAGCATCTACTCGACCAGGCTGCAGGCCTTCTTCAGCCCGCTGATCGGGCTGCTGCCGCAGATCGGGATCGCCCTGGTGCTGCTGGTCGGCGGCCGCCAGGTGGTCAACGGCAACCTCAGCCTCGGCGAGTTCACCGCCTTCTACACCTACCTGGTGATGCTGGTCGGCCCGCTGCGGATGCTCGGCGTGGCGATGGGGATGGCGCAGCGGGCGATCGCCTCCGGCAACCGCATGTTCGAGATCCTCGACCGCGAGCCGCTGATCGAGAGCCCACCGGAGGCGCGGGAGCTGCCGGCCGGCGGCGGCCGGGTCGAGCTGCGCGACGTCACGCTCAGCTACGCCGGCGCACCGGCCCTGCACGACGTCTCGCTCGAGGTCGAGGCCGGCAGGACGGTGGCGCTGGTCGGCCCCTCGGGCTCCGGCAAGACCAGCCTGGTGGCGCTGATCGCGCGGCTCTACGACCCCGACCGCGGCACCGTGCTGGTCGACGGCGCCGACGTGCGCAACGTCGACGTCGCCTCGCTGCGCCGTGAGATCGCCTTCGTCGCCGACGACAGCTTCCTGTTCTCCGCCACGGTCGCCGAGAACATCGCCTACGCGCGGCCCGAGGCCTCGCTCGCGCAGATCGAAGCGGCGGCGCGGCGGGCCCAGGCCGACGCCTTCATCCGCGAGCTCCCCGGCGGCTACGAGACCCGGGTCGGCGAGCGCGGCCTCACCCTCTCCGGCGGCCAGCGCCAGCGTGTCGCGATCGCCCGCGCGCTGCTCGCCGACCCGCGCATCCTGATCCTCGACGACGCCACCTCCTCGGTCGACGCGACCACCGAGGTGGCGATCAAGCAGGGGCTGGCCGAGGCGATGGAGGGCCGCACCACCTTCGTGATCGCCCACCGCCTCTCGACCGTCTCGCTGGCCGACGAGATCGTCGTCGTCGACGGCGGCCGGATCGTCGACCGCGGCACCCACGAGGAGCTGATGGAGGGCTGCGGCTTCTACCGCGAGATCGCCGAGCACGGGCTCGCCGACTCGGTCTTCCTGCAGCGCGACCTCGAGCAGCGCGAGGAGATGGCGCGGCTGTGAGGGAGCACGCCTCGAACATCTGGCGGCTGGCGGTCGCGCTCTGGCGGCTGATCCGCGGCCAGGACCAGCGCGGCCGCAAGGTCAAGTGGCTGGTCTCGCAGCTGCGGCCCTACCGCGGCCGGGTGGCGCTGATGTTCGTCGGCCTGCTCGGCGCGACCGCGGCCGGGCTCGCTCCCCCCTACCTGGCCGGGAAGGCGATCGACGACGGGATCCAGACCGGCGACCTCGCCGCGCTCGACCGCATCGTCGTCGCCTTCGTGATCGTCGCGGTGGTCTACGCCGCCGCCACCTACCTGCAGACCTACATGGTCGGCTGGGTCGGGACGCGGGTGCTGCAGAACCTGCGCCAGCGCGTCTTCGCCCACATCCAGGGGATGTCGATCGGGTTCTTCACCCGGCGCAGCCCGGGGGTGCTGATCTCGCGGATGACCAACGACATCGAGGCGCTCAACCAGCTGGTCACCGACGGCGTGGTGACGATCTTCTCCAGCACCCTGACCCTGCTCGGCGTGGTCGTGATCCTGCTCTTCCTCGACGTCGGCCTCGCCCTGGTCACCTTCCTCACCTTCCCGCTGCTGCTGATCGCCAGCATCGTCTTCCGGATCGTCTCCCACGGCACCTACCGGGCGACGCGCGAGCGGATCGCCGCGATCACCGCCTACCTGCAGGAGAGCCTCAGCGGCGTGCGGGTGGTGCGCAGCTTCGGCCAGGAGGGCCGCCACCAGGACGAGATGACCGAGCTCAACGAGGCCAACCGGGCGATCAACATGCGCTCGGTCTACCTCAACGCCTCCTACTTCCCGGCGGTCGAACTGCTGGCCGCGATCGCGACCGCGGTGATCCTCGTCTACGGCGGCACCCAGGCGATCGAGGGAGCGATCCAGATCGGCGTGATCGTCGCCTTCGTCGGCTACCTGACCACCTTCTTCGAACCGATCCAGCAGCTCTCCCAGCTCTACACGACCTACCAGCAGGGGATGGCGGCGCTCGACAAGATCTTCGACCTGCTCGACACCGAGCCGGACATGGTCGACGCGCCGGGCGCGATCGACCCGGGACCGATCCGCGGCGAGATCGAGCTCGACGGCGTCTGGTTCTCCTACGGCGAAGGCGAGGAGGCGAGCGCGGACACCTGGGCGCTGCGCGACGTCGACCTGCACGTGCCGCCGGGCCAGACGCTGGCCCTGGTCGGCGCCACCGGAGCCGGCAAGTCGACCTTCGCGAAGCTGGTCGCGCGCTTCTACGACCCGCAGCGGGGCCGGGTGCTGGTCGACGGCCACGACCTCTGCGGGGTGCAGCAGCGGGCGCTGCGGCGCCAGCTCGGGATCGTGCCGCAGG
This sequence comes from uncultured Conexibacteraceae bacterium, assembly GCA_964464285.1. GTDB lineage: Bacteria > Actinomycetota > Thermoleophilia > Solirubrobacterales > 70-9 > VAYN01. The sequence continues at coordinate 39,648 of CAYXFL010000003.1, forward strand.
AGGGCTTCCTGTTCTCCGGCAGCGTGCGCGAGAACGTCGCCTTCGGGCGGCCCGAGGCGAGCCTCGAGGAGATCGAGGCGGCAATCGCCGCGGTCGGCGCCACCGAGTTCGTCGCCGGCCTGCCCGACGGGATCGAGACCCAGGTCGGCGAGCGCGGCATCCAGCTCTCCGCCGGCCAGCGCCAGCTGGTCGCCTTCGCCCGCGCCCTGCTCGCCGAGCCGCGCATCCTGATCCTCGACGAGGCCACCTCCAACGTCGACGTCCGCACCGAGCGCACGATCGAGAAAGGCCTCGAGCGCCTGCTCCAGGGCCGCACCGCGATCGTGATCGCCCACCGCCTCTCGACGATCCGCCGCGCCGGCCAGATCGTCGTCCTCGAAGGCGGCCGGATCGCCGAGCAGGGCACCCATGACGAGCTGATCGCGGCTGGCGGGGCGTACGCGAAGCTGTACGGGGCGTGGGCGGAGTCCTCAGTGGCGTAGGGACGGGGTGCTTCGGGGGTTGGCGCCGGAGGGGTCGGTGGTGTCCTTCTACTCTCGCTGGGCGAATTCGCCAGTGGCGCAACCCTCCCGTCCGAGATTCGCAGTCGGGCGAATCGCTAACGCCGCTCGACGAAGGACACCACCGACCCCTCCCAACGGGAGCGCCCCGAAGTTCCGTTGGGCGGAAGGCACCCGGAAGTTCCGTTGGCTCATGAGTCTGCGTTGGCTGCGTGAGCCTGCGTTGGCTCACGAGTCTGCTGTAGGGGGCGCATAGCGCCCCTAAGTGCAGACTCGTGAGGCGGGTGGTGATTGACGAGTCCGTACTTGACCACCGTATGGGCGGCTAACTGCAGACTCGTGGCCGTGGCTCGGGCTTTTCAGCGAATCCGCCCCGTCGGGCCGGGCCAGCAAGACCACGCCCGTCCCGCCCTCGGACGGCCCCGGTCAGCCGGGGCCGATGCCGCCGGAGGAGCCGCCGCCGGTTTCGGGGGCGCCGCCTTCTTCGACTCCGCCACCGCCGCCGGCACCGCCGGTTTCGGGGGCGACTTCGACTTCGGGGGCGGGTTCTTCGGGGACGATTTCCGGTTCGACTTCGGGCGCTGCTTCGATGCCGCCTTCTTCGACTTCGTCGCCGCCTTCGGGGCTGGTGGAGCCGCTGCCGGTGGTCGGCGGGGCGCCGGGGCCCTCGGAGCACTGTTCGAAGCCGTAGACGGCCGCCTGGGCCTGGAATTCTTCGAGGATCGGGGCCGCCGCGCTGGCCGCTTCGCCGAGCGCTTCGACATCGCCGCGTTCGGTCGCCAGCTTGATTTCGCCCTCGACCGCGGCTAGTTCGTCGGCGGCGGTGATGAAGTCACCGTAGCCCTCGGTTTCGCTCGGCCGGCCGAGCTCACGGATGTTCTCGACCATGCCGACGTAGAGGTTGGCGACCTGTTCGGTCTGCACGTCGACCTCGCTTTCGGAGCTGCCGATCGCGCCGACGGCCGCGTTCACCTCGCCGCAGATCGCGTCGCCCTGGGCGATGAACTCCGCTTTGGTCAGGACCGGCGGCTTTTCTTCGGCGGTCGTCTCGGCCGGAGCGGTGGTGTCGTCCCCGCCGCCGCCGCAGCCAGCGGCGAAGAGCGCCAGGGCGGCGACCAGGAAAAGCGCGATCGGGAGGCTGCGAGTTCTCATCGAGCGGCGACGCTAGCAAAGCGATTCGACGGCTTTGCAGGGAAGAACAGCTGCGCCCCAGGGACTCGAACCCCGACTACCTCGTCCAGAGCGAGGCGTGCTGCCATTACACCAGGGCGCAACGAAGCTTCCGCAGGATACCTACAGGGACGCCTCGGAGAACTTCGCGCCGCTGGCGATCATCTCCCGCGCCTGCGCAAGTTCTTCGGAGCGCTCGACGCTGAGGCAGCCCGCGACCCTGCCGTCCTTCAGGTACCAGACCGAGAACTCGCCCGACTCGGGCTCGCCGCGCCAGACCTCCTCGTCCCAGTCGGCGGCGGGCCCGACGTACTCGAGGCTGGCCCAGTCGGCTAGGTCGCTGAAGAAGTAGGGCACGACGTCGTAGTCGGCGTCCTCGCCGAGCATGTTGCGGGCGACGTGCATCCCCTGCTGCATCGCCACGTCCCAGTGCTCGGCGTGGATGCGGCGGCCGTGCACGACGCTCTCATACGAGCAGCAGTCGCCGGCCGCGTAGATGCCCGGCACCGAGGTCTCGAGCTTCGAGTCGCAGACGATCGCGCCGTCGACCTCGAGCCCGGCCCGCTGCGCCAGCATCGCGTCGGGACGCACGCCGGCGCCGACGACGACCGCGTCGCAGGGGATCTCGAGGCCGCTCTTGGTGACCACGGCTTTGATCCGGCCGTCGCCCTCGAACGCCTCCAGCTCCTCGCCGCCGTGGAAGGAGACGCCCTTGGATTCGAGCACCTCCTGGAAGAAGCGCCCCGCCTGCTCGCCGAAGCTGCGCGAGAGCGCCACCTCCTCCATTGCCACGATCGAGCACTTGGTGCCCTGCGCGGTCAGCGAGGCGGCGACCTCGGCGCCGATGTAGCTGCCGCCGATCAGCACCACGTGCTCGGCGCTCTTCGCGTCGGCCCGGATCGCGTCGGAGTTGCCGAACGCGCGCAGGTAGTGGATGCCCTCGTTCTCGGCGCCCTCGACCCGGAGGATGTTGACCATCGCCCCGGTGGCGATCAGCGCTTTCTCGAAGGCGACCTCTTCGCCGCCCTGCAGTTTCGCCGTCCGCGCCTCGGTGTCGAGGCCCATCACGTTCTTGCCGGTGATCAGCTCGACCTCGTTCTGCTCGTACCAGGCGGGCTCGTTGACGTAGGCCTCGGCGCGCTCGGCCTCGCCGCGCAGGTACTCCTTGGAGACCGGCGGGCGTTCGTAGGGAGGCTCCGGCTCGCGCCCGACCAAGAGGATCGAGCCCTCGGCGCCGCGCTTGCGGAGCTCCGCCGCGCAGTGGGCGGAAGCCATGCCGCCGCCGATCAGCAGGTAGCCGACCTCGCGGTCAGGCACCGTTGCCGCCGTTGTTTCCGGGTCCGAAGAGAGCCTTCAGGTCCTCCTCCTTACCCGGATCCAGCACGGCCAAAATCTCGTCGCCTTCCTCGAGCACGGTGTCGGCGGTGGGCACGAAGCCCTTGCCGGAGCGCAGCACCGAGATCAACAGGCTGCCGTCGGGCATCTGCAGGTCGCCGACCCGCCGCCCGGTCACCGAGGAGTCCTTGCCGAGCAGCATCTCGATGATCTCCAGCTGCTCCTCCTGCAGGTCGAGCAGGTGGACCAGCCCGTACTCGGGCACCTCGTGCTCGAGCAGGCGCAGGATCAGGTCGGTGGCGGAGACGCTCGGTTTGACCCCGAGCAGGTCGAAGTGCTCACGGTTGCGCGGGTTGTTGACGCGGGCGATGATCTGGTCGACCGCGTACTTCTCCTTCGCCACCTGGCAGATCAGCATGTTGTCCTCGTCGTCGCCGGTCACCGCGATCACCATGTCGGCGCGCTGGATCCCGGCCCGCTCCAGCACCCAGAGCTCGGAGGCGTCGCCGTAGGAGATGTTGTGCTCGAGCTCCTGCTCGACGGTCAGGTAGCGGCGCCGGTTGGCCTCGATCAGCGTCACCTCGTGCTCTTTCTCGAGCAGCTCACGAGCCAGGTTCCAGCCCACCTTGCCCGCGCCGACGACGATGATGTACATGCGCCCCATGACCCCCTAGGCGGCTTCCGTGGAACCGCTCGGACGGCCGCCACCGCGGGTGGCGGCGTCGCGCACGCTCTCCTCGAGCATGTCGATCGCGACCCTGGTCGGACAGACCGTGCGCAGGCCCTGGCGCTGGTACCACTCGGCGCGCAGCGGGTCGAGCACCCGGGCTACAACCGTCGGCACTTCGTAACGACGCTGGGCGATCTGGGCGATGATGATGTTCGTGTTGTCGCCGTCGGTGGAGGCGATGAAGACGTCGGCGCGCTCGATCCCGGCGGCGACCAGCGCTTCGATCTCGAGCCCGGCCCCGACCGTGAACTGGCCGCCGAGGTCCTCCCAGCCTTTCTCCAATCCGACCTCCAGCCGGGCGTGGGACTCGGGGTCCTCGTCGAGGCAGGAGACTTCGTGGCCCTCGTGCAGCATCGCGCGCGCGACCGACGCTCCGACCCGCCCACATCCGACGATCAGGATGAACATTGCCGTGATACTAGGCGCTATCGCGGGCGGCGGAAGTCTCCGGGGGAGCAGTTAGCAACACCCGGCACGGAGCCTTCTTCAGCACGTACTCCGTCGCCGCCCCGATCTCGGCCGGCTTGGCGGCCCCGATGCCGCCGATCGTCGCGCCGCCGCGGATCTTGGTCGGCGCCTCGCCGCCGATCACGATCGCCTCGGCGCCGGACTCGCGCGCCGCCTCGACGATCCCGGCGCCGACCTTGCGCGCCCGCACCACCGCCGTCGTCACCTTCACGTCCGAGTACTCCTCGCCGACCTCGCGCGCCCGCGCCAGCGCCCGCTCGGCTTCCGCCTCCCGCTCCGGCGGCAGCTTCGCCTCCAGCGAGAGGGTCAGCGGGACCTCGATCACGTAGACCACGTCGAGCCGCGAGTCCGGCTCGGCGCCGTCCTTCTGGCGCTGCTCGGCGGCGGCCAGGCGGCCGGCGGTGCCGACGATGTCGTCGTCGAACTTGGTCCCGAAGACCGGCACCAGGATGTTGCGGTATTCGACCCGCGGCACCTGCTTGGTCAGCGCCCGCTCCGGGACCGAGACCCGCCGGGTCAGGGAGGTGCCCTCGAAGGCCTTGCGGTAGACGACGTAGAAGACCAGGCCGAAGGTCATCCAGCCGAGCCCGACCCAGCGCGCGGTCGAGTGGTAGGCGAGCACGCTGAGGAAGGCGAGCCCGCTGACCAGGGCGGCGAACAGCGCCGGCAGGGGCAGCTCGGCGCCGCGCCAGCCGACGTTCCAGGGGATCCTGAACGGCCGCTCGAGCTCCGGCCGGCGCACCCGCAGGCGGATGATCGAGAGGTGGGCGATGGTGATCGCCAGGGTCGCCCCGAAGGCGTAGATCCCGGCCAGCAGCTTGACGTCGGTCGGCAGCACCAGGCCGAAGGCGATCAGGCCGCAGATCGCGATCGCCACGTAGGGGGTCGCCCGCCGCCGCTCCAGCTTGCCCAGCCAGCTTGGGATCTGGCGGTTGATCGCCAGCGTGTAGATGTGGCGGGAGACCCCGAGCATCGAGGTGCTGGCGGCCCAGAACAGCACCGGGACCGCGATCAGCATCACCATCCAGCGCATCGAGTCGGCGACCCAGGCCGGTTCGAAGGCCGAGACCACGCCCAGCACCGGGTCCTCGACGAAGGTGCTGCCGAGCGCGGTCTGGGGGCCGTCGGGGCCGGCGACGACCGGCACCGCCATCAATGCGATCGCTGCCATCCCGGCGTAGACGAGCGGCACCGCGACCGCGCCCAGCGAGGCAATCCGCTTGAGGTCGCGGCGGCTCACTTCGACGTCGGGCGCGAGGTCGGAGGCCGCCTCGATCCCGGCGTAGGCGAGCATCGCGACGACGAAGGCGTAGGCGGCGTCGCGCAGGCTCGGGCTGGTGAAGAGGTCGAGCTCGGCGGTCAGCCGCTCGGGGTGCATGACCACCAGCACGCCGACCACGATCACCGCCAGCTGCAGCAGCAGGTCGGCGAGCGCCAGCAGGGCCAGCGAGCGCTGCCGCGCCCGGCCGGTGACGTTGAGCACGCTGAGCACGCAGACGGCGACGATCACCGCCGCCGCGACCCCGATCTCGAGGCCGGGCTCGCCGAAGTCGGAGGAGATCGGGGTCAGGTAGTGCGGGACCGAGACCGCCGCCAGGGCGAGGACGATCAGGTAGTCGATCAGGATCGCCCAGCCGGCGATGAAGGCGACCAGCTCGTTGAAGGCGTGGCGGGCGAAGCTGGAGGAGCCGCCGCGCTCGCGGAACATCGCGCCGCCCTCGACGTAGGTGAGCGTGGTCAGCCCGAAGAGCAGCCCGGCGGCGAGAAAGATCAGCGGGGTGAGCCCGAGGCCGCGGTCGGCGACCACGCCGAGCGCGAAGTAGATCGAGAAGCCGACCGCCGAGTAGGCGGCGGCGAACAGCCAGGGCACGCCGGTGCCGCTCTCGATCCGCCTGCGGCCCCGCTCGGCGAGCTGCTGGGCGCGGCTGCCGCCGTCCTCGCGCGCGCTCACCGGCCGGTCCTGATCCCGAGCCACAGCCGCACCGCGCCGACCGCGATGAAGGCGATGCCCATCAGGAACCCGGTCGAGGCGGGGCCGCCGCCGTTGGCCAGCGTCGTCGCCAGGACCGCCAGGCCGATCAGCACGAACAGCAGCGAGAGGGCGCGCACGGCGCCGCGATAGAACCGCTCCCCTCCGCTCACGAGCCTGCCCCCGCGCCGACGGCGGACGGCTGCTCGGTCGGGTCGGAGACGACGATCACCCGGCAGGGCCGCTCGCCCAGCACCGTCTGCAGGGTCTTGTCGTAAAGCGGCACCCCGTTGCGGTAGCGCAGCCCGATCACGATCGCCGCCGCCTCGATCAGCTCCGCCTCCTCGGAGACCGAGTAGCCCGCCTGGCCCGGGCGCACGCGGGCGACGTGGCCGGTCACCCGCTGACCGCCGATCAGCTTCGCCTCCTCGATCTTGGCCTGGGCCGCGGCTTCCGGCTCGGGCATCTCGGCGTCCAGCGGCAGGTGCGTGGGCACGGTCATCATCGAGTGGACGTGGATCCCGCGGCGCCGCTTGGAGGCGAGTTTGACCGCGGTCGCGACCATCTCCGAGGAGAACGGGTCGTCGTCGTCGAAGCCGACCAGGACGCTGCGGTACTCGACCTCCTCGACCCCGAGCGGCTCCGGCACCACGACCTTCACCGTCTGCGTCAGCGGCAGGCGCTGGCTGCGCCGGTAGAGCAGGTAGACGACGATCCCGACCGCCATCCAGCCGAGCCCGATCGCCAGCGTGCGCGGGTTCAGCGCCATCACCACCAGCCAGGCGGCGAAGGTCCCAAGGCCGCCGAGCAGCGCGGTCAGCGGCAGCTCGACCCCGCGCAGACGGAAGTTCAGCGGCGGCTTCCAGGCCCGCTCGACCTCGGGCTGGGTCTGGCGCAGCCGCACGACCGCGACGTGGGCGACGGTGAACGAGAGCATCGCCCCGAACGAGTAGAGCGTCGCCAGCAGCTCGGTCTGCCCGGGCAGCATCGTGATGATCGCGACGACGGCGAAGAGGATGATCGCGATGTATGGCGTGCGGTAGCGCGGGTGGACCTGGCGCAGCTTCTCCGGCAGCTGGCGGAACTGGCCCATCGAGTAGGTCAAGCGGGAGACCGCGATCATCGCCGCGTTGGTCGCGATCAGCAGGATCACCGCCGCGAACAGGCCGACGTAGTAGCGCAGCAGCTCGGTCGGAGTCGCGTCGAGGCCGAGGTTCTCGACGATCCCCAGCATCGGGTTGTCGGCGAAGGTGGTGCCGAGCTCGGTCGCGTAGTTGCCGGCGGCGTCCTGGGTGACCGGCATCGCCGAGAGCGCGACCAGCGGGATCAGCATGTAGAGGCCGAGCACCGCGACCACGGTGAGCCCGACCGCGCGCGGGACCGTGCGCGCCGCGTCGCGCGCCTCCTCGGCCATGTTGGAGATCGTCTCGATCCCGGTGTAGGCGATCATCCCGACCGCGATCCCGAGCGCGAAGTCGCTCCAGGTCGGCGCCACCCCGAGGTGGATGTTGTCGATCAGGACCTCCGGGCTGAAGACGAGGGCGAGGCCGAGCAGGACGAGCGCGGTCTGGGTCGCGAGGTCGGCGGCGGCGAGGACGACGTTCAGCTTCGAGGACTCCTCGGTGCCGCGGATGTTGATCACCGCCAGCGCGATCACGAGCACCGAGGCGAGGATGACGTCGGCCGGCGCGTCGGCAAGCGGGCCCCAGAAGACGGCCAGGTAGTGGGGCACGAAGTAGGCCGAGATCGCCGCCGTGATCACGTAGTTGAGCAGCTGCCCCCAGGCGGCGACGAAGCTGACCAGCTCGTTGAAGGCGTGGCGGGCGAAGCTCGAGGAGCCGCCCGCTTCCGGGTACATCACGGTCGCCTCGGCGTAGGTGGCGGCGGTGCAGATGAAGATCAGGCCGGCGATCACGAAGGCGACCGGGGTCAGCCCGAGCGCGAACGCCGCGGTGACGCCGAGCGCGTAGTAGATCGAGGAGCCGACGTTGCCGTAGGCGGCCGAGTACAGGGCGCCGACGCCGTGCACGCGGCTCAGCGATTCGTCCCTTGGGATTCGCTGGGCCAATCAGTTCCTGCCGGGGCCGGTCACGGGCGCGAATATACGCCCGTCGCCGGTGCCTTCCGCAGGTGAGCGCGGGTCAGCTCCCGTGGCGCGGTGCAGCCACAGAGCGCCAGGGTCAGCTCGAGCTCGGCGCGGAGGATCTCCAGCACCCGGGCGGCGCCCGCCTCGCCGCCGCCGGCGAGGCCCCAGAGCGCCGGCCTGCCGACCAGCACCGCATCGGCCCCGAGCGCCAGCGCGATCGCCACGTCGACCCCGCGGCGGATGCCGCCGTCGACCAGCACCGGGATCCGCCCGTCGACCGCGTCGACGATCTCGGCGAGCACGTCGCCGGTTGCCGAGACGCGGTCTAGCTGGCGGCCGCCGTGGTTGGAGACGACGACCGCCGCCGCCCCGTGCTCGACCGCGAGCACCGCGTCCTCGGGGGTGAGGATGCCCTTCGGCATCACCGGGACGCCCGCCTCGGCGGCGATCTCGGCGAAGTCCTCCCAGCCCATCGCGCGGGTCATCAGGTCGAAGGTTTCCGAGACCGTCCAGGCCCGCTCCGGGCCGAGCGCGGCGACCAGGCTGGGGACGGTGATCTCGGGCGGGATCTCGAAGCCGGTGCGGTGGTCGCGCTCGCGGTTGCCGCCGGGCGGCGCGTCGACGGTGACGACGATCGCCTCGAAGCCGGCGCCGACCGCCTCGTCCATCAGCGCCCGGGTCACCGCCTCGTCGCGGAAGCGGTACAGCTGGAACCAGCGGCGCCCGCCGGGGGCCGCGGCGGCGACCTCGGTCGGGGTGGTCGTGGCGAGGGTCGAGAGGCACATCACGGTGCCGGCCGTGGCCGCGGCGCGGGCCATCCCGACCTCGGCCTCGGGGCTGGCGACCCGCTGGTAGGCGACCGGGGCGACGAGGACCGGCATCGAGAGCGGCGCGCCGAACAGCTCGACCCCGGTGGCGATGACCGAGGTGTCGACCAGCATCCGCGGCCGCAGCCGCCAGCGCCGCCAGGCCTCGAGGTTCTCGCCCAGAGTCAGCTCGTCCCCCGCGCCGCCGGCGAAGTAGCCCAGCGGCCCCGGCTCGAGCAGCTCGGCCGCCGCCAGCTCCGCGTCGGCGACGTTGATCCAGTCCTCGCTCACGGAGCGACATTAACCTGAGTCCCACCCTGCTGCCGCTCGCAATCACCTACCTGGCGCTCGCCGCCTCGGTGCTCGCACCCGCCGACCAGCCCGCCGCGCAGGTGACCCACCTGACGATCGAGAGCCGCGCCGTCGGCGAGCGGCTCGGGGTGAACGTGGTCGAACCCGCCGGCCCGGCGCCCCGCGGCAAGCGCGGGCTGCTGGTCTTCCTGCACGGACGCGGCGGCTCCGAGCGCACCTTCAGCGCCAACGAGGCGGTCTACCGCGGCCTCGCCCGGCTGGGCAGCCGGGCGCCGATCCTCGCCTTCCCCGACGGCGGCGAGGCCAGCTACTGGCACAACCGCCGCGACGGCGCCTGGGGCCGCTACGTGATGCGCGAGGTGATCCCCACGGTGAGCCGGCGCTTCGGCGTCGAGCCCGGCAAGGTGGCGATCGGCGGCATCTCGATGGGCGGCTTCGGCGCCTACTCGCTGGCGCTCGCCCACCCGCGCCGCTTCTGCGCCGCCGGCGGCCACTCGGCCGCGCTCTGGTTCGCGGCCGGCGAAACCGCCCCGGGCGCCTTCGACAGCGCCGCCGACTTCAAGCGCCACGACGTCGTCGGAGCGGTCGCCGCCAACCCCAGCGCTTTCGGCTCGATGCGGATCTGGAACGACTACGGCAACCGCGACCCCTTCCGCGGCTACAACGAAGGCTTCGTCTCCCACCTGCGCCGCGGCAACGCCAAGCTCAGCGCCCACACCTGGCCCGGCGGCCACGACAACGCCTACTGGAACCCCCGCTGGCCCGCCTATCTCCGCTTCTACGCCAACTCCCTGGCCCGCTGCTAGCGGTCGGGAGAGCCGGCGGGTGGGGTGCCGGGCGGGGGCGCGGGGCCCCAGGAGGCGCGGCCGTCGGAGGTTTGGATCGGGATCCGGGGGCCGGCCATCGCCGGGGTGTCGAGGCTGACGTCGACGACGGACTTGACCCGCGAGAGGACCTCGCGGACGCTGCTCTTGCGGCCCTGGAAGCCCCACTCGTGCAGATCCGCGGTCAGCCCGGTGGCGTCGATGCCGGCGGCGTCGGCGAGGTAGAGCGCCCGCGCCATATGGAAGCCCTGGGTGACGACGACCGCGTCGCGGACGTTGAAGATCGAACGCGCCCGGACCATCGTCGCCCAGGTTTCGAACCCGGCGTGGTCCTCGAACACGTCGGCGGGATCGACCCCGCCCGCGACCAGGGCCTTGCGCATCGTGCCGGGCTCGTCGTAGGCCCAGCTGCCGTGGTCCCCAGAGACGAGGATCTTCTCCACCTTGCCGGCCCGGTAGAGCCGCGCCGCCTGCCGCACGCGGTCAGCCAGCATCGCGCTCATCCCACCGTCCGGCTCGACCAGCGCCCCCGGAACAATCGCGACTTCCGCCGGCCTCACCTCGGCGACCTCGCCGGTCGCCTCGCTGCCCGCGCCGAGCAGGACGTAGGCGTTGGCCGCCGCGACCAGCAGCACAGCTGAGACCGCTCCGAACGCCGTCAGCCTCGAGAGCCGCGGCCAGCGCCGCCACGGGTGGGCGATCCCGCCGCGTACCTTTTTCAGCACAGGCACGATCGGAAAGTTAGCGAGACTGACGGAACCATGAGAACGATTCGGACCACCGCCGCCCTCCTGCTCCTCGTCCTCCTACTCGCCCTCGCGGGCTGCGGATCAAGCGACTCGGGAACCACGACGGGCGCTGCGCAGCCGCCCGCCGCCGCCGAGACGAGCGCTGCGGACGAACACCGGCTGGGCGAGATCACGATCGACAGCGAGGCGGTCGGCCGCGAGCTCGACGTCAGCGTGATCGAGCCGGCCGGCGCGCCGGCAAAGGACCGGCCGCTGCTGGTCTTCCTGCACGGGGCCGGCGGCTCGAACGAGAGCTTCCTGGCCAACCGGGCGGTGCTCTCGACGCTGGCCGAGCTCGGCGAGGAGGCCCCGGTGATGGCGTTCCCGGACGGCGAGGAGAGCTGGTGGCATCAGCGCTCGACCGGCGACTGGAGCCGCTACGTGGTCCGCGAGGTGATCCCCGCCGTCAGCCGCCGCTTCGACACCGACCCCCGCCGCGTCGCGATCGGCGGCATCTCGATGGGCGGCTTTGGGGCCTACCACCTCGGGCTCGAGTTCCCGCGGCGCTTCTGCGCCGTCGGCGGCCACTCCTCCGGCCTCTGGCTCGACCCGGGCGACGAATTCCCCGGCGCCTTCGACAACCAGGCCGACTACGAACGCAACGACGTCCTCGCCGCGGTCGAATCCGACCCCGACGCCTTCGGCCCCACCCCGGTCTGGAACGACTACGGCGACCGCGACTGGTTCGTCCCCGGCAATGCCGCCTTCGTCGGCGCCCTCGAACGCAGCACCACCACCCCGCTCACCGCCCACGTCTGGCCGGGCGGCCACGACATCATCTACTGGGACACCCACTGGCCCCAGTACCTGCGCTTCTACGCCAACGCCCTAGCCAACTGCTGACCCTACGCACTTCCTCGCCCTACAGGCGGAGAAACGCATACGGCACCAGACAGCCACGCGAACGACGCGACGCCGCCGTCCCGATCGTCCAACCCGAGCCGCTCCGTTGGGAGGGGTCAGCACCCCTTCCAGCGGCTTGTACTTTTTCGGCGCCCCCGACCTCGGACGGCCGGAGACGCAAACCGAAAAAGTTGAGCGGGAAGGGGTGCTGACCCCTCCCCGCCCGATGCCCCTAGAAGTTGACGATCGGGATGATCAGGATCGCGACGATGTTCGCGACCTTGATCATCGGGTTGATCGCCGGGCCGGCCGTGTCCTTGTAGGGATCGCCGACGGTGTCGCCGGTCACCGACGCTTCATGCGCCGGTGAGCCTTTGCCGCCGTGGGCGCCGTCCTCGATCAGCTTCTTGGCGTTGTCCCACGCACCGCCGCCGGCGGTCATCGAGATCGCGGCGAAGAGGCCGACGACGATCACGCCGATCAGCAGGCCGCCGAGCGCGTCGACGCTGAGCAGGCCGACGACCACCGGGACCACGATCGGAATCAGCGAGGGCAGGATCATCTCCTTCTGCGCCGCCGCGGTGACGATCGCCACCGTCTTCCCGTACTCGGGCTTTTCGGTGCCCTCCATGATGCCCGGGTGTTCGCGGAACTGCTTGCGGACCTCCTCGACCACCTGGCCGCCGGCACGACCGACCGCCTCGATCGCGAAGGCCGAGAACAGGTAGACCATCATGCCGCCGATGATCAGCCCGATCAGCACGTCGGGACTGGTCAGGTTGAACAGGCCGGCGAGATCGAACCCGGCAGGTGCTTCGAGTTCGAGCTCGTGTTTGAACGCCGCGAACAGCACCAGCGCCGCCAGCGCGGCGGAGCCGATCGCGTAGCCCTTGGTCACCGCCTTGGTCGTGTTGCCGACCGCGTCGAGCGGGTCGGTCACGTTGCGGACGCTCTCGGGCAGGTCCGCCATCTCGGCGATCCCACCGGCGTTGTCGGTGATCGGCCCGAAGGCGTCGAGGGCGACGATCAGACCGCAGAGCGAGAGCTGCGCCATCACGGCGATGCCGATGCCGTAGATGCCGGCGAGCTCGTTGGCGCCGAGGATCGCGAAGGCGATCACCAGTGCCGGAGCGGCGGTCGACTGGAAGCCCTGGGCGAGCCCCTGGATGATGTTCGTCGCGTGCCCGGTCTCCGAAGCCTGGCCAATAGTCTTGACTGGTCGGAAACGAGTCGCGGTATAATATTCGGTAATCACGAACAGCAGCGCGGTTACCGCGATGCCGATCACGGCGCAGAGCCAGAGGTCGGAAACGCTGATCGCAGCAGCGCCGGCGTCGGCGAATCCGAGCGCCAGCGGTTCCTTCATCATCCACTCGGTGATCGGGTAGAAGGCCGCGATCGAGATGATCCCGGAGATGATCATCCCGGTGTACAGCGCGCCCTCGACCCGGTCGGACTTCGTGCGCACGCAGAGCGCGCCGATGATCGAGGCGATGATCGCGACGCCGCCGATGACCAGCGGGTAGATCGCGACCTCACGGGCGAAGTCGGCGTTGAATTCAAGGACGCCGAGCAGCATCACGGCGACCGAGGTGACCGCGTAGGTCTCGAACAGGTCGGCCGCCATGCCGGCGCAGTCGCCGACGTTGTCACCGACGTTGTCGGCGATCACGGCCGGGTTGCGGGGATCGTCCTCGGGGATCCCCGCCTCGACCTTGCCGACCAGGTCGGCGCCGACGTCGGCGGCCTTGGTGAAGATGCCGCCGCCGAGACGGGCGAAGACCGAGATCAGCGAGCCACCGAAGCCGAGGCCGATCAGCGCGTCGACGGCCTCCTTGTCGGTGCTCCCGGTGATGATCAGGAAGCCGAAGTACCCGGCGACGCCGAGCAGAGCCAGGCCGACTACGAGCAGCCCGGTCACCGAGCCGCCCTTGAAGGCGACGTCGAGCGCCGGCGGCACACCGCCGCGGGCGGCCTCGGCGACGCGCGAGTTGGCCCGCACCGAGACGTTCATCCCGATGAAGCCGGTCGCGCCCGAGAGCACGCCGCCGACCACGAAGCCGAGCGCCGTCTTCCAGTCCTGGACGAGCCAGAGCAGGATCGCGAGGGGGATCGCGACGGCGGCGATGATCGTGTACTGGCGGTTCAGGTAGGCCTGTGCGCCTTCCTGCACGGCGCCCGAAATTTCCTGCATGCGGTCGTTTCCGGGCGACTTCGCGAGCAGTCGCTGGGTGACTATCAGTCCGTATGCCACGGCGGCGCCGGCGCAGACAAGCGCAACGACCACCCCGTAGTCGGTCAAAAAGCTGGTCAAGTTTGATTCCTCCGGTGGATTTAGCGGCGCGGGAGTCTATATGCGAGGCCGGCGTCGGCGTAGGTTCGCTGCGTCTCGGCCACCGTTTCGCGGTAGATCTCCTCGATCGAACGGCCCTCCGCAAGGGCCGCCCGGGCCCGCTCCGCGCCGTTGCGCTCGGGTAGCTGCGGGTCGATCCCGAGCTGCGTACGGGCCGGCTCGGTCCAGGCCAGAACGGCCTCCAGAGCGGCCCGCGCCTCCACCTCCTCGCCGCGCCGGAAGTCGATCAGCTTGCCGGCGGCGCCGTAGCGGATCGCCCGCCAGAGGTTCTCCTCGATCTCGCGGTCGGCGAGCGGCCCGCCGCGCCCCTCGTAGCCGAGCTCGTCGTAGTCGAGCGCGGTCTGGGCGATGCAGGCGGCGATCAGGGCGGCCAGCGCGAAGGACTCCTCCCCCCTGCTCTGGGCGTCGCAGATCCGCACCTCGACCGTGCCGAAGCTGTGATGCGGGCGCACGCTCCACCACAGCTGGGTCGACTCGACCACCGTATTGGTCCGCTGCAGGGTCTCGATGAAGCGGGCGTAGCGGCTCCAGTCGCCGAACGGCGAGGGCACCCCGCAGCGCGGGAAGGTGCGGGTGAAGATCTCGGTGCGGACCGTGTGCAGGCCGCTGTCGCGGCGGTCGAGGAAGGGTGAGTTGGCGGAGACCGCGAGCAGCAGCGGCAGCAGCTCGCGCAGCCGGTCGCAGACCGCGATCGCGCGGTCGGCCCCGCGCACCCCCATGTGCACATGCAGGCTCCAGGTGTTGTTGCGCTGCGCGACCCAGCCGAGTTCCTCGCGCAGGCGGTTGTAGTGGGGCGTGTCGATGATCCGCTGGTCGAGATAGCTCGCCCAGGGATGCGTCCCCATCGCGCCCAGCGTCAGCCCCATCTCGGCGACCAGCGCGAACAGCCGCGCCCGCCGCTCGCCCTGCAGCGCCACCGCCTCGGCGAAGTTGCTCGCCCGGCCGGAGCGGATCTCGATCTCGGAGGCGATCAGCTCGCCGGCCGCCGACTCGGCCAGCAACTCGTCCTTCTGAGCGGCCGCGTAGACGTCCTCGAAGCGGTGCGCCAGCTCCAGCGTCACCGGGTCGAGGATCGCGAACTCCTCCTCGAGGCCGATCGTGAAGTCGGTCGAGGACTCGAATCTCTCTCGTGCGAGGTCGAGGTCGAGGGACAAGGACGGCTGCCTAGGCCAGGTAGAAGTAGAGCGCGAAGAGCAGGTCGACGGCGGGGCTGGACGTGTGCACGGTCACCTCGGGAGGCACCTGCAGGAGCTGCTCGGAGTAGTTGAAGAGGATCTTCACGCCGGCTTTGACGAGGCGGTCGGCGACCTCCTGGGCGGCCTCCGCCGGCACCGCGAGCACGCCAACCACGATCTCCTCCGCGGCGACCACGCCGCCGAGGTCGCCTAGCTCCTGCACCTCGAGCTCGCCGATCCGTGTGCCGACCACGCCCGGGTCGGTGTCGAAGATCGCGACCACCTGGAACCCGTGGTCGGCGAAGATCGGCGAGTTGGCGATCGCCTGGCCGAGGTTGCCGGCGCCGAACAGGGCGATGTTGTGCTGGCCGGAGGTCTGCAGGATCTTGCGGATCTCCGCCAGCAGCGACTCGACGTTGTAGCCGACGCCGCGCTTGCCGAACTTGCCGAAGCCGGAGAGGTCGCGGCGGATCTGGGTCGGGTTGATGTGCGTGTACTCGGAGAGTTCCTGCGAGGAGATCGTCTCGCGGCCCATCTTGTGGGCCTGCGTCAACACCTGCAGGTAGCGCGAGAGGCGCGCCGCAACACCCAGCGAGAGCCGCTCACCGCCGACCGGCGCCGACTCCGCCGTTCCGTACTCCTCGATCAACTCGACCATGCCCCCACAGTATCGAGCCTCGCGCGCACGGCCGTCTCGTCGAGAACCAGCTCCGAGGCGACGATTCCGTCGATCTCGACCACCGGGATGCGCTCCAGGTGGCGCCGCAGCAGCAGCTCGTCGCTCTCGACGTCGATCTCGTGCAGGCTGAACCGGTAGCCCTCGCCGTGCAGCGCGACGAGGCGCTCGATCGCCTCCGCGCAGAGGTGGCACTCGGGCCGCGAGTAGACGACCACGGTGGGCGGCTCGGCGCCCGTCCCGGCGGCGCTCAAGCCGCGCTCCGCTGCGCCGCCTTAGCCGCGCGGGCGGCGCCTACCGCGCCCTCGCCGCTGGCGAAGGCGTCGTAGCCGAGGTAGTCGGGGTAGGCGATCGGCGTCGCGTAGCGCGCCGCCGAGCCGATCATCGCCGCGTTGTCGGTGCAGAGCGCGATCGGGACCAGCTTCAGGCGCACGCCGAACTGCTCGCAGAGCTCACCGACCGCGGCCCGCAGCGGCCCGTTCGCGGCGACCCCGCCGCCGAGCGCGACCGCTTCCCAGCCGCCCCGCTTCAGCGCCCGCCGCAGCTTCGCCACCAGCTGGCCGACGACCGCCGCCTGGAAGGAGGCGGCGAGGTCGGCGCGGCGCTCCGCGACCCCCTCGGGCCCGAGCTCGCGGCAGCGGTAGACGAGCGCCGTCTTGAGGCCGCTGAAGCTGAAGTCGAGGCCGGGGTCGCGGCTCATCGCGACCGGCATCTCGAACGCCTCGGGGTCTCCCCCCTCGGCCTCCTTCTGGATCAGCGGCCCGCCCGGATAGCCGAGCCCGAGCAGCCGCGCCGACTTGTCGAAGGCCTCGCCGGCGGCATCGTCGAGGGTCTGGCCGAGCAGCTCGTAGCCGGCGTGGTCGCGGACCGCGGCGAGCAGCGTGTGGCCGCCGCTCGCGACCAGGCAGAGGAAGGGCGGCTCGAGCGGCTCCGGCTCGAGGAAGTTGGCGGCGACGTGGCCCTGCAGGTGGTCGACCGGGATCAGCGGCAGGCGCCGCGCCGCGGCGATCGCCTTGGCGGTGCTGATCCCGACCAGGAGCGCCCCGATCAGGCCCGGCCCGGCGGTCACCGCGACCGCCTCGATCTGCTCCAGCCCCACCCCGGCCTCGCCCAGCGCCGCCTCGACCACCGGCGTCGCCAGCTCCAGGTGGTGGCGGGAGGCGACCTCGGGGACGACGCCGCCGAACCCCTCGTGCGCCTTCGCCTGCGAGGAGATCACGTTGCTGAGGATGCGCGGGCCGTCGAGCACGGCGGCGCAGGTGTCGTCGCAGGAGGTCTCGATCGCGAGGAGCATTGGGGCAGTTCAGCAGGTCAGGCGGCCCGGCCTAGTCGAGCCACATGATCAGCGCGTCCTCGCCGTTGTCGTGGTAATAGCGGGGCCGCACGCCGGCCGAGCGGAAGCCGAACCGTTCGTACATCGCGATCGCGCCGCGGTTGGAGACCCGCACCTCGAGCGTGAACGGGAGCACCCCGCGCCCCTCCTCGAAGAGCCGGCCGAGCAGCCGGGCGGCGACGCCGCCGCGGCGCCGGTCCGGGGAGACGGCGATGTTCATCAGGTGCCAGACCTGGTCGTAGCGCGAGCAGATCAGGTAGCCGAGCAGCTCGTCGCCGGCGTGCGCGGCGAGGCAGATGCCCGACGGCTTGGAGAGCTCGAGCACGAACATCGCCAGCGACCAGGGCGTCGGGAAGGAGCGGCGCTCGATCGCGATCACCGCCGGCAGGTCGCTGTAGGCGAGCCGCCGGACCTCGACCTCCCGGGTCAGCTCACTGCGCTCTTGAAGGGTCTCGCTCACGCCACCGCTCCGCGTCGGGGGGTCTGAGGTAGATCGGCGCGAGTCGGTCCGCCTCGCCCGCCGGCGCCTCCACCGCCAGCGCGCACAGGTGCCGCGCGGCAACGCGGTGGACGAGGTCTGCGTCGTCCGCGATCCGGACTCCGCTCTCGGTCAACTCACGTCGGAATCGTACCGCCCCCGAGCCGGCCGTCGAGGGGGCGGTGGGCAGTGAGGAGATTCGTTCGCCGAGCTGCTCGGGCCGGTAGACCGCCGGCTCCCAGAGCCGCCTCCCGCCGGCGTCGTAGAGCGCCGCGAAGGCCTCGCCGCGGAACCCGTCCTGGACCGCCAGCCGCTCGCCCTCCGCGCCTGGCTGGGCGCCGATCCCGCGGCCGATCGCGTCGAGCGTGCAGACGCCGCGCGCCGGCAGGCCGAGCGCCGTCGCCAGCCCCTGCGCGGTCGCCACCGCCACCCGCAGGCCGGTGAACGAGCCGGGCCCGAGCCCGACCGCGATCAGGTCGACGGCCTCCCAGCCGCCGGCAGCGGCCGCCGCCGCCTCGACCTCGGCGAGCAGCCCGGTCGCATGCCGCGGCCGCCCCTCCGCGGAGAGGCCGAGCAGCGACTCGTGGATGACCTCGCCGTCGCGCCAGGCGCAGACGGCGGTGTCGGCCGTCGCGGTGTCGAACCCGACTACGACCAGAGCGGCGGCGCCCCTAGCTGGTGACGCGGAAGCGGAAGGTGCCGACTTTTTTGCCCTTGACGAACCAGGTGACCGTGTGAACACCCGGGATCGTCGAGGTGATCTTGTTCACGTAGAGCGTCCCCTGCTCGGCTTCCTGCGCTTGCGCGCAGAGGTTCTTGCCGCTCGGGAAGCGGACGCAGACGGTGTAGTTGACATCGGCGTTGTTGCTGCGGAAGAAGGCGCCCTTCTTGCTGCCGGCCGGGCATTTGTGCGCGGGCTCGGCGTTGCGCGAGTTGCCGCAGGCGACGTACTTCTTGTACGCGGCGGCATCGGCCGACGCGGGCACGGCGCTCAGCAGGAGTCCGGCGACGACCGCGGTCGCTGCGAGCGCTTTCAGTGCCTTCATTGGGGTCCACCCTTCCTCGAGTCGAAGTTCGAGAACGCGATGCTACAAGCTGCGTTCGTCGTCGGAAACACGGCGAATCGGGCGTCGGAGCGGCGGCGGGGCCGGCTACCACCCGATCTCGACCACCCGGGTGTGCTCGTCCTCGTGGCGCAAACGCACCTCCAGCGCGGGCCGGCCGAGCCGCTCGGCTCCGGCCGCCGGCCACTCGACGAAGGCGACGCCGTCACCGCCCAGATAATCGTCGAGCAGCGCCGGGTCCTCGCCCTCCATGCTCTGCAGCCGGTAGAGGTCGAGGTGGGAGACCGGCAGCCGGCCGCCGCCGTAGCGCTGACCGATCGTGAAGGTCGGCGAGGTGACCGGCTCGGTCACGCCCAGCGCCCGGCAGGCGCCGCGGATCAGCGTCGTCTTGCCGGCGCCGACCTCGCCGCTGACGACGACCACGTCGCCCGGGGCGAGCCGCTCGGCGACGCGGGCGCCGAGCGCCTCGGTCTCGGCGGCGGAGCCGCTGCGCACCGTCTCCACCTCAGCCGAGCTCCGCCGGCGGGCCGGCAAGCAGGGCCGGGATCGTCGCGAAGTCCCCGCGCAGCGCCTCCATCATCGCCGGCGTGCGCAGCGCCGCCGCCGGGTGCAGCAGCGGCAGCAGGTGGACCGGGCGGGCGCCGAGCCGGTGCACCTGTGGGGTGCCGCGCACGCGGGTGATCCCGGTCGGGTTGCCGGTCAGCAGCTTGGTCGCGAAGTTGCCGAGCGTGCAGACGACCTTCGGCTCGATCAGCCGCACCTGCTCGAACAGGTACGGCTTGCAGGCCTCGATCTCGGCCGGCTGCGGGTCGCGGTTGCCGGGCGGGCGCGACTTCAGGACGTTGGCGATGAAGACGTCGCCGCGACTCAGTCCGATCTCGCCCAGCAACTGGTTCAGCAGCTGCCCGGCGCGGCCGACGAAGGGCAGGCCCTGGCGGTCCTCTTCGGCGCCCGGCGCCTCGCCGACGAACATCAGCTCGGCGTCGGCGTTGCCGGCCCCGAAGACCGTCTTGGTGCGGGTCGCGTGCAGCGGGCATCGGGTGCACTTCTGGACTTCGCGGTAGACCCCGATCAGCTCCTCGCGCCGCTCCGCGGCGCCGAGGCTCACGGCTGCTCCCCCCGCGCCCGCCGCTTGCGCGTCTCGCTCAACCGGTCCTGGCGCGCCCCTTCGCGCTCGCGGCGCCGCGATTCGTCGGAGCGCACGCCGGCGCCGCGCGGCTGGCGGCCCGGCGGGGAGACGCTGGAGAGCAGCCGCCGGGCGCGCTCCGCCCCGCAGGACGGGCAGGCGGGCCCGGCGCTATCGACCGCGACCAGCTCCTCGAACCGGGCCCCGCACCCCTCGCACTCGAACTCGTAGATAGGCACCGCGCCTATCTTCGTGCATCGGGGCGCCGTCGGGTTACTCGTCCCGCGGGCGCTCCGGCATCTCGAAGAACGTGTTGAAGGCGACCACCGGGGTGCCCGCCTCACCGCTCGCCCCGAGCCGCTCGGTGCTTTCGACCTGGATCTCGAGGACTCGCTCCAGTGTGTCCGCGTAGAGATCGCGAATCGCCTGCCAGCCCTCCTCGTCGACCCGCAGCGGGACGCGGCTGATGTGGTAATCGCTGCGCTTGCCGAAGGTCTTCTCGTCGATCGAGTCGGTGGCGTTGGCGGCGACCAGCGCGAGCCCCTGCAGCGCGTGCGACTGACGCTCCTCGATCGTCAGCTTCGCGACTTCCTCGTCCGACAGGTTCGGCCGGACCACAGCCCGGTAGAAGTGCTCCATCGCGCCGCGCACCGGCTGTTCGTCGGTGATCTCGACGACCCCGGCCCGCCACAGCTTGCGCACGTGGTAGCTGACGTTGCCGAGGTTCTCTTCGAACTCCTCGGAAAGTTCGGTCGGGCTCGCCGTCCGCTCCGCGAGGCGGGTCAGGCAGCGGCTGCGCAGCGGGTGAGCCACGATCGCCCCAAGCGTTGACTTGTCTCCCTCGGTTTTCGACTTTGACTTGGGCATCAGTTCCTCCGTCTCGTTTGGTCCAGGCCGGTCCATCGTAGACGTAGTTCTGACCGTTTAAGCGACTTTATGGCAGAGCAGAATCCATTGCTGGAACCATCTTCAGTAATGGAACGGGTCGTTTCCCCACCAGGCCACGCATCAGGGGGAAAGGGGGTGAGACCATGCTCATTTCAGCCAGGGAGGGCTCGGTTCCGTCGATCTCGATCTCGAAGACGGTCTAACCGAGGATGTGCGCGCCGGTCAGCTCTCCCCTGGAGCGGCCGGCGCGTTTTCTATTCGATCGGGTCGCGACGAGACCCGCACCGCGAGCTCAGCTCAGCGGCTCCCACTCCCAGGCCTTCGAAGAGCTGAGGCTTTCCATCTCCAGATAGGCCTTGAGCTGGGCCAGCTCCTCCGCGTCGATGCTGTAGCCGTGGGCCTCCTCGGGGAAGGCGCCGGAGCGGACCTCCGCCCCGTAGCGGCCGACCGCCTCGACCATCTCCTCGTGGACGTCGGCGTAGCGCTTGACGAACTTCGCCATGTGGCCGGTGGTGATCCCGAGCAGGTCGTGGAAGACGAGCACCTGGCCGGAGGTCGCCGGGCCGGCGCCGATCCCGATCGAGGGCACCTCGAGCCGGCCGACGATCGCCTCGGTGACCGCCGAGGGGACCGCCTCGAAGACGATCGCGAAGCAGCCGACCGCCTGCAGGGCGAGGGCGTCCTCGCAGAGCTGGATCGCCGCCTTCGCCGACTTGCCCTGGGCCTTGTAGCCGCCGAGCGCGGTCGCCGTCTGCGGGGTGAGGCCGACGTGGCCCATCACCGGGACCCCGGCGCGGATGATCGCCCGGGCGCGCTCGACCGAGAGGCCGCCGGCCTCGAGCTTGACCACCTGGCAGCCGGTCTCCTTGACCATGCGCTGGGCGTTCTGGACCGCCAGCTCGTTGCTCGCCTCGTAGCTGCCCATCGGCATGTCGCCGATCATCAGCGGCGTCTTCAGGCCGCGGCGGACCGCTTTGCCGAGCACGATCATCTCCTCCATCGAGACCAGCTCGGTGCGCGGATAGCCGAGCACCACGTTGGCGGCGGAGTCGCCGACCAGGACGAGGTCGACGCCGGCCGCCTCGGCGACGGTCGCCGAGGGATAGTCGTAGGCGGTGACCATCACGATCGGTTCGCCGTTGCGCTTCATCTCCTCGAGGCGCGGCAGGCTCATCGCCACGCGGTCGGCGGCGGGCATCGTGTGGGAGCGGGCGCCGGAGCTCATGAGACCAGCACCTCCGGGCGGTCGTCGACCGCGAGCGCGCGATTGTCGGCGTCGACGTGGACGACGACCGGCGCGTAGCGCTCGAGGTCGGCCTCGTCGTAGGCGCCGAAGGAGGCGACGATGATCTTGTGGCCCGGCTCGGTCAGGTGGGCGGCGGCGCCGTTCACCTGCATCGTCCCCGAGCCCGGCTCGCCGTCGATCACGTAGGTGACGAAGCGCTTGCCGTTGTCGATGTCCCAGACGTGGACCTGCTCGTTGGTGAGCAGGTCGGCGGCGGCCATCAGCTCGGTGTCGATCGTGATGCTGCCGATGTAGTCGACGTCGCAATCGGTGACGGTGGCGCGGTGGATCTTGGACTTCAGCATCTGCCTCTGCATTGGTGCTCCCTTCCCTCCTAGGGTGAAATCAAGACGTTGTCGATCAGTCGGGCGGCGCCGACTCGGGCGGCGACCGCGACCAGGACGGGGCGGCCGTTCAGCTCGCTGACCGGCTCCAGCAGCTCGGCGTCGCGGGCCTCCAGATACTCGGGCTCGATCCCGGCGGCGGCGAGCTCGCGCCGCGCCGCCTCCAGGCCCACCCGCAGCGAGCCGGTGCGGGCCTCGCGCTCGACCGTGGCCAGGGCGCGGGCGAGCGCCGCGGCGCGATCGCGGTCGGCCGGCTCGAGGTAGGCGTTGCGCGAGCTCATCGCCAGGCCGTCGCGCTCGCGCACGGTCGGCATCACCTCGATCCGCAGCGGGAAGTCGAGGTCGCGGACCATGCGGCGGATCACCGCCGCCTGCTGGGCGTCCTTCTGGCCGAAGTAGGCGACGTCGGGGCCGACGACGTTGAAGAGCTTGGCGACCACGGTGGTGACGCCGCGGAAGTGATCGGGGCCGCGCCGGGCGCGGTCGCCGTCGAGCACCTCGGTGAGCGTGCCGCCGACCTCGACCCGGCTGGCGAACCCTTCCGGGTAGACCTCGGCGACCGCCGGCGCGAAGACGAAGTCGACGCCGGCCTCGGCGGCCAGCCGCAGGTCGCGCTCCTCATCGCGCGGGTAGCGGTCGAGGTCCTCGCCGGGCCCGAACTGGGTCGGGTTGACGAACAGGCTCATGACGACGACGTCGCACTCGGCGCGGGCCGCCCGCAGCAGCGAGACGTGGCCATCGTGCAGGTAGCCCATCGTCGGCACCAGGCCGATCGTGCGGGCGGCACGACGGAGCGGCGCGAGGGCATCGCGAAGCTCGGCCTTGGCGCGACAGACGCGCACGGCAGCATCCTGCTGGGGGGTGTGCCTGGTGGTGAGATCGGAGTTCATAGGTCCATGCCCTACGGGTCACGGCCATCGGCCCCGGATTATAGGCAGCCCCACGACCCGCCTTGGTGGCGAACTTAAAGATCCGGCGGAATGTGATCTACCCGGGCCGGAGATGCGCAATCGGGGGCAGATGCCAGCCCCACGCACCCCCACCAGCCAGGAGGACCGGATGAACACGCATGGAATCGACGAGATCGACAGCGGCGAGGCGATCGCCGCGGCCGCCCACGAAGCGGTCGAGGGCCTTGACGCCGACGACAACCGCCGCGACTTCCTCAAGAAGGCCGGCCTCGCCGGCGGCGCGATGATCGGCGGCGGCGCCCTGATCGGCGCGCTCACCCCGGCCGGCGCCAGCGCCGCCGGCAAGGGCCGGCCGCCGGCCAGCTTCGGCAAGGGCGACGTCGGCATCCTCAACTACGCGCTCACCCTCGAGTACCTGGAGGCCGCCTTCTACAACGAGGCGACCGCCAACAACGCCAAGCGGACGTTCCTCAAAGGGGCGCAGGCGCAAGCCTTCCTCAAGCAGACGACCAGCGACGAGAACGCCCACGTCAAGTTCCTCAAGAAAGCGCTCGGCCGCAAAGCGGTGGCGGCGCCGAAAGTCGACTTCGGGGGCACCACGTCCGACGAGGCGTCGTTCATCAAGACCGCGGTGGCGCTCGAGAACACCGGCGTCAAGGCCTACTCGGGCCAGGCGCTGAACATCAAGAGCCCCGCCTACATCGCGGCGGCGCTCTCGATCTGGTCGGTCGAGGCGCGCCATGCCTCGGTCGCCGGGCTGCTGCTGAAACCGACGCCGGCCAACATCTCCCCCGACGGCGCCTTCGACCAGCCGGCGACCGCCAACCAGGTGCTGAAAACGGTGAAAGCGACCGGCTTCCTGGTCTGAGCGTGCCCCCGGCGGGCGCCCTGCCCGCCGGTCCGCCGACCGTGCCAACATAGACCTATGCCAAACATCGGGCCACTAGAGATCGCGATCGTCCTGATCATCGTCCTGATCATCTTCGGGCCGAAAAAGCTGCCCGAGCTCGGCCGCTCGCTGGGCAGCAGCATCCGCGAGTTCAAAGGCGGCATCGGACGCGGGGACGATGACGAGAAGGACGAGAAGGACAAGAAGCGGGTCGAGGAGACGACCGAGAAACACGCTTAGTCGTGGGAGCGGATTGGCTGTGGTGCTGTTGAGGTTTGTCTCGCATACCGCGACAAACCTCAACAGCACCCCCGGTCCAGCCGGACGGCCCCGGCCCTACGACGGAGCGACCGAGCCGATCGGCTTTGCCGGGGCGCCGGCGGCGATCGTGAGGGGCGGCAGGTCGCGGGTGACGACGGAGTTGGCGCCGACCACGCAGCGCTCGCCGATCTGGACGCCGCTGGTGACGACGACGTTGGCGGCGAGCCAGCAGTTGGCGCCGATCTCGACCGGGCCCTTGGAGGTGAAGCCCTGCCAGGTGATCGGCTGCGTGAGGTCGTCGTAGCGGTGGGCGGCGTCGCCGACGAAACAGCCGTTGGCGAGCATCGTGTGGTCGCCGATCGAGACCCGCTCCTGGGCGGCGATCATGACGTTGCGGTTGAGGAAGCAGCCGGCGCCGATCTCGACCTCTGCCTCGGGGCCGAGCGTGATCCAGCAGCCCGGCTCCAGCAGGGTGCCTTCGCCGATTCGCAGCCGCCCGTCCTCGAGCGCTTCGAGCAGCTCACCCTCGACCGGGCGACGGATGTAGAAGCCGCCGCGGGCGGCGAGGCGGTCGAGGCGCCAGCGGCGCAGGGGCCGGTGGTTGCGCTCGTACCAGCGCCGCTTGCGCCACCAGGTCAGCCAGCCACGCTGGTCGGGTTGCCCGCCCATGCGGCGTCACGATACGGAGCCGGCGAGACAGGCCATGGCCTGCCCCGCCGGCGTCCGTACCGTCCGGTCAGCCCTCCGTCTCGCGGCGCGAGTGGCTCCGACGCAGGTGGTCGATCCCAACCGAGGCGAGCAAGACGACGCCCGTGACCAGACCCTGCCAGTAGATCGAGATGCTCGCCAGGATCAGGCCGTTGGAGAGCACGCCGAGGAAGATCACGCCGAGGAAGGTCCCGATCACGCTTCCCGAGCCGCCGAGCAGGCTGATGCCGCCGAGCAGGATCGCCGCGATCGCGGTCAGCGTGATCGCGGTGTCCGCGGTCGGCGAGGCCGAGGCGAGCCGGCCGGCGTCGATCACGCCCGCCAGCGCGGCGAGGGCAGAGCAGAACACGTAGGCCGAGACGCGCACCCAGAAGACGTTGATCCCCGCCAACCTGGCGGCTTCGGGGTTGCCGCCGACCGCGTAGAGCCGCCGCCCGAAACCCGTGTACCTGAGCACGAAGAAGGTGAGCGCCAGAATCGAGAGGGCGATCACGACCGGGACCGGGATGCCGACGATCTTGCCGGTTCCAAGCGCCCGAACGGCACTCTCCTCGTAGAGCGAGAGCTCTTCCCCGTTGGCGATCAGCAGGGCCAGGCCGCCGGTCGCCGAGAGTAACCCGATCGAGAGGATGAACGGGTCCATGTCGGCCTTGGCGACCGGGATCCCCATCAGGATCAGGCCGATCAGGGCACCGCCGATGACGCAGAGGATCAGCGCCGGGACGGTCGGTATCCCGGCTTCCAGCATCTTGCCGAGGCAGACGCCGGAGAGCACGAGCACGCCGCTCACCGAGAGGTCGAAGCCGGCGACCAGGAGGACGACCGTCAGGCCGATGCTGATGATCAGCAGGACGCTGGCTGCCTCGAGGATGTTGACGAGGTTCGCCGTGGTCAGGAATCGCGGCTGGGTCGCCGCGAAGTAGGTGACCAGGAGCACGATCATCACGATCACGCCGAGGTAGGGCAGGATCCCCGCGAGCAGGCGCCCCCCGAGCGAGCCCACGGAGGACCTGCCGGCGCGCGCCGTGAGCGAGGTCACGAGACCACCTCCGTGCCGCCGCCGCTCATCAGCGCGATCTTCTCCTCGGTCGCCTCGTCGTGCGACATCTCGCCGACGACCGCGCGCTCGTGCAGGACGAGAATCCGGTCGCACATGCCGAGCACCTCGAGCATCTCAGAGGAGACCATCACCACCGCCATCCCCTTGTCGAGCATTTCTCCGATGACATGAAAAAGTTCCTCCTTCGCACCTACGTCAACCCCGCGCGTGGGCTCATCCAGAACCAGCACGCGCGGATTACGGGCAAGACACCGACCGAGGACGACCTTCTGCTGATTGCCCCCGGAGAGATTGCGCACCGGGGCGTCTACCCCGGGTGCTCGGATCCCCAGCCGGGCGATCGCCTCGAGACCGACCCTGCGCTCCTCTGACCGGCGCACGAAACCGGCCGACCAACCGCCGAGATTGATGTTCTCCCGCACCGTGCCGATCATGTTGAGCCCCTGCCCGTGGCGGTCCTGCGGGACGATCGTGATACCGGCGCGCAGGGCAGCCCCCGTCGAGGTCAGCCGCACCTCCTTGCCGTCCACCGCGACCGTTCCCGCCCGGGGTTCCCGCGCCCCCGAGATCGTCTCGGCGATCCGCGTCCGGCCACTGCCGACCAGACCGGCGAGACCAAGCACTTCCCCCGCCGCGACATCGAAGCTGACCGGCTCGCTACCCCCCTCGACGACGAGATCGCGAACCGAGAGCACGACCTTGCGTTGCGGCGGCGTGCGAGCCGGAAACATCTTGCTGAGCTCGCGGCCGACCATCGCCGCGGCGATCTTCTCCTCGGCCAGCTGCTCCCGCTCCATCTCGGCGACCTTGGCGCCGTCGCGCAGCACCACCGCGCGGTCGGCGAGCATGCAGATCTCCCGCAGCCGGTGGGTGATCAAGACGATGCCGGTTCCTCCGGCGCGCAGGTCGCGGACCACCTCGAAGAGCCGGTCGACGTCGCGCTCGACCAGCCGGCTCGTGGTCTCGTCGAAGATCAGGAAGCGCGGCTCGGCCGCGAGCGCCGCCGCGACCGCGACCATCGCTCGATCGCCCGGCGGCAGGTCTTCGACCAGGGTCTCCGGCCTCAGATCCAGCGCGATCCGTTCCATGAACGGTCGCGCCGCGTCGACGTAGGCGCTGCGCCGGTAGAAGCCCAGCCCGCGCGGGAGCTCGCCGAGCAGGACGTTTTCGGCGATGCTGAGGTGGGGAGCGAGCGAAGGCTCCTGAGGCACCAGGACGATGCCCGCATCGCGTGAGTCGGCCGGGTGACCGGGCACCAGAGCCCGGTCACCCACCCGCACCTCACCACTGTCCGGAGCCGCCAGTCCGGCGACGACCTTGGAGAGGGTCGACTTACCCGAGCCGTTCTCTCCGGCCAGGGCCACGATCTCGCCTGGGTGCAGTTCAGCGCTGACCTCGCTGAGGGCCTGCACCCGGCCGTACGCCTTGGAGACGCCTGAGATCTGAACCGACGGTCCGGTCATCATCCTGTCCTTATTCGTTCGAACCCCGGATGATGTATTTGCCGCCTTCGTCTTTCCAGCTCACGTCCATCGGGGAGGCGAGCTGCTGCTCGAGGCGGGTGAACGTTTTGAGCGTCTCTTTGTCGAGCAGCTCGTACTCGGCCCAGATTTCCTCCGGGACCTCGGTGCCCTCGACGAGGTTGTCGTAGGCCGACTGGGCGATGCCGTTTCCGATCAGCACGACCGGCTCGAACATCGTCACCAGGATGCGGCCCTGTTCGACCGCCTTGACGCCCTCGGGGTCGCCGTTGAAGCCCGAAACCTGCGGGCTGAAATCACTGCTGACGACCGAGGTGACGCCGAGCGCACTGGGGTCGTTGTAGGCGAGGACACCGGTCATCTCGGAGCCGTATTTGGTCGCCCACCCGGCCGCGATCGGTCGCGCGCCACCGGCGGTGTCGTCTTTGTTGACCTGCTTGTCGAGGACCTCGCAACCGGCGTCTTCGGCACCGCTGGCCATGCCGGCGTTGCGTTTCACGTGCAGGGGCACCGTCGGGATGCCCTCGATGATGCCGACCTTGCACTCGCGGTTTTCTTTTTTGAGCGTCTCGGCGACGTACTGGGCGACCTGGTAGCCGGCCTCTTCGTCGTTGAGTTCGAAATTGGTCAGGAACGGTTTCACTTCCGGCGTCAGGTTGACGATCAGCGGCACGTCCGCGTCACGGACTTCGTCGAGCGTCGGCTGGATGCCTTTCGGGTCGATCGGCAGGATCGAGAGGGCATCTACGCCATCGGCGAGCGCCGCCCGCACGCCCTGGATCTGGGCCTCGGTGTCGAACTGACCCGCGTACTGCTTGTAGGTCATGCCGAGTGCCTCGGTCTTCTGTTCGAGACCGCCGATCAGGGCCTGGATGATCGGGTTTTCGCTGGCCGGTGGGACATAGCCGAGCGTCACTTCTTCCGCCTTCATGCTGCCCGGCTCGGCGCTCCCGGACGATTCGCTGTCGCCGCCGCAGGCCGCGACGCCAAACGCCAGAACCACAACCGAGACCACCATGAACAGCAACTTGCTACGGGGTACCTTCATCAAACCTCTCCTCGTCTGTTGATCCAACCACCCAGAGGGAACGACCTCGTGTCGGTCCCGGAAAAACGGACTCGCGAGTGCGGCGGCGCCGATCTCGCTCGGCCGGTCAAGCTCTCTGCACTCCTTCCCCTTCGTAACTGGCGCGGTCTGCGCTCCCAAGCGCAATTCCGGACGGGACGGGCTCCGAAGAGCGCACCGATCGTCGGTTTACACGGATTCGCCATGATATATCATATGACATCCGTCGGTTGTCAAGGCTCCGACTTCTCCTCACGGGAAGGTCCTTCTCGGTCCAGGCGAATGATATATCATGTTCCATCCCGAAGGGCAATAACACAGGAGGATCGATGGCCGAGCAAGAAACTCATGAGGTGCGACTTCCCGCGGTTGGCTCGGTCGAGGAGGCCACGATCGTCGTCTGGCTCAAGGAGGTCGGCGACCAGGTCGAGGTCGACGAACCGATCTGCGAGGTCGAGACCGACAAGGCGGACATGGAGATCAACTCCCCGGTCGCCGGCCGGATCGCCGAGATCACGGCGGCCGCGGAGGAGACGGTCGCCGTCGACACGGTGATCGCCCGGATCGCGATCGGCGACGCGGCCGCCGCCGAGGGGGCGCCCACCCCCGCCCCCGCGCCGCAGCCGGCCGCGGAGCCCGCGCCCGCGCCCGCTTCAGAGCCCGCGGCCGCGAAGGTCGACCTGCCCACCGGTTATGAGGACCTCGCCTACGAGCTGCGGCCCAACGACCGGGTGCGCAAGGCGACGGCGGCGCACATGACCCGCTCCCTGCAGACGTCCGCGCACCTGCTCACCGAGGTCTACGTCGACATGAGCGCCGTCGCCGAGGCCCGGCGCCGCGCCAACGAGGCGGCCGCGGACGGCCAGCGGCTCTCCTACCTGCCGTTCATTGCCGTAGCGACCTGCGCGGCGCTGCGCGAGCACCCCGTCTTCAACGCGACTTTCGAGGAGGAGCAGACGATCCTCTGGGGGGTCCGCAACCTCGGGATCGCGGTCGACACCCCGCGGGGACTCTTCGTCCCCGTGGTCCGCGACGCCGACTCCCTCTCCCCCGCCGAGATCGGCGCTCGGATCGCGACCCTCGCCGAGGGCGCCCGCGAGGGCACCCTCACCCCGGACGAGCTCAGCGGCGCCACCTTCACGATCTCCAACCAGGGATCGTTCGGCGCCGCCACCGGGATGGCGATCATCAACCAGCCCCAGGTCGCGATCCTCGGCACCCCGGCGATCATCCGCCGCCCCTGGGTGGCGACCGACGCCGAGGGCAACGAGACGATCGAGGTGCGCCCGATCATGAACCTCGCCCTCACCTACGACCACCGCGCCGTCGACGGCGGCGAGGCGTCCCGCTTCCTCACCCGCCTCAAGGGCCTGCTGGAAGAGGCTGCCGCTTAGTTTGGCTTGTGGTGCTGTTGAGGTTTGTCTCGCATACCGCGACAAACCTCAACAGCACCCCGCGCCCCACAACCGACACGGGCCCCGCAACCTTGAGGCTGCGGGGCCCGTGGGCCGTTCGCGTTTTTTCGGAGACCGGGGGGGAGGCCTCGGGCGAACGGAAGACCGTTAGTGGCAGTGCGGGGCCGAGCCCGAGTTGCTCACCATCTTCATGAACAGGTTGTGCCACTTGCGGCAGATCTTGAGCTCGGTGTGGGTCCAGTCGATCGCGTCGTCGGCGTAGTCCTTGAAGTAGTCGCCTTCGACGTTGATGCCCGGGATCGCCGGGATCCAGTCCTCCTTCAGGGTCTCGTCGGGATCGCCGTATTTCGCCGCGACCTCACGCACGCCCGGATCGTCGAGGGCCTTCAGGTGGCCGTGCTCGATGATCGTCTCGTGCGACCCGTCGAGCATCTCCAGCTCGACCGTCGGGAAGTAGAGATGGATGTGGAAGTGACCCGTGGGCAGGCCGGCCTCCAGCCACTCGCGCTCCGGACCGCTCGAGATCACGCTGCCCATGCCGATGTGGACGACGCCGCTGCGCACCCGGTCGTAGAGCCCGTTGACCGCGCCCTCGCCGTATTCCATCCGCGGCCGGTGGATCTTCGGGTTGGTGCCGATCGCAGCCTCCCACCAGTGCAGCAGCCCCTTGCCGGGCAGGCCGGGGTACTCGAGGTCACCGGTCGTCTCCAGCACCTCGTTGAGCTCTTCGCCGTAGCGACCGCCCCGCTGGATGCTGATGATGTTGCTGTTCTCGACTTCGATCCGCACGTAGGGGTGCGGGCCGATGTGGTTGCAGGTACCGGCGATCACGCCCTTGCCGTCCTCCAGGCCCTTGGGCAGGTAGAAGGAGGGCTTGCCCGAGATGTGGCCGGGAATGTACGTCTTCGCGTAGGCCTTGTCCTTCGGGTGCCAGCGGGCGATCAGGTCCGGGTCGTAGAAGATCCGGTTCTCGTCCCAGTACTCGTCCTTATTGGTGTAGGAGAGATCGGTGCCCTCGGGATCGGTGATCCGGACCCGGTGCGCCTGGCGCATCTTGTCGAAGGTCCAGTCGTCGATCGCTTTGAGGACGTCGCTGTGGATCAGGTGGGCCGGCGAGGCCATCATCTCCCGGGTGATGAACGGGAAGCGGGCGATCTGGGCGGTCTTGGCCTCGAAGACCGGGCCGGCGATGCCCCAGATGATCTTGTCGAAGTTGCCTTCGTTGTCGATCCGCTCCCATTCGTCGAACCATTCGGCGAGCGTCTTGGTCAGAGCGAAGAACTCACCGACCTCGTCCTCGCCGGTGAAGCTCCGTTTCGGGCCGCGGTCGCCGCGCTGGATTTCGTAGGTGCAGTTGTAGGCCTCGAAGACGCGCTCGGCGGCTTCGATGCACATCTCGTCGTGCCAGTTGTCGACGTAGAGCAGAACCCGGTCGCCCTTCTTCAGCTCCCAGGCCGGGTGGATCCCGTGGTTCCACTGACGCTCGGCCACCGAGTGCAGGTACGGGAGCAGATCGTCGACGCCGTTGACCTCCGGCAGCTCGGGGCACTTCGGCGGCCGCAGATCGATCAGGGGCGGCGGCCCGCCCGGCTTGACGTGCAGTGGATCAGACATTCATCTCACCTCTCTGGTCGGACATGCCGCGGGGTCATCCCCCGCTCGGAATCTTCGTTTGCAAAAGGCCCAGCAGCTCGCTCTTCAGGCGCTCGGCGGAAACCGCGTAGGCGTCCTCGAGCACGGCCCCGGCAGGAACCGGGGTCGCCGGCGAGGTGACCCGGGCGATCGGTGCCGCCAGCCCGCTCCCGACCGCGTCGTAGACGGCGGTCGCGATCGCCGGCGCGATCGCGCCGCAGGAGACCTCGTCGTGGAGGATCAGCAGCCGGCTCGTGCGCCGCGCGGACTCGATCACGGGGGTCGCGTCGAACGGGGCGAGGCGCTGCAGGTCGAGGATGTCCGCAGACACCTCGGCCTCCCCCGCGACCTTGACCGCGAGGTGGGCGAGCCGGCCGGTCGTCGCGATCGTCACGTCGTCCCCCGCGGCGATCCGTCGCGTCGCCCAGGGCGAGGCGTCGGCCTCGGCCAGCTCGGCGCGGCTGTAGAGCAGCGGCCGGTCGGCGAGGATCACGACCGGGTCGGGATCGGCGAGAGCCGCGGTCACCGCGGCGCCGACCGCAGCCGGCGTCGAGGGCGCCAGGACCTTGAGCCCGGCTACCTGCGTGAACCAGCCGTCGAGGCGCTGCGAGTGGTGCGCTCCCCAGCGGGACGCACCCCCCACCGTCGTCCAGATCGTCAGCGGGACGCTGTAGCGCCCCCCGCCCATGAAGTGGATCTTCGCCGCGTTGTTGAACAGCTGGTCCGACGCCAGGGTGATGAAATCGTTGAACATCAAGTCGAGGAAGGGCCGCTTGCCCGCCAGGGCGAGGCCGACCGCGGCGCCGGCGACCGCCCCCTCGCTGATCGGGGTGTTGCGGACCCGGTCGGTGCCGTGGGCGTCGACCAGCCCCTTGGTGATCCCGAACGGACCGCCGGCGGTGACGTCCTCGCCGAGCACGTAGACGGAGTCGTCGCCCTCCATCGCCGCGCCGAGCGCCTTGCGCGCGGCCTCGGTGTAGGTCGGGCCCCTCACGAGAGCGCCCTCGCGTAGACGAGGCCGGCGTCGTCGGCCGGGTTGGGCTCGGGGTCGGCGAGCGCCTGGGCGAAGGCCTGCTCGGCCTCGGCCTCGGCCGCCGCTTGGATCTCCTGCAAGACGTCCTCCTCGGCGCCCAGCTCACGCAGGCGCTGGTTGATCCGGTTGAGCGGGTCGCGGGGGTGGTCCTCGGTCTCCCGCTTGACGTCGCCCTCGTAGTGGGAGCGCATCCGGGTGATGTGACATTCCAGCATCGCCGGCTTGCCGGTCTCGCGGATTCCGGCGAGCAGCCCGCGCGCGGCCGCGCGCACCGCCTCGACGTCGCCGCCGTCGACGACCTCGGTCTCCATCTGCTGCATGCGCCCGAAGCCGACGACGTCGCCGACCACGGTGTGTTCCTCGCGTTTGGTGAACTCGGCGACGCCGTTGTTCTCGCAGACGAAGAGCACGCGGGCGCCCCAGATCGCGGCCAGGTTGATCGCCTCGTGGAAGACGCCGGCCTGCACGGATCCGTCACCGAACATGACCACGGCCACGTCGGGCTCGGGCAGGCCGACCGCGTGGCCGACCGCCACCGGCAGCGTGCCGCCGACGACCCCGGTCGCCATCACGGCCCGCTCGCCCATCAGGTGCATCGAGCCGCCGCGACCGCGGCAGAGGCCGGTCTCGCGACCGGCCAGCTCCGCCATCAGCTCGCGCGGGGTCGTGCCCATCGCGAGGAAGTGGCCGTGACCCCGGTGGCCGGTGAACAGCCGGTCGCCCGCGCCGAGCTCGCCGGCGACGCCGACCGCGACCGCCTCGCCGCCGATCGAGAGGTGCAGGAGCCCGGGCAGCTGCCCGTCGCGGTAGGCGGCCGCGATCTTCTCCTCGCAGGCGCGGATCCGCTGCATCGCCCGCAGGTCGTCGAGCAGCGCGGCATGGTCGCCGCCGGCCTCTCCCATCAGCTGCTCGCCAGCTTCGCCGCCGCGGCCTGGATCTTCGCGACCGTCGGCGTGATGTGGTCGATCAGCTCCGGCGCGAAGGGGATCGGCACGTCGGGCAGGCAGGCAAAGGCGATCGGCGCCCGCAGGTGCGCGAAGCCGCGCTCGGCGACCAGGGCGGCGACGTTGGAGGCGACGCCCCCGGTGCGGTGCCCCTGGTCGGTGACGAGCAGGCGGCCGGTCTTGGCGACCGAGCCGATGATCGTCTCGGCGTCGAGCGGGGCCAGCGAGCGCAGGTCGATGACCTCGGCCTCGATCCCTTCCGCGGCCAGGTTCTCGGCGGCCTTGAGAGCGCGCTGGACGTTGACCGAGTAGGTGACGATCGTCAGGTCGGAGCCCTCGCGCTTGACGTCGGCGCTGCCGATCGGCACCACCTCCAGCGGATCGGAGACCTCACCGGTCTGGAACAGCAGGTCGTGATGCTCGACCAGGACCGTGGGGACGTCGCTGGCGATCGCGCTGAGCAGCAGCCCGGCGCCGTCGGCCGGCGTCGAGGGCGAGACGATCTGCAGGCCGGGGACGTTGCAGAGCATGCCCTCCGGGGAGATCGCGTGCTGGGCTCCCTTGCTGCCGAACGGCTTGTCGAAGATCGAGGTCGAGCCCTCGGCGGAGAGCGCCGCGTTGGCCTCGCGTGCTTCGGCATCGCCGGTGATGCCGGTGTCCATGTGGAAGACGACGGGGACCTTGACCTTGCCGCCGGAGGCGAAGCCGTGCTTGGTCGCCTCCTGGACGATCTGGGGCCAGGACTGGAAGAAGAAGCTGCCCTGGTGAACGGTCAGAACCGGCCGCATCCCGACCAGCGCCGCGCCGATCGCGGCACCGGCCGCGGCCAGCTCGGAGATCGAGATGTCGATGTTGCGGTCGGCCAGCTCGGCCGGGATGCCCAGCACCGAGCCGGGCCGGCCGGCGATGCCGCCCATCACGATGACGCTGTCGTCCGCTTCGACCGCCTGGGTCAGGGCCCGGTTGCGGGCCTCACTGAAAGTCGTGGTGCTCATCTGTTCCTCGCAGTCGTCAGTTGGTGGCCGTCGGGCTGAGCCAGTCGCCGAAGGCGGTCTCGGGATCCGGCGGCGGTGAGGAGCGGGCGAACTCGACCGCCTGCTCCGCGGTCGCCAGCGCCTCGCGGTCGATCTCTTCGATCTCCTCGATCGTCAGGTGCCCCTCGGCGAGCAGCTCGCGGGTGAAGAGCGCCAGCGGGTCGCGGGCGACCTGCCACATCGTGTTCTCCGGCCCGGCCGCGCGGCGGCCGCAGATCAGGTCGATGTCGGTCGCCCCGCCGGGGAGCTCGATCGGGTCGGTCGACTTGCCGGGCCAGGGCTCGGTCCTGATCTCGACGAACCACGGGCGCCCCTTGCGGGCATCGGCGAGCACTTCGCCGAGCACGTTGTGGAGGATGCCGACGTCCGAGCCGTCGACCGCGCGGACCTCGATGTCGAAGCCGAACGGGATGTCCTTGACCTCGCGCGCCGGGACCGTGCCGGTGGCGCGCTTGGCGTCCATCTCGATCAGCCGGTCGTTCTCGCAGACGAAGACGATCGGCACCTGCCAGAGCGCCGCCAGGCAGAGTGCCTCGTAGATCGCGCCCTCGGTGACGGCCCCGTCGCCGAAGGAGGTGACGCTGACCCGGTCTTCGCCGCGCAGCTTCGTCGCCAGCGCGGTCCCGACCATCGGCGAGACGACGCCGCCGACCATCGCCGAGTTGGCGACGATCCCGTGCTCGGGGGAGATCGTGTGCATGCTGCCGCCGAACCCTTTGTTGACGCCGGTGGCGCGGCCGAAGATCTCGGCCATCATCTCGTTGGCGCCGACGCCCCTGGCCAGGGCCTGGTGGTGGTTGCGGTGGCTGGTGCTCGTGTAGTCGGTGCTCGCGAGCAGGTCGGCGAGCACGACCGCCGTGCACTCCTGCCCGATGCCGGTGTGGTACCAGCCGGCCGTCTCGGGGCCGACGCGGACCACGGCCTCCTCGAAGCGCCGTGCGCCGAGCGCCTTCGAGTACATGGCGCGCAGTCGCTGCGCGGAAACCTGCGGAATCATCGCTCCTCCTTCTGGTCGGCCCGGCGCTGCTCGCGCAGGGCCCTGGTCGCGTCCTCGTCGACCCCCAGCGGCGTGCCGTTCAGCACCACCGCGAAGGTCTCCTGCGCGTACTCCTGGGTGTAGATCTCGTCCTTGACGTCGGTCAGCACGGCCGCGGGGTCGCGGTCGAGCGGGTCGCCCCAGCCGCCCCCGCCGCCCTTGATCGACGACATCACCGAGCCCTTCGGCAGCAGCGCCGCGGTCACCGTCTCGTCGACCTGGCGCTCGTCGGCGGCGCCGTCCTCGAGCTTGATCCAGTTGGGGATGCCCTCGGCCCCGCCCTGCCAGCCGGGCGGCGGGTTGCGGACACCTCCGAGCCAGATGTTCGTGTACTGGTCGCTGACCGCTTCGCGGCGCATCGAGAGCGCCGGCAGGCCCCGCCACTGACCCGGCGCAGCCGTGTCAGTGGCGAATTCCCACTCCTCGTAGACGAACGGGAACTGCAGCTCGAGCATCTCGATCGTGCTGAACCGGATCGCCGACGAGGGCGAGGGCCAGCCGCCCCAGCCGTCGGTGCCCTTGGCGCCGCCGGCGTTGACCAGGAAGCAGCCGAACTCGATCGTCACGAAGAACTCGTCGAAGCGCTCGTCCCAGCCGTACATCGTGCAGAGCGCGCCGCCGTTGGCGACCGCGCCGCAGCTCTCCGGGACGACGTGCTCCATCGCCTTCATCACCGAGGTGCCGATCTCGCTGTTGACGTGGCAGGTCGCCATCATCACCGGGACCGGCGGGATCGGGTTGACGATCGAGCCTTCCGGGGCGACGATCTCGACCGCGCGGAAGAGGCCCGAGTTGACCGGGATGTCCTCCGAGATCGCCGTGCACAGCGAGGCGTAGGCGGTCGAGGCGGTGTTGCCGAGCGGCGAGTTGACGTTGCCCTGGCTCTGCGGCGCCGAGCCGGTGAAGTCGAGCTTGAGGCTGTCGCCGGCGACGGTCATCGCGCAGCGGACCGCGAGGTCGCGGGCGCCCGCCGAGTCGTGGTCGAGGATCGACTCGCCGTCGTAGACGCCGTCCGGCCAGCTCTCGACTTCGGCACGGAAACGCCGCTCGGCGTAATCCATCGCCGAGATCATGCTGTGCTCGACCAGCTCGTCGCCATACTTCGCTTTCAGCTGCTCGGTTTTCTCGCGGGCGACGCCGCAGGCGCCGAGGATCGCGCCCAGATCGCCCTCGAGCACGTCCGGGATCCGCGTGTTGCGGAGCACCAGGCGCATCACGTCCGAGTTGACCTCGCCGGCTTCGACCAGCTTCAGCGGCGTCAGCCTGAACGCCTCCTGCCAGACCTCGCGGGCCTCCGGGTTGTAGCTCGAGGCCATCGGCCCGCCGGAGTCGGCCATGTGGGCGCGGACCGAGGGAACGATGATCGAGCCGGACTCGAGGAACACCGGGGTCATCAGCGTCCAGTCGGCGTTGTGCGTGCCGCCGAAGTACGGGTCGTTGAGAACGATGACGTCGCGCTCCGCCAGCCCCTCGCCGTGGGACTCCATCATCGCCTCGACCGAGAGCATCGAGGCGATGATGTGGTTCGGCACCGCCGTCTCCAGCGACATCGAGATCAGGTGCACCCGCTCGCGGTCGTAGTAGAAGATCCCGGTCGAGTAGTCGTGGACCTCGTTGAAGAGCGGGTGCATCGCGCTGCGCTCGACGATGCTGCTCATCTCCTTGGCGAGCGAGTCGAGGTACTCGCGGACGACCTGGACGGTGATCCGGTCGACCCCCTTGGTCGTAGTCATGCCTTGCTCCTCACTCAGCGTTTTGACGGTTGGTCACGGGCGGGGTCGCCTCGCGGCGATTGTCGAACCGGCACCCCTCGGCGGTGCAGGCGGGGACGCTGAACCGCATGCGCGGTTCGGCAACCTCGCCGTCGAACGGCGCCACCTCGAGGCCGGCGGCGACGAGCAGCTCGGCGGCCGCGCCGGCGACCGCGGCCGCCGTCCGGTAGGGCGCGAAGCCGCTGGCCGCGTCGGCCGGCGCGGCCAGCAGGCCGCCCTCGGGAACCTCGATCGCGACCCGCCGCAGCAGGCCCTCGTTGGCCGCCGCGGGATCGATCGCGAGCACCAGCGGCAGCAGCGCCGCGAAGCGGGTGCTGCCGATCGGGCTGTTGATGGGGGCGGGCACCACCGGGCCGCTACCCGAGAAGTCGAGGTTCAGCGTCTCGCCGGCGAGCGAGAGGGCAACCTGGATCTCGGTCGCGCCGACCCCGGTGCAGCAGTGGTCGACGCTCGCGCTCGCCGAACCGCCACCGTCGAGGCCGCCGATCAGCTCGGCCGCCGTGCGCTCGCCGAACTCGATCGCGGCGGCGAGGTCGCCGGCCAGTCCGGCGTCGGCGGCGAAGCGCTCGCGCAGACCCGCCAGAGCCGCGCGGGCGGCGGCCAGGTCGCCGCGCAGGAGGTCCGGGAGGCGCGTGTTGAACTCGAGCACGACGCCGATCTCGTCCTCGATCTCCTCGAGGGTGCCGACCCGCATCGGCGGGAACAGGGCGCCCTCCTCCCACGGCGTCACGGCGCCGGGGTTGAAGCCGCCGAGCACGTCGCCGGCGACGTCGACGGTGTGCAGGCGGGCGAGCCCGAAGCCGGCCTCGCCGAGCGGCGTCACCAGGGTGAAATCGTGGATGTGGGAGCCGCCGTAGGCGGGGTCGTTGCTGAGCGCGACCTCGCCGTCGGCGAGGTCGGGAATCGTCTCCAGGATCGCCTTGCCGGCACTGGCGATCACGCCGAGCTGACTGGGGCGGCTGAGGGCCGCGACGAGACCGTCGCGGTCGAGCAGGGCGACCGCGTAGTGGCGGTCGTCGGCGATCGCCAGCGAGGGCGCCCCCTTGCGGAGGACGATTTCGGCCTCGCGGACGGCCGCCTGGAGGGCCGCCGTTGCGGCGGGGGCGGGGTTACTCATTGTTGTCCTCGATTTCCACGACGTAGATGTCGCTCTCGTGGAGGGTCACGGTCTGGCCCGGGTAGACGACGAGCGCGGTGTGGGCCTCCTGGACGATCAGCGGGCCCTGGGCGGTGAAGCCGGGCTCGAGGGACTCGCCCTGGTAGACGTCGATCGCCTGCGGCTCGGTCGCCTCGGCGAAGAGCACGTCGCGCTGGGCGTGCTGGCGGTTCTGGGCGTCCGGATCGGCCTCGCCGCGGGTCGCGCCCTGCAGGTCCGGCGTCTCGCGGAAGGCCCAGCGGTCGATCTGCAGGCCGATCACCTCGGTCTGCACCTCGGGCCGGCTGAAGGTGAACTGCTGCTCGTGCAGTTCGTGGAAGCGCTTCACGACCGGGCCGAAATCACCGTCCCCGAGCTCCTCCTCGACCGGGACCGTGACCTCGTGGGTCTGGCCGAGATAGCGCATGTTGACGGCGCGGTCGACTCGGCCCGGAAGCCGCAGGGCCTCCTCGCTCATGTCTTCCTCGCCACGCTCGGCGAGCTCGGCGAAGCCGGCCCGGATCGCCTCGGTGTCGACCGCGTTGTCGCGCATGTAGACCCCGCGTGAGACGCTCTCGCGGATGTCCGAGAGGGTGTCGCCGAGGGCGCAGAGCACCGGGGCGTAGGTCCGCGGCACGAGGATCCGGCGGATCCCCAGGTCGTCGACCAGGGCGCCGGCGTGCAGGGGGCCGCCGCCGCCGAAGGCCATCAGGGCGAAATCGCGGGGGTCGTAGCCGCGCGAGATCGAGACCAGCCGGATCGCGTTGGCCATGCTGTGGTTGACGATCCTGAAGATCGCCTGCGCGGCCTCCTCGATGCTCATCCCGAGCGGCTCGGCCACGTGCACCCGGATCGCCTCGCGGGATGCCTCGAGGTCGAGCTTCGAGCGCCCGGCGAGGAAGTAGTCGGCGCCGAGGAACCCGAGCACCAGGTCGGCGTCCGTCACGGTCGGCCGCGTGCCGCCGCGGCCGTAGCAGGCCGGGCCCGGCTCGGCGCCGGCGCTCTGCGGACCGATCCGCAGGTCGCCGCCGTCGTCGACCCAGGCGATCGAGCCGCCGCCGGCGCCGACGCTCTCGACGTCGACGATCGGGACGGCGACGCGGTGGCGGTTGGTCCAGGCCTCGGTGCCGACCCGCGGCGCCGAGTTCTCGACCAGCGAGGCGTCGAGGCTGGTGCCGCCCATGTCCATCGTGATCACGTTCTCGTCGCCGACCTTGGTCCCGAGCTGGGCGGCGGCGACGACGCCGCCGGCCGGGCCGGAGGCGACCAGCTCGACGCCGAGGCTCTTGCGCTGACGGGTGACCTCGGTGACGCCGCCGTTTGACTTCATCACCAGCAGGTCGCCCTGGAACCCGGACTCGCGCAGCTCGCTCTCGAGCCGGCGCAGGTAACGGTTCAGGCGCGGCGCCACGTAGGCGTCGACCGTGGTGGTCGAGAAGCGCTCGAACTCGCGGATCCGCGGCAGCACCTCGTGCGAGAGCGAGACGTGCAGGTCGGGCAGCTCCTCGAGCAGGATCTCCCGCGTGCGCAGCTCGTGATCGCCGTTGAGGAACGAGAAGAGGTAACAGATCGCAACCGCTTCGGCACCCTCCTCGGCCATCCGCGCCGCGGCCCGGCGGACGTCGTCCTCGTCGAGCGGGGCCAGCACCTCACCGAGGTAGTTGACCCGCTCGGCGATCGGCAGGCGCCGGCCGCGGGGAACGATCGGGTGCGGGGCCGGCAGGCGCAGGCTGAAAGCCGCCTCCTTGATGTTGCGACGGATGTCGAGGATGTCCCGCATCCCCTTCGTCGTCAGCATGAAGGTGACCGCGCCGTCGAACTCCAACATGATGTTGGTGGCGGTGGTCGTGCCGTGCACGAGGCTGCTCGTCTGGGCCAGCAGGTCCTCGCGGGAGAGGCCGAGCCGCTCGGCGACTACCGCGATCCCGTTGAGGATCCCGTCGGCCTGGTTGGACGGGGTGGTCGGTGACTTCCCGGTGACGATGCGGCCGTCGTCCCCGATGCAGACGACGTCGGTGAAGGTTCCACCGACGTCGACTCCGAGGTTGAAGCCGCTCTGGCTTTGGCTCGAGCTAGACATCCATCAGGGCCTTACGCTGGGCGCCGTCGACCGGGATGTGAGCTCCGTTGACGAAGCTCGCCCGCGGCGAGGCGACGAACGCGACCAGGTTCGCGACCTCCTCCGGCGTGCAGATCCTGCCGAGCGGGATGCTCGAGACCGCCAGCTCGTTGGCGCGCTCCTGCGAGACGCCCTTGTCGCGGGCGAAGGCCTTCTCGAGCCCGTCCCAGCGATCGGTGGCGACCGGACCGGGGTTCACGGTGTTCACGCGAATCCCATGCGGGCCGTACTGTTCGGCCAGCGAGGATGCGAAGTTGATGTCGGCTGCGTTGGCGGCACCCGCGGTCATCTCCCAGTAGCTGGGCTTGAGGCCATCATTGCCGACGACCAGCACGACGCTGCCCTCACCGCGCTCGCGCATGTGCGGGATGATCGCCGTGCAGGAGCGGACGTAGCCCATGAACTTGAGCCCGAGGCTGCCCATCCACTCCTCCTCGGTGAGCTCCTCCATCAGACCGCCCGGCGAGCTGCCGGCGCAGGTGACGAGAACGTCGATCTGACCGAACTTCTCGATCGCGGCGTCGCGAGCTCGTTCGACGTCGGTCATCACGGTCATGTCGCCCGCGACCGCCAGGACCTCGGCCCCGCTGCCGCGCAGCTCCTCGGCCGCCGCCTCGAGCCGCTCGGCGTTGCGTGCGGCGAGCACGAGCCGGCATCCCTCAGCCGCGAACTCCTCGGCGCAGGCACGTCCGATCCCTTTGCTGCCGCCGGTGATCAACACTACGGAACCATCGAGGTTTAGGTCCACATCGCTCCCATCTCAAGCCGGTTAGTTACCTGGTACATGATATATCATACAGCCATTGACGGCTGTTGTGCCCTTGTGACTCCTCTCGCCGCCGTTTCGCCGCTTCCGCGCCGGGGCTCACCTCGACCGCGGCGGCAAGACGCAGCAGTTCCGGCTCTCCGTACGGGCGGCCGAGCAGCTGCAGTCCCACCGGCAACCCCCCCGCCCCCAGCCCGCAGGGGACCGAGAGCGCCGGCTGCCCGGTCAGCGAGGCGAGCGAGAGGAAGCGGGTCAGCGCCGCCGCAACCGGCACCTCGCGCCCGTTCAGGTCGACGGTCGCGGCGCCCGCGAGCGGCGCCGTGACCGCCGTGGTCGGCAGCAGGATCGCGTCGAGCGCGTGCGCGGCGAAGGCATCGCGCTGGCGCTGGCGCAGCGCCGCCCGCGCGGCCCCGGCGCGCACGTAGTCGCCGGCGGGGATGCGGGCTCCCGCCGCCAGGGCGCCGCGCAGCTCGGCGCTGAACGGCGGCCCGGCCGCCCCACGACCACCCCACTCGGCGGCGGCCTCGGCGAAGACGATCACGGTCGAGGCGGCGTCGGCGAGCGCGATCCCGCCCAGCTCGAGCTCGACCAGCTCGGCGCCGGCCGCGGCCAGCGCCTCGGCGGCGCCGAGGACGGCGGCCGCGACGGCGGGTTCCGAGCGGCTCTCGATCAGCTCCCTGTCGATGCCCAGGCGGGCGCCCGCCGGTGGGATGCGCGGTCCGACGGCGCCGGCGGTCAGGGCGGCGAGCGTGCGCGCGCAGAGCTCGACGTCGGCGGCGAGGACGCCGACCACGTCCTGGCTGGGCGCCAGCGGAGCGACCCCGGCGCGCGGCAGCAGGCCGTAGGTCGGCTTCAGCCCGACGACCCCGCAGAGCGATGCCGGGCAGCGTGAGGAGCCCGAGCTGTCGGTGCCCAGGGCGGCCTCGACGAAACCGGCCGCGATCGCCGCCGCCGAGCCACCGCTGGAGCCGCCGGCGATCCGCGTCCGGTCGAGCGGGTTCGCGGTCTGCGGCGTGATCACCCCGAGCGCGAGCTCGTGGGTCTGGGCCTTGCCGACCAGCTCGGCGCCGGCCCGCCGCAGGGCGGCGACCACGGCCGCGTCCGCGGCCGCCGGGGGCGGCTCGTACCCGGCGACGCCGAGCGCCGTCGGCATCCCGGCGACGTCGATCACGTCCTTGACCGCGACCGTCACCCCGCGCAGCTCGCCGTCGCTCGCCCCCGTCTGCGCCGCTTCGGCGCGTCGCGGACCGGGCGGTGCGAAGGCCGCCACGGGGTCGAGACCGCCGCCGGCTGTCACCAAGGAGCCTCCGGGTCGCGGGGGCCGGTGGGCGGCTCCCCGGACTCGCGCAGGCGCCTGCCGGCGGCGTCGAGGACCTTCCCGTAAGCCGCCGTCGCCGCCGCCTCCGCGTCGTGCTCACGAACCGTGGCGGCGACCTCCGCACGCAGGATCTTGCCGGTCTCGCTGCGCGGGATCGTGCCGACGAGGTGGAGTCGCTTCGGGCACTTGTAGGCGGCCAGGGCGCCGCGCAGAGCGGCCAGCGCGGCGTCGGCGTCGAAGCGCTCCGGCGCGGCGGCGACGACCAGGGCGACGACCTCTTCTCCCCAGCGCTCCGACGGCGCTCCGGCGACGGCGGCGGCGTCGATCCCCTCGATCCTCTCCAGCGCCAGCTCGACCTCGCGCGGGAAGACGTTCATGCCGCCGCTGATGATCAGCTCCTTCGAGCGCCCGGTGATCGCCAGGTACCCGGTCTCGGGGTCGATCCTGCCGAGGTCGCCGGTGCGGAACCAGCCACCGGG
Organism: uncultured Conexibacteraceae bacterium; assembly: GCA_964464285.1. Taxonomy (GTDB): domain Bacteria; phylum Actinomycetota; class Thermoleophilia; order Solirubrobacterales; family 70-9; genus VAYN01. The sequence continues at coordinate 83,260 of CAYXFL010000003.1, forward strand.
CAGGAACGAGCCCGCTTCGCCGCTCGCCGCCCCGCGGTAGCCGGCGAAGACCTGGGGCCCACGCAGGACGATCTCCCCCACCTCGCCGGGCTCGGCGGGAGCGGCGCCGGCGACGATCGCGACCTCGACGCCGGGCAGCGGCAACCCGACCGTGCCGATCGCGCGCTCGCCCTCGTAGGGATTGGAGACGTCGAGGCCGGACTCGGTCGTCCCGTAGCGCTCCAGCGGCCGGATCCCGGCCTCCTCCTCGATCCGCCGGGCGAGGCCCGCGGGCAGCGCCGCCGAGCCGGAGGTCGCGAGCCGCAGGCCGGCGAGCGCCCGCGGTTCGGCGTCCGCGGAGGCGAGCAGCCGCTCGTAGATCGTCGGCACCGCGAAGAGGACGGTCGCCCGCCGCTCGGCGACCAGGCGGCAGAGCCCGACCGGGTCGAACGCGGAGCTGAGCAGCGCCGTCGAGCCGGCGAGCAGCGTCGCGTTGACCCCGCTCAAGCCGTGCTGGTGGACCAGCGGCAGCGAGTGCACGAGGACGTCGTCGGCGCTCCACCGCCAGGCCCACATCGCGCCCCGGATCGAGGCGAGCAGGTTGGCGTGGGTGAGCGGGACCGCCTTCGGGGCGCCGGTCGTGCCCGAGGTGAAGGCGAGCAGCGCCGGATCGCCGGCGGCGACCGCGGCGGGCCCGATCGCGGCCCCGTCCAGCGCCTCCGCCAGCGCGGGGAAGCCCACGTCCGCGTCGCTGAGGTCGACGACGACGTCGAGCTGGTCGGTCGGCATGCGGGCGAGGACGTCGGCGCTGGCCAGGCAGGCCCGCGCCCCCGACCCCTCGCGGTAGTGGCCGAGCTCGGCCGCAGTCAGGTCGGGGTTGGCCAGCACCACCACCCCACCGCAGCGCAGGACGGCGAGGTAGGCGACCACGAACTCGAGCGAGGTGCGGCCGCTGACCAGGACCGCCTCGCCGGCCCCGACGCCGTTGCGCGCCAGCCAGCCGCCGAGCCGCGCGGCCCGGGCGTCGAGCTCGCCGTGACTGACGCCCGCGCCGTCGATCTCGAGCGCCAGGTGGTCGGGCCGGGCGCTCGCGGTCGCCGCGAAGGCGGCGGCGAGGGTGCCGCCGGCCAGCCGCTCGCGCAGGTCCGCGAGGTCGGCGCCGGCGCCGAGGTGGACGGCCCAGGCACGCTCCGCGAGCGCCCGGGCGGCCCGCTCGTCGACGAGCGCTCCCGGCTCAGTCATCGCGCCCCCAGCCGAGGCCCTCGACCGAGCCCGTCCAGGCCGCCCGGTTGCCCTCGCGCTCGCTGGCCAGGGCCCGGCGCAGGTCTCGGTTGACCAGCTCCTTGGCACGGCCGACGGCGCCGCCGTCGCGACCGGCGAGCTCACCCGCAAGCGCCAGCGCGGTCGGGCGCGGGTCCTCGACGAGGCGGTCCAGGAAGCCGAGCCGCGCCGCCTCCCCGGCCTCCAGGTCGCGCATCGTCAGACAGAGGTCGAGCGCCCGTCCGCGGCCGACCGTCGGGCCCAGGCCCCAGGCGCCGACCGCGAGCCCGTGGCCGACGCCGGCGAACCGAAACCGCGCCGCCGACCCGCCGATGCGAAGGTCGCAGGCGAGCGCCAGCTGCGCCCCGGCGCCGACGGCGGCACCCTCGATCACGCCGACGATCGACCCCCGGCGGGCCAGCATCCGGTCGTAGAGGTCGTAGAGCAGATCGCTGCAGGCGGCCCGCTCGTCGGCCGCCAGGGAGAGGTCGAGCCCGGCGCAGAAGGCATCGCCCTCGGCGCCCAGCACCAGCGTCGCCGCCTCGACCTCGGCGACGGCATCGGCCAGGGCGGCGATCAGCTCGCGATCGAGGGCGTTGCGCTTGGCCCCGCGGTCGAGCCAGAGAGCGACGACGCCCGGTGAGACGGACTCGACCCGCAGTCGGGCAGTACCGGTTCCACCAGCGTGGTTCTCGTCGCTGCCCATGGGTTGTGGTATATCATATTTCACGATCGCCAAAGACGCTTACTCAACCGGGAAGGGACGTACCAGTGCCGCACATCGAGACCGACGATCAGGTCAAGCTCTACGTCGAGGAGGCCGGCGCAGGAACACCCGTTCTCTTCATCCATGAGTTCGCCGGCGATCACCGCAGCTGGGCGCCGCAGATGGAGTACTTCTCGGACTCCTACAGGTGTGTCACCTACGGTGCGCGTGGGTTTTCCCCCTCCGACGTACCGGAGGACCCGAACGCCTACTCACAGAACCGCGCGGTCGCCGACGCGATAGCGGTCCTCGACGCCCTCGAGATCGAGCGTGCACACATCGTCGGTCTCTCCATGGGTGGCTTCTGCGCCCTTCACCTCGGCCTCCAACACCCCGACCGTGCCCTCTCGCTGCTCGTCGGCGGGTGTGGGTACGGCGCCGACCCCGACGCCCAGGAGGGGTTCCGCGGCGAGTGTGACGCGATCGCCTCCTCCTTCGAGCAGCTGGGCTCCACCAAGGTCGCCGAGACTTACTCCGTCGGACCGGCACGGGTTCAGTTCCAGAACAAGAACCCTGACGGGTGGCAGGTCTTCGCCACCCAGCTAGGGGAACACTCCGCCGCCGGCTCCGCGTACACGATGCGCGGCGTCCAGGGTCAGCGCCCCTCCCTCTACGCGCTCCGCGACGAGCTCGCGGCGCTCTCCGTTCCGACCCTGATCGCGGCCGGCGACGAGGACGACGGGTGCCTGGAGACCGACCTGATGCTGAAGCGGACCATCCCCACCGCGGGGCTCGCGATCCTGCCGAAAAGCGGTCACACCCTCAACCTCGAGGAGCCGCGGGTGTTCAACCGCATGGTCGAGGAGTTCCTCGGCCAGGTCGAAGCCGGAACCTGGCAGCCGCGCGACCCCCGCTCCCAGGTCGGCAGCATCACCGGCGTCACCAGCGTGGAGGACTCTTGACCGGTTGCGGGCGGACCGGCAACCGCCGGCCGAGACTAGGAATCGGAATCGGAATCGGGCGCCGGCCGCAGGAATGTCGTCGCGCTGAGGATGTGCTCGCGGAGCAGGTCTTCGGCCTGGTCGGGATCGCCGGCTTCAAGCGCCTTCAGGATCGTCGCGTGCTGGGCGCTGGACTCCTTCGCCGGCCGCAGCGTCTGCGGCCCGCGCGGGAACGACTGCCAGAGCAGACGCAGCAGCGAGAGCAGCATCGGGCTGCGCGCGGCTTCGTAGATCACGAAGTGGAAGCGTTTGTTGAGGTCGCCGATTTCGAGTTCGGTCAGGTCCGCGTCGCAGAGGCGCTCGTGGATCTCGCGCAGCTCGTCGAGCTCGGCGGGCTCGATCCGCTGCGCCGCCAGGCGCGCGGCGAGCGCCTCGAGCACGGAGCGGATCTGGAAGTTCTCCTCACTGGGACCGAAGGACGCCTCGACCACGGTCGCGCCGCGGTGGACGTCGTAATCGATCAGTCCCTCGGCCTCGAGACGGCGCAGCGCCTCGCGGACGGGCGTCGGGCTGATGCCGAAACGGGCGGCCAGGTCCCGTTGCCTGAGCGGCTCCCCCGCGGCCACCTCACCGGTGAATATCAACTCTCTGATCGCGGCGGTGACCGCGTCGCTCTTCGTCATGTGGTCCATGAGATTTCATATCGAATGTATCAACGAGATCGGCGTGCGTGGTGAGTCAGGTGACTTTTGGACACATCGGTGCGGTCCCGGTCGAGGAGTTCCTGTTGTTCTCGCCCCCGCTCTTCGTCTACGCCGGAATAGCCCTGCGAGGACTGCTCGCGAACCTGCGTCACAAACCCCACACCAACTCAGTCAAGAACCGAACTGCCAAGGAGAGACGCCGATGGATCTAGTCAACAAGATCACCGTAGCCGCGGACGTCGAGCGCACCTGGGAGACGCTCCTCGACGTCGCGCGGGTCGCCAACTGCCTGCCGGGCGCGTCGCTTTCGAGCAGTGGCGAGGACGGTGTTTTTCGCGGCAAGATGCGGGTCAAGCTCGGGCCGATGACGATGGAGTACGAGGGTGTGGCGAAGCTCGCCGAGGTCGACGAGGACGGTCGCACGACGACGATCGAGGCCCAGGCGAAAGAGGCCAAGGGTCAGGGCACGGCGACGGCGACGATCCGCAACTCGCTGACCGACCTCGGCGGCGAAACCCAGATCAAGGTCGAGACCGACCTCGCCGTGACCGGCCGGCCGGCGCAGTTCGGGCGCGGGATCATGGAGGACGTGGCCAGCCAGATGCTGGACGAGTTCGCGGCCCGGCTCGAGCGCGAGATCCTCGGCGGTGAGAAAGACCTCGCTGCGGTTGACGCCGGCGAGCCGGCGAGCGCGCCGCCCGGAGCCGCGGTGGCCGCCGAGCCGGAGCCGTTCGACCTCGGCGCCGTCGCCTCGGGGGCGATGATGCAGCGCGCCCTGCCGGCTGCCGGTGCCGCCGGGGCGATCGCGCTGCTGATCGCGCTGATCGCGCTGCTCTCCCGGCGCCGGCCCCGATCCGGGAACTCGGTCGAGTTCAAGTGGCATCAGGGGTAAGCACCGGGTCGCCCACCCGGGCGACCCGGGATCGGGTCACCGGCCGCTCGGTCGGGCGCAAGGAGGACCGGCCGCTGCTGCGCGGGGAGGCGCGTTTCGTCGATGACCTGCGCCGTCCCGACGCCCTCCACGCGGCGCTGCTGAGGAGCCCCGTCGGCCACGCCCGCATCGCCGCGATCGACACCACGGCGGCGCGGGCCCTCGACGGCGTCCACGCCGTCGTCACCGCGGCCGACCTGCCGGAACGGGGCGTGCGGATCCCGATGCGGATGTTCAAACGGGACGGCATGGAGCGCTTCCTGCAGCCGGTGATCGCCGACCAGCGCGTCCGCTACTCGGGCGAGCCGGTGGCGCTCGTCGTCGCCGACTCCCGCTACGTCGCCGAGGACGCCGCCGAGCTGATCGGCGTCGAGTACGAGCCGCTGCCGGTGCTCACCGATCCCGAGGCGGCGCGCGAGCCCGGCGCCCCGGCCCTCCACCCCGACCCCGGCACCAACGTCGCCGCCGACTTCACGATCGCCAGCGGCGAGATCGAGGAAGCGATCGCGGCCGCCGACCTCGTCGTCCGCGAGCGGATCCGCTGCCAGCGCCACGCGGCCGTCCCACTCGAGACGCGGGGACTGCTGGCCGAGGTCGACCCGACCGGGAGGCTGACCGTCTGGGGGGCCGCCAAGGTCGTCCACATCAACCGGCGGATCCTCGCTTCGCTGCTCGGCTGGCCGCTCGATCGCGTCCGCCTGGTCGAGGTCGACGTCGGCGGCGGGTTCGGCGCCCGCGGCGAGTTCTACCCCGAGGACTTCCTGATCCCCTGGTGCGCGATCCAGCTCCAGCGACCGGTCGCCTGGACCGAGGATCGCGAGGAGAACCTGCGCTCCTGCAACCACTCGCGCGAGCAGATCCACGAGATCGCCCTCGCGCTCAGCTCCGAGGGGATCTTCCTCGGCCTCGACGACCACGTCGTCAACGACACGGGCGCCTACGTGCGCACCCACGGCAGCGTCGTCCCGGGGATGACGGCCGGCCTGCTCCCCGGCCCCTACAACTTCGGCGCCTACCGCTGCCGGATCGAGCAGGTCGTGACCAACAAGACCCCCGCCGGCACCTACCGGGCGCCGGGGCGCTACGAGGCCAACCTGGCCCGCGAGCGGATCATCGACATCGCCGCCCGGCGGCTCGAGATGGACCCGGTCGAGCTGCGCCGGCGCAACCTGATCGAAGCCGCCGAGATGCCCTACGCGACCGGTGCCTCCACCGACGGCCACCCCGTCGTCTACGACAGCGGCGACTACCCGCGGCTGCTCGAGGAAGGGCTCGAGAGCTTCGGCTTCGAGGAGATGTCGCGCTGGCGCGCTGGCGCGCCGGCCGGCCGGCGACGCGGCGTCGGCCTCGCCTACTTCGTCGAGAAGAGCGGCATCGGCGTCTGGGAGTACGCGCGGGTGACGATCACCGCCGAGGGCGTGCCGGTCGTCCACACCGGGACCGCCTCGCTCGGGCAGGGGATGGAGACCGTCCTCGCCCAGATATGCGCCGACAGCCTCGGCGTCGAGTACGCGGCGATCCGGGTCGAGCACGGCGACACCGAGTCGGTGCCCGACGGGATGGGCTCGTTCGGCTCGCGCGCCACCGCGCTCGGCGGCGCCGCGGTAAAGCAGGCCGCGACGCAGCTGCGCGAGCGCCTGCGGGCGCTGGCCGCCGCGGCGCTGGAGCGGCCGGCCGAGGCGGTCGAGGTGGCCGGCGACCGGGTCGCCGACCGCGACGATCCCGAGCGCTTCATCACCCTGGGCGAGCTCAGCGCCCGGGCGGCGACCGCCGACGCGCTGGGGCGCGGCGAGCGCCCCGGGCTCAGCGAGGAGGCCTACGTCAGCTCCGAGGGGATGAGCTTCCCCTACGGACTGCACTGCGCCGCGGTCGAGGTCGACACCGTGACCGGGGCGATCGAGATCGCCCGCTACGGCGTCGCCTACGACGTCGGCGTCGCGATCAACCCGCAGCTGATCGACGGTCAGATCGTCGGCGGGATGGCGCAGGGGCTGGGCGGCGCGATCTTCGAGGAGATGACCTACGACGACGGCGGCCAGCTGACCGCCGGCTCGTTCATGGACTACCTGATCCCGACCGCGGTCGAGGTCCCCGAGGTGCGCGTGCACGTGACCGAGAACGCGCCCTCGCCGCTGACCCCGCTCGGCGCCAAGGGCGCCGGCGAGGCCGGCACCGCGGCCGCCGGGGCGGTGCTCGCCAACGCCGTCTCCGACGCGCTCGGCGCCGAGGCCCTGGAGCTGCCGCTGACGCCGGAGCGGGTCGCCGCCCTCGCCGACCGCGGGAGCGCGGCGTGAAACCGGCCCCGTTCGCCTACGAGGCGCCGGCCAGCCTCGACGAGGCGCTGCGCCTGCTGGCCTCCCGCCCCGACGATGCCAAGGTCATCGCCGGGGGCCAGAGCCTGGTGCCGATGATGAACTTCCGCCTCGCCCGCCCGGGGCTGCTGGTCGACGTCAACGGCCTCGCTGAGCTCGCCTATCTGCGCCGCCGCGACGGCCGCCTGCGGATCGGCGCCCTGACCCGCCACGCGACGATCGAGCGCTCGCGGATCGTCGCCGACGGGTGGCCGCTGCTGCGCGCCGCCGCCGCCCACGTCGCCCACGCCCAGATCCGCAACCGCGGCACGGTCGGCGGCTCCGTCGTCCACGCCGACTCCGCCGCCGAGCTGCCGGTGGCGCTCGCCGCCCTCGACGCGGTCATGCACGTGCGCTCGGCCCGGGGCGCCCGCACGATCGGCTGGCGGGACTTCTTCCTCACCCACCTGACCACCGCGATGGAGCCCGACGAGATCCTCACCGAGATCGAGGTCCCTCCCCCGCCGCCCGGCACCGGCGTCGCCTTCACCGAGTTCTCCCGCCGCAGCGGCGACTTCGCCCTCGCCGGCAGCGCGGTGACCGTGACCCGCGACCCCGACGGGGTCTGCACCGCCGCCGCGATCGCACCGCTGGCCGCCGCGCCGACCCCGATCCGGATCGCCGCGGCCGAGCGGGCGCTGGTCGGCAAGCGCGTCGACGCGGAGCACGCCGCGGCGGCGGCCGAGCTCGTCGCCGCCGCAATCAAGCCGACCGGCGACGGCCACGGCAGCACCGAGTTCCGGCGCCGCCTCTCGCGCGAGCTGACCAGGCGGGCGATCCTCGCGGCAAGCGCCGGCCGCGACCGCGAGGAGGCCGGGGATGAGTGACTCGCCCCCGGTCGAGGTCGAGATCGAGATCAACGGCGAGCTGTTCTGCGCGACGATCGAGCCGCGCGAGCTGCTCACCGACTTCATCCGCCAGCGCGTCGGGCTGACCGGCACCCACGTCGGCTGCGAGCACGGCGTCTGCGGTGCCTGCACCGTGCAGCTCGACGGCGCCCCGGTGCGGGCCTGCCTGCTGTTCGCGGTCCAGGCGTCCGGCCGCAGCGTGCGCACGGTCGAGTCGCTGGCGCCCGGCGAGGGCGAGGAGCTGCACCCGCTGCAGCAGGCCTTCCACGAGTGCCACGCGCTCCAGTGCGGCTTCTGCACGCCCGGGATCCTGATGACGGTCGAGCCCTCGCTGGCCGACCTGGCGACGGCCGGCGACGCCGAGATCCGCGAGCTGATCGGCGGCAACCTCTGCCGCTGCACCGGCTACGCCAACATCGTCGCCGCGATCCGCCAGGCGGCCACCGCCGTCAGCCCACCGCCCGCCGAGGAGTGAGCCGGCTCAGGCCGGAGCGACCCGGCCGCGGTCGATCTTCGCCAGCAGCTCGCTGGGCGTGACCGGGACGTGGTCGATCTCGACCGCGAACGGCGAGAGGGCGTCGGCGATCGCGTTGACGATCGCCGCCGGCGTCGCGATCACGCCGCTCTCCCCCATGCCCTTGACGCCGTTGAGGCTGACCGGCGAGGGGGTTTCGATGTGGCCGATGTCGAGCATCGGCACCTCGGCGCTGGAGGGGTAGAGGTAGTCCATCAGGCTGCCGGCGAGAAACTGGGCATCGCCGTCGTAGGCGGCCTCTTCGAGCAGGGCGACCCCGATCCCCTGTGCGACCGCGCCGGAGACCTGACCGTCGACGATCATCGGGTTCAGCATCACGCCGCAGTCCTCGACCAGGGCGATCTCGAGGATGCTGACGAAACCGGTGCCGGCGTCGACCTCGACCGCCGCGGCGATCGCGCCGTTGCCGTAGGTCTCGAGCGGGTCGTAGCTGCGCGTCGCGGTCAGCCCGTTCTCCTGGATCTCGAGCGGTCGCTCGGGACCGCCGAAGTAGGCGAAAGCGGCCAGCTCGGCGATCTCCAGGCGATTCCCGGGGTCCGCGGCCGGCCAGGCGTAGCCGCCGCCCAGCTCGATCTCGTGCTGGGGCACCTGGAAGCGCATCGCCGCGATCTCGCGCAGCCGTTCGGCGACGACGCGGGCGGCGAGGACGATCGAGCCGGAGCCGATCACGGCGCTGCGGCTGGCGTGGGTGCCGCTGCCGTAGACGGACGAGTCGGTGTCTCCGTAGACCATCCGGATCAGCTCCGGGGTGAGGCCGAGCTCGTCGGCGGCGACCTGGGCGAGCGTCGTCTCGTGGCCCTGGCCGTGCGAGTGCAGGCCGGTGCGGACGGTCGCGGTGCCGTCGGCCTCGACGGTGACGTTGGCGAGGTCGTAGTAGGTCGCCGGCAGCCGGTTGACCGCCGAGCCGGCGCAGCCGAGCCCGCCCGGCTCGATGAAGGCGCTGAAGCCGACGCCGACGTAGCGGCCCTCGGCGCGCAGCTGGGCCTGGCGCCCGCGCAGCTCCGCGTAGCCGATCCGCTCGCTCACCTGCTCCAGCGCCTCCGAGTAGCTGCCGCCGTCGTAGCGGGCGCCGAACGGGTTGACCTGCGGCTCGGAGGGGATGCAGTTCTTCAGCCGCAACTGCACCGGGTCGAGCCCGAGCTCCCGCGCGACGTCCTCGATCAGGGTCTCGCGCAGGGTCTGGCCCGGCGACCAGCCGACCCCGCGCACGGCGCCGATCGGGGCCTTGTTCGTCAGCACGACCTCGGCCCGGTAGGCGACGTTGGTCATCTTGTAGAGGCTCGGCAGCCCGGTGGCGGCGTTGATCGTGTCGACCAGGGCGTTGGTGAGGCCGGCCCCGTAGGCGCCGCCATCGGAGATGAAGCTGGCCCGCATCGCCAGGAACTCGCCGTCGGCGCTGGTCGCGAGCTCGATCTCGCAGGTCATCTCCTTCGAGTGGACACCGGCCGCGAGATTCTCGTAGCGGTCCTCGATCCACTTGATCGGCCGCCGCAGCAGGCGCGCCAGGGCGGGGATCACGACGTCCTCGGGAAAGGGGTGCAGCTTCAGCCCGAAGCCGCCGCCGACGTCCGGCGAGATCACCCGCAGCAAGCGCTCCGAGATGCCGAGGATCGGCGCCAGATAGGTGCGCAGGACGTGCGGAAGCTGGGACGCGCACCAGAGCCGCAGCTCCCCGGTCGCGGCGTCGAACTCGGCCATCACCGCCCGCCCTTCGAGCGGGGCGGCGGCGCTGCGGCCGTGCTGGAAGCGCTTGCGGAAGACGTGGTCGGCGGCGGCGAAGGCGGCCTCGACGTCACCGGCCGAGTCCTCCATCACGGCGATCCGGTTGCTGCCCGCGTCCTCGTGCAGCAGCGGCGCCGCGTCGCTGACCGCGAACTCGACGTCGGCGACCGGCGTCAGCGGCTCGTACTCGACCGCGACCAGGTCGCAGGCGTCCTCGGCCAGGTAGCGGGACTCGGCGACGACGACCGCGACCGGCTCGCCGACGTGGCGGACCCGGTCGGCCGCGAGCGGGTGGCGGGTGATCTTGGCGACGCCCTCGATCTTCGGATCGGTGACCATCGGCCCGAACTCCTCGGCGAGGTCCGCGGCGGCGAAGGCGCCGATCACGCCGGCGGCCGCGCGCGCGGCGTCGAGATCCACGGACCGGATCCGGGCGTGCGGCATCGGGCTGCGGACGAAGGCCGCGTGCAGGGCGCCCGGCAGGCGCTCGTTGTCGATGTAGCGCGCCTCGCCGACGAGGAAGCGCGGGTCCTCGACGCGCGCCATCCGCGCGCCGACGTAGCGGTCGCCGGCCGGCGGCGCGACCCGCTCGCGGGTGCCGGTCCCGGCGCCGCTCACCCGGCCTCCCCTTCCCGGCCCTGCCCGGCCGCGCGCTGGACCGCGCGGACGATGCCCTGGTAGCCGGTGCAGCGGCAGACGTTGCCCGAGAGGTACTCGCGGATCTCCTCGACGCTCGGATCCGGGTTCTCCTCGAGCAGCTGCTGGGCGGTCAGCAGCATCCCCGGCGTGCAGTAGCCGCACTGCAAGCCGTGCTCCGCCTGGAACGCCGCCTGGATCGGGTGCAGCTCGCCGTCCTCCCGGGCGAGGCCCTCGACGGTCTCGATCTCGGCGCCGTCGACCTGCACCGCGAAGGTGATGCAGGAGCGGGCGATCTCGCCGTCGATGCGCACCGTGCAGGCGCCGCAGACGCCGTGCTCGCAGCCGACGTTGGTCCCGGTCAGGCCCAGCTCGTGGCGCAGGAAGTCGCTCAGCAGCAGGCGCGGCTCGGCGCTGGCGCGCAGCCACTCGCCGTTCACCTTGAGGTGAACCGTGGTCGGCCCTTCGCGTCCGTTGAGGGCCATCAGGCCGCCACCGATCCGGCCGCCTCGGCGACCGCGCGCTCGGCCAGCACCCTGGTGATCGCGAGCCGGTACTCGGCCGTCGCGTGGAAGTCGCCGGTCGGGCTCAGCCCCTCGACCGCGAGCTCGCCGACCGCGGCGGCGAGGCCCTCCTCGTCGAGCCGCCGGCCGCGCAGGGCCGCCTCGGCGGCGCGCGCCCGCACCGGGACTTCGTCGACCGCGAGCAGGACCAGGCGGGCATCCTCGACCCGGCCCCCGGCGTCGAGCCCTGCGACCAGGGCCACCCCCGCCATCGCGAAATCGCCGTGCCGGCGCGCCAGCTCCTGGAAGGACCAGGCGGTGCGCTCGCCGCGCCGCCAGGGGATCTCGATCCCGATCAGGATCTCGTCGACCTCGATGCAGGTCGTGAAGTAGCCCTTGAAGAAGTCGGCGGCGGCGACCCGGCGCTGGCCGGCAGGACCGGCGACGACCATCTCCGCGTCGAGCGCGGTGGCGACGGTCGGCATCTCGGCCGCCGGATCGGCGTGGGCGATGGTGCCGCCGAAGGTGCCGCGGCTGCGGTTGGCGGGGTGGCCGACGTGGCCGAGGGCGGCCCCGATCAGCGGGAACCGGCCGGCCACCTGCGCCGAGTGCAGGACCGCGGTCTGGCGGGTCGTCGCCCCGATCCAGGTGTGGCCGTCGCGCTCCTCGATCCCGCGCAGCTCCGGGATCCGGCAGACGTCGACCAGGGCGCCGGGCTGCGCCAGCCGCATGTTCATCACCGGGATCAGGCTCTGGCCGCCGCCGAGCACCTTGCCCTGGTCGCCGAGCCCGGCGAGCAGCGAAACCGCCTCGTCGAGGCCATCCGGCGCGTAGTAGTCGAAGGAGGCAGGTTTCATCGCCGACCCTTGCTGTCAGTCGTCACGCCGATGCGCTCGGCAGGGGTGACCTGTGTCCAACGATATCGATCCTCAGCTGCATCCCAAGTGATGGTATATCATATTCCTTTTTGTATCCGGAAACCCTGGATCGGAAGGAGAGCGGCTTTGGAGAACGGCAAAGATCGCGCGATGAGGCTCGCCGTCGCCGGTGAGGTAACGATGGAGAGCCTCGTCCACGGCGACCTCTTCGTCGCGGACACGGAGGCCGCCCGGGCCAACAAGGCGATCCTCGAGGAGCACTTCCGGGCGGAGTGGGTCGACGACATCGAGGCGACGATGAAGACGATCCACCCCGACGACCCGTGGCAGCGGATCCCGGGCCTGGGCATCGAGGTGCGCGGCCACGACGCGGTCCGCGACTACTACCTCGGGCGCTTCGAGAACTGGCCCGGACCGGCGATGGATCCCTTCTGGCGGGCCACCTTCACCGACCACGTCGCCCACGTCGAGGGCAAGCTCCACGTCGAACCCAGGGGCGAGTTCGGCGGCCGCGAAGTCGCCGGGGCCAAGATCGAGTGCGCCTCGGTGATCGTGATCGACTTCAGGGACGGCCTGATCGTCGGCGAGACCGCCTACCTCGACACCGCCAAGGTCCTCGGCCTCAACGGTCCCGATGCCTGAGCGGTGGCGGCTCGGCGGCTCGGCGCTCGAGGTCTTCCCGCTCTGCCTCGGCGGCAACGTCTTCGGCTGGACCGCCGACGAGCAGGCCTCGTTTGCGGTGCTCGACCGCTACCTCGAGGCCGGCGGCAACTTCATCGACACCGCCGACCGCTACTCGGTCTTCGTGCCGGGCAACCAGGGCGGCGAGTCGGAGACGATCATCGGCCGCTGGCTGAAGTCCCGCGGCAACCGCGAGCAGCTGGTGATCGCGACCAAGGTCGGGATGATGCCGGGGCTCGAAGACCTCTCCCCGGCGACGATCGAGACCGCGGTGGAGGCCTCGCTGAGGCGCCTGCAGACCGACTACATCGACCTCTACTACGCCCACCAGGACGACCCGGAGACGCCGCAGGAGGAGACGCTCGCGGCCTTCGGGCGGCTGGTCGAGGCGGGCAAGGTGCGGCAGATCGCCGCCTCGAACTTCACCCCGGAGCGAGTTGGCAGCGCGCTCGCCGTCGCCGCCCGCGAGGGCCTCCCCCGCTTCGTCGCCGTGCAGCCGCAGTACAGCCTCGTCGAGCGCGCCGAGTACGAGGGCGAGCTGGCCCGGGTCTGCGTCGAGCACGACGTCTCCTGCGTTCCGTTCTGGGCGCTCGCGCGCGGCTTCCTGACCGGCAAGTACCGCCCCGGCGTCGAGGTCGAGAGCGCCCGGGCGGCCGACGCGATGACCTACCTCGACGAGCGCGGGCTGCGCGTGCTGGCGGCGCTCGACCGCGTCGCCGCCGCGCACGAGACCTCGGTCGCGGCGGTCGCGCTCGCCTGGGTGGCGGCCCAGCCGGGGGTCACCGCCCCGGTGGCCAGCGCCCGCACGACGGAGCAGCTCGCCGCGGCCCTGCCGGTGGCCGAGCTGCGGCTCAGCGCGGCGGAGCTCGAGCTGCTCGGCTCGAGCTCATGCGCGACCAGCTAGTCGACGGCCACGGCCGCGAGATCGGCGACGTCCGCATCTCG
>CAYXFL010000004.1:0-86112 GCA_964464285.1 uncultured Conexibacteraceae bacterium
CGTCGAGGTCGGAGCGGGGGATCTCCCAGCGCTCGGCGATCATCTCGGCCGAGAGGCCCTGCGGGATCAGGTCGTAGCGCTCCATCAGCGGCGGTGAGAAGGCGAAGCCGTGCTCCTTCATCACCTCGAGGCTGTCGGCGAACGAGTTATGGCTCATGCTCTCGACCCCGCAGCCGATCGCGACGTCGTGGGCGCCGGAGGAGATCAGCGCGGCGGCGAAGTTGACCGACTGCTGGCCGGAGCCGCACTGGATGTCCAGCGTCTGCGCCGGCACCGTCTCCGGCAGGCCGGCCTCGAGCCAGGCGTTGCGGGTGATGTTGAGGCTCTGCTCGCCGAACTGCTGCACGCAGCCGCCGACCACGTTGCCGACCTCGGCCGGGTCGATGCCGGCCCGCTCGACCAGCCCGCCAAGCGTGCGCGCCAGCAGCGTCGACGGGTGGACGTCTTTGAAATAGCCCTTCTCGCGATGGCCGCGGCCGACCGGCGTGCGCACCGCCTCGACGATCACGACCTCGCGTCCGCTCTCCAGAAACGGGTTCATCAGCAGTTCCTTTCGCTTCGTCACCAGGGGACTTACTTACACGATTGTAAGCAACTCCCCCCTCCGGCTGGCAAAGTCAGAGTAACACTGGCTTAGAACGCTTGCTAAATTTAGCTTTCTACTTTGATTTAGAGGGAAGGCTAATCTCCTGTGAATTCGATCGCGTTCCAGAACCCATACCGGCCAGGAGCGGGGCATATGCCTCCGTACCTCGCAGGTCGCGAGGCGGAGTACGCGGAGTTCGATCGCCTCCTCACCCAGGACGAGATCCTCGAGAATCTGGTGGTTACCGGCCTGCGCGGAGTCGGCAAGACCGTGCTGCTGGAGACGTTCAAGCCTCGCGCCATGGATGCGGGGTGGCTGTGGGCGTCGGCTGATCTGTCCGAGTCCGCCAGCATCAGCGAGACCGCACTCGCGCAGCGGCTGCTCGCGGACCTGGCTCTCGTCAGCTCGTCGGCGATGGTCGCCAATCCGGACCACGGGCGGGGGGTCGGCTTCGCCGCGGGGGAGAGTCCCGAGGAGATCCCCCTCTCACACCAGGTTCTGGTCGATGTCTACAGCAGTACCCCGGGCCTGATCGCGGACAAGATCAAGGCCGCGCTCGAGTTCGCCTGGCACCACCTGAAAGACCAGGGACCGCGCCGGGTGATCTTCGCCTACGACGAGGCACAGAACCTGTCCGACCACGCGGCGAAGGAGCAGTTCCCCCTGTCGGTGCTTCTCGATGTCTTCCAGTCGATTCAAAGGAAGGGAATTCCGTTCATGCTGGTGCTTGCGGGGCTCCCGACCCTGTTTCCCAAACTCGTCGACGCGAGAACCTACGCCGAGCGCATGTTTCGCGTGATGACGCTGTCGAAGCTGAGGAGCGAGGACAGCCGCGAAGCGATCCTGAGGCCGATCGAGACAGCCGGCTGCCCGGTCACCCTGACTCCCGAGTCCGTCGACGTCATCATCGACGAGTCGGCTGGCTACCCCTACTTCATCCAGTTCATCTGCCGCGAGGTCTACGACGTGTTCATTCGCCAGCATGCGGACGACGAGCAGAAGAGCGTGCCGATCGAGGGGATCCAGTACAAGCTTGATGCGGACTTCTTCGCCGGAAGGTGGGCGCGGATCACCGATCGGCAACGCGAACTCCTCTGGGTCGTTGCGCACCTCGACCACGCCGACGAGGAATTCACGATTCAGGAACTGACCGCGACCGCGAAGGAGCTCCTGGTGAAGGCGTTCTCCCCGAGTCACGCGAACCAGATGCTGGCGAGCCTGGCCGAGCGGGGCATGATCTACAAGAATCGCTTCGGGAAGTACTCGTTCGCGGTACCCCTGCTGGGCCGCTTCATCAAAAGGACCTACTTGCCCGCCGGCGCGAGGACGGCCGGGGGAGATCCCGGCCTGGCAAACGCCAGTCCCTAGCCGGGTTCGGAGACGACCAGGCGCAGGGCGCCCTCGTAGCTGTCGAGCTGACGCAGGTGGCCGTGCTCGGCGTCCCAGGCGCCGCAGGCGAGGGCGGTGCCGAGGCGCTCGACGATCGCCTCCTCGACCCCGGGCTCGAGCAGCTCCCAGATCGACTGCGAAGCGCGGACGGCCGGGTCGAGCA
The DNA here is from genome assembly GCA_964464285.1 of uncultured Conexibacteraceae bacterium. Lineage (GTDB taxonomy): Bacteria > Actinomycetota > Thermoleophilia > Solirubrobacterales > 70-9 > VAYN01. Next base: position 2,139 of record CAYXFL010000004.1, read on the forward strand.
GCGCCTCCGGCCGGTTCCAGTGGGCGTCGAAGAAGCCGTCGACGCAGTCGGCCGGGGTCGGCACGGTCTCGATCCTGGTGCGGCCGCCGAGCGCTGCGGCGACCGCGGTGACCGGGCCGAAGCGCGGCCGCTCGACCGCCAGCGCCGGGGCGAGGAAATCCTCCTGCCAGGGGACCAGGGCGTCGAGCTCGAAGGTGAGGATCGCGACCGGGCCGCGGGCGACCCGGCGCAGCTCGGCCAGGCCGGCCGCCGGCGGGTCCCAGTGGTGGACGGTGATGCAGGCCATCGCGGCCTCGAAGCTGTCGTCGTCGAAGGGCAGCGCCTCGGCGCTGCCGGCGAGCGCCGGGGCCGCCCCCGCCGGGCGGTTGGCGCGCATCGTCGCGCTCGGCTCGACGGCGAGCACCCAGCGGTCGGCGGGCTCGTAGGAGCCGGTCCCGGCGCCGACGTTGAGCACGGTCGCGGCGTCGCCGAGCGCCGCGTGCAGACGCGCCTCGATCCGCGGATCCGCCCGCCGGTTCCGCGTGTAGGTCAGACCGTGCCGCTCGTAGTCCACCTGTCCTGCCGCCACCCGGCGAACCTAACATGGGGTTCTTGAAGCGCTGTGTGACCTTCCTCCTGCTGCTCACCGCCGCGCTGGCGGCCACGCCCGCGGCCGCCGCCACGCAGGAGCGGGAGCGCGAACCTTTCTTCCCCCGCGCCGGGAACGTCGGCTACGACGCGCTCCGCTACGCCGCCCGGCTCTCCTTCCAGCCGCGCACCGACCGGCTGCGCGCGACCGCGACGATCGACGCGGTCGCCGGCCAGCGCCTCTCGCGCTTCTCGCTCGACCTCTTCGGGCTGACCGTCGACGCGGTCGAAGTCGACGGCGAGCCGGCCCGCTTCAACCGCGGGCGGGGCAAGCTGAAGATCCGGCCGCGGACCCCGGTCGAGCGCTTCGCCCGCTTCCGCGTCACCGTCCGCTACCACGGCAACCCGCAGACCGTGACCGACCCGGACGGCGGCATGGAGGGCTGGATCGACACCGACGACGGGGCGCTCGCGGTCGGCGAGCCGATCGGCACCGCCGCCTGGCTGCCCTGCAACGACGTCCCCGCCGACAAGGCCGCCTTCCAGATCGCGCTGACCGTGCCCAAGGGGCTCAAGGCGGTCTCCAACGGCCGCCTCCTGCAGATCGAGCGCGGCGGCAACCGGGTCACCTACACCTGGCGCGAACCGGGCCCGATGAGCCCCTACCTGGCGCTGGTCAACATCGGCCGCGGCAAGCTGCGCGCCGAGCGACTCGCCGGCCGGCCCTCCTGGACCCTGGTCGACCCACGCCTCGAGCCGCGCTCCTCCCAGGTGCTCTCGCGGCTCGGCGAGGTGATCCGCTTCCAGGAGAAGGTCTGGGGTCCCTACCCGTTCGAAACCGCCGGCTCGGTCGTCGACTACGCACCCAGCGTCGGCTACGCGCTCGAGACCCAGAGCCGCCCGATCTACACCGACCACCCGGACCTGACCACCGTCGTCCACGAGACCGCCCACCAGTGGTTCGGCAACCTCGTCGGCCTGCAGCGCTGGCCCAACATCTGGCTCAACGAGGGCTTCGCCACCTGGGCCGAGTGGTACTACGCCGAACAGCACGGCGGCCGCACCACCCGCCAGATCTTCCGCGACCTCTACCGCACCCCCGCCTCCAACACCCGCTTCTGGGAACCGCCCTCCGGCCACCCCGGCAGCCCCAAGCACCTCTTCGCCACCTCCACCTACGTGCGCGGCGCGATGGCCCTGGAGGCCTTCCGCCTCAGGGTCGGCACCAAGCCGATGCTCCGCACCCTGCGCCGCTGGACCGCCACCAACGGCTACTCGAGCGTCAACATCAAGCAGTTCATCGCCCACGCCGAAGCGGTCACCGGCAAAAACCTCGGTCCGCTCTTCCAGCGCTGGCTCTACAAGCGCGGCAAGCCTTAGGCGGGCTGGGCGGCAGCGAGCCCGCGCGGGGCGGGACAAGTCTCGGCGCTGCTGCGAATGAGCCCAGGTCGGTCTCGCGCTCGATTGTAGAGCGCTCCAAAGTGGCGGGTGCGGGGCGTGGCGGGGGTGCGGGGGGCGACGTAGCCTCGCTGAAAGACGCTCAGGCGCCGCGCTGGGAACCGCGGCCTGGGACCTGTGTCGCCGACGGAAGGAGAGCCGCCTCGTGGCCACCAAGCAGAAGTGCCCGGTCGACTTCGACCACCACTACCTGACCGACCCGCCCGCGACCTACGCGGTGCTGCGGGACACCGCGCCCGTCTCGTGGGCCGAGAGCAACGGGGGCTACTGGGTGGTGACCGGGTACGAGGAGGTCGTCCACGCGCTCGACAACCCGGCGATCTTCTCCTCGCAGCTGCAGAGCGGGCCGAACGGGGAACCGCAGGCGGGGCTGTTCATCCCGGCCGACAAAGCGATCGTGCCGATGATCCCGGCCGAGACCGACCCGCCCGAGTGGCGGCCGTACCGGATGATCCTGACCAAGCGCTTCTCGCAGAGCGCGACCGCCGAGATGCGGCCGATGGTCGAGGAGATCGTCAAGCGGCGGATCGACGCGGTGATCGAGAGCGGCCGCTGCGACATGGTCCACGACCTCGCGGGGCCGATCCCGGCGAGCGGGATGCTGCGCCTGATGGGCCTCGACGAAGACGACTGGGAGTTCTACGCCGAGCCCTTCCACAACGCCCTCGGCTACCCGCCCGGCACGCCCGAGTTCGACCGCGCGGTGGCCGGCCTGCAGGAGATCGTCGAGCGCATCCACGAGCTGGTCCGCGAGCGCAGCGAGAACCCCGGCGATGACCTGATCAGCGCGATCGCCACCGCAGATATCGAGGGTGAGCCGATCGCCGAGGACAACGCGGTCGGGGTCGTCTACACGCTGTTCTCGGGCGGCGTCGACACCACCACCTCGTTCCTCGCCAACGCCTTCGCCCACCTCAGCCGCACCCCGGAGGACCGCAAGTTCCTGACCGACGACCTCGCGCGGATCCCGCTCGCCGCCGAGGAGCTGCTGCGCTCGAACACGCCGGTGCAGGCGATCGGGCGCACGGTGATGGAGGAGACGACGCTGGGCGGACAGCGGATGCAGCCGGGCGAGCGGGTGCTGATCGCCTTCGCCTCGGCCAACCGCGACGAGCAGGTGTTCGACGGCGCCGAAGGGTGCACGCTCGACCGCACCCCGAACAAGCACCTCGGCTTCGGCAAAGGGATCCACAAGTGCGTCGGCGCCCACTTCGCGCGGGCCCAGATCGAGGTCACTCTGACCGAGGTGCTGACCCGGATGCCGGACTTCCAGATCGACGAGGCCGAGAGCAGCCAGTACCCGAACATCGGCATCGTCAACGGCTGGGTGCAGATGCCGGCGACCTTCACGCCGGGCCCTGCCTAAGGGCCGATCCGCGGGCTGAGGCTCAGGCGCCGGCCGGCGCCGGTTCCGTCATCAGGGTGCGGAAGCGGCGGCGCCGGTCGGGGTCCCCGAAGCCGGCGGCGAGGTCGAGGTAGGCGTCGATCGAGCCGTAGGCGCGGTCGATCTCCTCCCAGGCCGCGTCGAGGTACTCGACGTGGGCGTCGAGGGCGCGGGCGACGGCGGGGTCGAGGTCGGCGAGCGGCGCGCCCGGCCCGGCCAGCGAGGCCGCCGTCTGGCGGGCCGCCGCGGCGCGGTCGAAGAAGGAGTTGGTGAGCAGGTAGTCCTCGCGGATCGTCTCGCGCTCGACCCCGGCGGCGGCGCAGAGCAGGGCGACGAGGACGCCGGTGCGGTCCTTGCCCTGGCTGCAGTGGACCATCACCGGAACCCGGCCGACCAGCATCGTCTCGACCAGGCTGGCCAGCCCGCCCTCGGCCAGCGAGGCCGGCATCGAGCGGTAGGCGGCGGTCATCATCGCCCGGAAGGCGTCCTCGCTGGCGGCGCTCTCCTTCTTCAGCCCGACCCCGCGCGGGCCCTCGTCGCCCCAGATCGCCAGCTCCAGCAACTGCGGCTGCTTGCGCGTCGCCGGCCAGGCGACGTCGGCGGCCTGGCGCTCGGCCGGCGCGCGCAGATCGCAGACGGTGACGATCCCGAGCCGGCCGAGCCGCTCCAGCTCGGTCGGGCTGAACCGGGTCAGCGCCTCGGAGCGGATCAGCACGCCGCCGCGCAGGCGGCGGCCGTCGGCGGTCGGCAGGCCGCCGAGGTCGCGCAGGTTGAGCTTGCGCCCGGGGTCGGCTACCAATTGTGGTAGACGGCCTTCACCTGGGTGAACTTGTAGAGGCCGTGCTTGCCGTCCTCGCCGCCGCCGTAGCCGGACTCCTTGTGGCCGCCGTGATGGGCGTGCATCGCCTCGCCGACGCTGCGGTTGATGAAGAGCTCGCCGCACTCCATCTCCTCGGCGGCCCGCATCGCGGTCGCGTAGGAGGAGGTGTAGAGGTAGCCGGTCAGCCCGTAGCGGGACTCGTTGCCGATCTCGAACGCCTCCTCGAGGCTGTCGACCGGGAGCACCGGCATCACCGGGCCGAAGGTCTCGTCGCGGGCGATGCTCATCGAGCGGTCGACGCCGGTGACCACGGTGGGCTCGAAGTAGAAGCCCTTCTCGAACTCGCCGCCGTCGGGACGGCCGCCGCCGGTGACCACGGTGCCGCCCTCCTCGGTCGCCTTCGCGACCGCCGCCGAGACCTTCTCGAACTGGGCCGCGTTGACCAGCGGGCCGAGGTCGACCTCGCTGCGCGGGTCGCCGACCCGCAGCGCCGCCGCCGCCTTCGCGTAGCGCTCGACGAACTCGTCGAGCACCGGCCGCTCGACCAGCACCCGCTCCGCGCAGCCGCACTGCTGGCCGGAGGTCGAGGTGTAGCGGGCGGCGATCAGCGAGTCGACCGCGAGCCCGATGTCGGCGTCGGCGAGCACGATCGCCGGCGCCTTGCCGCCGAGCTCGAGCGCCACCTGGGTCAGGTTGGCGGAGGCGTCGGCGACGATCCGCTTGCCGGTGTCGCGGTGGCCGGTGAAGCTGACCAGGTCGGTCTTCTGGTTGCGGACCAGCTCGCCGCCGACCTCGCCGCCGCCGGTCACCAGGTTGACCACGCCGGGCGGGATGTCGAGCTTCTCGGCCCATAGCTGCATCGCCCGGATCGTCGAGAGCGGCGTCACCTCGCTGGGCTTGATCACGACCGTGTTGCCGGTCACCAGGGCCGGCGCGAGCTTGCGCGAGAGCACCGCCAGCGGCCAGTTCCAGGCGCAGATCGCGGCGACCACGCCGTAGGGCACGCGCAGCAGGTTGATCACCTCGCGCGGCGTGTCGCTGGGCAGGATCTCGCCCTCGATGCGGCTGTCCCACTCGGCGTTGATCACCATGAAGTCGGCGGTCACCTCGATCTCCATGGTCGAGAGCATCTGGATCTTGCCGGTCTCCTGGAGCACCAGCTCGCCCAGCTCGGGGACGTTGTCGCGCAGCACCGCGGCCATTTCGCGGACCAGCCGGCCGCGGGTCATCGCGCCGGTCCGGCGCCACTCCTCGCGGGCGTCGTGGGCCGCCTGCAGCGCCGCGTCGACCTGGGCCGCCGAGGCGCTCGGCACCTCGGCCAGGGTCCGCTCGTTGCTCGGGTCGACGACCGCGATCGGGTCCGCCTCGCCGGCCTGCCACTGACCGCCGATGTACAGCGGGCTGGAGACGAGCTTGGTGTGGTCGGGGCTGCTGGTGGTTGCGGTAGACATTTGCCCTCCTCCGCTCAGTGGTCGGCGTCCGTGTACTCGATGAGGCCGCGCAGGTTCTTCGCGTCCCGCATGTCCTGGTAGCCCTGGTTGATCTCCTCGAGCTTGTACCTGCGCGTGATCACGTCGTCTAGGCGCAGCTTGCCGTCGAGGTAGAGCTGGACCAGGCGGGGGATGTCGCCTTTCGGGCTGCCGCCGCCGAGCTGCCCGCCTTTGATCGTTTTCTGCATCGCGGTCAGCCAGGCGAGGTTCAGCTTCGTGTCGTCCTCGGCGAACGAGCCCATGCCGATCACCGCCAGCGTCCCGAGCTTCGCGGTCAGCTCCAGGGCGGGCTGGATGTAGACGCCCTCCATGCGGCCGGGGGTGAGGATGACCTTGTGGGCGAGCCGGCCCTCGGTCATCTCGATAAGCGGCTCCAGGGCCTCCTCCATCGAGGCGAAGGTGTGGGTGGCGCCGAGCTTGCCGGCCTCCTCCTGCTTGAACGGCACCGGGTCGATCGCGACGATCTTTTCGGCCCCGCAGGCGACCGAGGCGAGCAGCGCGGCGCTGCCGAGCCCGCCGATGCCGACGACGACGACGGTCTCGCCGGGGCGCACGTCGGCGACCCGGGTGGCCGAGTGCCAGCCGGTGGTGATCCCGCAGCCGAGCAGCGCCGCCTTCTCCAGCGGCATCTCGAACGGGACCTTGACCAGAGAGGCCTCGTTGACGGTGGTGTAGGGGGCGAAGGTGCCGGCCAGGCAGAACATGCCGGCGGTCGTGTCCTTGACCTTGACCCGGCGGGTGTCGTCGGCGATCGCCAGGCCGGTGACCGCGCGGGCGCCCTCGTCGCAGAGGCTGCCGTGGCCAATCAGGCACGAAGGGCAGTGACCGCAGCCGGGGACGGCGCTGATCACCACGTGGTCACCCTGCTTGAAGCGGGTGACGCCCTCGCCGACCGCCTCGATCACGCCGGCGCCCTCGTGGCCGCCGAGCATCGGCCAGTCTTCGGCCGGGGTGTCGCCGGTGACCAGGTGCTCGTCGGAGTGGCAGAGGCCGGAGGCGGCGAGCCGCACGGTGACCTCACCGGGGACGGGATCCCCCATCTCGATCTCCTCGACGCTCCAGTCCTGATGCGGTCCCCAGAGCAGTGCTCCCTTGGTCTTCATCTGCGTCGCTCCCTTTCCCTCGGCGATCGGCGGTCGAGACCCCATGCTAGGTGGGGCGAACTGCCGGGCGAACCGGCTTCGCGGCGGCGATTGTGCGGTTCCACAAGGCCGCTCAGGGGCGCTGTCCGATCGCGCCCGCGGCGCCCAGGCGGGCCAGCTCCGCGGCCTCGACGCCCCACTCGGCGAGCGCCGCCTCGGTGTGCTCGCCGGGCGCCGCCGCGGGCGGCGCGGCGGCCTCCGCCGGGGTGCGGCTGAAGCGCGGCGCCGGTGCCGGGCGCAGCGGGCGCGCCCCCTCGCCGGCCGGGACGAAGACCTCGCGGGCGGCGTTCTGCGGGTGGCTCGGCGCCTCGGCCATGCTGAGCACCGGGCTGAAGCAGGCGTCGGCACCGGCCATCGCCTCGACCCACTCGTCGCGGGTGCGGGTGGCGAAGACCGCGGCGAAGCGCTCGCGCATCCGCGGCCAGCCGGCGCGGTCGTTCTGGTCGGGCAGCTCCCCGGGGTCGAGCCCGAGCACGGCCAGCAGGTTGGCGTAGAACTGCGGCTCGATCGCGCCGACCGCGACCCAGCGGCCGTCGCTGGTTTCGTAGGTGCCGTAGAAGTGGGCGCCGCCGTCGAGCAGGTTGGAACCGCGGCAGGGCTCCCACTGGCCCTGCTCGTGCATGCCGAAGAACAGCGAGCCGAGCAGCGCGGCGCCGTCGAGCATCGCCGCGTCGACGACCTGACCTCGGCCCGAGCGCTCCGCCTCGAGCAGCGCCGCGACGACGCCGAAGGCGAGCAGCATGCCGCCGCCGCCGAAGTCGCCGACCAGGCTGAGCGGCGGCACCGGCGGGCCGCCGGGCGGGCCGATCGCGTCGAGCATCCCGGTCAGCGCCAGGTAGTTGAGGTCGTGGCCGGCCTCCGCCGCCAGCGGCCCCTCACGGCCCCAGCCGGTCATCCGGCCGTAGACGAGGCGGCCGTTGCGGGCGAGGCACTGGTCGGGACCGAGCCCGAGCCGCTCGGCGACCCCGGGCCGGAAGCCCTCGATCAGCACGTCGGCGCGCTCGACCAGATCGAGCGCCAGCGCCAGCCCCTCGGGGTGCTTGAGGTCGAGCGCGGCGGAGCGGCGGCCGCGGCGGATCCCGGCATCGAGCGGCGGCTCGGGCTGCTCGACCCCGACCTCGGCGGCGCGGTCGATCCGCAGCACCTCGGCGCCCATGTCGCTGAGCAGCATCGCGCAGAACGGTCCGGGCCCCTGCCCGGCCAGCTCCAGCACCCGCACTCCGGCCAGCGGTCCCATCAGGCGGCGGGCGCGACCAGCGAGCGGTCGATCTGCTCGACGCCGGCGCAGCCCGAGAGCCCCAGGGCCCGCTCGAAGTCGGCGCGGAAGAGCTCGAACATGCGGTCGACCCCGGCCTCGCCGGCGGCGCCGAGCGCGAACATGTAGGGGCGGCCGACCAGGCAGGCGCGGGCGCCGAGCGCCAGCGCGCGGAGGACGTCGGCGCCGCGGCGGACGCCGCCGTCGAGGTAGACCTCGGCCTTGCCGGCGGCGGCGACCACCTCGGGCAGCACGTCGAGGGTCGCCGGGACGCCGTCGAGGTTGCGGCCGCCGTGGTTGGAGACGACGATCCCGTCGACCCCAAGCTCGACCATCCGCGGCACCTCCTCGCCGCGCTGCACCCCCTTGACGACCAGCGGCCCGTCCCACTGCTCGCGCAGCCAGGCGAGGTCGTCCCAGGTGACCGCGGCCATGTCGGTGACCGTGCGGGCGAGGTTCCAGAAGGCGACCCGGGCGTCCTTCAGCCCGAGCGCCCCGGCGGCGCTGACCCCGCTGCCGCCGAAGAGGAAGTCGCGGCTCCAGCGCGGCCGCGAGAGGCCGGCGAGGAGCAGCTTCGGGCTCGGCTTCAGCGGCACGGTCAGCTTGTTGCGGATGTCGCGCTCGCGGGCCGGGCTGATCGCCGAGTCGACGGTCAGGACCAGGGTCCGGTAGCCGGCCGCGGCGACCCGCTCGATCGTCTTCGCGGTCGCGGCGCGGTCGGCGGTCAGGTAGAGCTGGTACCAGAGCGGCCCGGTGGCGACCTCGGCGATCCGCTCGAACGGGTAGCTGGAGGCGGCGCTGACCACGAACAGGGTGCCGGCGCGGCCGGCGCTGCGCGCCACCGCCAGCTCCGCCTCGCCGTCGCACATGCGGGCGAACCCGCAGGGCGCCAGCAGCAGCGGCATCGAGGCGCGCTCGCCGAGCACGGTGGTGCCGAGGTCGCGCTCGCCGACCTCGGCGAAGGCGCGGGGGCGCAGCCGCAGCCGGCCGAAGGCGGCGCTGTTCTCGCGCATCGTCCACTCGGTCCCGGCGCCGCCGTCGAGCGCGTCGAAGACGACCCGCGGCAGGCGGCGGCGGGCGAGCAGGCGCAGGTCCTCGACGTTGACGGCGGCGGCGAGGCGACGGTCCTTCATGCCTCCTCCTCGGGGCCGGCGGCGAGGCCGGCGAGGCGCGGATGCTCGAAGGCGGCCGGGTCGACGACGAAGCGCGGGCGCTCGCCGGCGGCCAGCGCCAGCACCGCTGCGACGGCGCTGTGGCCGCAGCCGCGCAGCAGCTCGTCGTTGTGGGCGAGGCTGTGCGGGGTGACCACGACCTGGTCCATCGAGAGCAGCGGGTTGGCCGGATCGGGCGGCTCCTGCGCGAGCACGTCGAGCCCGGCGCCGGCCAGCCGTCGCTCCGCGAGCGCCGCGACCAGGGCCGGCTCGTCGACCAGGCCGCCGCGGCCGATGTTGACCAGGTGGGCGCCCGGCTTGACCAGGGCGAGCGCGGCGGCATCGATCATCCCGGCGGTCTCAGCGGTCAGCGGCGCGCAGAGGCAGATCACGTCGCTCTCGCGCAAGAGCGTCTCCAGCGAGACCATGCGCGGCAGCGGCTCGGGGCCGGGCGCGGGCGGGGTGCGCGTGTGGGCGATCTGCTCGAAGCCGAGCGGCGCCGCCAGCCGGCTCAGCTCGCGGCCGATCGAGCCGAAGCCGACGATCCCGAGGGTGCGCCCGGTGAGGCCGATCCCGGCGACGGTCGAGCGCTCGGCCCAGCGCCCCTCGCAGGCGATCCGGTCGCGCGCCTTGAGCCGCTGGGTGGTGGCGAGGATCAGGGTCAGGGCCGCGGTCGCGGTCGGCCGGCGCACCCCGTCGGGGGTGATGCTGACGGCGACGCCGTGACGCGTGCAGGCCGCGACGTCGATCGTCTCGTAGCCGACCCCGACCCGGGCGACGAGCCGCAGCCGCTCGCCCCCCGCCAGGGTCTCGGCGCTGACCGCGGAGCCGAACAGCAGCAGCGCGTCGTACTCGGCGGCGACGGCGGGCGGCAGCTCGGCATGCACCCGGTCGAGCACCTCCCACTCGAGCCCGGCGCGGTCGAGCAGGTCGAGGCCGAGGTCGTCGAAGAAGATCTCGCCGGCCGGGTTAAGCACCTCGCGGGTGAGGGCGACACGGAAGCCGCCTTGCGACTGGTCCTGGCTCACGCGGGGCCTCCCCTCTCCAGCAGAGCGCGGGAGACCTCCCAGAGCCGCTCCGCGTTGCCGGGGTCGAGCACGTAGGGGGCGACCCCGGCGGAGCGCTCGCGGCGCTCGACCCGGACCGCCTCCTGGCAGTCCTCGAAGTAGCGGCCGCTGACGCCCTCGAGCAGCGGCGAGCCGGCGAGCAGGGCCGAGGTGGCGGCGCCCTGGGCGGGCGTCTTCTCGGCCGGCGCGTCGGCGCGGGCGCGCACCGCGTCCATGAAGCCCGGGTCCAGGTGGCGGTTGATGTTGGTCGCGATCACCCCCGGCATCAGCGCGTTGGCGCGGATCCCGTCGCCGTCCCAGCGGCGCGCCGCGCCGACCGCGAAGAGCACGTTGGCGGCCTTCGACTGGCCGTAGCCGAGGTTGCGGTCGTAGGCGCGGAAGCGGAAGGCGAGGTCGTCGAAGACGACCGGCGAGCGCAGGTGAGCGCTGGAGCTGACCGCGACGATCCGGCTCGGCGCCCCGGCCGCCAGCGCCCGCCGCAGCTCGAGCGCGAGCAGGAAGTGGCCGAGGTGGTTGACCGCGAAGTGCAGCTCGTTGCCGCGCTGGTCGTGGCGCAAGTCCGGGACGGTGACCGCGGCGTTGGCGACGAGCACGTGCAGCGGCCCCTCCCAGGCGGCGGCGAAGGCGCGCACCGAGCCGGGGTCGAGCAGGTCGAGGCGGCCGACTCGCAGCGCGCCGCGGACCTCGGGGCGGAGCGGCGCCGCCGCCCGCTCGCCGGCCGCCGGGTCGCGCACCGCCAGGGTCACCTCGGCGCCGGCCGCGGCGAGGGCGCGTGCGGTCTCCAGGCCGATCCCGGAGCTGGCCCCGGTGACGACCGCGCGGCGGCCGCCGAGCTCGACGCCAGCCAGCACCTCGGCGGCGGTCGAGGCGGCGCCGAACTGGGTCTCGATCCGGGCCATCGCGGGCGCCTAGAGGTCCGCGTAGCGGCGCCGCTCGGCGCGGGCGCCGGGGTGGGTGAGCGCGCCCTTCGCCGCCGGCCCGACAACCGCGGCGTACTTCTCCAGCCGCGGTGAGTCGATCACGGGTGGCCGCGGCGCGGGTGGGCCGGAAGCCTCGGCGTCGAGCTCCAGGGCCGGCGGCGCGAAGACGAACCGGTCGCCGTCGCGGAGCGCCGCCAGGGCACCGCCGCGGGCCGACTCGGGCCCGAGGCAGCTGACGCAGAGGACGCCGGGAAGCGGGCGCAGGCGGCCGTCGCTGATCAGCGCCGAGCCGGGTGGCGGCTCGAGCCCGGCGAGCCGGTCGCAGAGGCGGTCGAGCCGCGGCAGGCCGGGACCGCCCTCCGGCCCCTGGCCGCGCACGACGATCGCGATGTGGGCCGGCCAGCCGCCGTCGAGCAGCGCCAGCGCGGCGTCGGGGTGCTCGAAGACGCGCACGCTCGCCTCGACCGCGGGCGGCTCGGCGCCGGCGACGACCAGCGCCCCTTCCGGGGCGAGGCTGCCGTGGCACCAGAGCACCCGCCGGTCGGCCGCCGCGTCCATCGCCGCCGCCAGCTCGCTCGGCTCGACCTCGACCCCGCACTCGCTGGCGATCGCCAGCAGGTCGAGCAGCAGGTCCGGGTTGCCGCCGTGAGCGGCGATCGCGGCCGCCGCGCGGCGCAGCGAGTCGGGGGTGACGCCGGAGCGCGCGGTGCGGCCCGCGTCGAGCGCCTCGACCACCGCGGCGCCGGCCCCGTGGGCGCTGTCGATCAGCGCCTCCAGCCCGGCCGCCGCGCCCTCCGCGGGGCCGGCGAGGCCGAGCTCCCGCGCCGCCGCGGCCAGGGCCAGCGCGTCGGGGCCGGACTCCAGCGCCGGCCCGGTCAGCGGCGCCAGCCGGGCGGGGACGTCGAGCCGGCACATCACCATCAGCAGCCCGGCCATCCCGGCGGCCGAGCTGGTCACCCCGAGCAGGGCGTCGTAGGAGTGGCCGCGCACGGTCAGCTCGACCGAGTCGGCGATCAGCTCGCGACCGACCAGCGAGGCCTCGGCGACGTCGTCGGAGATCGTCGCGAACTGGCGCGGCATCCCGCCCGCGGCCCAGACTCCTCCCTGCGCCCGCGAGGCCCCGCGCAGCGGCACCGAGCCGCTGGCCGAGGCCCCGTCCCAGGCGGCGGCGACACCGACGATCGGCCGCTCCAGGTCCTCCTGGCCGAGCCCCATCGCGTGGAAGTAGATCCGGTTGAGGGCGGTGTTCAGCCCTTCGGTGACGTAGCGGCTGGGCAGCCCGCGCTCCAGCTTCGAGGGGCTCACCGGGCCGCTCCCGAGTGGGTGACCGCCCCGTGCAGCGCCGGGCCGACCGTCTGCGCGTACTTCCACAGCGCCCCCGACTCGTACTCGCTCGGCCGCTGGCGCCACTCGCCGCGGCGGCGCTCCAGCTCCGCCTCGGAGAGCTCGACGTCGAGCCGCCCCTCGTCGGCGTCGATCACGATCGTGTCGCCCTCGCGGACCAGCCCGATCGGGCCGCCCATCGCCGCCTCCGGCCCGACGTGGCCGACGCAGAAGCCGCGGGTGCCGCCGGAGAAGCGCCCGTCGGTGATCAGCGCGACGTCGTCGCCGGCCCCCTGGCCGTAGAGGATCGCCGTCGTCTGCAGCATCTCCCGCATCCCGGGCCCGCCGCGCGGGCCCTCGTTGCGGATCACCAGCACGTCGCCGCTGCGGTAGTCGCGGCGCAGGACCGCCTCGCGGCACTCCTCTTCGCTCTCGAAGACGCGGGCGGGGCCGCGGTGGTGGCGGGTCGCGGTGCCGCCGACCTTGACCACGGCGCCCTCGGGGGCGAGGCTGCCGCGCAGCATCGCCAGGCCGCCGGTCGGCGAGATCGGGTCGGCGACCGGCCGCACCACCTCCTGGCCGGGATCGAACTGGACGCCGGCGACGTTCTCGGCAACCGTGCGGCCGTTGACCGTGAGGCAGTCGGGGTGCAGGAGGCCGGCGTCGAGCAGGACCTTGATCACCAGCGGCAGGCCGCCGACCCGGTAGAGGTCGAAGGGGACGAAGCGGCCGGCCGGCTGCAGGTCGGCGATGTGCGGGGTGCGGCGGAAGACCTCGCCGATCGCGAAGCCGTCGAACTCGATCCCGCACTCGGCGGCGATCGCCGGCAGGTGCAGGACCGCGTTGCTGGAGCCGCCGGTCGCGGCGACGATCGCGGCCGCGTTCTCGAGCGCCTCGCGGGTGACGATCTGGCGCGCGGTGAGGCCGCTCGCCGCCAGCTCGACCACGGCGGCGCCGCTCGCGCGGGCGAAGCTGTCGCGCGCCTCGAAGGCGGCCGGCGGCCCGGCCGAGCCGGGCAGCGCCAGCCCGATCGCCTCGGAGACGCAGGCCATCGTGTTGGCGGTCGCCTGCAGCGGGCAGGCGCCCGGCGCCGGACAGGCCTCGGCCTCGAGCTCGTGCAGCTCGGCTGCGCTGAGCTCGCCGGTGTTGACCCGGCCGACGCCCTCGACCACGTCCTGGCCGGTCGCTTCCCTGCCGTGGTGCCAGCCGGCCAGGGTGGTGCCGCCGTAGAGGAAGACCGCCGGCAGGTCGAGCCGGCACATCGCCATCATCAGCCCGGGCAGGGTCTTGTCGCAGCCGGCGATCCCGACCAGGCCGTCGAGCCGGTGGGTGCGCGCCTGGTGCTCGACCGAGTCGGCGATCACCTCGCGGCTGACCAGCGAGCTGCGCATCCCCTCGTGGCCCATCGCGATCCCGTCGGTGACGGTGATCGTGGTGAACTCGTGGGCGCCGGCGCCGCGCGAGCGGGCGCCGAGCATCGCCGCCGCCGCCTGCCGGCGCAGGGCGATGTTGCAGGGCGCCGCCTCGTTCCAGGCCGACGCGACGCCGACCTCGAGCTCGTTGCTCATCTCACCACCTCCAGTGTCGCTGCTTCGAAGTCGAGGACCAGCCCGGTGCTGCCGCGTCGGCGGCGCCGATCAGCTCGGCGGCGCTGACCTCGACGCCGGCCGCGGTGCCGACCGCGAGCAGCGGCAGGAGTGCGTCGGGGGCGGCGCCGAGGGCTCCGAACGCGGCGGCGGCGCGGGCGAGCGAGTCGGCATCGACGCCGGCGGCGGCGCGCTCGCCGCGCTGATGCCGGGAGCCCGCCGCGGTGCCGAGCGCGAACGCCGCCGCCTCGGCTCCGGCCAGGGTCGTCTCGGCGGCGGCGCCCGCCTCGGCGAAGCCCAGCTCGACCGCCGCGCGCGCCATCGCCCGCGACTCCGGGTCGCCCTGCAGGCCGGCCGGGACGGCGAAGGCCGCGACCACGTCGGCGCGCACCGCCGCCAGCATCAGCGCCGCGATCCCGAGCTCGTCGGCGGCGATCCCGAGCAGCAGCTCCAGGCCGTTGCCGGCGATCGCGCGCTCCAGCGCCGCCGCCATCGTCTCCAGCGCGACCTCGGGGTCGGGGGCGTCGGGGTCGAAGCTGTGCAGGGCGAGGCGGCGCGGCGTGCAGCCGGCCAGCCAGGCGCCCTCCTCGGCGACCTCGCCGAGCGCCAGCGCCGCGCCGCCGGCGGCCGAGTCGGCGCTCCACAGCGAGGCGACGCCGGCCAGCGGCTGGGCGAGGTCGGCGGCGGAGATCCCCATCGCGCGGAAGGCGGCGCGGTGGACCGCGGCGGCGGCGCGCTCGCTCGGCGCCACCGTGCCCTCGCCCCGCTCGCGCAGCTCGCCGTCCTCGACCACCAGGGTCGGCGCCAGCAGCTCCGGGTCGGTGACGATCGCCGCCGCCGCGTCGTAGCGCTCCAGCCCGCCGTAGGCCTCCGCGATCGTGGTGCCGGCGACCGTGCGGGCCTCGCCGTGGACGAGCCCGCGCTCGAGCAGCAGCGCCAGCAGCGCGCCGACGCCGCCGCAGCGCGAGAAGGTGACGGTGTCGAAGCGGCCGTGCGGCAGCAGGTCGGCGAGCCGCGGCGTCCGCGCCAGCACCGTCCCGGCCCGCGCGAGGTCGAACTCGATCCCGCAGGCCTCGGCCAGCGCCAGCAGGTGGCCGACCGCCTCGGGGCTGCCGCCGGTCGCGGCGACGACCGCGGTCGCGTTCTCCAGCGACTCGACCGTGAGCAGCTCGCGCAGGCGCTCGCCGCGGGCGGCGGCCGCGGCGGCCAGCTCGCCCGCCCGGTGGGCGAAGCGGTCGCGCGTCTGGTGGATCGCCGGCGGGCCCGCCGTCCCCGGCACGCAGACGCCGAGCGCCTCGGCGACGCAGGCCATCGTGCCCGCCGCGGACTGCAACGGCGGCACCCCGGAGCCCGGCCAGGCGGAGTCGGCGAGCCGGTCGAGCGCCTCCCCGGAGGCGCCGTCGCCGGCGGCGGCGACGACGTCTGCGGCGGTGATCTCGGCCCCGTCGAAGTAGCCGGTGACCGAAGGGCCGCCGGGCACGAGCACGCCGGCGACACCCGCCCGGGCGAGCCCGACCAGCGCCCCGGCGAGCGCCGCGCCGTCGGCGGCGACGACCACGGCGCCGGCGCTGCCCGACTCGCGGGCGGCCCGCTCGACGGTGGTCGCGACCAGCTCGCGACCGGCCAGCGCGTCCTCGTCGCGGGCGCGACCGGGGTGCTCGGCGGGCCCCGCCAGCGAGACCTCGGCGGCGCGGGCGCCGCCCGCCCATGCCCCGTGGATCGCCGCCTCGGCGCCGCGACGCAGCAGCACGTTGCCGGGGTCGAGCTCGTCCCAGGCGGAGGCGACCAGGACCCGCGGCGCGCTTTGCTCGCTGGCGCTCATCAGTTCGGCACGTGGCTGATCAGGCCGCCGTCGACGGTCAGGTCGGAGCCGTTGACGTAGCGGGCGAGGTCGCTGGCCAGGTAGACGACGGCGCCGGCGACGTCGTCTGGCTCGGCGACCCGGCCGAGCGGGATGATTTCCCCCAGCCGCTTGCCGCGCTCGCCGGCGGTCAGGGTGCCGGCGGCGTCGGTCAGCTGGGTGCGGACGATCCCCGGCAGGACGTTGTTGACGCGCACGCCGGCCGGGCCGACCTCGTTGGCGAGCACCGCGGTGAACAGCCGCACCGCCGCCTTGCTGGCGCTGTACATCGCCGAGCTGCGGGCGCCGAGCACGCCGGCGACGCTGGCGATGTTGACGATGCAGCCGGCACCGCGCGGGACCATCCGCCGGGCCGCCTCGCGGGAGCCGAGGAAGGTGCCCTTGAGGTTGATCCCGACCACCTGGTCGAAGTCCTCCTCCTCGTACTCGACGGTCGGCGCCTGGCGGCCGACGATGCCGGCGTTGTTGACCCAGACGCCGACCCCGCCGAAGCGCTCCGCCGCCTCGGCGGCGGCGGCGACCGCGGCGGCGTCGGTGACGTCGCACTCGACGAAGGCCGCCTCGGTGCCGGCCGCGGCGAGCAGCTCGTGGGTCGGCTCGCCGCCCTCCCGCGGGGCCGCGGTGAGGTCGGCGACGACGACCGCGCGCGCCCCGTGGCGGGCGGCGGCGAGCGCGATCCCGCGGCCGTTGCCGCTGGCGCCGCCGGTGACGACGAAGACCCGCCCGGCGAGCAGCTCGCTGCGGGTCTCGCCGCCGTCGCTCATCGTCCGCGCCCGCTCAGACCTCGTAGGTCTTGCCGGCCTCGCAGACCTCGAGCTCCCCGTAGGCCTCGCGGGCCTCGGCGATGATCTTGTCGTGGTCGGTCCAGCTCTCGAGGTGGGTGAGCAGGAGCCGCTTGGCGCCCGCCCGCTTCGCGTACTCGCCGGCCTGGCGACCGCTGAGGTGACTGGTCGCGGCGCGGCTGTGGTCCCAGGTCGCCTCGGAGAGCAGCAGGTCGGCGTCGCGGCCGATCTCCAGCACCGCGTCGCAGGGACCGCTGTCGGCGGTGAAGCCGAGCGTGCGGCCTTCGGCGCTGAAGCGGAACCCGTAGCACTCGACCGAGTGCTGGGTCTCGATCGCGACGACGTCGATGTCGCCGATCGTGAACTCGGTCCCGTCGACGATCGTGGTGAAGTCGAAGACGTCGGTCAGGGTTTCGTCCTTGCGGTCGGCGGCCGAGGGCGCGTAGGCGACCGCGAGCCGCTCCGGCGCTTCCGCCGGCGCCCAGGTCGGCAGCTTGCGCTCGTAGCCGTCCTGGTCCCAGATCGGGTGGTAGCGGCGGTGAACGACCAGCTCCATCACGTCGGCGACGTGGTCGGAGTGCAGGTGGCTGAGCACCATCGCGTCGAAGCCGGTCATCTCGACGTGGTTCTGCAGCTCCGCGACCACGCCCGAGCCGCACTCGAACAGCAGGGTCGTGTTCTCGGTCTGCAGCAGGTAGCCCGCCTGCGGGGCGGTCGGGGTCGAGATGCCTGCGGCCCAGCCTAGGACGGTGAGTTTCAAGTCCTTCTCCTCTTTCTCAGTTGGCGGTCGTCTGCTCGAACAGCGCCCGGACGTCGTCCTGGATCTCGTCGCGGTGGTCGCCGGCGGTCATCCGCAGGGTCAGCGGCGCGAACGAGATCAGGCCGCGCTCCAGCGCCCCCAGGTCGGTGCCCTCCTCGGTCAGCTCGACCGGGGCGCGCTCGCGGTGCAGCCAGTAATGAACGCCGCCGCGCGGGTCCTTGCTTTCGATCGAGGTCCAGGAGTAGGGCGAGCGGTGGCTCTGGGTCGTCACTTCGACCCCCTTGACCTCGTCCGGCTCGACCGGCGGGAAGTTGATCACCCAGTAGACCGCCTCGGGCATCCCGTGCTCGATCGCGTACTCGACCAGCGGCGGGGCGTACTGGCGCGCGGTCTCCCACTTGGTCGGCCCGGGGAAGATCAGGTCCTGGCTGAGGCTGACCGCGGGGATCCCGCGGGTCGCCGCCTCCATCGCCGCCGCGCAGGTGCCGGAGCTGTGAATGTCCTCGGCCGCGTTGGGCCCGTTGTTGATCCCCGAGAGGACCAGGTCCGGCGTCCCGTCGAGCACGTGGTCGACCGCGATCACGACGCAGTCGGTCGGCGTGCCGAGCACGGCGACCCGGCGCTCGCCGGCCGGCCGCGTGCGGATCGTCGAGGTCAGGGTGATCGAGTGCGCGGTGCCCGAGCGCTCAGTCTGCGGCGCGACCACCCAGACGTCGTCGGAGAACCGCGCCGCCACCTCCTCGAGGATCTGCAGCCCGGGGGACTCGATCCCGTCGTCGTTGGTGATCAGGATTTTCGGGTTCTTCTTCATCGCCGCCCCTAGAGGAAGGACTTGGAGCGCTCGAGGCCCCATTTCGGGAAGTCGCCGGTGACGATCGACTCGTAGATCCCGTACCCGACCGCGTCGCCCTCGCGAACTTCGACCGGGATGTCGCGGATCTGGTGCACCTCGCGGGCGGTCTCGACCTGGCTGATGTCCTCGTACTTCTCGCCGTCGTTGAACTCGTCGCCGACCCACTTGCCCTGGTGGCGGCCTTTGAAGCCGAAGTAGAGGCCGGTGCCGAGCGCGAAGCCGGTGTCGCTGACCGGTTTCGCTTCGATCGTCCGGGTCTTGCCCCAGCCGCAGTCGAAGACGAAGGTGCCGCGGATGAAGCGGCGCGTCTCCGGGTCGAACTCGAGGTCGGAGACGTCGACCCCGGCGAGCGGGATCTGGGTCCCGTCGGGCCTGTTTTCGTAGCCGGAGAAGTAGGTCACCTCACCGTCGACTTCCTGCACGTGGTGGCGGATCTCGTAGCTCGAGCCGTCCGGGCGCACGAAGTACATCGGGCCCCAGGAGAGCAGGAAGTTCTGCTCCAGCCGGTCGGGGACGAACATGTCCGGCGGCAGCACGCCGACGTCCATCCGCACGCCCCAGGAGTGGCCGCGCCAGCCGAGCCAGGTGTCGTGGGTCGCCTCGTAGCGCTGGTCGCCCATCTGCACCCAGCCCTCGGCGGTGACCACCTGGTTGTAGCGCAGGAGGTCGGAGCAGATCCGGTAGCCCTGCGGCTCGCGCTGGGCGTCCTTGTCCTCGAGGAACGGCGGCAGCACCGACTTCAGCACGAGGTCGTAGGAGAAGTCCGGGATCACGTCGTTCTCAGCGAGCGTGTAGCGCAGTTCCTTCAGCGGCTCGATCACCTCGTAGGAGACCGGGCCCGAGCCCGCCCATTCGACGTCGCTGTCGAGCCGGCGCGAGGAGCGCACGGTCCACTGCTCGGTGCCGCGCGAGACGCCGCCGAAGGCCTCGAAGATGTTGCGGTTGGTGAACTTCTTCATCCCGGTGTCGATCTGAATCGACCCGTCTTTGGCGGCGATGCACCCCCAGAGGCTCTCGGTCCAGGTCGAGTCGGCGTGGGCGATCGTCGCGAACGTCTCGGGGATCTGGTGGGTCAGGGCCTCGTCGGCGGGCGTGATGATCTGCATGCTCTGGCGCATCTGGGGGGTCTCCTCCGTTCCCGGGTGGTCTAGGCAAATTCAGAGTAGACAGCGGCTTGCCGGGCGGCCAACGGTGCCCGCCCGGCGCTTGGAGAAACCGCTAACGGGCGCCGGCGCGGGCCTGCGCGCCGGCCTGCAGCGCGGCCAGCAGGACCGGCAGGCGCTGCGGCACGACCAGCGTCTCGCAGCCGGCGCGGAGCGCCGCCGCGATCATCTCGGGCTCGGCGAAGATCTGGCCGCGGGCGACCGGCACGCCCTGCAGCAGCCGCTCGATCTGCTCCGCGCTCTCCTCCGCGTGCGGGTCGGCGTCGAGCGCCTCGGCGGGGCCGTCGGCCTCGGCGAGAACCGCGATCCCGGCCCGCTCGGCGGCCAGCTCGGCGAGCTGCGCGAGGTGCTCGTCGCTCGCTTCGTCCGGCCGTTCGGTCGCCAGCTCGCCGGCGTAGACCTTGCCGGTCGAGCCGTCGACGGTTACCGAACGGCCCTCGAGCGCGCCGATCGTGCCCTCGCCGCAGCCGACGATGCAGGGTTTGTCGAGCGCCCGGCTGACCACCGCGGCGTGCGAGGTCGAGCCGCCGCGCTCGGTGACGATGCCGGCGCAGCGCAGCATCGCCGGCAGGTCCTCGGGCGCGGTCACGGCGCGCACCAGGACGCCCTCCGGCGGCGCGTCCTCGTCGAGCTCGGGCTCCGAGCGGGCGGTGCCGACGGCCACCCCCGGGCAGGCGCCGAGACCCTCGGCAAGCACCTCGGCCCGCTCCGCCTCGCCCTCGACCAGGCGGCGGCGCATCGCCGTCAGCGCCTGCTCCGGCGTCACCCGCGCGAGCGCCTCGTCGGCGCTCAGCCGGCCCTCGCGGAAGAAGTCGGCGGCGATCCGCACCGCGGCCTCTCCGGTCCGCTTCGCCGAGCGCGCCTGCAGCAGGTAGAGCTGCCCGCGCTCGAGCGTGAACTCGATGTCCTGGACGTCGCGGTTGGCCTGCTCGAGCGTGCCGGCGGCAGCGATCAGCTCGTCGTAGACGGCCGGGTCGAGCTCGGCGAGGTCGGAGAGCGGTTGCGGGTCGACCCGGCCGGAGACCACGTCCTCGCCCTGGCCGCCGGCGAGGAACTCGCCGTAGGGCTTGGGGTCGCCGCTCAGCGGGTTGCGCGAGAAGAGCACGCCGGTGCCGGAGCGCTCGTCGAGGTTGCCGAAGACCATCGCCTGGATCGTCACCGCGGTGCCGAGGTCTTCCGGCAGGCCGTAGTGCTTGCGGTAGGTGATCGCGCGGCGCGAGCGCGAGGAACGGAAGACCGCCTCGACCGAGGCGAAGAGCTGCTCCCAGGGGTCGTCGGGAACGCTGGTCCCGAGCCGGCCCTCGAGGTCGGCCTTGATCTGGTCGGCCCCGGCCCCCGGCTGCGGCGGTTCGAAGTCGCCGAGCACGATCTCGCCGTAGGCGGCGCAGAAGCGCGCGTAGGTGTCGGTGGCGAAGGAGACGTCGTCGGCCTCGGCGGCGAGCGCCGCGGCGACCTCGTCGTTGATCCCGAGGTTGAGGACCGTGTCCATCATCCCCGGCATGCTGACCGCGGCGCCCGAGCGGACCGAGACCAGCAGCGGGCTCGACCCGGTGCCGAAGCCGCGGCCGAGCCGCTCCTCGAGCCGCGCGACCCCGGCGCGGATCTCCTCGCGGACCTCCTTGGAGAGCTGCTCGCCGGCGCTGAAGTACTCGGTGCAGGCGCCGGTCGTGATCACGAAGGCGGGCGGCACCGGCAGGCCCAGCGAGGACATCCACCAGACCGACCAGGCCTTGCCGCCGATCTGCTCGCGGTCGGGCTCGCCGGCGGTCTCCATCAGGTCGAGGGTCCAGCTCATCTCCTACTCGCTCCTTTCCCGGCCAAGCATGCGCAGCAGGTGCTCGTGCAGCTGGAACCAGATGTTGTGGAAGGATTCGACCTCGACGTCGCTGACGAAGCGGCGCTCGCCCGCTTCGGCCAGCTCGAGCGCGTCGGCGAGCCGGGCGAGGAAGCGCTCGACCAGCGCGTCCTCGGCGGCGATCGGCGCCAGCGCCCGGCCGACCCGGGTGAGGATCTGGTCGAGCCTGGTGAGGATCTCCTCGTCGTAGGCCGGGTCCGAGTGGTCGTTGGGCACCCGCTCGCCGGCCACCTCGATCGTCTGCCAGTCGGTCAGCACCGAGAGCAGCGCTGTGTTGACGCGCTCGAAGTCGTCGAGCGCGGCGGCCGCCGACTCGCCGGCTCGGGCCTCGGCGTAGCGCGTCGCGTAGAGCGCGGTGACCGCCTCGCCGGCGTCGCGGGTGACGCCGTAGGTGCCGCCGAGGTCGGCGACCGCGCCCTCCGCGGTCGCCGCCGCCAGCGGCTCGTCGAGCTCGTCCTCGCCGACGCCGAGGATGTCGGCGACCTGCGCCCGGCTCGCGAACGGGCGCAGGGTCAGCGCGGCCAGCAGGTCGTCCCGGGAGGCCATCGTCACTTCGCCGCGCCGGCGCGCTCGACCTTCAGCACCGGCCACTGGTCGCGGGGAACCTCGACGCGGCGGCTGTAGTCGGTCTCGACCAGCGGCGTGAAGGAGCCGTTGAGCCCGTTGGCGAGCACCGATTTGCCGAACAGCTGGCCGCTGTAGTCGTCGTCGGAGAGCTGCTCGTAGATCTCCATCGTCTTCGGGTGCAGGTCCCAGTCGATCTCGTCGGCGACCCCGGCCGCCTCGGCGAACGGGACGCAGTCCCAGCCGTAGGTTTTGGTCGAGGCGAAAAGCCGGTCCTCGACGCTCATCTCGACGAACTTCTGGTAGAGGCCGAGGTGCTCCTTGCTGACCTCCTGGGTGATCCCTTCCCACTCCTCCGGCGGGACGACGCGCTGGGTGCCGTCCTCGGCGTGCTCGATCACCGCCGCCTCGTCGATCATGTTCATGAACTGCTCCGGCTCGGAGAACAGCGTGAAGAACTGGATGATCTCGATCGTCTCGAACTTCGCCGGGTCGTAGGTGAGGGCCAGCGAGTAGCCGCGCGCCGGCGGCTTCAGCTCCGAGGTCCACGGGTAGCGGGTCGGGCCGAGCGGGAAGAAGTCGCGGACGATCATCGACTTGCCGGACTCCAGCTCGTACGGGCCGGAGTCGTGCTGGCCGATCCGCGCGTCGCAGAAGTAGAGGAACGAGTAGCCGGCGACGGTCACGTTGAGCCGCCGCAGCCGCTTGTGTTCGTCCTCGTCGAGCGGCTTCACCTTCGAGGCCAGGTCGGTGACGATCTCGTCCGGCAGGTAGGGATCGTGGTCGTTGGTGTCCTTGGGGCCGATCGCGCCGTCGTCGCGGCGCGCCATGCGGCCGCGGCGGTAGAAGTCGGCGACCGTGCGAGCGTCCTCGAGGTTGTCCCCGGGGCTCATCAGGCCGAGGTTGTAGAGCATCTCGCGACCGACGAAGTAGGCGTTGAAGATGTGCCAGCACCAGATCGGGCCGGTCCGGTTGAGCCGCCGCCAGGAGCGCTCGATCTCCTCCACCCGTTTGCCCTCTTCGATCTTGCGGATCCGTTCCGGGCTGCGGTGGACCATGTCGGTGAGGCTGATCGTGATGTACGAGTTGACCTTGAACATCTCCGAGCTGAAGGTCGTGCGCCGGGTCATCTCCGGCTTGAACTCGAGCCCGTGCTCGACCACCAGGTCGCTGACCTGCTCGTCGCTCATCGGCGAGCTGAAGATCTCCTCCACCTGCTCGCTGGGCAGCCTGCCGAGGTCCCAGCGCGGCACCTTGTAGCCGAGCTCATCGGTGTCCCGGCGAATGTAGTCCCACCACTTGTCGACGATGTTCTCCGTCATTTCTCGCTCCTGAGGTTTCTGGGGTTTGCCCTGTTGCTACCCGGCGAAGACGGCGGCCTTGCCGTCGAGGTCACCGTCGGCGGAGAAGTCGGCCTCGGCGAAGACCAAACGCAGGCTCTCGCCGGTCTCGATCTCGCGCTCGGCCTGCAGCGCCATCACGCAGGGGATGTCGTACTCGCGGGAGACGATCCCCAGGTGGGAGCGCAGCGAGCCCTTCATGCAGATGATCCCGGCGAGCCGGCCGAGCACCGGGCCGAGGAAGGTGGTGCCGCCGTACTCGACCACCGCGATCGTCGACTCGAGGTCGGAATCGATGCTGTCGATCACGTCCTGCGGGTCGCGGAACCAGCGCGCCGTCCCCTCGACGGGCGCGGTCTCGAAGACGAGTTCTCCCTTACCGATCAACTCAGCCATCTCTGCTCCTCTCGGGTGCGGCGCACCGGCCGCAACCTGTTTGTCGTTTCTTGCCTGAAGCTCATGTGGACAGGTACGCGTCGAGGGCGCTGGTGGTGCTGCCGCGGTCGCCGGCCGCGGCCAGCTCGCCGTGGCGCAGCAGGTACCAGCGGTCGGCCACCTCGAGCGCCCGCTTGGCCTGCTGCTCGACGACCAGCACCGCCACCCCTTCCTCGTGGGCGGCCGTCTGCACGGCGCTGAGCAGCCTGGTGACGATGACCGGCGCGAGGCCGAGCGAGAGCTCGTCGATCAAGAGCGCCCGCGGCTGGCGCGAGAGCGCCCGGCCGATCGTCAGCATCTGCTGCTCGCCGCCGGAGAGCAGGCCCGCCGGGCGGTCGAGCAGCGGCTCGAGCTCGGGGAAGAGGGCGATCGCCCGCTCGCTGCCGCCGGGCACCAGCCGCAGGTTGTCGCGGGTGCTCATGCGCATGAAGACCGAGCCGGATTCCGGGATGAAGCCGAGCCCGTCGCGGGCCAGCACGTGGATCGGGTCCGAGGTCGCCTGGCCGCGCCAGCGGACCTCGCCGCCGAGCGGCGGCAGGAGCCCCGCCAGAGTCGCCAGAGTGGTCGTCTTGCCGGCGCCGTTGGGGCCGATCAGGGCGACCAGCTCGCCGGCGTGCAGGCTGAGGTCGAGGTCGCGGACGGCGGCCAGATCGCCGTAGCCGGCGGTCAGGCCGACCGCGCCGACCACCTGCTCGCCGACGCCCGCGGGGGCTGCCGGAGCCGGGCCGCTCACGGGACTTCCTCCTCGACCAGGTCGACGTCGGTGCCGACGTAGGCGGTGACCACGCGCTCGTCCTTCATCACCGCGTCGGCGACGCCGGCGTAGATCAGCTCGCCGCCGGCCAACACGCTGACCGAGTCGCTGACGCTGAGCACCATGTCGAGGTTGTGCTCGACCAGCAGCACGGCGATCCCGTTCTTCTCGGCCAGGTCGCGAACGACCTGCCCGAGCTCCGCCGCCTCGGTCGCGTCGAGGCCGGCGGCCGGCTCGTCGAGCAGCAGCACCGCCGGGTCGGAGGCGATCGCGCGGGCGATCGCGACCAGGCGGCGCTCGCCGAACGGCAGCGTGTCCGGCATCTCGCCGAGCCGGTCGGCGACCTCGAAGGCTTCGCTGGCCGCCACCGCGGTCGCGCTCAGCTCCATCTTCGGCACCTTCGCCAGGCCGGTCAGGTAGTGGTGGCGGCGGAAGGAGTCGGAGCCGACCGCGAGGTTCTCGGCGATCGTCAGGTCGGAGAAAATCTCCACCGACTGGAAGGAGCGGGCGATCCCGGCGCGGGCGCGGCGCGGCGGCGACCAGCGGTCGACCCGCTCGCCGCGCAGCGAGATCGAGCCGGAGGCCGGCTTGACGAAGCCGGTGACCGCGTCGATGAAGGTCGTCTTGCCGGCGCCGTTGGGGCCGATCAGCCCGTGCACCTGGCCCGGCTCGAGGCTGAGGTCGACGTCTTTGAGCGCGACCACGCCGCCGAACCGCACGGTCAGGTCGCGGACCTCGAGGATCGGCGCGCTCGGCGCCGCGGCGCTCGCCGGCGCGTCCGGCGCGTCCGGCGCGGGGTTGGGCGCGGCGACCGGCCCGGCCGGCGCCTTCTCCCGGACCACGTACTTGGGCGGCTCGGCCCGGCCGCCCTCCTCGCGGCCCTTCGGGCGGACCAGGTTCCAGAGGCCGACGACCGCGGCCCGGTTCATCTCGTAGAGCCCGCCGCCGCCGCTGCGCAGGACCAGCAGGAGGTAGGCGCCGGTGATCAGCGGAAGCCAGGCGTCGAGGCTCTGCACCGAGCGCAGCAGCAGGCTGGTGACGCCGCCCTCGAGCAGCAGCGAGCCGAGCAGGGCGCCGCCGATGTAGCCGACCCCGCCGACCACCGCGACCGCGGTCACGTTGATCGAGGCGAAGACGTCAAATGGCGAGGCGACGACGGCGAAGTTGGCGAGCCCGAGCACGGCGCCGCCGAGCGCCGCCAGGCAAGAGGCGACGACGAAGGCGTAGAGCTTCGAGGCGTAGACGCTGACCCCGAGCGAGGCGGCGGCGCGCTCGCTGCTGCGGATCGCGATCAGCCGCCGCCCGACCGGCCCGCGGCGCAGGTTGGAGACGGCGATGCAGGCGAGGGTGAGGATCACCAGGACGACCACCGCGTAGCGTTCGGGGTGCAGCAGCGAGTCGATGTCCCAGCCGAAGATGCTCGGCGTGCCGAAGGGGATGCCGTCGGCGCCGCCGGAGATCGAGCGGTTGGAGAGCACCACGTCGTGCAGCACCAGGGCCAGGCCGAAGGTCGCGATCGCGAGGCTGACGCCGCGCGTTCGCAGCGCCGGCAGCCCGACGGCGACGCCGATCACGACGCCGATCGCGATCGCCCCGAGCAGGCCGACCAGGTAGCCGACTTCGAGGTCGGCCATCAGCTTCGCGGCGGTCAGCGCGCCGGCGCCGGCGATCACGTACTGGGCCAGCGATAACTGCCCGGCGTAGCCGGTGAGGACGACGACCGAGAGCAGGATGATCGCGCTCGAGAGGGTGACCGAGATCGCGAACGCCCATTCGGTGTCGACCTGGGTGAGCAGGAACCAGATCGAGACCACCAGGGCCGGGACCAGCAGCGGGTAGCTGATCCGGGCGCTGCCGATCTGCGGCATCCGTTCCTGGATGTAGCTGCGCAGCGGCAGCCCGCGGCCGCGCACGACCAGCAGCGCGATCACGAGGAAGAAGGGGATGCTGTTGGCCCAGCCGGGAGCGTTGATGTACTCGCCGGCGAGCGACTGCATGACGCCGATCGCGATCGCCGCGAAGAAGGCGACGGGGAAGGAGGAGAAGCTGGAGACCAGCCCCGCCGCCAGGGCCGGCACGACGAGCAGCGAGAGCGAGCTCGACTGCAGCAGGGTGATCGGCGCGATCAGGATCCCGGCGAGCCCGCCGAGCGCGGCGCCGGCGCTCCAGTTGGCGGCCGCGATCAGGTTCGGCGAGAAGCCGAGGGTCGAGGCGCCGACCTCGCTTTCGGCGACGGCGGAGGTCATGCGACCGAAGTGGGTGAACTTGTAGACGGCCCAGAGCACCACGGTCATCACCGCGGCGATGCCGAGGATGATCAGGCGGTCGATCCCGATCGTGATGTCGGAGAACAGCGTCACGGTGCTGTCGGGGAGCAGCGGCGGGATCTGCAGCACGTCGCTCGAGTAGACGAGCGCGACGACCGACTGCAGGACCAGGAGTAACCCGAGCGTCGCCACCACCCGGGTCACCGGTGAGGTGTTGCGCATTCCGCGCAGGACCAGCACCTGGAAGGCGGCGCCGATCGCGGCGGCTGCGAGCAGGGCGGCGATCACGGCGAGGACCGGCGGCAGGCCGAGGCTGACCCGGAAGACGTAGAAGGCGTAGGCCCCCGCCATCACGAAGCCGCCCTGGGCGAAGTTGACCAGACCCGAGCCGCGGTAGATCAGCGTCATCCCGTGGGTGACCAGGGCGTAGACGCCGCCGAGGGCGATGCCGAGGATTATGAATCTGATCGTGGTGTCCATGTGCTTACTGGTGTTGCGGTGAAGCGAGTGGCCGGCCGGCTGAAAGGTGCCGGCCGGCCACTCCTACTGTGTGTGTTTCCTAACTGGCTCCGGACGTCACTCCGCGACGTTGATGAAGCCGGGTTTTTCCTGTTCGAGCGTGCCGTTGGGCTGCGCGGCACTGATCGCAGCTTCGATTTTCTGCAGCCGCGAGTAGTTCGGGTTGACGGGGTTGTTCGGGGTAGTCCAGGGCGGCGCCAGCGCCGGCTCGAGCGTCCCCGTTTCGTTGTCCAGCGCGTCTTTGACGCTCGCGCCGGTGATGTCGCCGTCGACTTTTTCGGCGATTTTGATGAACAGGTCCGTGGCCGCGAAGGCGTTGGTCCCGAGCTCGGTGAGCTTCGCGCCGGGCGCGAATTTGTCCATCGCTTCGCGATAGGCGATCGCTTCCGGCTGCTCCGAGGTGGCCGGGAGCTCGAGCCCGCTCACGTACAGTTCTTTCGAGAATGGCCCGAGCGATTTGATCGTCTCGGTCGAGATGTTGGTGGCGTTGATGATGATCGGGCCTTCGAACCCGGTCTGCCGGATCGCTTTGATCAGCTGCGAGTTGACCGAGTCGTAGGTCGCCAGAGCGATGCCGTCAGCGCCGCTCGAGGTGGCGCTGGCCGCGACCGCGGTCATGTCGGTGACGCCATCGGGCACGAGCACTTTCTGCACGTCGCCGCCGCCGAGCGCCTCCCAGCCTTCTTCGAACACTTCAACCGCCCAGAGGCAGGATTCCGGTTCGCAGGTCACGACGACCGGTTTTTTGACGCCTTTTTCTTTCAGCAGTTTCGCCTCGCCGAAGAACCAGGCGGGCTCACCGCCGCCGACCGGGTATGAGATCGGAGCGTTGAGCTCTTCCGGCGAGATGCCGAGGCCGCCGATGAACGGGATTTTGGCCTGTTCGAGGATCGGGTAGATCTGCGGGAAGAACGAGAGGCCGCCGACAACCGACGCGACGCCTTCACTGGCCGCCTGACGGGCGCACTGCACGGTTACGTTCGGGTCGAGTTTGGTGTTGCAGACTTTGATTTCGACCGGGCGGCCGTTGATGCCACCTTCTTCGTTGATCATCTCGGCGCGCGTTTCGGCCGATTCCTGAATCTCGCTCGCATCCAATTCGGGCGAGACCACAGTCATCGACATCAGCTTGATCGGCTCGCCGCTGGCTTCGCCGCCGCTGGTGGTGTCACTAGCGCCCGTGTCTGAGCTCGTCGTATCCGAGTCAGAGCCGCCACAGGCGACGAACGCCACCGAGACCGTGGCGAGGACCGCTGCGACTACTACAAATCGGACCAGTAGTCTGGACATGAACCTTCCTCTCCTCCTTGCGTCGATCCGCGCCACACCCTGTGCCGACGGATTGGGTTGGCAAGAAAGTAGCCGCCGCTTCGCAGCCGGTGGGAGGGCTTCCGCGGCGGCGTTGGAGTTTCGCCCAAGGCCTCGCCGCACCTCCGCCAGGGCGGCCAGAATTGGCTTCCCAAGCGGCTTTTCGGCGCGCTCCCCGGAGGCTCAGCCTGTCGGTTCCCCCAACTCGAGAACCACCTTCCCGCGGCCGCCGCGCCGATCCAGGACGGCGAGCGCGTCGGCCGCCCGGGAGAGCGGCAGCCGCAGGCCGACCAGGGGGCGCACGAAACCGGCCTCGGCCAGCGCGGCGATCGCCGCGCCGTGACGACGGTGCGGTTCGGGATCGCTCTCGGTGCTGCCGCGCCAGCTCACCCCGACCGCGTCGAGGTCGCGGTTGAGCAGGCTGGTCGCCTTCAGCCGCGTGAGCGAGCGCCCGGTGAAGCCGAGGACCAGGTAACGGCCGTGACGGCGCAGCGCCCGCAGCGACTCGGCGGCGCGCTCGCCGCCGACCGGGTCGAAGACGAGGTCGGCGCCGCCGGCGGCGAGCGTCCGCTCACGCCACTCCACGGCGGAGTCGAAGACCAGCTCGGCGCCGGCGGCACGCGCGAGCGCCGCCTTCTCGGCGCCCGAGACGACCGCGATCGTGCGCAGCCCGAGGCCGCGGGCGACCTGCACGGCGGCGCTGCCGAGGCCGCCGGCGGCCCCGTGCACGAGGACCGTCTCGCCAGCCTGGGCGCGGCCGCGGTCGGCGAGCGCGTAGAGCGCGGTGTGGTAGTTGAGGATCAGGCCCGCGCCTTCGGCGAAGTCGAGCGCGGCGGGCAGCCGGAAGGTGAGGTGCGGCGGCGCCACCGCCAGCTCGGCGAAGCCGCCGCTGACGCAGAAGGCGGCCACCCGGTCCCCCGGTGAGAAGCCGGCGCCGGGGGAGGCGGTGCGGACGATCCCCGCCACCTCCTGTCCGGGGACGAACGGCAGCGGCGCCTTGGTCTGGTATTCGCCGCGGCTGATCAGCAGGTCGGGAAAGGCGACCCCGGCGGCGCGCACCTCGATCACGACCCCGGCGCCGGGGGTGAGCGGGTGCGAGGGCTCCGGCTCGGGCAGCTCGGCTTCACGCAGCCCCGACTCGGGGCCGGTCGTCGCGTAAAGCTCGACCGCCCTCACTTCGCCGCGACTGCGCGCACCGCCTCGGCCACTTCCCCGCGCGAGGGGAGGTAGCTTTCCTCCTCCCGCGCGGGCGGGTAGGGGCGGTTCGGCGCGAGCACCATCCGCGGTGCCGCGCGCAGCTCGCCGAAGGCCTCGGTGGCGAGCAGGGAGACGACGCTGGCGGCGACCGAGCAGCGCTCGATGCTCTCCGCGGTGACCACGACCCGGCCGCGGCTCGCCGCCTCGCCGAGCAGGGTCTCGCGGTCGAGCGGGGCAAGGCTGACCAGGTCGAGCACGGCCGCGGCGATCCCCTGCTCGGCGAGGTCCTCGCGCGCCTTCAGCGCCTGGTCGAGCATCGGCCCGTAGGTGACGATCAGGGCGTCGTCGCCGGGGGCGACGATCCGCGCCTTGGTCGGGTCGACCTCGGCCAGCTCCTCGTCGGCCTCGATCCGCTCGCGGCGGTAGAGGCGCTTGGACTCGAGGAAGACGTAGGGCTCGTCGCTGCGGATCGCCGCCAAGAGCAGCGCCCGCGCGTTGCGCGGGTCGGCGGCGGCGACCACGTGCAGGTCGGGGGTGTGGGCGAAGTAGGCCTCGGGGCTCTCCGAGTGATGCTCGGGGGCGCGGATGCGGCCGCCGACCGGAACCCGGATCGTGATCGGCATCGCCGCCGGGTCCTCGAGCCGGGCCGGGATCTTCGCGATCTGGGTGCAGATCTCGTTCAGCGCCGGGTAGATGAAGCCGTCGAACTGGATCTCCAGCAGCGGCCGCATCCCGTTCAGCGCCAGCCCGACCGCGGCGCCGGCGAAGCCGGCCTCGGCGAGCGGCGTGTCGACGACCCGCTCGGCGCCGTACTTCTCCTGCAGGCCGACGGTTATCCGGAAGACGCCGCCGAGCCGGCCGACGTCCTCGCCGAGCAGCATCGTCGTCGGGTCCTCGGCGAGCGCTTCGTCGAGGCCGCGGTTGATCGCGTCGGCCATCGTGAAGCCGGAGCGGGTCCGTTTCGGGCGCTCGCTCATCCCAGCCCCCGCTGCTCGAGGTAGGCGTCGATCGCGGCGGTGATCTCGTCCTCGACCGCCGACTCGACCGCGGTGATCTCGTCCTCGCCGACGTCCTCGCCGAGCAGCCGCTCGCGCTTCGCGGCGACCGGGTCGCGCCCTTCCCACAGCTCCTGCTCCTCGGCTGTGCGGTAGCGCTTCGGGTCGTCGGAGGTGGTGTGGCCGCCCATCCGGTAGGTGACCGCCTCGACCAGGGTCGGGCCGCCGCCGGCCCGGGCGCGCTCGATCGCCGCCGCGGTCGCCGCGCGCACCGCGTCGACGTCGTTGCCGTCGACCGTCTCGCCCTCGAAGCCGTAGCCCCGGGCTCGCACCGAGACCTTCTCGGCGCGGGTCTG
Source organism: uncultured Conexibacteraceae bacterium (assembly GCA_964464285.1). Classification (GTDB taxonomy): domain Bacteria; phylum Actinomycetota; class Thermoleophilia; order Solirubrobacterales; family 70-9; genus VAYN01. Next base: position 33,311 of record CAYXFL010000004.1, read on the forward strand.
GCGCGAGGCGGGGGTGGAGATCGCCCAGCCGTTGTTGACGAGCAGGAAGACGACCGGCACCTCGAACACGCCGGCGTAGTTCATCGCCTCGTGGACCTCGCCCTGCGAGGCGGCGCCGTCGCCGAAGTAGGAGACGGCGACCGCGTCCTCGCCGCGCAGCCGCGCCGCCCAGGCCCAGCCGGTCGCCATCGAGGTCTGCACGCCGACCGGGATCGGGTGCGCGTAGTAGCCGGTGCGGCGCCAGTCCCAGGGGCAGTAGGCCTCGCCGCGGAACCAGTCGAAGAGCTCGGCGATCGTCACCCCGCGCTCCATCGCGACGCCGGCCCCGCGCGCGTCGGGAAAGACCATGTCGCGCTCGGTCAGGTCGAGGCAGGGGCCGATCAGCGCCGCCTCCTGGCCGCGCGCCTCGCTGTAGGCCTCGATCACGCCCTGGCGCTGCAGTGCCAGGGCGGTGCGGTCGAACGCACGCGTCCGGTAGAGGGCGCGGTAGACCCGCTGCCAGTCGCTCGCTGCCGGGATCGTCATCGCCGCCACCATCTCAAAGTCGCGGCGCGGCGCCGAGCGGGGCCGCGCCTGGGCTTTAGCTCTTTCTCCAAGGGCAGCCCGCGCCCGCCCGGTCGTGACCCCGGGCCCGGACGATGATGGAACGGTGACGGCTCCCACCCAGAGGCTCGCGTTGGTCACCGGCGGCGGCCGCGGGATCGGCGCGGCGATCGCCGAGTCGCTCGCCGCGGACGGGATCAAGGTCGCGGTCAGCGCCCGCTCCGGCGGCGAGGTCGAGGCGGTGGCCGAGCGGATCGGCGGCGTCGCCCTGATCGCCGACATGGCCGACCCGGCGGCCTCGGAGGCGCTGCCCGAGCGCGCCGCAGCGGCGCTCGGCGGGCTGCCGGACGTCTTCGTCCACGCCGCCGGGGTCGCTCACACGGCGCCGCTCGGCGAGCTCGACCCACGGCTCTGGGACCGCTCGCTTGAGGTCAACGTCAGCTCCGCCTTCCGGATCGCCCGCCACCTGGTCCCGGCGATGGTCGAGGCCGGCTGGGGCCGGGTGCTCACGGTCTGCTCGCTCTACTCGCGCTTCGCGGTCGCGACCACCGCGCCCTACGCCAGCTCCAAGCACGCGCTGCTCGGGCTGACCCGGGTGCTCTCGTCCGAACTGGTCCGCCACGGCGGCACGGCCAACGCCCTCGTGCCGGGCTTCACCGACACCGAGATGGTCCGCTCCGAAGCCGCTGCCGCGGCGCAGGCGCGCGGGGTCAGCACCGAGGAGTCGCTCGCCCACTTCCTCCGCAACCAGCCGCTCGGCCGGATGATCGCCCCGGCCGAGGTCGGCGGCCTCGCCGCCTATCTCTGCAGCGACCTCGGCGCCGCGGTCAGCGGCCAGGCGATCAACATCGACGGCGGCAGCTTCCAGGCCTGAGCTCAGGCGGTGGCGGCGAAGCCGGCGAGGCGGGACTCGATGATCCGCTCGGCATCCGCGACGATCCCGCCGACCAGCTCGCCGACCGTCGGCACGTCGCGGATCAGGCCCTGGACCATGCCGACGCTCCAGACGCCGCGCTCGGGGTCGCCCTGCTCGTAGACGAGCCGGCCGCGGGCGCCGCTGACCAGCTCGCGGACGTCCTCGAAGCGGCCGCCGTCGGCTTCGATCGCGACCACCTCGCCGCTGACCGAGTTGCGGGCGACCCGCGAGGTGTTGCCGAGGCGGCGGAAGATCAGCTCCGTGTCGAGCTCGCTCTGGGCGACGATCTGCTGCTTGATCCGCTCGTCGATCGGCGACTCGGCGGTGCAGAGGAAGCGGGTGCCCATGTTGATCCCCTCCGCCCCGAGCGCCAGCGCGGCGACCAGGCCGCGGCCGTCGGCGAAGCCGCCGGAGGCGATGACCGGGATCTCGATCGCGTCGGCGGTTACGGGGATCAGCACCAGCCCGGGGACGTCGTCCTCGCCGGGGTGCCCGGCGCACTCGAAGCCGTCGATCGAGATCACGTCGACCCCCAGCTCCTGCACCTTCAGCGCGTGGCGGACCGAGGTCACCTTGTGGATCACCTTGACCCCGGCCGCGTGGAAGTCCGGCAGGTGCTCAGCCGGGTTGTAGCCGGCCGTCTCGACGATCCCGATCCCCGCCTCGATGATCGCCTGCCGGTACTCCTCGTAGGGCGGCGGCTCGATCGCCGGCAGGATCGTCAGGTTGACCCCGAACGGCTTGTCGGTGAGCTCGCGGGTGCGGGCTATCTCGGCGCTCAGCGCCTCCGGGGTCGGCTGGGTCAGCGCGGTGAGCAGGCCGAGGGCGCCGCTCTCGGCGACCGCGGCGGTCAGCTCGGCGCGGCCGACCCACTGCATCCCGCCCTGGACGATCGGGTGCTCGATCCCGCAGAGCTCGGTGAAGCGCGTGCTCAGCACCGGCTCAGGCCCCGAGCAGCGAGCCGGGCTCTTCGAGCAGCTCTTTGAGCAGGACCAGGAAGCGGCCGGCGGTGATCCCGTCGAGAGCCCGGTGGTCCATCGCCACGGTCAGGCGCAGCCGCTTGGCGACCGCGAGCTCGCCGTCGCGGACGACCGGAGCGTCCCAGCTGCCGCTCACGCCGACGATCGCGATCTCCGGCAGGTTGGGGATCGGGAAGCCGCCGTAGATCGGCATCCCGCCCATGTTGGTGACCGAGATGTCGCCGCCCTTGAACAGCTCTGGAGCGGCCGCGCCCTCGCGCACCTCGCGGACCACGCGGTCGAGCTCGGCGATCAGCTCCAGCGGCTCGCGCCGCGTCACCTCACGCAGCACCGGCACCACGAGGCCGCGCTCGGAGGCGACGGCGACGCCGACGCTGGGCGCCTCGGGAATGCGCTTGGTCCAGTTCTCGTAGTCGACCGAGGCGGCCATCTCCGGCACCTCGGCCAGCGCCCGGGCGAGCGCCAGCAGGACGACCGAGTTGAAGGTCGCCGGCACGCCCTCGCCGCGCAGCCGCTCGACCGCGGCCAGCGACGGGTCGACGTCGGCCTCGGTGAACTCCATCGTCAGCGGCACCTCGAGCGCGCGTTCCATGCGCCGCCCCATCGCCCGCTCGACCGGGGTGAAGCGGACCCAGCCCTCGCCCTCAGCCGCCATCGGCCGGCTCCTTGGCGGCGACCGCGAACTCCATCACCGGCTTGCCTACTTCGACGTACTCGTCGACCTCGCAGCAGATCCTGTGGATCGTCCCGGCCCAGGGAGCGCTGAGCTCGACCACGGCCTTGTCGGTCTCGACGTCGGCGATGACGTCGAAGCGCTTGACCTCGTCGCCGACCGCGACCTTGATGTCGTCGATCCGAGCCTCCACCAGGCCCTCGCCGACGTCCGGCAGGTTGAAGACCTTGATCGTGCTCTCCTCCGAACTCACTGTGACCTCCTGATCGCGGCGACCTTGCTGGGGCAAGTCTTGCGAACCGCGCCGGCGCCGCGGCCGGGGTGCGCCGCGGCCGTTGTCGATCGCTCCAAGCGGCGCTCAGGTGCCGCGGAAGCGCGGTGCGCGGCGCTCCTTGAAGGCCGCCACCGCCTCGACCATGTCGTCGGTGCGGGTGGCCAGGACCTGGGTGCGGTTCTCCAGCTCGATCGCCGTCTCCAGCGAGCCCGCGTCGGCGTTGCGAGCGAGGATCTGCTTGGTCATCTTCACCCCGAACGGCGAGTTGGCGGCGATCTCGCCGGCCTTCGCCAGCGCCGCGCCGAGCAGCTCGTCGTCGTCGACGACCTGGTTGGCGAGGCCGATCCGCAGCGCCTCCTCGGCCTCCACCCTGCGCCCCGTCATCAGCAGGTCGGAGGCGACCCCGTAGCCGACGATCCGCGGCAGCAGGTAGGAGGCGCCGACGTCGCCGCCGGAGAGGCCGACGCGGACGAAGCTGGCGACGAAGCTGGCGCTGCGGGCGCAGATCCGCAGGTCGGCGGCAAGCGAGAGCGAGAAGCCGCCGCCCGCGGCGGGGCCGTTGACGGCGGCGATCACCGGCAGCGGCAGCGCCCGCAGGGCGAGCGAGAGCCGCGCGACTTTCTCCTGGCGCTCGTAGACCTCGACCGTGCCGCCGACGCTGCCGACCGCGTCCGAGCCGCCAAGGTCGAGGCCGCTGCAGAAGCCGCGCCCGGTCCCGGTCAGGATCAGCGCCCGCGCGCTCGGCGCGGCGGCGATCGCGGCCAGCTCGGCGTGCAGCTCGTCGATCATCTGCCAGCTCAGCGCGTTGAGCAGCTCGGGACGGTTGAGGCGCAGCACCAGCGCGCCGGGGTGCCCCTCCGGCCGCTCGACCACGATTCGCGCCTGCTCGTTCATCGCCGCCGATACTAGGGCCGCCCGGCGGGCCCGCCGGGAGGGCGCGTTGTGCGATCCCACAGCTTTTTGTAGGAGTCGTCAAAAGGCGCGCGGATTGCCCCTGTGAAACCGGCGGCGGCGACAGACAATGGCGCCAGTGAGGGGAAGCTCACAGCAGCTGGTTCACGCGATCGGCTCCGGGATCGACAGCGAGGAGGTCCTCGGGCCTCGCGGTGCCGGGCTCGAGCGGGCGCAGGCGCTCGGCCTGCGAACCCCGAGCGGCTTCACCCTGGCGACCCGCTCGCGCGAGCAGGCCGATCGGCTCGGCGGCTTCTCGCCGGCCCTGCAGTCGCAGCTCGCCGAAGGCGTGAGCCGGCTCGAGCACGAGCTCGAAGAGCGCCTCGACAACGCCTCCCGCCCGCTCTTCCTCAGCGTCTCGACCGACCGGCCGCCGATGTCGCGGGGCCGCATGCTGATCGGCCTCGGCGAGCACACGCTGCCCGCCCTGGAGGCACTGGTCGGCTCCGCGACGGCGGCCTCGATCTGGGTCTCGACCCTGCAGCGCTACGCGCTCGAGGTGCGCGGGGTCGACCCGGCCGCGGTCGAGGCGGCCGTTGCCGAGACGGCTGGTGGGGCCGGCGCGGCGCGGCGCCTGCTGGCGCTGATCGAGCGGTCCTCCGGCACGCCTTTCCCCGAGGCGGCCGCCGACCAGCTGCGCGAGGCGATCCTCGCCTGCTGGCAGCGCATGGGCCGTCCCGGCGCGGTCACCGTCCACCGCAGCGTGCTCCCGGTCGACCAGCGCGACCCGCTCGACGTCGGCGTCGTCTTCACCCGCCACCCGGCGACCGGGGCGACCGAGATCTTCGGCGGCTTCCCGGCCTCGACCCCGTTCGGCGGCGCCGAGGCCGACTCCACCCTCGACCGGCAGCTCGCCCGCAGCGCCCCGCACGCCCGCGAAGAACTGGGCGCGGCGCTGCCCCTGGTCGAGCTCGCCTACAAGCGGATCTGCACGGTCGCCTTCGCGGTCGAGGCGGGCCGCCTGACCGTGGTCGACGTGCGGCCGGCGCGCGGCAGCACCCTGGCCACCGCGCGGCTGCTGGTCGACCTGGTCGAGGGCCACGTGATCTCGGTCGAAGAGGCGATCGCGGCGGCCCCGCCGAGCGCCGTCGCCAGCCCCGGCCCGACGATGCTGGCGGCGACCCCGAAGCAGGTGCTCGGCGGCGGGGCCGGGCTGGCGCCCGGCGCGGCGCTCGCCCCGGTCGCGGTCGGGGCCGGTGGGATCGCGCCGCTGCGGGCGCGCGGGATGCGGCCGATCCTGGTCGTCGACGACGCCGCCGACGCCGACCCGGCGGCGCTCGGCGACTGCGCCGGCCTGCTGATCGCCTGCGCGGCGAGCGCCGCCGACCCGCTGGTCGAGGCCGCCCGCGAGCTCGGCATCCCGGCGATCGCCGGGGTCCGCCGGCTCGGGGTCAGCGAGCTGCTCTCCCTGCTCGCCTTCCCCGGCGTCAGCGTGCGCGAGGGCGAGACGCTGGCGATCGACGGTGGCTCGGGCATGGTCGCCGCCGCGGAGGCAACCGAGATCTCGCCGCGCCGCGGCTTCGAGGGGCCGGAGATCCTCAACTGGTGCCGGGAAGGGCCGCGGGTCCCGATCCTTCCGGAGCCACCGCCCGGTTGGTCGGTGGTGCGGCGGGCCGAGGAGTTCGGCGCCGACGGCTTCGAGCGGCCGCTGCTGATCGACCTGCGGTACTCCTCGCAGGAGCGCCACCGCGAGCTGATGCGGATGGTCGCGACCGTGCCCGAGCAGCTCGAGCTGGGCCTGCGGCCGCCGCCGCGACTGGCCGACACGCTGCGCCTGCCGACCGCCCGCTGGTCGCTCGTGGTCGGCCCCAGCAGCCCGGCCACCGAGCTGCTCGCCGCGAAGCTGGCGATCCTCGCCGGCGGGCCCGACTTCTAACCCCGACAGGACGGAGAAGACCATCGTGTACGCTGACCCGCGGGAGTCGCCAGGAGGGAAGGGCGATTTGAAAAGCATCAAAGATGCGAACCCCGGTGCCGTGCGTGAGCTCGACCGGACGGCCTCCCATGCGCCGAAAGGCGGTGACTACAAGGAGGTCATCCACGCCTTCGGCAAGGTCTCGGCGGCGCTCGGAGATTTCCGCGAGCTCGACTCGCTGCTGCACCTGATCGCCGAGCAGATCTGCGAGCTGGTCGGGGTCAGCCGCTGCAGCCTCTACCTGCGCGACAAGTCCTCCGGCCTCTTCCGCGGCCAGGTCGGCCACTGGCACCACAACATCGACCAGCGGATCAAGCGGCTGGTCAGCGGCATCGACTCCGACGGCTTCACAGCCCAGATCCTCGCCACCAAGAGCCCGGTGGTGGTCGAGGACACGCGCGCCGATCCGCGCCCGATCCGCTCGACCATGCGCGAGTGGCAGGTGCGCTCGATGCTCGGCGTGCCGATGGTCCTGCGCGAGGAGATCATCGGGATCATCTACCTCGACGACGAGGACCGGCCGCGCTCCTACAGCGCCGAGGACTCGGCGATCGCCTCCGCCTTCGCCGACCTCGCGGCGGTCGCGATCTCGCAGGCCCAGCTGACCGCCGACCTGCGCAGCCGCCTGCTCACGGTCGCGCGCCAGAACCGCGCGATGCGCCAGGCCGGCGACGCCGAGGAGCGGCTGACCTCGCTGGCCCTCAACGGCGGCACCGTGCAGGCGATCGCCGAAGCGGTCGCCGACCTGACCCAGAAGGCGGTCTCGATCCACGACGGCTCGCAGCGGCGGATCGCCGGCGCCGCCCGCCCCGAGGACGAGGACGGAGTGCTGCCGCAGCTACTCGAACCGCAGCTACGCGAGCACGCCGAGGTGAAGGCGGCGCTGGCCGGGATCGTGAAGGGCAAGCCGCAGGTGGTAGAACCGATCCCGCGGGCCGGGATCACGCGCCGCTCGCTGGTCGCCCCGGTGATGATCCGCGGCGAGCTCTGGGGCTCGCTGGTGGTCGGCGAGCACTCCCGGCTGAGCGCCGCCGACATGCAGATAGCGCGCCGCGCGGCGACGATCGTCGCCTGGGAGATGAGCGCCGAACGGCGGGCGCTGGCGGCGACCGGCGACGCCCGCTCCTCGCTGGTCGCCGAACTGGTCCGCGGCCCCCGCGACGTCGACGCGCTGATCCGCCGCTCCGACTACCTCGGCCTCGAGCTCGACCGCGCCCACTTCGTCTGCCTGCCGGCGGGCCAGGACGGGCTCACCGCCGATGCCGTGCTGAGCCGGCTCGGCGAGGACTCCGGCGCGCTCGCCGCCGACACCGAAGGCGGCCTCGTCGTCCTGCTCCCGGTCGACGAGGAGGCCGACGACGAGGCCGCCGCGCTGGCCGCCGCCAAGCAGCGCTTCGAGGCCCTCGGCCCGACCGCGACGGTCGCCCTCTCCCTTCCCTGCAAGGCGATCGAGGACTACCCCGCGGCGCTCGCCGACGCGCGCCAGGTGCGTAGCTGCCTGACCACGATCTGCGGCCCCGACGTGCGCGTCCTCTCGGTCGCCGACCTCGGCCCCGGCCGCCTGCTCTTCGCCACCTCCGACCCGAAGGAAGTCGACCGCTTCGCCGCCGAGACCCTCGGCGTCCTGCTCGACGGCAGCAAGGCCAGCGAGGAGCTCCTGCGCACCCTCGCCGCCTTCTTCGAAGGCGCCCGCAGCGTCCGCAAGGCGGCCACCGCCCTCGACGTCCACGAGAACACCGTCCGCTACCGCCTCGCCCGCATCGAGGCCGTCGCCGGCCTCGACATCCTCGGCGACTCCGACGCCCAGTTCAACGCCCAGCTGGCGATGATCGCGATCGAGCTGCGCGGCACCCTGGGCGAAGAAGACGACCCGGACGCCGCGACTGCGGCCGGCTGAGTATTCCCGATCGGGACAATCTGGCGTCGTCGTGAGCCTTTTATCCCGATCGGGAAAGAATTCCTCCCGATCAGGGATTTCCGGTAGCTTTTCCCGAACGGGAAAATGGAACCCATCCACGCCATCGACAGCCCCCAGCGGCTGGGAGAAGTAGTCCGCAGCCGCCGACTCGAACTCGGCCTCACCCAGACCGAGGTCGCCGAGGTCGCCAACGCGAACCTCCGCTTCGTCAGTGAACTGGAGCGGGGCAAGGCGACGGCCCGGCTCGAGAACGTGATGCGGGTGCTGGAGACCCTCGGCATCGAGCTGGAAGCGCGCCTCCGTTGAGCGACCGGGACACGCTCGACGTCTATCTGCACGGGGCCCTGGCGGGGACGCTCGAGCGGCTCTCGCAGGCAAGGCTCCGATTCGCCTACGACGACGCCTGGGTCAGCGGCGGGCAGCCGCCGCTCTCGCTCAGCCTGCCGGTCCGCGCCGAGCCCTACGACCACGAGCAGTGCGCCCCGTTCTTCGAGGGCCTGCTGCCGGAGGGCGACTTTCTCAAAGCGATCGCCCGCACCCTCCACGTCTCCGCCGGCAACTCGTTCCAGCTGTTGACGGAGCTGGGCGGAGAGTGCGCCGGCGCGATCTCGGTTGCGCCGGCGGGAGGGCCGGAGCCGGGCAGCGACCCGCGTGCGCCGCGCTGGCTGAGCGAGGCGGAGCTGGGAACCCTGCTGGCCGATCTGCCGCGCCGCCCGCTGATCGCCGCGATCGACCAAGAGGCGGACGGTGGCGGCTTCCGCCTCTCGCTGGCCGGCGCCCAGAACAAGATCGGCGTCCTCAGCGCGGGCGAGCGGGTGGGCCTCAGCTACGGCAAGCCGCCGACCACCGCCATCCTCAAGGCCCCGATCCCGCAGGTCAGCGAATCGGTCGCCAACGAGGCCTTCTGCATGAGCCTCGCCGGGCACGTCGGCCTCGACGTCGCCGCCGCCCGCCCGCGGAGCGCCGCCGGGCAGGAGTACCTGCTCGTCCACCGCTACGACCGCGGCGCGGAGCTCCCCGACGGCCGCATCCACCAGGAGGACTTCTGCCAGGCCCTGGGACTGGTGCCAGCCGTCAAGTACGAGAACGAGGGCGGCCCGACGGTCGCCGACTGCGCCCGGCTGATCCGCCGGCACTGCAGCGCCCCCGCCCGCGACATCACCGCCTTCCTCGACGCGCTGCTCCTCAACTTCGCGATCGCCAACCACGACGGGCACTCGAAGAACTACTCGTTGCTGCTCGACGGGCCGGAATCGATCCGCCTGGCGCCCCTCTACGACCTGATCTCGACCGCCGTCTACACCGGCACCGACCGCAAGCTGGCGATGCGCTACGGCAGCGAGAACCGCCCCGCCTACCTGCGCGGCCGCCACCTCGGCCGGCTGGCGGCGGACCTGGCGGTGAAACCCGTCCTGGTCCGCCGGCGCGCGGCGGAGATGCGCGAACGGGTGGAGGCAGGCGCGGCGGCGGCGCGCCAATCGCTCCCCGTGGAGTTCCAGGATCGCCCGGTAGTCGAGCAGGCCACCGGGCTGCTCGACGAACGGCTGGCGACGCTCGCCAAGCGGGCCGTCGAAGCCTGAGAGCGCCGCCGCTCAGACCATCGAGCGGCCGACGATCTCTTTCATGATCTCGCTGGTGCCGCCGTAGATGCGCTGCACGCGGGAGTCGCGCCAGAGGCGGGCGATCGGGTACTCCTCCATGTAGCCGTAGCCGCCGTGGAGCTGGAGGCACTGGTCGACGACGCGGAACTGGGCCTCGGTGGTGAAGAGCTTGGCGCCGGCGGCCTCCTCGCCCGGCAGCTCGCCGGCGACCAGGGCGGCGAGGCAGCGGTCGACGTAGGCGCGCGCGGCGTCGACTTCGGTGCGCATCTCGGCGAGCGCGAAGCGGACGCCCTGGTGCTGCCCGATCGGCTTGCCGAAGGCGCGGCGCTCGCCGCAGTAGGCGACGGTGAGGTCGAGCGCAGCTTCGGAGACGGCGACCGCCATCACCGCCATCGACATCCGCTCCTGGGCGAGGTGCGATTTCAGTTCGGTGAGGCCGCGGCCCTCGGCGCCGAGCAGGTTCCCGGTCGGCACGAAGACGTCGTCGAGGAAGAGCTCGGCGGTGTCCTGGGCGCGGCGGCCGATCTTCTCCAGCTTGCGGCCCTTGGTGAAGCCCGCGGACTCGACGTCGACGACGAACAGCGAGATGCCGCCGTCGGCGTCCTTGGCGGCGACGATCACGAGGTCGGCCTGGATGCCGCTGGTCACGAACGTCTTCGACCCGTTCAGCACCCAGCCGCCCTCCGCAGGGCGGGCCGAGCTGGTCATCGCGCGCAGGTCGGAGCCCATCCCCGGCTCGCTCATCGCGATCGCGACGATCAGCTCGCCGCGCACGAACGGCGGCAGCCAGCGCGCCTTCTGCTCCTCGTTGGCGAGGTCGACGAGGTACGGGCAGACGATGTCGTTCTCGAGCGAGAAGTTGTCGCCGACCGCGAGTGCGTAGGCCATCTCCTCGTCGAGGATCGCGTTGAAGCGGAAGTCGACCAGGCCGAGTCCGCCGTACTCCTCCGGCGCTTCGAAGCCGACGAAGCCGTGCTCGGCCGCCTTGCGCCAGAACGAGCGATCGACCATCCCGGCCTCCTCCCACTGCTCGGTGTAGGGGACCGCCTCCTTGGCGATGAAGCCGCGCACCGATTCGCGGAAGTCTTCGTGCTCGGGCTCGAAGATGGTCCTGCGCAGCGCCATCGCCTAGCCCCTCCGAATCAGGGTCGCGGTGCCGATCCCGCCGCCCGCGCACATCGTCACCAGGCCGTGCTCGGCACCTTCGTCCTCGAGCAGGTGCAGCAGCGTGGTCAGCAGGCGGGCTCCGCTGCCGCCGAGCGGGTGCCCGAGCGCGATCGCGCCGCCGCGCACGTTGACCCGCTCGGGGTCGGCACGCAGCTCCTGCTGCCAGGCGGCGACGACCGGGGCGAACGCCTCGTTGACCTCGACGAAGTCGAGATCGTCGATCGTCATCCGGTTGCGCTCGAGGATCTGCCGGGTCGCCGGCATCGGCCCCTCCAGCATCTTCACCGGGTCGCAGCCGACCGTCAGGTGGTCGACGATCGTCGCCCGCGGCGCCAGGCCGAGCTGCTCGGCCCGATCGCGCGCCATCAGCACCAGGGCGGCGGCGCCGTCGGAGATCTGCGAGGCGTTGCCGGCGGTGACCACGCCGTCCTCCTTGAACACCGGCCGCAGCCCGGCGAGCTGCTCGGCCGAGGTGTCGGGACGGATCCCCTGGTCGGCGCCGACCGTCTCGCCGCCGGCCTCGACCGGCAGGATCTCGCGCTCGAAGGCGCCGGCCTCGGTGGCCGCCGCGGCGCGCCGGTGCGACTCCAGCGCCAGCTGGTCGAGCGGCTCGCGCTCCAGCCCGCGCTCGGCCGCGATCAGCTCGGCGCCCAACCCCTGGCCGACGAGGTCATAGCGCTCCAGCAGCGCCGGGGTGAAGGCGCTGCCCCAGCGCTCCTCGACCTCGGCGACCGCGCCGAGCGGGATGTGGCCCATGTGCTCGACCCCGCCGGCGACCACGCAGTCGCGCAGCCCCGCCGCGATCGTCGCCGCCGCGAAACCGACCGCCTGCTGCGAGGAGCCGCACTGCAGGTCGAGCGTCGCCGCCGGCGCCTCCAGCGGCAGGCCCTGCTGCAGCCAGGCGTTGCGGCCGATGTTGAGGCCCTGCTCGCCGAACTGGTTGACGCAGCCCGCGACCACGTCCTCGACCTGGTCGGGCGCGACCCCGGACCGCTCGAGCACGGCGCCGAAACAGGCCGCCAGCAGGTCGGCCGGGTGCAGGGAGCGGAAGGCGCCCTTCTCGGGGTGGCCGCGGCCGATCGGCGTGCGTACCGCGCCGAGCACCGCTACTTCTCTACCGCGCAACAGTTCCTCCTCGTCCGAATTCCGGGTCGAAGCGGCGCAGCTCGCCGCGCGCCAAAGTCATCTTGTGAACCTCGTCGGGGCCGTCGAGGATGCGCAGCGTGCGCACGTGCGCCCACAGCGCCGCCAGCGGCGTGTCGTCACTGACGCCGGCGCCGCCGTGCACCTGGATCGCCCGGTCGAGCACCCGCAGCGCCGCCGCCGGGGCGGCGAGCTTGATCGCGGCGATCTCCCGGCGCGCCTCGCGACCGCCGACGGTGTCGATCAGCCAGGCCGCCTTGAGGACCAGCAGCCGCGCCATCTCCAGCTCGACCCGCGACTCGGCGATCCAGTCGCCGATGTTGCTGCGCTCGGCCAGCCGCCGCCCGAAGGTGACCCGGTCGAGGGCCCGTTCGCAGAGCAGGTCGAGGCCGCGTTCGGCGGCGCCGATCGCGCGCATGCAGTGGTGCATGCGCCCCGGGCCGAGCCGCGACTGCGCGATCGCGAAGCCCTCGCCCTCGCCGCCGAGCAGGTTCGCGACTGGGACCCGCACGCCGCGCAGGACGATTTCGGCGTGGCCCTCGGGGTGCTGGTAGCCGTAGACCGGCAGCGAGCGAACGATCTCCAGGCCCGGCGTGTCGAGCGGCACGATCACCTGGCTCTGCTGGCGGTGCGGCGGCGCCTCCGGGTCGGTCTTCCCCATCACGATCAGGAAGCGGCAGTTGGGATGCAGGGCGCCGGTCGTCCACCACTTGCGCCCGTCGATCACGTACTCCTCGCCCTCGCGCCGGATGCTCGTCGCCACGTTGGTCGCGTCGGAGCTGGCGACCTCGGGCTCGGTCATCGCGAAGGCCGAGCGGATCGTGCCGTCGAGCAGCGGCGCCAGCCAGCGCTGGCGCTGGTCGGGGCTGCCGAACTCGCCGAGGATCTCCATGTTGCCGCTGTCGGGCGGCGAGCAGTTGCAGACCTCCGAGGCGATCAGGCTGCGCCCGAGCAGCTCGGCCAGCGGCGCGTAGTCGAGGTTGCTGAGGCCGGCGCCGGCGTCCGGGTCGGGGTGGAAGAGGTTCCAGAGCCCGGCCTCCCGCGCCTTCGCCTTCAGCTCCTCGATCAGCTCTGGGTGCGCGTGGGGGTCGCCGGCCGCCGCCAGCGCCGCCGCGTGCTCGGGCTCGGCCGGGTAGACGTGCTCGCCGAGGAAGGCGGCGAGCCGCTCGCGCAGCTCGCTCGCCCGGGTGCTGAGCTCGAAGTCCACGTCAGCGCGGCGCCATCCGGATCGCGCCGTCGAGGCGGATCGTCTCGCCGTTCAGCATCGGGTTGCGGACGATCTGTTCGACCATCAGCGCGAACTCGGCCGGGCGGCCGAGCCGGCTCGGGAAGGGGACGCTGGCGCCGAGCTTGGCCCGCGCCTCCTCGGGCAGCGTCGCCAGCAGCGGCGTGTCGAAGAGCCCGGGGGCGACGGTCGCCACCCGCACCCCCGCCGGCGCCATGTCGCGCGCCGCCGGCAGGGTCATGCCGACGATGCCGGCCTTCGAGGCCGCGTACGCGAGCTGGCCGACCTGGCCCTCGAAGGCCGCGACCGACGCGGTGCACACCAGAACGCCACGCTCCTCTTCGGGATCGGGCTCGTTGGTGCGCATCGCGTCGGCGGCCAGCCGCATCACGTTGAAAGTGCCGATCAGGTTGATCGCGATCGCCCGCTCGAAGTCGGCCAGCGGGTGGGGCCCGCGCGAGCCGGCCAGCTTGGTCGCCGAGCCGGTGCCGGCGCAGGTGACGGCGATCCGCAGGCCCCCGGGGCGCGCGGCGGCCTGCGCGACCGCCGCCTGCACCTGGTCCTCGTCGCGCACGTCGGCGCTGACGAACTCGCCGCCGATCCGGCTGGCCAGGGCGCTGCCGCGCTCGCCGTCGATGTCGGCGACGGTGACGGCGGCGGCGAGCTCGGCGAGGTGCGAGGCGGCCGCTTCGCCGAGCCCGGAGGCGCCGCCGAAGACGATCGCTGAGCTGCCTTCGATCTTCATTGGCCGCACCGTAGGCCGCGGATCCGCCGCGCGCGACCCCTTTCCGCGCTCGCCTTGGGGTATGGCACAGTCGGTGCCGCGCAGAGCCGCTCGGCCAGGCGCGCGCGGCGCCAGGATTGGGCGATGCAGCTGCGCACGCCGGATCAGACCGCGGCCCTCGACCCCGCTCGCGCGGCGGTGACGATGGCCGGCGGCGCCGTGCTGAGCTACGCCGACCTGCGCGACCGCTCACGGGCGATCGCCGCGCGCCTGCGCGCCGACGGCGTCGAAGCGGGCGACGCGATCGCGATCCTGCTCGAGAACCGGCCCGAGCTGCTCGAGGTCGCCTGGGCGGCGCGGCGCTCCGGGCTGCGCTACACGACCCTCTCGACCCGCTTCACCGCCGCCGAGGTCGCCCACGTGCTCGCCGACTCCGAAGCCACCGCGCTCGTCACCTCGGGGGCCTTCGCCGCGCTCACCGACGCGGCGCTCGACCTGATCCCGGCGGCGCCGCGCCGCTATCTGGTCGACGGCGAGCTGCCGGGCTTCGGCGACCCGCTGGCGCCGGCGGCGGCCGCCGCCGAACTCGAAGGTGCCGACCTTCTCTACTCGTCCGGCACCACCGGCCGGCCGAAGGGCGTGCGGACGCGGCTCACCGAGGCGCCGTTCGGGGCGGCGCCGGACCCGATCGCGACCCTGCTCGGCGAGCTCTGGGCGTTCGGCGAGGACACCGTCTACCTCTCCCCCGCGCCGCTCTACCACGCGGGTCCGCTGCGCTTCACGATGGCCACCCACCGATTCGGCGGCCGCGCGGTCGTGATGGAGCGGTTCGACCCGCTGGCGCTGCTGGAGCTGATCGAGCGCCACCGGGTCACCCACGTGCAGATGGTGCCGACGATGATGGTGCGCCTGCAGAAGCTCAGCGAGGCCGAGCGCCGCCGCTTCGACACCGGCTCGCTGCGCGCGCTGATCCACGCCGCCGCCCCCTGCCCGCCCGAGGTCAAGCGGGCGACGATCGAGTGGCTGGGGCCGGTCGTCCACGAGTACTACTCGGCAACCGAGAACTACCTGTTCACCGCGATCGGCCCGCAGGCCGCGCTGCAGCGGCCGGGCTCGGTCGGGCTGCCGCTGCTCGGCACTCCGCACGTGGTCGGACCCGAGGGCGAGGAGCTGGGGGCGGGTGAGGTCGGCGAGATCTGGTCGGAGGGCGGCGCCGAGTTCGCCTACCACCGCGACCCCGACAAGACCGCCGGCTCGCGCGACCGGCGCGGCTGGACCACGGTCGGCGACGTCGGCTACCTCGACCGCGACGGCTACCTGTTCCTGACCGACCGCAAGGCCGACATGGTGATCACCGGCGGCGTCAACGTCTACCCGGTCGAGGTCGAGAACGTGCTCGTCACCCACCCGCAGGTGCTCGACTGCGCCGTCTTCGGCGTTCCCGACCCCGACCTCGGCGAGGCCGTGGTGGCGCTGGTCCAGCCGCGCGGCGAGGGCGGCGAGGCGCTGCGGGAGGAGCTGCTGGGGCGCTGCCGCGAACGGCTCTCGGCGGTCAAATGCCCGCGCCGGCTCGAGTTCACCGAGCGGCTGGAGAGGCTGCCGACCGGGAAGCTGCAGAAGCGGCGCCTGCGCGAGGAGTTCGCGGCCAGGACCGCGGCGCGATGAGCCGGGGCGGCGGGCCCTTCCCGGTCGACCCCGAGCGGGGCGTCCACGCGCTGCCGCTGCCGACGCCGTTCAGCATCGGGCCGGTCAACACCTTCCTCGTCGAGGACCAGCCGCTCACCCTGGTCGACTGCGGGCCGAACTCGGCGACGGCGCTGGTCGAGCTCGAACGCCAGCTGGGCGCGCTCGGCCACGCGGTCGAGGACCTCGGCCTGATCCTGCTCACCCACCAGCACTCCGACCACTCGGGGCTGGTCAGCGTGCTCGCCGCGCGCAGCGGCGCAGCGGTCGCGGCGCTCGGGACGCTCTCGCCCTACCTCGCCCACTGGGACGTCGCCGTGGCCCAGGACGCCGAGTACGCGCACGAGACGATGCTGGCCCACGGCGTCGACGCGCGGGTGGCGCGCGCGGTGCGCTCGGTCGCCCGCAGCGCCCGCGGCTGGGGCGCCGCCGCCGGCATCGACCGCCTGCTAGCCGACGGCGAGCAGATCGCGCTCGCCGGCCGCACGCTGGAGGCCCTGCACGTGCCCGGCCACTCGCCCTCCGACGTCGCCTTCCTCGACCGCGCCGCCGGCACCGCCTTCGGCGGCGACGTGCTGCTCGACCGCCACGCCTCGACCACCGTGGTCAGCGCCGCGCTCGACCCCGGCTGGGACGGCCGCCGGCCGCGACCGCTGCTCGACTACCGCCGCTCGCTTGACCGCCTCGCGGCGCTCGGCCTACAGGCGGTGCTACCCGGCCACGGCCCCGCCGTCGAGGACCCCGCCGCCCTGATCGCCGGCCGCCTCGCCGCCCAGGAGGAGCGGATCGAGCGCACCGCCCGGCTGCTCGAGGCCGGGCCGCGCTGCGCCTACGACGTCGCCGTCTTCGAACGCGGCGAGATCGCCTTCGCCGAGGTGCTGAACGCGCTCTCGGAGACCCTCGGCCACCTCGACGTGCTGGTCGCCGAGGGCCGTGCGTTCGAGCGCGAGGACGGGCCGCGGCGGGTCTTCGGCCTGCTCTGAGCCCGCCGCTGCGCCAGCCGCAGAGCGCGAAACAAGGCGAGTCCAGGGGCCGATTGTGGAGTGCCCCAACGCCCGCCCGAGCGCCCCTTTCTGGGGCTGGCCCGGGTGGTGATGATGGGGCCGTGACCACCGTCTCGCCCGACGAGGGCATCTCGCGCCTCTCCGACTACCTCGCCGCCCAGCTCGGGCACGACCCCAGCGAGGTCGAGGTCGCGCGGCTGACCGAGGGGCACTCGAACCTCACCTACGCGGTCCGCTGCGGCGAGGACCGCTACGTCCTGCGCCGGCCGCCGCTCGGCCCGCTGCCGCCCAGCGCCCACGACGTGCTGCGCGAGTACCGGGTGCTGAGCCTGCTCGAGGGGCGCGGGGCGCGCACCCCGCGGCCGGTGCTGAGCTGCGCCGACCCAGACGTGATCGGGGCGCCGTTCTACCTGATGGAGCACGTCGACGGCGTCGTCCTGCGCGACCGGCTGCCGGCCGGGATGGATACAGAGGAGGGCTCGGCGAAGGTCTCCGAGGAGCTGGTCGCCGCCCTGGTCGAGCTGCACGATGTCGACTGGCAGGCCGCCGGCTTCGACCAGATCGCTCCGCAGACCGGCTACCTGGAGCGGCAGGTGCGGCTCTGGGGGCGCCAGTGGGAGCACAACCGCACCCGCGCGCTGCCCGCCGTCGAAGAGATCGGCGGCTGGCTGGAGCGCGAGCGCCCCGCCGAATCGGCGGTCACCGTCGTGCACGGCGACTACAAGATCGACAACGTGATCTTCGACCTGGTCGACGGCCGGCCGCGCGCCCAGGCGATCGTCGACTGGGAGATGGCGACGCTCGGCGACCCGCTCGCCGACGTCGGCTTCCTGACCGCGGTCTGGTCGGAGCCCGGCGAGGACCCGGACCTGCTGCTCGGGCTCAGCGAGGTGACCGGCCAGCTCGCCTTCGGCTCGCGGGCAGCGCTGGCCGAGCGCTACGCGTCCCGCACCGGGCGCGAGATCTCCAACCTGCGCTGGTACCAGGCGCTGGCCCTGTGGAAGCTGGCGATCCTGCTCGAGGGGAGCTACAAGCGCCACCTCGCCGGGACCACCGACGACGGCTGGTTCGAGGGCCTCGAGCAGGGCGTGCCGACGATCCTCGCGCGGGCGCTCGAGCTGAGCCGCGGCGAGGGCTGAGACCGATGTCCGACTCCCTCCAGGTCGAGCGCCGCGAGCACGTGCTGGTGCTGACGATCTCCCGCCCCGAGGTCCGCAACGCCCTCGACGACGAAGTCTCGCGGCTGCTCGCGGACGCCCTCGACCGGCTCGACTCCGACCCCGAGCTGCGGGTCGGAGTCCTGACCGGCGCCGGCGGCGTCTTCTCCTCCGGCATGGACCTGAAGGCGTTCGGCGAAGGCCGCCTCCCGGTCGTCCCCGGTCGCGGCCTCGCCGGCTTCACCGAGGCCCCGCCCCGCAAGCCGCTGATCGCCGCTGTCGAGGGCTACGCCCTGGCCGGCGGCTTCGAGGTCGTGCTCGCCTGCGACCTCGTCGTCGCCTCCCGCGAGGCCCGCTTCGGCCTGCCCGAGGTGCAGCGCGGCCTGATCGCCTCCGGCGGCGGCCTGATCCGCCTCCCCCGCCGGATCCCCTACGCCCTGGCCGCCGAGCTCGCCCTCACCGGCACGATGATCGACGCCCCCCGCGCCGCCGCCCTCGGCCTCGTCAACCGCGTCGTCGAGCCGACCACCGCCCTCGACGCCGCCGCCGCCCTGGCCGCCGAGATCGCCGCCAACGCCCCGCTCGCCGCCGCCGCCGCCAAGCAGGTCCTCGGCTTCGCCGGCGAAGGCAGCGAAGCCGGCGCCTGGCACCGCCAGGTCGCCGTCACCGCCGCCGTCTCCTCCTCCGCCGACGCCCAAGAGGGCGCCCGCGCCTTCGTCGAGAAGCGCGACCCCGTCTGGCGCGGCGCCTAACGCAGCGCCCGCCGCGAGTAGTCAAGCTCCGTTGCCACCGCCCGGAACACCGACTCGGGAATCGCGTGGTGAACGACCGGCTCTTTCGGCCGCAGCCGCTGCCTGAACCCGGGACTGGACCAAGCGGCGGTCTCCACATGCCCCGGCCCGACCAACCTCGCGATCGCTTCCGGCACCGGCAGCAGGTCGCTGTCGTGGGAGAAGACGATCGCCACGTCACACCGACCCCGCAGCACCGCCTCCACCGCCGAGATCGCCAGCTCGACGTCGACACCCTTCTCGACCGGCGGGCCATTCGGATAGCCGGGTGGATAGCGAAGCGGCCGCAACCTGGGAACCACTACGTTCGGCTCTTCCGCGTGCCAAGCGGCAACCTGGCGCTGATTGGCGGCGTGGCCGACCGGGTCCAGGTCAGGCGATGGAAGCCCACGGAAGATCTCGACACCGACGAGCCTGCCCGTGGAACCGCGGCCATTCGCTATGGCAAGCAGCCGGCCCATGCCGACGGGACTAAAGTTGCCGGCCTTACTCGTCAGCCCGGTTAACCCGAACGCTCTCCTCGCCGACCGGTAGACGTTCTGCCAGTCGACGAAGAGAACGACATCCACGGCAGTCGCGCTACCGGGCAAGAAAAAACCCCGCCAGTCCGACCCGAAGGCAGGACGGCGGGGAGGAATGAATCGAGGCTAGCACAGCCGACAGGAACCGACGCCCCTGTCGAGACTGAGGCACCCGGTCAAGTCTCCCCGCGATGGACGCATGGCTGTCCAAGTCGCGAGGGATCACAACTCTCCCCCAGATGGAACCGCGGGCCGCCCGTCAGGCGCCCACGTACCGCGCGATCGCGTCGCGCGCCACCTCGCTGACCGTCTTGTCCTCGTCGCCCGCCCTGCGCTGCAGCGCTGCCGAGAGCTCAGGCGTTATCCGCAAGCTCACGCGCGGCGAAGTGCCATTTCCGCTCAGCGAGGGCCGCCCGACGTGCTCCCGCTTCCAGCCCTTGATGTCCGCATAGCCTCGCTCCGCCTCTTCGGCCAGTTCTTCGGCGAACTCCTCCGAAATGGGGTGGCCCTGGGGAATCGGGATTAAATCCTCATCCCTGACCGCGGCCTCAGATCGCTTCTTTGCCATCTCGTCCCTCCTCGTACAAGAAACCAGTACCGGTCGCCTCAACCGTTGAGAGCGACCGCCACGCCGGCGGGCGGTCGTGACGGGCTAGCGCGTTCCCTGTTCGAACGTCTGCTGGTACAGCGTGCTGTTGCCGGGCCCGTAGATCGACTTCAGCGGACTCTGCTGCTTGCAGGCGGAGGTGCCGATGGCTGAGGTGCTTTCCTGTTCGGCGAACGCGTATTTCTGGATCAGGTCGAAGAGGCGCTCGGCTTCCAGCGGGCTCGGTTTTTCGGTCCGTTCTTCCAGGTTTTTCAGCGAGTTCGAGCCGGGGGCAAGCGCGCCGGCCCGGTTGAGCGCCACGTCGCCGCCGCTGCTGCAAGCCCGGGTGTCGAATGACGGGAGGCCTTTGAGCAGACCCTCGGCCCAGCCTGGCGGGCTGTAGGCGCTGGTCCGGTTGATCCTCAGCCGGTTGTTGAAGCCGGTGAGAGATTCGGGGTTCAGCGGTCCGAGGGTACGCAGGAAGCCGTGGTTTTCACCCCTGGCGTTCTTCGTCGTTAGCACCGCGAGCGATGAAGCGGCGACGTTGCCGAAGAAGGCCGTGGTCTCTCGTTTGTAGAGGTTCAGGCCCGTGAGGAACGGGTTCAGGTTTCGCAGGAAGGGATCGACGGCGCGCAGCAACGGCGGGAACTCGTCGCGGAAGAGCTTGCGGCCGGCCGCGAAGCCCTTCGGAGCCCGTTCGATCACCGGCTCGAGGCCTTCGAAGAAGCCCTTGGCTTCGGGGGCCAGGTTGGCGAAGGCGATGAAGGTTGGCGAGAGCTCTTCGGCGGCCGGCACGAGCTGGCGCATCAGCGGATCCGTGTTCTCGGCGAACGTGCGCAGGCGGCTGACGGTGGCCCGCGACTCGTCGAGGAAGGTCGGGAAGGCGCGGAAGAGGGCTTCGATGTCGCGGTCCCGGCGGGCGGCGGTGCTGAAGACCTCGTTCGAGCTCCGGATCAGGTCGGCGACGTCGCCGTTGCGACCGCGGAGCGCGGTGAACGTCTTGGCGCCGTTGCTGAACAGCTGCCCAACCGCCAGCCGCTGGCTGTCCAGGGTGCGGAAGAGGCGATCGAATTCGGTGAACGTCGGTTCGAGCTGGCCGAGGCCGTATGAGAGTGCCTGACCCTGGCCCTGGATCGCGACCGCGGCTTCCTGCATCCACTGCTGGAAGGCGGCCCGGGTTTCGGGGTCGAAGGTGGCGAAGATCTCATCGAGCTGCACCGACTCGGCGACGTTCGCCTCCGGCAGGGTGCCGCCGTCTTCGAGCCGCGGCCCGTCTCTCTCCCCTGGCGTCAGTTCGATGTAGGTCTCGCCGAGCAGGGTCTTGGTGCGCAGGATCGCCCGCGTCGACTTCGGCAGCGGCCCGTACTTGTCGTCGATGTCGACCGTGGCCAGTGCCTGGCGGCCGTTCGGCGCCAGCTCGATGCCCAGGACTTTGCCGACGTTGACGCCGGAGATCCGCACGTCGGACTGTTCGGCCAGCTGGGTGGCCTCGTCGAAGGGCACCTTCAGCTGGTAGGGCTTGGCCCGGAACGGGGTCGAGCCGCCAAAGGTGACCCAGAGGAAGAGCAGGATCGCGAAGCAGGACAGCGCGAAGCCGACGATTACGAGGAGTTGCACGGTGCTGGGAGCGCGCTTGCTCATTGCCCTCCCGGCCTTTCTCTCTGTTCGCAGGTTCCGTCGTCGGCCACACCGGGGATCTGATGCGGCCTGGGAATGCCAGCGGCCGCGATCAACGTTTCGAGATAGAAGAGCTGCGACTGTTTGGCAATCCCGGTCGCGAGATCGGAACCCGTGCAAGTCAGGACGACCATTCCGCGTAGGAGGGGTCCGCCGGCGTCCTGAAGATTGAATGCGGCGTTGAAATTGTGGTTCAGCCAGGGCAGGTAGAAGAGCACGCTCTCCTTGCCTTTCGGCTTGTACGCCAACTGATTCAGGAAGCTGTTGAAGCCGCCGACCGCGTTGCCGAAGTTGCGAACGGTCTTGCTCAGCGGCTCCGAACCTTCCGTCGCGTGCGTCAGAACCGGACGGATCTGACGGGTGAACGGACGGATCTGATCGCGAATCGGCGGGGTGGTCTGGGTAAACATCCGTTCAGTCGCCTTGAAGGCCGGCTTCAGCGCCTGCGTCTGCGGGATCAGCTTGGTCAGGGCCGGGCCCGACACTTCCGAGAAGCGGTTGGCGCTGGCCAGCGCCTTCTTCTGCACCCGCAGGGTCTGCGGGAACTCGATCAGCGCTTCCTGGATCGCCTTCTGCTGGTTGGCGAAGTTGCCGAGCGCGGCGTCCGAGGAGGTGACGAAGCGCTTGATCTGCGCATCGTGGCGGGCCAGTTCGGTGGTCAGGTCGCCGAAGTTGGTGATCACGTTTTCGAGCGCGACGCGGCGGGCGGCGACCGCCTTGTTCAGCTTCGCCACATAGTGGACGAAGGGCCCGAAGCGGCGGAAGGCGTTGCCGAGCTGCTTGCCGCGCCCACCGATGCCCTGCGCGCCGCCGGCGACGAGCAGCTGGATGTACTGGCGCGTGTCGGCGTCGAGCGTGCCGAGGAAGGCTTCGAGATTGGTGTTCGGTTCGGTCTGGGCGAGCTTGAAGTGGTGCCCGTCGTCGACCGGCTCCTTGGCTTTGCCGGGGTCGATCTCGACGATCATGTCGTTGAGCCCGGTTTTCGGCCGCAGCAGGAACTCGGCGTCGGGGTGGATCAGCTCCATGTATTTGGGCTGGATGTCCATCCCGACCACGGCATGGCCGTCTTCGAGGTCGACCGAGGTGACCTTGCCGATTTCGATCCCGGCGATGTCGACCGACTGACCCTGCCCCGGGGTGACCGCCTGCGCGGTCGAGAACTCGGCGCTGATGTGTTCGAATTCTTCGCCGACCACCGGGATCCACGCCGGCAGCGCCGCTTTCTGCTGGGTGAAGATCCCGAGCATCATCACGACCCCCGCGATCGCGAGGACGAAGATCGCGATCGTGTCCTTGCGGCGACCGCGCGCCTGGCGCGAGAGCCACGCACGGAAGTGCTGAAAGCGACTGACCCCTGGGTCTCGGTGAGTGGTCATTTCACACCTGCCACAGACGGCATCGGGGCGCCGACCTGTGCCGTGGCCGAGCCGTTGAGGTCGGGGACCGGATTGCTATCGCAGCGGACGTCTGGCTTGAACGGCGGTAGCCCCCCGAGCTTGGGCTGGGTGCCCAGCGGCTCGTTCACCGCGGTCGAGTAAACGGTTTCGTCGCTCAGCATGGCGGGGTTTCCTTCGGGGTTCGGCGCACCGAGCACAACGGGTCCGCCGCCTACCTGCGCCCGCAGGTAGGGCCCGTTGCCGTCGAAGTTCTGCACAGACCCGCCCAGGTTCGCCAGCAGATAGAAGAACTCGCGGTAGTTCGGCCCGCCCGTGCTGAAACGGTCGTTGATCGTCTGGTTCGCAGTCGGGACCAGCACCTTCGACGTGCAGAGGCTGAGCCGGTTCATCTGCGGAAGTGCCACGGCCTTGCCCGCCTGGGCGGCGCCGGCGAGACCCGGAGTCGATTCGGCCAGCAGCCTGGCGACCCCGCCGAGCTCTTTGCCCGAGAGCAGCGGACGCGTCTGCGCGAGCCACGGTTTCGAGGCGCTGATCAGGTCCGGCAGCTCGGCCACGGCCGGGGTGAGCACGATCGCGTAGGTGCGCAGCGGCGGCAGGCTGCGATTGAGGCTGACCAGCGAACGTTTGGTCACGTTCAGCGTCGGGGCGAGCAGCCCGATCGTCGCGGTCAGGTTCGCCGACTGGGTCGCCAGCGCGCCGGTGAAGACGTTGAAGTTGTCGATCAGGCCCTTGAGGTCCTCGCGGCGGCTGGCGAAGGCGCCGAAGGCGCGGCCGGAGCTGGCGACCAGGCGGGCGAGGTCGCCGTTGTTTACCCCGCCGAGGGCGTCGGTCACCTGGGCGGCGTAGCGGCCCGCGTCGCCGCCGTACTTGAAGGCGTCGTTGAGCGCTTCGGCGCCGGTCCGGCCCTGGACCTCGGGCAGCTGGGTCTTGTCTTCGGCGGCGGTCGGCACGTTCGTGTAGGCCTTGCCGATCCCGTCGAGCAGGCGGCTGAGGTCGGCGCGGACCGGCGCCTGCAGGGCGCTCAGGACTTCGTCGATCTGAACCGCGGTCGAGGTGCGGCTGACCGGGATCGTGCCGCCGCTGTCGAGCTCCGGCGCGCTCGGGCTGCCGGGGTCGAGGTCGATGAAGAAGTTGCCCTCGAGGAAGATCCGCGGGCGGATCGCCGCGAAGGCATCGTCGTGGATCGGGCGGCCGGAGCCGTCGACGGTGAAGGTGACGGTGGTCGCGTTGCCGTCCCGATCGGAGGAGATCACTTTGCCGACGTCGACGCCGGCGATCCGCACCGGTGAGTTTTTCGCGATGTTCGCCGAGTTGGCGAAGGTCGCCTTCACTTCATATCCGTAGCCGGTGAACGGCACGTGTTTGGTGAATGCCAGGTATGGCCCCAGGGTGAAGATGAGAATGAAGACGACCGCGATCGCGGCGTTGCTCGGTCGCCAGCTGAAGCGGCCGGACTTGGCGTTCTGGCGGGTGTCGCGCTCGGGCAGGCGGCTCATTCGGCACCCTGGTATTCGGTCGTGGTTGCCCAGACCTTCGGCGAGTTGCCGATGATGGTTTGACCTTTGACGTACTCCTCGTTACCGGCTTCGCAGCCGTTCGGCTGGCCCGGAGCGCCCGTCTGGGGGAACGGGTTGAAGTGAAGGTGGTTCGAGACGTTCGGACCGCTCGCGGGCGCGGACGCGGGACCACTCTCGGCGTTAGGCCCGGGTGGCGGCTCGAAGCTGATGAAGTTCAGCCATTTACCGAGGTCGTTGCCCTGACTGTTGGCGATCGCGAGATTTTTGAAGGTGAAGGTGAGGTACTCGCATTTCGTCTGGGCCGGGGCAATGAAGGTGAGTGCCGGCTTCAGGATCCGGTTCGTGTCGATCAGCAGGTCGAGGCCGTTGAACACACCGGTCGATTCCTGGAAGGCGACCAGGGCTTCCGCGGTCGGCTGCAACTCGTCGTTGAGCACGGGCGAGGCGTTCAGCGCCGGGACGCCGGCGCGCAGCGCGGCGGCGATGACCGGTGAGGTTTCGCCCAGGGCTTTGGCGCCCGGCTGCAGCGCCGTGAAGAACCGCTCGGAGCTCTTGAAGAACGGGTTGATCGCCGGCAGGTCGGTGTTGACCGTGTCGAGCGTCGGCGGGCTTTTTTCGATCGTTTCCTGGATGTAGGGGCGGGAGACGCGGGCGAAGGCGGCGAAGGTGCGGTCGAGCGCGACGAACATCGAGGCCTGCTGCTCGGCAACCGGCGCCACCGTCGCCGAGAGTGCCTGAAGCGCGCGCCAGAAGCCGGCGAAGTTGGTGCTTGGCGCGACCAGCGTGCTCAGCACCGGCTGGCCGTTTTCGGCGACCCGCCGCAGCGCCCCGATCGCTTCGTTCAGCTGCGGGCCGCGGCCGGCCAGGGCGTTGCCGAAGCCGGCCTGGTTCTCGCGGATCGCGTCGCGGGTCGGTTCGTCGAACATGTTGAAGAACTCGTCGATGTCGACCGGTTCGGCGACCGAGTCGCTGACCGGGATCGTGTCGCCGGGCTCGAAGCTCTCGGGCGAATCGCCCGGGGTGACCTGGAGGAACTTGAGGCCGAGCGGCGACTTCGGGCGGATCGCGATCGTCGAGTCGACCGGCAGCGGTTCGGCGCTCTGGTCGAGCTTCAGCTCGAGTTCCGCCGCGACCTCGCCGTTCTCCAGGTGCACCGGCTTGACCGAGCGAACGATCCCGACCCGGACGCCGCCGATCCGCACCTCGTTGCCTTTGACCAGCGCGTCGGCGTTCGGCACCTGCGCCCTGAGGTCGTAGGTGGAGACGAAGGGCAGCCCGTTGTTCGCGTTGTAGGCGAGGAAGACGGCGACGATCACGACCAGCACGGTGACCGCGCCGACCAGGATCGGGTTGCTCGCGAGCCCTGATATTCCGCTTCTGTTCCTCATGGTCCCAGCAGGTAGTCGAGGAGCGGTTCGGTGCCGGCGGTGGCTTTGGAGGAGCCGACTTCGGGCTCCGGCTCGGTGGCGTCGGCCTGGCCGAGACCGGTCGTCGGGCCACCGGAACCACCGAAGGGCGCGGAGGTGCCACCGGCGGATTCGTCGGCGAGCTCTTCTTTCAGGAGCTGCAGCAGCGAGGAAGCGCCGGCATTGGGGTTACGGGCCATCGGACCGTTGAAGCGGGAAACGCAGCTCGACTGACCTTGGTTGCCCGACACGTAGTTGAGGCAGTTGGAGAGCGTCACGTACGTGCGCCCGAAGTGGCCGTACTGATCGAACCCGTTGAACGCCGCGGAGCTGTTGTAGATGAGTTCGACGAGCCCGCTCCAGCCGCCGGTCTTCTGCAGGCTCGTGGTCGTCTTCGCCAGTTCGTTGGTCGGCTTCACGCCCGACTTCGAGAGTTCGGTCGTCTTACGGACGATCGGGTCGGCTTCGGCGAAGATCGGGCCGGACGCTTCGCCCGCCGCGCCGAGGCTCTTCAGCGCCACCGTCGACGCTTCCGAGAACGGGGTCAGGGTACGGGTCGCCTGGGTCAGCGAGGGCGCCGCGGTGCCGAGGTCTTCGAGCACCGGCCTCGCCGCCTCGGAGAACCCTTCGAGGTTGGTCATCGTGGTGCGGAACTCGCGCAGGAAGACGGGGAATTTGCGCAGCGACTCTTCGAGCTGCTCGCCCCGTTCGGAGCTCGCCTCGGCGGCGGCGCCCGCGTTGGAGATGAAGCCGGCGACCGCGCGGCGCTCGCGCGAGAGCGGGCCGAGGATTTCCGCCGAGTCGCTGGCCAGCTGGGCGAGCTCCTCGCGCTGGTCGGAGAGGATCCCGAACAGCTTGTCTACGTCGCGCAGCAGCGGGTTCGCCCGCTTCACCAGCACTTCGAGGTCGGCGCCGCGGCCGGCGAAGCCGGCGCCGAGTTCGTTGAAGATCAGCCGGAAGCGCTGCGCGTAGGGCAGCGTCTGGATGTTGTTGATCAGGTCGGGGTCGACGCTGGTCCCGTTGCTGCCCAGCGGCAGCAGGTGCTGGCCGGCGCCGGTCTCGCCCTCGGGAATCTCCTTCAGCGGCGGCGGCGGCTCGGAGCCCGGCGCCCGCGGCATCGTCGGGCGGCAGTCGACGAACTTCTCGCCGATCAGCGACTGCGGCCGGATCTGGCAGGTGGCGTCCTGGCGGAAGTCCTGGAAGCTCGGGTCGGTGATCTCCAGCTCGATCACCGCTTTGCCCGCCTTCGCCACCGGCTCGCCGTTCTTGTATGCGACGGTCTCGCCGGGCATCGTCACCCCGACCGCCTTGATCTCGCCGACGTTGGCGCCGGCCACGCGGACCTGCTCGCCGGTGACCAGGTAGGCGCCGTTGTCGAACATCGCCCGCACCACGTAGCCGTTGTTCGAACCGCCGCCGGAGGCGAGCAGCACGATCACGACGACCACGGCCACCAGTGCGGCTATCGGGAGCAGTCGTCTGATCATGGGCCGGGAGGCGCGTCGCTCGGATTGCATTCGGAGGGGCTGACGCTGCTCCCCGAGTGCGGCGGATTCACGTACGGGCTCGAGCCGTCGGTGGCGGGCTGGGTGGAGCCGCCCGGGCAAGGTTTGCGGACGCTGGCCCCTGAGCCGAAGAAGTCCATGTTGGCACTCCTGGGGGCCGGTTCGAGCGTGCCGCCGACGTTCGTAAACATGCCGAGCGCGGACGGTGAGGCGCGGACGTAGTGACCGTTGCCGTCGTAGTAGCCCGCGGCGGCGCCGATCTTGCCGAGCGCGTTGAAGAAGTCCGTCGTGTACGAGCGCCAGAAGTTGAGGTTCGGCTGGAAGTCGGCGATCGCCTGCTCAGCATGCGGGAACGTCCTGGAAGCCCGCGACTGGACCGCCGGCAGCGTCGCCAGCAGTTCGGCGGCGTCGTTGGCGAAGCCCGGCCGGTCGACGGTGAGGCGCAGGTTGCGCAGCACCGGGATGAATTTCGACAGCACCGGGCGCAGTTCGGCAAGGAAGGGGGCCAGGTCCTTGGTCGCCGGCTTCGCGGTTTCGACCAGCGGATCGAGGTCGTCGAGCGCCGCGCGCAGGTTGACGAAGGTGGTGTTCGCCTGGCGGAAGGTCGGCGGCAGCTCGCGCAGGGTCTCGTCGAAGGCGACGTTCTGGGCGGCGATCGCGCGGAAGGCGGTGTTCGCGTTGGAGAAGGCGCTGGCGAGCTCTTCGCCGCGCTCGGCCACCGTCGTCGTCAGGTCGGCCGAGCTGACGATGAACTTTTCCAGCATCCGCTGGTCGGCGTTCAGTTCGCCGGTGAAGGCGGCGGTCCGGTTCAGCGCCGGGCCGAAGTACTTGAACGCCTCGTTCGCGTCCTTGCCGCGCCCGGCGTAGATCGACGCGTTGCCCTTGATGAAGTTGCTGAGGCCCCTGCGCACCGAGGGCGGGAAGGTGTTGAAGAACTGGTCGATGTCGATCGGCGTCGTGGTCGAGGCGAGGCCCAGCTCGGCGCCGTCGTCGAGCGCCGGGTTGCTGTTCGGGCCGGGGCTGATCGAGACGTAGTGGTTGGCGACGCCGGAGAGCGAGGTCGCCCGGATCAGCGCGGTGGTGCCCTCGTGCAGCTCCTGGTCCACTTCGATGTGGATCGCGGCGAGATTGTCCTCGGTGAGGTCGATGCTGGTCACCGAGCCGACCGGCGAGCCGCCGATCAGCACCTGGTTGTCAGGCACCAGCTGGCCGGCGTTCTGGAACACGAGCGTGTACTTATGGCCGCCGTTGCCGGCGAAGAAGATGTACGCGAGCACGACGACTACCACCGCTAGAGCAGCGATGACGGCGATCCGAGCGGGGGTCATCCCACGGCTCGGAGCCGAGCTTTTCTCCTCGCCTAAAGATTTGGCAGCCACGGGTCCTCGCTCGTTCGCCCCCCGGCCCTCCTTCCCGAGGCTGGCGAACGCGCGAATCGTATCCGAGCCCTCCGCTACGAAACCGCGCCTGAACGGGGACTTAACTGGAAATCAACGCGCTACTCTGGCTGCAGGAGTCGGTTAGGGGAGATGGAGGCGCCGCGCAAATCTCTATCTGAGGAGAACGCTCAATGCGCCACCGCCCAATCCTGATCCTGGGAACGGCCGTTGCCCTGATCGTCGCGGTCACCGCCTCGGTAGCCCTCGCCGGAGCCCCGGTGACCGGTGCCGACGGGAACTCGCAGTCGATCGACGTCAAGGTCGGCCCGAAGAAACTCTCGAAAACGCAGTTCACGCCGGCGAGCCTGGAAGTGACGACGAAAGTCACGACCAGCAACCCGAACGGGGTGCCCGTGCCGGCCGTCCGCGTGGTCGTCGACTTCGACAAGAACGCAAAGCTGTTCACCAAAGGACTGCCGACCTGCAGTTCCGGGCAGCTGCAGAACGTGTCGACCGAAGTCGCGATCCAGAACTGCAAGAAAGCGATCATCGGCCGCGGCAAAGCGGCGGCCGTGCTGCCGGTCGGGGACAAAGTCTTCCCGGTCGCCCAGACCGTGACCGCCTTCAACGGCGTGCCCAAAGGCGGCAAGCCGGTCGTCCTCCTGCACACCTACGGCACCAGCCCGATCCAGACGGCGCTCGTCCTCACCGGCGTCGTCTCCAGCTACAACAAGCAGGGCTTCGGCCCGCGCCTCGACGTCGACGTTCCGCTGATCGCCGGCGGCGCCGGCGCGCTGCTCGAATTCAACGTCAAGATCGACAAGAAGTTCGCCTACAAAGGCAAGAAGCGCAGCTTCATCAGCGCCAAATGCCCGAACAACAAGAAGCTGAAGTCCCGCGGCGCCTTCACCTTCAAAGACGGCGAAACGATCACCGCCTTCTCGAATCAGTCCTGCCAGCAGCGCGGCTAACCACGAACCGCGAGGGCGATCCGCGTCTCGGCGCGGGTCGCCCTAGGCGTTGACCCGCGGCATCGAGCGGTCCAGCCACTTCGGCAGCCACCAGACGCGGTCGCCGAGCAGCAGCATCAGCGCCGGGAGCAGGACGATCCGGACGACGGTGGCGTCGAGGATCACGGCGACGGTGAGGCCGATGCCGAGCTGGCTGACGGTGGCGATCGAAGCGCCGGCGAAGACGATGAAGACGGCGAGCATGATCGCGGCGGCGCCGGTGATCACGCGGGCGGTCTTCTCGAGGCCGAAGTTGATCGCGGCGGCGCTGTCGCCGTGCTCGTCGTAGTGCTCGCGCATCCGGCTGAGCAGGAAGACCGCGTAGTCGATCGAGAGGCCGAAGACGACGGCGAAGATCATCGCCGCCCCGACCGCATCTACGTACTCTCGCCCGCCCAGCGGCCAGCCCTCGGGCACCTCGAAGAGCAGCGTGAGGATGCCGAACGCCACCGCGACCGTGAGCAGGTTGAGCGCGACCGCGATCGCCGCCAGCGGGATCGCCCGCAGGACCACGACCAGGACCAGGAAGGTCGCCAGCGTGATCGCGACCATCACCCAGGGGATCCGCTCGCGGGTCACCTTGCCGTAGTCGTTGAGCTGCGCCGCGCCGCCGGCGACGCCGGCCCTCAGGCCGGTTTCCTCGGCCAGCCGGCTCGCTTCCACCTCGAGCTTGCGGTTCAGCCGTTTCGAGCCCGCGGTGTTGAAGCTGTAGTCGGAGACGACCAGGGTCGTCGCCGCCTGACCGCCGCCGTTGAGGTCGATCGCGGCGGCGGCGGCCTCACGCTGGCGCGGCGGCGCCCCGTCGAGCGCCGAGAGCACGAAGTAGCCCGAGTTGAAGAGGTTAGGCGAGCCCTTGGCGACCTGACCCGCCCGTTTGTTGATCCGCTCGCGACCGGAAATCACCTGCACGCCCGCTTCCTCGAGGCCCGATTGCAGCGGCGCCACTTCCTCGAAGCCCTGCGCGAGCGCGCCTTCGAGCGCCTCGGCGCCGCCGGTCAGGTCGGCCAGGCCGCCGACCAGCGCTTCGGCCCCGCTTGCCAGGCGCTTGATCCCGTCGCCGAGCGCCCCCGCCTCCTTGGCCAGCCGTTCGGAGCCGTTGGCGAGTTCGTTGGCGCCCTTTTTCATCGCGTAGAGGGCCTTAGTGAGTTCCTTCGCGCCGTTGCCGACCTGTTCCAGGTTTTTGATCGTCGTGGCGACAATCGGCGCGATGTGGTCGTTGATCTCCTCGTATTCGTCGACCAGTGCCGCCTGCAGCGCGGTCAGTTCGGCCGGCAGGCCCGCATAGCCCTCCCCGTACGGCTGGCCGGTGACCGGGTCGGTCCCACTAACCGCGGCGCTCGCTTTGCGCACGGCCTCCAGCGCCGCCGCGTAGGCAGGATCGGTCTGGCCCACCGTCATCGCCTGTAGCTGTGCCAGCGCCGCTTTCAGTTCCGCGTCGGCGGCCGTGGCCGGCGCGATCAGCTTCGGCATGGTCTCTTTGGCGAGTCCTCCGAGCCCTTTTTCCATGCCTTCGAGTCGCCGCAGCGCGTTGACCCGCAGTCCGGGCGCGAGGGAAACCAGCAAGGCGCTTCTGATTTCCTGCGCCCCGAAGGCCGCTTCCTGCAGCGCTTCCTCCAGCTTCCGCGAGCCTTCCGAGAAGCGGTCGAGGGCGTCGATCGCCTGCTGGCTGCCGTTCGCCGCCCGGCCCAGCCCGACCGCGATCAGCTCCGCGCCCTCGCCGGCCTGGTCGGAGCCCATCGCCAGCAGGCCGGCGCCGTCGCTCGCTTCCGCGATCCCTTCGCGCAGTTCGCCGACGCCGCCGGCGGCCCCGCGCAGTTCCCGGCCCAGCCGGCCGAGCTGTTTGACCGGGCCGATGTTTCCTTCCGAAGTGAGCACCGCGTTGCCCAGCCGCTGCAGCGGTTCGACCCGTTTCGATGCTTCGGCCGGCCCGATCACCGCCTGCACGCCCGGCAGCTTCGCCAGCTGCTCCTGGAAGGTGTTCAGCGACTTGAGGCTGCTCGCGTCGGTGATCGGGCCCTTGCCGCTGACCGCGACGATCTGGAACGGCGCGTCCCAGCCGGCGCCGATCGCGGCGTCGATCTTTTCCGCGTCCTGGCGCGCCGGCGCGTCCTCGGAGAGCTGCGCCGGGCTCGGCGGCCCGGTCTTCAGCGCGATCGCCGGCGCCGAGAGCACCAGCAGCACCGCGCCGATCAGGGTCGCGACGGCGGCCGGGCGCTTCAGCGCCCCGTTCACCATCCGCATCAGCCCGGAGCTGCCGCTCTCCGCGCCGGGCTCCCTGCCGAGCCGCCAGCGGTCGACGTTCGACCCGACCAGGGTCAGCAGCGCCGGGCCGACGATCGTCGCGACCAGGATGCTCAGCGTGACGACCATGATCAGCGTCCCGGCCAGCGAGGCGAGCAGCGAGCCGGGCAGGATGAACAGCGAGACCAGCATCGAGAGCACCAGCGTGCTGCCGGCGAAGATCACGGTCCGCCCGGCCGTGCGCCGGGTCGACTGGGCGGCGTCGAGCGGGCTCGCCCCGGCCGCCAGCTCCTCGCGGAAGCGGGAGACCATCAGCAGCGCGTAGTCCACCCCCAGCGCCAGGCCCATCATCGTGCAGACCGCCAGCGCAAAGGCGTCGATATCGAACCAGCCGGTGAAGAAGTAGAGGATCCCGCGCGAGGCGACCACGGTGATCGCACCAAAGGCGAGCGGGATCGCGGCGGCGATCGGCGATCGGAAGACCAGCAGCAGAACGATCAGCAGGAACGGCAGGGCGAGCAGCTCGCCGCGCTCGGAGGCCTTGATCGACTCCTCCTGGATCGCCCGCGAGAGGCTCGCGAACCCGGTCTGGGTCGCCTCCACCGGCGGGCGGATCTGGCGCTCGAGCACGTCCTCCAGGTGCGGCACCTTCTCGTTCACGGCGGTCCGCGTGTCGACGTGGAAGTCGGCGAGGATCAGCGCCCGGTCGCCCCGTGGGCGCAGCTGCTCGACGTTGCCCCGGTCCCAGGGCGAGAGAGTCGTCACCGCCGGGTCCTGGCGCAGCGTGCGCACCAGCCGCGGGCCCTGCTTGTCGAGCTCGGCGCGCGGGCCTTCCAGCAGGATCGCGAACGGCGCCGTGTCGCCGAAGTGTTCGCGCAGCATCTGGTTGCCCTTCGAGGCGGCGGTCCCGGGGATCTCCAGCGTGGTCGGGTCGAGCCGCTTCTCGACCCCGACGCCGATCACCCCGAGGGTGACGAGCACGACCGCCGCGAGCGCCAAAACCACGCGCGGATGCCGCAGCACCGCAGAGTGCCGCGCGTCGGACTGCTCCGGTCCCCTCCCACTTCGGGTCACGCTCGTATTCTCCACGCCGAACCGAACGGACCCTTTCTCGCCAGGTGAAGACTTCCTTAAGGCAGCGGTCGGAGGCGGCACCACGGCCCGCTCGTCGACGCCGCGCCGAGGACATCGCGTTACGCTGGCCCGGCCAACGCGCCGCGGCTCGCATGCCGAGCGGCTGCCGTACGATCGGTACCGCCGTGTTTGCGGCCCGTGCTAGCTTGCCGGTCGGGGAAACGGGAGGGAGCTAAGGATGCGGAAGACTCTTTTTAGAACGTTTGCACTGGCGATGGTGCTTGTGGTGATCGGGGCTGGGACGGCCCTCGCCCTGCGCCTCCAGGTCGGGAACATCATCGTCGTCACCGACGGTGGCTTCACCCCGACAACGCTGCCGAAGAACGAATTCGCGCCGATCAAGCTGAAGGGCTACGGCAAGATCTCCACCGTCGATGGCGGGATCCCGCCGGTGCTGGAGACGATCACGCTGTGGTTCGACAAGCACGGCGACGTCGAGACCCGCGGCCTGCCGATCTGCACGCCGGCGAAACTGCAGGCGACGACGACCAAGGTCGCGCGCAAGCTCTGCCCCGGCGCGATCGTCGGCACCGGCTTCGGCAAGGCGGTCGTCAACTTCCCCGACCAGCCGCCGATCCCGGCCTCCTCGCCGATCACGATCTTCAACGGCGCCCCCAAGGGAGGCAACCCGACCGTGCTCGCGCACGCGCACCTGACCGTGCCGGCGCCGACCACGTTCGTCGTCCCGATCGAGATCCAGCGCATCAACGTCGGGCGCTACGGCTTCAAAACCGTCGCCAAAATCCCGAAAATCGCCGGCGGCTCCGGCACCCCGATCTACGGGCGCCTGCAGATCGGGCGTGAATGGAACTACAAAGGCGAGCGTCTGAGCTACGCCAACGCGAGCTGTCCCGACGGGCGCCTGCAGGCCAAAGGCTCGTTCGGGTTCAAAGACGGCACGCTCTTGCAGGGCACCCTGTTCCGCCCCTGCAAGGCCCGATGAGCAGGCTGCGCACCGCGATCGCGCTGGCGCTCGTCGCCGCGCTCGTCGTCAGCGCCAGCGCCTACGCGATCAAGGGCGAAATCGGCAAGACCGTGGTCAGCTCGACGGTGACGATGACCCCGCGGGCGCTGCCGGCCAAGGGCGGCGCGCCGGTCACGCTGACCAGCATCACCCGGATCAAGAACAAGGACGGGACGCCGCCGCAGACACTGAGCAGCATCGAGTTCCTGATCGACAAGCACGGCTACGTCGAAGCGAAGGGCGTCCCGGTCTGCACGACCGCGAAGCTGGAGGGGACGACGGCGAGCGAGGCGCGCAAGCGCTGCGCCGGGTCGCTGGTCGGCACCGGCAAGGTCGAGGCGCTGGTCACCCTGCCCGGCCAGCCGCAGCGGAAAGTCAGCTCGGCTGTCTCCTTCTTCAACGGGCCGAAGGTCGGCGGCCAGCCGAGCCTGATCGGCCACGCCCATGAGACCGTGCCCGCCCCGAACACGCTGCTCGTCCCGATCGCGGTCCAGAAGGTCAACAAGGGCCGCTACGGCTACCAGGCCAAGGTCGACCTGCCGCCGATCGCCGACGGCCACGGCGTCCCGATCCTCGCCGAAGCGACCCTGGGCCGGACCTGGAACCGCGGCGGCCGCAAGGTCGGCTACCTGAACGCCCACTGCTCCGGCGGGCGGCTGCAGGTCAAGGGTCGCCTCGCCTTCACCAACGGCGACCTGTTCCCCGCCCTGCTGACCTCACCATGTCAAGTGGCCGGCTGAGACTCGCCCTCGTCGCGGTCGCGGTCGCGGCGCTCGCGGTCGCCTCCGTGGCCAGCGGCCGCGGAGCGCTGGTCGAAGTCGACAACATCGTCCTGCGCGCCGACGGCAGCTTCCAGCCGCGCTACCTGCCGCGCAAGAGCTTCGCCCCGCTCGACTTCCGCGGCTACGTCCACGTCAACAGCAAAGACGGGACAAGGCCGGTACCACTGCGCCAGCTCGTCGTCGACTTCGACCGCGACGGCCGGCTCAGCGTGCAGGGGCTGCCGACCTGCCCGCCCGAGCGAATCGCCAACGCTACGGTCGAGGAAGCCCGCAGCCTCTGCGCCGGCGCCATGGTCGGCAAGGGCAAGATCGGGGCGACGATCTCGCTGGGCGGCGGCCTGGTCGGTGCCAGCTCCCCGCTCACGGTGTTCAACGGCCCGCCGCAGGCCGGGCGTCCGACCGCGATCCTGCACGCCCACATCACCGAGCCGGGAACGCAGACCTTCGCGATCCTGGTCCCGATCGAAAAGCGCCGGGGCGAGTTCCGCTACCGCGCCACGATCGACGTCCCGCCGATCGCCGCCGGGCTCGGCTCGCTGACCTTCATCCAGGTCGAACTGAGCCGCCGCTACAGCTTCGGCGGCAAGCAGCGCAGCTACACCTCGGCCCGCTGCACCGACAACATCCTCAGCACCAACGGCCGCTTCACCTTCGAGGACGGGACCGTGATCGACGGCGCCGTCTCAAAATTCTGCCGGATGCTTCCCAACCGCTGACGCCGCGAGGCGTCGTCCTTCCTATACTTGCCCGTCCCGGGCCGCTAGCTCAACTGGTTAGAGCAGGAGCCTCTTAAGCTCAAGGTTGAAGGTTCGAGTCCTTCGCGGCCCACTCGGGGGCTATTCGGTAGCCCCGCCCCCGACCCCGAACGGGTTCTGGAACGAGCCGCCGCCGGCTTCGCCGCTCTGCTGGCTCTGCTGCAGCTGTTTGTTGAACTGCTCTTCTTCTTTCAGCGATTTCTGGAATTCGCGCGCCCGTTCTTCCGATTCCTCCAGCTGATTGTCGATCTGCTGGCGCTGGAATTTCGTGGTCGCGAATTTCTTCGCTTCGGCAGCCGCCTGTTTAGCGGCGGCGTAGTCGAAGGTGAACGGCAGGTAGAGGGCCAGCGTGCTCAGCGAGCCGATGCTCGGCCGCTGGTCGGCGACGATCTGCTGCGCCTCCGCCCAGGCCTGGATGTTGGCCTCGGCCTCGGCGCCGCTGGGCGCGGTTTCCGCCAGCCGCAGCAGGGTGCCTGCCATCTGCTGAGCCAGGTTGGGACTCGGTTCGTCGGTCGCTTCGAGGTATTCCTCCCAGGTCGAGGCGGCCTGCTCGAGCTGCTGACGCGCCTCGACGGTGAGCGCGAATTCGCCGGTCGGGGTCTGTTCGGAGAGGCTGCTGCCGGCGGCGACCTGAGAGCGGGCGAGGTTGGCCAGCAGCTCCGGGTTGTCCGGGTCTTTGGCCAGCTTCAGCTGGATCCGTTCTTCGCGTTCTTCGGCCTGCTCGCGCGCCACCTCCTGCGCGTCCTGGGCGCCGAAGATGTCGCCGAAGGGCAGCGGCCCGGCGATCAGCAGCAGGCTCAGCCCCATCAGCACCGCGAGCACCGCGTAGACGGCTTTGACCACGTTGCGGCGCCGCCCGCGCAGGTCGAAGAGCATCCGGTGCTCGTCCTTCTTGCCGCCCTTCTCAGCCATCTCGTTCCCCGCTCCGCTCCCTCAGGTGGATGGCTCGGCCACTCCGCCCGTCGCTCGTCTTCGGTCGAATACCTTTGCGAGGAAGATACTCAACTCGAAGAGGACGAGGAGGGGGACCATCTCGATCAGCATCGAGATCGGGTCGACGCCCGGCAGCGCCGCGGCGAGGATCGCGATCACCAGGTACGCGTAGCGCCGGTTCTTGCTCAGCTGGTCGACGCGGACGATCCCGAGCCGGGTGACCGCGAGGATCACCAGCGGTAGCTGGAAGACGAGGCCCCCGGCCAGCATCGTCATCCCGAAGAAGCCGTAGTAGTCGCGGGCGCGGACCTGGATGTTGAACTGGCTGTCGTTGAAGTTGAGCAGGAAGTTCACCGCGGCCGGCATCACGATGAAGTAGGAGAAGGCGAGGCCGGCCAGGAAGAGCAGCGGGAAGAGCACGAGGATCGGCAGCACGGCCCGTTTCTCGCCCGGGCTGAAGGCCGGCAGCACGTAGGCGTAGAGCTGCCAGAGCAGAACCGGCAGGGTCAGGACCAGGGCCCCGTAGGTGGCGACGGTGAGCGTCGTCGTGAACGGCTCGGTAACCCCGAAGGTGATCAGTTCCTTGTGATCGTCGGGCAGCGGCCCGCCCGCGAACTCGAGCAGCAGGTGGTTCTGCCAGAAGCAGAGCGCGAGCGCCGTGCCGAGCACGATCGCGCAGACGATGATCCGGCTGCGCAGCTCGTCGAGGTGCTCGACCAGGCTGAGCCGGTCCTCGTGGGAGATCGCGCGGACGCGGCGCGGCATCGCGGTGCGCGGCCTCAGCCGCGCCGGTCGGAGGTGACCTCGGACTCCGGTGCCTCGCCGGTTGCCGAGGCGCTCAGCGCTTTCACCTCGTCGTCCGGCGGCTCGTCGTCGCGCCGCTCCCCGCTGATCGTCTCTTTGAACTCGCGGATCCCGCGGCCGAGGCTGCTGCCGAGCTCCGGCAGCCGTTTCGGGCCGAACACGATCAGCGCGATGATCAGGACGATGACGATCTCGAGTGGGCCGATATTGCCAGGCATCTACCCCATGGTATCGGGGCCAATTGGCGATCGGATCAGGCCCGGCCCAGGTTTTAGATACCCGGTAGTGGGGTTTTGTGGGTCTTGTGTCGAATGATGCGGATCAAGTTTCCGATTTCGGTGTTCGTTCAGTAGGGAATATGAGAGAGCCAGCTCGCAACAAGACCAAGCAGCGCCAGGACCTGCACGTCTGCCCGGAGTGCAACTCCGCGCTGGTGCAGCCGACCTGCTGGGAGCAGGCGGGGGACCGCTCCCACTGGCGGATCTGGCGTCGCTGCCCGGAGTGCGAGTGGTTCTGCCAGGGAGTTCACGGCGAGGACGAGATCGACGCTTTCGACGAGCAGCTCGATATCGGCGCTCACGTCCTCGCCGATGAGCTGCGGGCGCTCGAGCACGCGAACATGAAAGACATGGCCGCCGCCTTCATCGCCGCCTTGCAGGCGGACCTGATCGCCGCCGACGATTTCGCCTAGCCGCGACTGGGTAACGTTGGGGCGTGGGCACGCTCGACGGAACCGCTGCGCTGGTCACCGGGGCCTCCTCGGGGATCGGCGAGGCGACGGCGCGGCACCTGGCGGTACAGGGAGCCGCGGTGGCGCTGGTGGCGCGGCGGGCCGAGCGGCTGCGCGATCTCGCGGAGGCGATCGGCGCCGACGGCGGCCGCGCGCTGGCGATCGAGGCCGACGTCAGCGAGCGCGCGCAGGCCGAGGCCGCGGTGGCGCAGGCGGTCGGCGAGCTGGGTCGCCTCGACGTCGTCGTCAACAACGCCGGCGTGATGCTGCTGGGACCGATCGTCGACGCCCCGCTGGAGGAGTGGGAGCGGATGGTCGAGGTCAACCTGCTCGGCCTGCTCTACACCGCCCGGGCGGCGCTTCCGCACCTGCTCGAGGCCGCCGCGGGCGAGCCGCGCCGGGTCGCCGACCTGGTCAACGTCTCCTCGGTCGCCGGCCGGGTCGCGCGCAAGGGCAGCGGCGTCTACAACGCCACCAAGCACGCCGTCGGCGCCTTCAGCGAGTCGCTGCGCCAGGAGGTGACCGGGCGCCAGGTCCGCATCTCGCTGGTTGAGCCCGGCGCCGTCGCGACCGAGCTGCAGAGCCACAACCGCGACGAGATCCGCGCCCAGATCGAGAAGCGCTTCGAGGGACAGGAGATCCTCCAGGCGGCCGACATCGCCGACGCGGTCGGCTACGTGGTCACCCGGCCGGCCCACGTCGCGGTCAACGAGGTCCTGGTCCGCCCAACCAGCCAGGAGGGGTAACGGCTCAGCTGTAGCGCTGGACGACGCCGTCGGCGACCAGCTCGAGCAGGTCGCGCTGCTCCGGCTCGAAGGCGGCGGCCTGGAGCTGGCGCTTCGCGTCGGCGACCATCTCCAGGGCCCGCTCGCGGACCCGGTCGAGCGCGCCGCTGGCGGCGATGCGGTCGCAGAGCGCCTCGGCGGCGGCCGGGTCGAGGGCCTGCAGATCGACCTCGCGGATCCCCGGGTCGGCTGCTGCCGCCTCGATCAGCGGCAGGGTGACCGTGCCGTCGAGCAGGTCGGTGCCGCGAGCCTTGCCGGTTCGCTCCGGCGGCCCGCTGACGTCGAGCACGTCGTCGAGCAGCTGGAAGGCGAGGCCGATGCCGGAGCCGAAGGCGCGCAGGCGCTCGTCGTCGCGGCCGAGCAGGCAGGCGCACTCGAACAGGCGGGCGGTCTTCAGCCGGCAGCGCTCCAGGTAGCGCCCTTCGTCGATCCCGAGGTCGAAGGCGTCCTGGCGCTGGGCGAGCTCGCCGCGCGCGAGCGCCACCGCGGCGTCGGAGAGCAGCGCCACCGAGCGTGCGTCGCCGGCCTCGGCGAGCAGGGCGAAGGCACGGGAGAAGAGCAGGTCGCCGGTCGCTTCGGCGCGCGCCCGACCCGAGGTCGCGGCCACGGTTGGCAGGCCGCGGCGCAGCGGCGCCTCGTCGAGCACGTCGTCGTGGACCAGGGTCGCCATGTGGATCAGCTCGATCGCGGCCGCCGCGCGGACCGTCTCCGAGCCGCCCTCGGCGCCGGCGCAGAGCAGGACCAGCATCGGCCGCAGCCGCTTGCCACCGGCGGCGAGCGTGGCGCCGGCATCCGCGCCGAGCACCTCGCCGTGGCCGTCGAGGGCGGCGCGCAGCAGCTCCTCGACCTCGGCCAGCCGGGCCGGCAGCCAGCGACTCGAGGCGTCGAGCACCGCGGTCACCGGGGGCGGCACCGAGGAGCGCTTGGTCATCGGCGGCTCAGGTCGCCTTCGCGCCGCTGTGAATCGCGATGATGCCGCCGGCCAGCACCGTGTAGCGGATCTGCTCGAACCCGGACCGGTCGAGCTTCTCGGCGAGGCCGTGCGGGCTGGGGAAGCTGCGCACCGATTCGGGCAGGTACGAGTAGGCGTCGGACTCGTCCGAGAAGGCACCCAGCAGCGGCACGATCCGGTCGAACCAGAGCGAGAAGAAGACCGAGAGCGGCGGCTTGGCCGGCTGCGTGATCTCGAGGATCACGACCCGGCCGCCGGGCTTCAGCACCCGCGCCATCTCACGCAGGCCACGGTCGAGGTCGGCGAGGTTGCGGACCCCGAAGCCGACCGTGACCGCGTCGAAGCGCTCGGCGTCGTAGGGCAGCTCGAGCGCGTCGGCCCACTCGAAGCGGACCCCGCTCGCGGAGCGCGCGGCCGCCTTCTCGCGGGCCAGGTCGAGCATCGGCTCGGAGAAGTCGCAGCCGACCACGTTGCCGCCGGGGGTGACCCTGGTGGCCAGCTCCAGGGCCAGGTCGCCGGTGCCGCAGCAGACGTCGAG
The DNA here is from genome assembly GCA_964464285.1 of uncultured Conexibacteraceae bacterium. Taxonomy (GTDB): domain Bacteria; phylum Actinomycetota; class Thermoleophilia; order Solirubrobacterales; family 70-9; genus VAYN01. The sequence continues at coordinate 73,592 of CAYXFL010000004.1, forward strand.
GGCGGAGTCGCCGGGGCCGATCCCCGCCCGCTGCGCCGCCCGCTCGCGCCAGCGGTGGTGCAGGCCGGCGGTCATCACCGAGTTCAGCGTGTCGTACTGACTCGCGACCTTGTCGAACATCCGGTTCACCTGACCGGCGAAGTCGGGCGATTGGCGGTTGTCGTTGATCGTGTCCATCTCAGGACATCGTGGCAGGCCGGCGGCCGGCGGCGCGGGCGCTCAGTCGAGCGTTGACAGGAAGGCGGCCATCTCTTCCAGCTTTTTCGGCGGCATGTCGCGGAACGACGGCATGATGCCGGGGCCGATTTCGACCGAGCGGATGATCGCCGCCTGCGGGATCCGCGAGGCGATGTGGGTGAGGTCCGGGCCGGGCCCGTGGTTGCCGTTCTCGCCGATCTTGTGACAGGCGAGGCAGCCAGCACCGGCGACCACCTCCTTGCCGGCCTCGTACTGCGGCGCGACCTCCATGTCGATCTCGGTCGGCGAGCCGGCGGTGGCGCCGAGGTAGGTCAGGTAGGCCATCGCGACGATCGTGAGGATGCCGGCCGTGGTCGCGATCGGGCGGCGCGCCGGGTGACGCTCCGGGCCGCGGTCGTAGAACGGCAACAGGAGCAGCAGGACCATGCAGATCGTCGGGATGCCGATCGTCGCGATCGGGACCAGCTCCGGCGGCTTGATCACGCGCAGGAGCTCGAAGAGGAAGAAGAAGTACCACTCGGGGCGCGGCACGTAGGTGGTCGAGGTCGGATCCGCCTTCGGGCCCTGCTCGGCGCCGAGGATCAGCGACATCACGATGATCACGGCGACGACGACCACCGCCATCGCCGAGTCCTTGAGCACCGCGTAGGGGAAGAAGGGCTTGCCCTTCTTCTTCAGCAGCTCGTACTCCTCCAGGTATGCCTGCTTGTCCTGCGGCTTCATGCCCGCGGGCCTCCGTTCGGGGATGCGCCGTTCTCCTCGCTGCCGGCGTCGAGCTCGGCAACCGGGGCGGCGACCTTCGGCCGCTCGGCTTTGACCCAGGGCGGCGCCGTCGTGCCCAGCTTCACCACGAGGTACATGTGGGCGCCGATCAGGGCGATGATCGCCCCGGGCACGAGAAGCATGTGGATCGCGTAGAAGCGGGCCAGCGTGGTCGCGCCGAGCTCCGGTCCGGCGCGCAGGAAGTCGCTCAGGTACGGGCCGACGATCGGGCCGGTGCCGTTGATGTTGATGCCGACTATCGAGGCCCAGAAGGAGCGCTGGTCGAAGGGCAGCAGGTAGCCGGTGAAGGCCATCGTCATCGTCAGGATCATCAGCACCACGCCGATCACCCAGTTGAGCTCACGCGGGTACTTGTAGGCGCCGAAGAAGAAGGTGCGGCCCATGTGCAGGAAGACCAGGATCACCATCACGCTGGCGCCCCATTTGTGCATCCCGTGGACCAGCGCGCCGAGCGGCACCTCGTTGTTGATGTGCGAGATCGAGGCGTAGGCCTGGGTCGCGGACGGCGTGTAGAACATCGCCAGGAAGACGCCGGTGACGGCCTGGACGATGAAGGCGAAGAGGGTCGCCGAGCCGAGCGTGTAGAACCAGTTGGTCCCTTTCGGCACCTTCCGGTAGAGCATCCCGGTCAGGAAGCCGGTGGCGCCGGTGCGCTGGTCGACCCAGGCGAGCACGTCGGCCGGGGCGTCTTTGGCCTGGTCGAGCAGCCGGTCGCCGTCGGTCTTGCGCGGCGGCGCGGTCGTCTTCAGGTCGGCCGGGGCGGCACCCTGGGGCACGCCGGCGCTGCCCGGCTTGGGCGGTTTGCGCAGCGGCGGCGGCACGACCGCATCCGGGATTTTCGGTACGCGAAGTTTCGGCATCAGGGCGGTGGGAAGGTAGAGGGTCGCGGCGGGTAGAGGTACTCCCAGATCCCGCCGGTGAACTCCCCGGGGTCGCGGGCGCGGACCGGCTTCATCGCGTTGGTCACGCTGTAGCGGGGGCCGACCTCGACCTGGCCGTTGCGGACCCGGGTCTGGAAGTGGTCGAGCGGGCGCACGGGCGGACCGCCCAGCACCTTGCCCTGGAAGTCGTAGACGCCGCCGTGGCAGGGGCAGATGAAGTTGCCCGCGGCCTCGACGAAGCGGACCGGGCAGCCGAGGTGGGCGCAGCGGTTGGAGACGGCGACGAAGTTGCCGGGTTCTTCACCCAGGTCCTTGGAGCTCTTGCGCACGTAGGCGGTGGTCTTGCCGGCGTCGCCGATCCCCTCGGTCTCGGTGAAGACAACCTGACGGTAGGTGTCCTCGACGAAGTCGCCGGTGTCGCCGACGATCTCCCAGCGCTCCTTGCCGCGGTGGAAGATCGGGGCGACGGCGAAGCCGACGGCGGGCAGGATGATCGCGGCGCCGGCGAGGCCGCCGAGGCCCTGCGCCGCGACCGTGAAGGCGCGACGGCGGGTCATCGACTCGCCCTCGAAGTAGCCTGGAGGCTCGGGTTTTACCCGCTCCTGCTGCGGGGTCCCGTCGACCCCGTTCCTCTTGTCCGCGCTATCTGCCACAGTCGGTTCGCGTCTAGGTGGCGGAGTCTATTGCGTTGGCCGAGCGGGAGGCCTACCGCCCCCGATCAGCCGGGCGGCGTCTTGCCAGAGCTGGGGTACCGCCTGCGTTTGACCCTCGGCGTGAAGCTGGGCGCAGCGGCTGATCAGATCGGCGAGGACGCCGACCGCGGCGGTGTCGCCGAGGCCCGCGAGGCGGTCGAGGCCGAGCGCGTAGAGGTAGTCGCCGGCGAGCAGGGCGAGGTCCGGGTCGTGGCCGGCGAGCAGCCGCGGCTCGCCGTAATGGAGCAGGTAGCCCTCGCGCACCGCCTCGACCACGAGGGCGTACTCGCCCGGGGCCGTCGCCCCCTGCGGCCCCGACGCGGCCAGCTCGCCCAGGGTCGGTGCGGCCGCCGGCTCGACCACGTGCGGGGAGATCGGGGTGTCCTCCGCGCGCAGCTGCGCGGCGAGGGCCCGCAGGGCGTCCGCGGGCGGGGCTTGGTTCGTCGGCGACGTCATACGTGGGTAAGGAACCGCGCGGCGATCATGCCAGGGCGAGGTCGAGGGACTCCGCCGCGGCTGCGAGCGTGCGGTCGACCGTCGCCTCGGAGTGGGCCAGCGAGACGAACCAGGCCTCGAACTGGGAGGGCGGCGGGTAGACGCCGCGGTCGAGCATCGCGTTGCAGAAGCGCGCGTGGGCGGCGAGGTCGCAGGCGCTGGCGGCGGCGAAGTCGGTGACCGGCTCGGGGCTGAAGAAGAGCGTGACCAGGCCGGGGGCGCTGGCGACCTGCAGCGGGCGCTCGGCGGCGAGCGCAACGAAGCCCGCGGCGAGACGGTCGGTGAGCGTGCCGAGCCGGGCGTAGGCGCTGGCGTCGAGCGCCGCCAGCGTCGCCAGCCCGGCGGCGACCGCGAGCGGGTTGCCCGAGAGCGTGCCCGCCTGGTAGACGTCGCCGGCCGGGGCGACCCGTTCCATCGCCGCGCGCGGCCCGGCGAAGGCGGCCGCCGGCAGGCCGCCGCCGATCACCTTGCCGATCACGGTCAGGTCCGGTTCGACCCCGTAGAGCTCCTGGGCGCCGCCGCGGGCGACCCGGAAGCCGGTGATCACCTCGTCGAAGACGAGCAGCGCCCCGGCGCCGCGGGTCTCCGCGCGGAGGAACTCGAGGAAGCCCTCGGCGGGCGGGACCACACCCATGTTGGCGGCGACCGGCTCGGCCAGCAGCGCCGCGACCTCGTGCTCGGCGAACGCCCGGGCGACCGCCTCGCGGTCGTTCCACGGGACCACGATCGTGCCCGCCGCCTGCGCCGCGGTCACCCCCGGCGTGGCGGGCACGCCGAGCGTCGCCAGGCCGGAGCCGGCGTCGGCGAGCAGGCCGTCGGAGTGGCCGTGGTAGCAGCCGGCGAACTTGACCACCACCTCGCGGCCGGTGATCGCCCGGGCCAGCCGCACCGCGCCCATCGCCGCCTCGGTCCCGGAGCTGGTCATGCGCACCATCTCCACCGAGGGCAGGCGCTCGGCGATCTTCGCCGCCAGCTCGACCTCGGCCGCAGTCGCGGCGCCGTAGCTGGTCCCGCGCTTGGCCGCCTCGATCACAGCCGAGATCACGGCGGGCTCGGCGTGGCCGAGGATCAGCGGGCCCCAGGAGCCGACCCAGTCGAGGTAGCGGTTGCCCTCGACGTCGACCAGTTCGCAGCCTTCGCCGCGCTCGACGAAGATCGGCTCGCGGCCGATCTGGCGCATCGCCCGCACCGGCGAGTTGACCCCGCCGGGAAGGACCCGTTGCGCGCGCTCGAAGAGGCCGGCCGGCCCCGGCTCAGGAATGAGACGCCTCCCAGGCGGCGTACTCGTCGGTGAAGTAGTGGAGGCGGATCTTCTTGTACTCGGTCGAGGAGTAGAGGGTGGCGCGGTCCTCCGGCCCCATCCCGCAGTCGGCGGCGATCGAGTCGAGGATCGCGTCGCACTCCTCTTTCGAGCGGCCGTGGGCCATCGTGAAGACGCTGTAGGGCCAGTCCTCATAAGTGGGCCGCTGGTAGCAGTGCGAGATGCCGCGGAAGGCGGCCATCCGCCCGCCGACCTCGGGCACCTCGTCCTCGGGCACCTTCCAGACGCCCATCCCGTTGGCCGAGAAGCCGGCGCGGCGGTGGTAGAGGATCGCCGCGACCCGGCGCAGGATCTTGCGGTCGACCATGCCGCGCAGCCGCGCCAGCAGGTCGTCGGTGGAGACGCCGAGCTCGGCGGCCGCCGCGTCGAAGGGGCGCTCGACCGCGCCCATCGGGCCCTGCAGCGCCCGGATCGCGGCCACGTCGGCGTCGTCGTAGGGCTGTGCTTCCAGCTCCCGCGGCGGGGCCGCTTCCACCGTCGCCGCCAGCGCCTCGGTGCCCTTCTCCATCTCCAGGTTCATGTTGATCTTGAACAGGGTCAGGGTCGGCAGCTCGCGCATCGACTCGGCACCGGTCTCCTCCATCAGCGCCGCCAGCGTGCCGCTCAGCCCCAGCTCCGAGTCCGGCGGGGTGGCGATCGTGAACCAGAGGTTGAACTCGTGGGTGCGCAGGTAGTTGTGAGAGACGCCGGGGTGGGCGTTGACGATCCGCGCCGCACGCTGCGGGTTCTCGGCGTCGACCTTGGCCGCGACCAGCATCGACTCGTAGCCGAGCGCGCGGGTGTCGAAGATCGGCGTGATCTCACGGATGATCCGGCCGTCGAGCAGGCGCTGGGTGCGGGCGAGCACGTCGGCCAGCTCGAGCCCGGCCGCGGCGGCGACCGGCGCGAACGGCTCGGGGTCGAGCGGGAAGCTCGACTGCAGGAGGTTCATCAGCCGCTTGTCGTGCTCGTCGAGCGGGATCGCCGCGCCGTCCTTGCGCGAGCGTGCCTTCGACTGCGGCTCCTTCACCGAAGCCACGGCGCCGCCTCCTTCGCGTAATAGGTGACGATCGCGTCGGCGCCGGCGCGGCGGATCGAGGTCAGGGTCTCGGTTACAGCGACGCGCTCGTCGAGCCAGCCGTTGGCGGCGGCGGCCTTCAGCATCGAGTACTCGCCGGAGACGTGGTAGGCGGCAAGCGGCGCCCCGGTCGCGTCCTTGACCCGGCGGACCACGTCGAGGTACGGGAGCGCCGGCTTGACCATCAGCATGTCGGCCCCCTCCTCGAGGTCGAGCTCGGCCTCGCGCACCGCTTCGGCCGCGTTGGCCGGGTCCATCTGGTACCCGCGGCGGTCGCCGAACCCGGGGGTCGACTCGGCGGCGTCGCGGAACGGCCCGTAGAAGGCGGAGGCGTACTTGGCCGAGTAGGCGACGATCGGGGTGTCGGGGTGGCCCTCCTCGTCGAGCTGGAAGCGGATCGAGCCGACCCGGCCGTCCATCATGTCGCTGGGCGCGACCACGTCGGCGCCCGCCTCGGCGTGGGAGATCGCGGTTTTCGCCAGCAGCTCGACCGAGATGTCGTTGTCCACCTCGCCGTCGCGGACGACGCCGCAGTGGCCGTGCGAGGTGTACTCGCAGAGACAGACGTCGGTCATCACCGTCAGCTCCGGGTGGGCCTCCTTGAGCGCCCGCACCGCCATCTGCACGATCCCCTCGTCGTCGTAGGCGCCGGTCCCGAACTCGTCCTTGCTCGCGGGCACCCCGAACAGCAGCACCGCGCCGACCCCGGCGGCGACGATCTCACCCGCCTCCTCGACCAGGTTGTTGATCGAGAAGCGCTCGATCCCCGGCATCGAGGGCACCTCCTCGCGCACTCCCTCGCCGGCGACGACGAAGAGCGGCTGGATCAGGTGCTCGGGACCGAGGTGCGTCTCGCGGACGAGTCCCCGCAGGGTGTCCGTTCGGCGCAGCCTGCGCATGCGCGTTGCGGGAAAGGCCATCCGCGCCGAGTTTAGGGAAGGGATCTGCCCGCCCCCGCCCGCGCCAGTAGCTTTCCCCGACGGTGCAGGCGCAAGGGTTGGTCAAGCGGTTCGGCGGCCGGGAAGCTCTGCGGGGGGTCAGCTTCGAGGCTGCTCCCGGTGAGCTGGTCGCGATCATCGGCCCCAACGGGGCGGGCAAGACGACCCTGCTCTCGATCCTCGCCGGAATCCTCGCGCCGGACGACGGTGCGGTCGAGGTCGGCGGCGACGCGGTCGGCTGGGTGCCCCAGCAGGCGGCCCTCTACCGGCGCCTGACCGTGGAGGAGAACCTGCTGCTGTTCGCGCGCCTGGAGGGCCATGAGGACCCGCGCGCCTCGGCCGCGCAGATGCTCGAGCTGACCGGCCTCGCCGAGCGGCGCGAGGAGATCGTCGCCCGCCTCTCGGGCGGCAACCAGCAGCGGATCAACATCGCGATCGGGCTGCTCTCGCGGCCGCGGGTGCTGCTGCTCGACGAGCCCAGCGTCGGCCTCGACCCGCGCCAGCGGGCGCGCCTCTGGGAGTTCATCTCCGGGCTCGCCGACGCCGACGGGACCACGGTGATCTTCTCCACCCACGACATCCAGGAGGCCGAGCGCTACGGCGGCCGCCTGCTCGTGCTCGCCGACGGCGAGGCGCTTTTCGACGGCTCGCCGGACGCGCTCCGCGAGGCGGTGCGGACCGAGGCCCCGGAGGCCGCCGACCGCGACTTCGAGACCGCCTTCGTCGCCTACCTCCATCACCGGGGGCACTGAGGCGCGATGCGCTGGCTGCTGCTCAAGGACCTGCAGATCCTGCGCCGCTCGCCGCTGCAGGCGACCCTGCTCGTCGTCTACCCGATCCTGATCGCGGTCCTGGTCGGGTTCGCGATCTCGCGCGACTCCGAGCAGCCGCGGGTCGCCTTCCTCAACGAGGTGCCGGAGAACACGCGGATCAACGTCGGCGGCGCCGACCTGCCCTCGAGCAACGTCAGCGAGCGGCTCTGCCGGCGGGTCGAGTGCCTGCACGTGAGCACGCGTGAGGAGGCCGAGGACGCGGTCTCCTCCGGCGAGGTGCTGGCGGCGCTGGTCCTGCCCGCCAACCTGGTCGACCGGATCAACTCGCTCTCGACCCTGACCCCGGGCGTGCCCCAGGTCGAAGTCCTGGTCAACGAGGAGGACCCGGTCAAGGCCGGGATCGTCGACGACCGGATCGACGCGCTGCTGGCCCAGGCGAACCTGGCGATCGCGCGCCGCATCGCCAAAGAAGGCAGCCGCTACATCGGCCTGCTGATCGACGGCGGCAAACTCGAGGTGATCGGGCAGACCTTCCCGATCCTCGGCATGCGCGCCAGCGCCGCGATCCTCGGCGCGCTCGAACCGGCGCTGCCGCCCGACCTGCGCCCGGCCCTGCGCGAAGTGCGCGAGTTCGCCGCCGAGGCGCGCGACAACCTCGACGTCGCCGGGCCGCTGATCGACCGCCTGACCCAGCCGATCGCGGTGAAGAAGGTCGCGATCGGCGGCGAGGCCCCGCCCCTCGAAGCCTTCGCGATCGCGGTCGCCGCGACCTTCACGCTCGCCTTCATCACGGTGCTGCTGGTCGCCGGGTCGCTGGCCCTGGAGCGGGAGGAGAACGCCTTCCCGCGGCTGACCCGCGGGCTGGTCTCGCGCGAGGGCCTGCTGGCCGAGAAGGTCCTGCTCGGGATCGGGCTGAGCCTCCCGGTCACCCTGCTGCTCTTAGCCGTGATGGCCATATTCGTGCCGCTGCCCTGGGAGCGCTCCGGCCTCTGGCTGGCGGCCCTGGTGCTCGGCGCCGGGGCGCTGGCGGCGGCCGGGGCGGCGCTCGGGGCGGCCGCCCGCGAGGTCCGCGCCGTCTCCCTGCTCGCCTTCATGGTCACCCTGCCGATCGCCTTCCTCTCGCTCGTCCCCTCGGGCGCGGTCGGCGCCGGCCTCTTCGACGCGATCGGGATCGTCACCGCGCTGTTCCCGTTCAAGCCGACCCTGGAAGCGATCACCGTCGCGCTCGACCCGGCCGGCGGCGCGATCGGCGGCCCGCTCCTGCACCTGGCGGCCCTGATCGCCGCCTACGGGGTGCTCGCGCGCGTGGCGCTGCGCCGCTTCGCCGCGGTCTGACGCGCCCGGCCACCCGAGTCCCGCCACTCCCCGCGATCCCGCAGATAGCATCGGCCGATGCGCGTCCTCTTCATCGGCGACGTGGTCGGGGGGCCCGGGCGGCGCGGCCTGCGCGAGACCCTGCCGGGACTGCGCGCGCGCCACGGCGCCGACCTGACGATCGTCAACGGCGAGAACTCGGCCGGCGGGATCGGGATCACCGAGCGCACCGCGAACGACATCTTCGGCGCCGGCGCCGGCGTGATCACCAGCGGCAACCACGTCTACCGACACCGCGAGGCCTACCCGTTCCTCGACCGCGAGCCGCGGGTGATCCGGCCGGCCAACTACCCGAGCGCCAACCCCGGCCGCGGCCACACCGTGGTCGAGGCCGGCGGGATGCGGGTCTGCGTGATCAACCTCAGCGGCGGGGTCGGCCTGCGGGTTGCGCGCTCGCCCTTCGACGTCGCCGACGAGATCATCGACCGGGTCGAGGCCGACGCCTTCGTGGTCGACTTCCACGCCGAGGTGACCAGCGAGAAGGTGGCGATGGGCTGGCACCTCGACGGGCGCGCCGCCGCCGTCTTCGGCACCCACACCCACGTGCCGACGGCCGACGGCCGGGTGCTGCCGCAGGGCACCGCGTTCATCTCCGACGTCGGCATGACCGGCTCGCGCACCAGCGTGCTCGGGGTGAAGCCGGAGCAGGCGCTGGCCTCGCTGATCACCCAGATGCCGGCCCGTTTCGACACCGCCGAGGAGGACGTCTGGGTGATGGGCGCCGTGGTCGAGGTCAACCAGCGGGGGCTGGCTGACTCGTTCGAGCAGGTGATGGTCCCGGCGCCGGTTCCGGCGGCCTAGCCGGCAGCGCCGCCAGCGCGACCAGCAGCAGCGGGTAGAACCAGTCGATGTAGAGGTAGAACCAGTGCTGCATCGTGATGCTGATCGCGAGCGTCAGCGCGGCGCCGAGCGCGGCGACCTGGACCAGTGACTTGCGGCGCGGGACGAAGGCGAGCGCGACCGCCAGCGCCGCGGTTGCCGCGAGCAGCACGGTGCGCAGCGGCGCCAGCGCCTCGACCTGCCCCCAGATGCTGAACGGCGAGTCGCGGTTGCCCTGGAACTCGACCGTGCGCTCGTAGAAGGTCGCGAGGCCAGGGTCGATCGCCGGCCACAGCATCGCGAGCACGCCGACCAGGGCGAAACCGCCGGCGAACAGCAACGCCGGGCGACCGAACAGCCGCGGCTTCTCCCCCTCCGCGCCCGGCGGCGCGTAGGTCAGCAGCATCGGCGCCAGCACCGCGGGGGCGAACTTGGCGAAGGTCGCGGCGGCGGCGAGGGCGCCGCGGGCGAAGGGCCGGGCCAGGACGAGCAGGATCGCGACCAGCAGCGCCGCGACCAGCGGGTCGTTGGTGTTCGACTCGAGCGCGTAGGCCGTGTAGGGGTAGGCGGCCCAGCCGAAGGCGAGGATCGCGCCCAGCCGCGTGCCCGCCTCACCGGGCCGCAGCCGCCTCCCGAGCAGGAAGAGGAAGGCGAAGGCGAGCAGGTCGAACGTGAAGGCGGCGGCGTGCGCGGCGGGCAGGTCGTCCCAGCTGCCGCCCCAGGGAAAGATCAGCTCGAAGGGGACGTAGGCGAAGTAGTTGAGCGGCCCGTAGGTGTCGCCCTGGGAGACGTCGTCGGGGAAGTTGCCGTAGATCGGTTCCCCGTGGGTGATCCGGTCGGCGCCGACGACGCTCGCGTAGCCGATGTCGGCGACCCCGGCGTCGGCCACGTTGAGGCCGCCGCGCACACCCATCACGAACAGCGCCGCGACGATGATCCAGGTGGTCGACCAGACCGGGCGCAGCCCCTCGCCGCGGCCGCGGAACCCGATCCACAGCGCCCGCGCCAGCAGGTAGACGAGCACCGGGTAGTACAGCGGCACCGAGACCCCGATCTGCGCCCGGTTGAAGAAGAAGTGGGAGACGCCGAAGCCGAGCAGGACCAGCAGGTCGAGATTGGCGACGCGCCAGGGCCGGCGCCAGTCGACCAGGCCGATCAGGAAGATCAGGCAGAGCGGGATGAAGACGTAGGGCGCGTTGAGCTCGTGGCCGAAGGCGCCCGAGTAGCCGCGCGCCATCCGCCAGGAGATTTGGTACCCGGTCCAGGCCTCCTTGACCTCGCCGCTCTTCGGGTCGACGATCGCCAGCGCCACCTGGCGGTCGTTCGGGGCGTAGTAGGAGACCTCCCAGCGCTCGTCGTTGATCTTCGCGCTCGACGTCAACTCCCCGTTCTTGCGCCGCTGGTCCGCAACCACCGCGTCGCCGTCGGCCGCGGCGATCGCCTCCGCCCGGGTGATCTTCTGCTCTTCCACCGCGGCGTCGGCGTCGGCCGGGCTCAAGCAAATCGCGACGAGAACGAGCGCCGCGACGGCCATGAGTGGACCAACCTCTCGAATCACTCGTCCACCAACCCGAAGTGCTCGCGAACCACCGGGGCGACGTCGCGCAGCGTCCACTGCTCGCGCTCGCCGGCGGACTCCGGGCCGCAGCCGACGAAGAGCAGCGGCCCGAGCGAGTCGCCGGCGCGCAGGGCGCCGTGGCTGCCGCCGCCGGCGTGGCTGGTGCCGCCCCAGTCGACCGCCTCGAAGCCCTCTGCGAGCGAGACCAGGAAGTCGCCGGAGTGCGGCGCCGCCAGCGCCGCGAACACGCGCGCCAGCGGGTCGGGGTAGACCTCGCTGCGCAGCCTGCCGCCCTCGACCCGCGCCTCCAGCACCGCGAGCTCGCCCTCGAGCTGCCAGCGCCCGCCGCGCAGATCCTCGACGCCCTCGCCACCCGCGCCGGCGGGCCGGAAGCGCGCCGCCTCGCCGCGCCGTTCCACCACCGCCCACTCGCCGCCGGCCGCCGGCATCCCCGGCTCGTCGCGGCGCAGCGGCTCCCCGTCGGCGCCCTCCAGCCGGCAGACCAGCTCGACCCCCTCGGTGTCGGCCAGCCGCGCCCGCACCGCCGCCGGGTCGGCCCGCTCGCCGTCGCCGGGCAGCAGGTAGACGTGGGCCGCGCGCCCGGTCGGGCTGACCGCCAGCTGGGCCAGCTCGGGGCGCTCGTCGGAGGGCTGCAGCACCGACCACTCGCGGCCGAGCAGCTCGGCCAGCGGCAGGCCGCGGTGGACCTCGGTCTGGGCGTGGTCGGCGAGCACGATCACCGCGTGCGCGGCGAGGAACTCGTCCAGGCCACCGCCCGCCTCGACCACCCGCGCCAGCGCCGCGTCGGCCTTGGCGATCGACTCGACCGAGGCCTCGGGGCCGTGCTTGTGCGAGTAGTTGTCGTTGTCGGGCAGCGAGAGCAGGATGAAGTCGGAGCGCCCCTCGCGGACCAGCTCGGCGGCGCAGCACGCCGCGTAGGGGTCGCGGTTGCCGGGCAGCGAGGTCGACTTGCAGGGCACCTCGCGGCTGGCGTAGAGGTCGCCGTAGAAGAGGTCGGTCGGGCCCCAGGTGTGGTGGCGGAACTTCAGCCGGGTGGCGTCGACCGCCCGCCGCATCAGCCCGTCGAGCGTGACCTGGTGGCGGTGGCGCCCGCGGTAGATCAGGAACGGCGTGCAGGCGGTGCTGGCGCCGGCGTCGTCGAGCTGCTCGAAGAGGGTCTCGACCTCCGGGCTGAGGTGGGCCAGGTTCATGTTGTAGACGAGGTCGTAGAGGGCGAGGAAGACGCCGAAGGCGCGGGTCGCCTCCAGCGAGGAGCCGTACTCGACGTAGCGCCGCTCGAGCCGGTGGTACCAGTTCATGCCGCTGATCCAGTGGCGGTCGGCGCCGACCCCGGTGACCATCTCGGCGCAGGCGACCGGGGTCACCGAGGGAAAGCTGGAGACGCAGTCGGGAACGAGCACGCCGCGCTCGAGCAGCGCCCCGAAGGTCGGCGCCCGTCCCTCCTCGACCGTGCGCAGCAGCATGTCCGTGCGCAGCGAGTCGACGTAGGTGAGGACCAGCTTCTTGCGCGCCGCCATCGCCCGAATGATGCTCGAACGCGGTGCCCGGCCGCGCGGCTAGCTGTCGAACCCCAACACGTTCCGAACGCGCTCCATAGGCGGCCGGTGGCCG
>CAYXFL010000005.1:0-31825 GCA_964464285.1 uncultured Conexibacteraceae bacterium
GTGGGACTTTGGGACGCATAGAGCCCAGAACTCCCACCGGAAGCGTCCTGCCGGGGCTAGGACTGCCCGCTAGCCCTCCGGTCAAGGTTCCTGAACGTTTCTGGCGTCCCCGCGGTCCTATGGAGAGGGAGGCGGGAACCACCCAAAAACGCGGAGGAGACAACATGCGATTCGCGATCATCTACCGCCCCAAGGACCCCCCGACGGCCGAGCAGATGCCGGACGTGATCAACGACATGGCGGCCTGGATGCAGAGCTACGGCAACCGCCTCGAAAACGTCCACTTCTTCATCGGCGGCGGCGGCTTCGGCACGATCGAGACCGACGACGCGGCCGAGATGACGAAGATGATCACCGAGAACCCGTTCACGATCCACTCCGAAGTCGAAATCAAGGCCCTGGTCGACCCGGCCACGGCGATCGGGATCCTCCAGGACTCCTACTCGGCGGCGAGGAGCTAGGGCACGCTCGGCACGTTGCCGAGTTCGCAGTAGAGCGCGGTGCTGACCGCGTGGTTGACCCTGCCGCCGAACACCTGCGGAGTCAAGAAGGTGAGCTTCTCCCATCCCCAGCCCGCCGTCGCGGCGCGGCTCGAACGGTTCCTGCGCGAGGCTGTCCGGCGGCGAGGCCTGGGAGCCGATGCCGCGGGCGAAGAAGAACATGTTCTTGATCGGGTTGCCGTTGCCGTCGTAGCCGATCGTCACCCACATCTCGGCGCTGTCGGGCTGGTTCTGCCAGCCGGGGAGGTAGAGGCGGCAGTTGATGTTCCTGGCGTTGTCGTTGCGGCACCTGCGACCCACCCAGGGCATTCGGCCTCCACGGAGCCAAGGCCGCGGCGAACGGAGGCGGCTAGCCGGACTCGACCGGATAGGTCGAGAGCCGGGTGTGGAAGGCGTTGGCCACGCGCAGGGCGTGCACCTTGGCGGTCGCCGCCACAGGGCCGTCGTAGAGCTCGTCGACCGTCTTGCACCAGAGCACGAGCCAGCGCTCGAAGTGCTCCTTGCGCAGCCCGCCCGACTTCTCGTGCAAGCCGACGTGGACGCCAAACGCGCCACCGCCGTAGCTCTGCGCCCCGAGCAGGATCGTCTCCCAGAACGAGGTTATGACCGGGACGTGCTCCTCGAGATCGAGCTCGGCGACCTCGGTGAAGATCCAGCCGATCAGCTCGTCCTCCATCGCCGTGCCGTAGAAGGCGCGGACGATCCGCTCGCAGTCGGCGCGGGTCTCGATATCGGGACGGGCGGGCGGCTCGATGGGAAAAGTATGGCGGGCTCGCACCCCGGCTACAGGTTCCAGGCGGCGGCGAGGTCGTCGATCGTCGACTCCGCGCGGGCGGCTCCGTTCTCGATCGCGCCGGCGAGCTCGCGGGGGTCCATGAAGTCGATCCCCGGCTCCGGGTTGGCAGCGACGAGCAGCGCCCTCGTCCCCCCGGCCTCGAGCGCGTCGGCCTCGCGGCGCGCGGTCCCGGGATGGATCCGCTCGGCAAACCCGAAGCTGCCGCCTCGCTGCTCCGCCTCCGCGGCGGTCAGCGACATCATCGAGAAGACCACCGCCCGCTCCGCGCCGGCGAGCAGCTCGGCGTGCGTGCTCGACGTGCTGACGCCGCCGTCCATGCAGTAGCGGTCGCCGACCCAGACGGGTCCGTTGACGCCGGGCAGCGAGGAGCTCGCGGCGCAAGCAGTCGCGATCGGGACGCCGCTCGCATGGTCGACGACGACGCGCTCGCCGGTGAAGCAGTCGACCGCGGTGACGTGATGGACGGGGCTCGGCCAGCTCCCGTGGCCCAGCATGCGGCGCAGCGAGCGTTCGTAGCCCTCCACCGACACATTCCGGGCGGCCATCGCGGCCCGGCCGATCTCGAGGATCGTCGCCCGGTCGGTCGACCTCGCCTCGGCCAGCGCCCTCACGGCGCGCTCCTGCGACGCGTGGCCGGTCGAGGTCTTCACCATGCGGTCGAGGAGCTCCGGGCGCGCGGCAAGGAAGTCCATCTCCTTCGCCCCCCGCCAGAGCCGGTCGCTGGTCATGAACGCGCCAGCGAGGCTCCCCGCCGAGGTCCCAACCGTCACGTCGGCGGTGCCGAGATCGACACCCAACCGCCTCGCGGCCATCAGGAAGGAGAGCGTCCAGGCGACGAACCACTCGCCTCCGCCGCCGAACGCGATCCCTCGCTCTTTACCGGCGCCGGGAGCCGTCATCGCGTGGGTGCGCTCCTAGGCGCCGGGAATCGCATCGAGGATCTCGGTCCGCTCCGCGAGGCCTGGCGAGCTTACGCGCGTGAGCCTCATCCAAAAGTTACGTTGATGCGCTTCGGATTGGCAGCCACCAGCCAAGATTCGCACAGAGGTACACGCACCGTGCCCTCGTGTCCCCTGAATCCGGCTCTCCAACGTTCTCGCTGTATTCGGTCGCGCGGAATCAGATCGATCTGGTGCGCTTCTCCAGCCGGGCGACGATCTCATTTGGCGTGGCCTCCCCGGCGGCGATGCGCTCCACCATCGGCACATCGGTGTCAGGCTCTTCCCCGGAGAAAGGTTGGCCGTTGACCTCCATGAAGAGCCACGCCGCGAGGAAGGCAGCGCGCTTGTTGCCGTCGGACAGCGGATGGTTTCGTGCCAGATGCTCGACCAGAACCGCCGCCTTTTCGATCAGCGCCGGATAGGCGTCCTGATCCCCGGAAACCAGCGCCCGGTGCCGCCAGGGCGGATTCAGCCCGAGAGGTTCGTCTGAGATTGCTGGAGCCGGGGACCAATTTCGGGACAGGTTTTCCTTGCCCTGTCTCCCGCCCCCTTCCTCGCGATACCGTCGGCCCTGGCCTCGCACGAGCCGTCTGCAGACAATTCGGCGTGCCAGGGCCAACCGACCCCCGTTGAAGAACCGGTTCGCGCATCAAGGGAGAGCAACGAGATGAGACCACTTCGATACTCGATCAATGTCACGCTCGACGGCTGCTGCCATCACGAGGCAGGGCTCCCCCCGGACGAGGAGTCGATGCGCTACTGGACCGCCGAGATGGAACGAGCCGATGCCCTGCTATTCGGCCGGGTGACCTACGAGATGATGGAGTCGGCGTGGCGGCAGCCGGCCACGGGCACGTGGCCTGACTGGATGGATGAGTGGGAGATCCCGTTCGCCGAGACCATCGACCGGGCGAAGAAGTACGTCGTGTCGAGCACGCTGAGCGGGGTCGACTGGAATGCCGAGCTGGTCCGGGGCGACTTGGGGCAAGCGGTTCAGCAGCTCAAGCAGGAGCCAGGCGAGGGCCTGTGGGTGGGCGGCGTCACGCTCCCCCTGGCGCTGGCCGATCTGGGACTGATCGACGAGTACGAGTTCCTCGTGCAGCCGGTCCTTGCCGGACACGGGCCGACGTTGCTCGCCGGTCTGGGCGAGCGCATCCAGCTCGAGCTCGTGGATCGCCATGAGTTCCGGTCGGGGGCGGTCGCCCTGCGATACCGGCCCACGCGAGTTCCGGCTTGACGTGATTGTCCTGGCAGTCGGCCGCTGCCTCGCGACGGAGCGCCCCCGGCTGGATTCGAACCAGCGACCGTCGGATTAGAAGTCCGATGCTCTATCCAGCTGAGCTACGGGGGCTCGATGCAAGCGTAAAGCGCGGTCGAGCGGCGGCGGCGCTTGGCGCGCCGGCTCGGCTCAGAAGCCGTCGCTGTCGACGTTCGCGCAGCCGGCCGGGTCGAGCTCGCCGTTGATGCGGAAGACGTAGTCGGGCTGCGGGGTGACGTCGGTCTCGGCGACGACCTCTTCGAGCGCCGGGTCGTCTTTGACCCAGTCGTAGATCGGGAAGTAGAACTCGGCCGCGGGCGAGTCCTGGGTCGCCTGGCTCATGATCAGGTATTCGTAGCCGCCTTCGTTGATCAGGCGGCGCAGGGTGCGGCAGTCTTCGGGCAGGCGGTTGGAGCCGTGGGGGCCTTTGACGCCGATGTACTCGACGTGGTTGGAGGCGTCGTTGCCGTAGAAGCCGTACTGGCCGAAGATGATCGAGCTGGAGCCGATGATCCCGATCTTCTTGTCTTTGAGCCGCTGGGCGAAGGCGTAGGCGTCCTGGGGACCGCCTTCGCCGAGGAAGAGGGTCGTGCGGGTGTAGTGGTTCTCCGCGTACTGGACCTGCTGGGCGCGTCCGAGCACGACCGCGAAGACGACGACCAGGACCGCCGCGGCGGTCACCGCCGCGCGACTGACCACGCGGCGCGAGCGGCCCATCGCCAGCGCCGCCGGCGCCCAGACCAGGGCCAAGGTGAGGAAGATCGTGCCGAGGATGTAGCCCGGCGCCCAGCGTGGCGTGGTCAGCACCGTGATCGCGTAGACCGCGGTCAGGAAGAGCAGGGTCTTCCAGGCGCGCGCCTCCGGGGCGCGCAGCGGTTTGGCGATCGGCAGCAGGCACATCGCCAGGACCAGGCCCGGCATCAGGTAGCGGGTGTTGGTGAAGAACCCGGTCGGCGAGCCCTCCTGCCCGGCCGCGGTCAGCGGCGTGACCAGGTAGACGACGGCGGTCGCCAGCGCCGCCGCGGCGATCACCCGGAGGATCTTGTTCTTCGAGCGCCAGACGATGTAGAGGGCGGCGGCCCCGGCCATGATCAGGATCAGCGGCCAGAGCGGCCCGAGCGCGTCCTCGAGCTCGGGGAAGAACCAGCGCCGGTAGATGTTCGGGTCGGTGATGTAGTGGGCGACCGAGAAGCGCGGCCGCGGGTCGAGCGGCATCTGGTCCGGCGTCGGCAGGTTGAGCGGCCCGAACTTGGTGATCGGGATCGGGTTGCCGCCGGTGTGGATCGCCGCCCGCAGGTACCAGTAGCCGCCGACGATCAGCATCGGGATGCCCATCACCCAGGTCGTCGTCCAGCGCCGCCCGCGGCCGCTGAACAGGATCACCCCGAGCGTGATCGCCGCCACCGGGACGAGGAAGGTCGTCTTCACCGAGGCGGCGCCCCCGGCGGCGATCCCCGCCATGATCAGCGGCCCCTTGTCGAGCAGCGGCGCGTTCGCCTCCGGCGTGTCCTGGACCGCGCCGCTGGCCGGCGCGCGGCGCTGGTGGCCGTTGATCAGGAAGGCCGCGAAGGCGAGCAGGAAGGCGAGCCCCATGATGTCGTTGCGCGCCTCGCCCGGCTGCGTTTCGACCATCACGCCGGCGTCGAGCACGATCGCCGCCGCGACCACGGTCACCGGCCCGACTTTGTAGGGGCGGCCGACGCAGTAGGCGGCGAGCAGCGCCAGCGCCAGCCAAATCATGTTCTGCAGCGGCGCCAGCCAGTCGCTCTTGAAGAGCACGATCCCGGCCGCGTTGACGAGCTCGTGGCTGGCCGGGTAGAACCAGGCGGCGAGCCGCAGCGGGTCGGTGAAGTGCAGCGGCCAGGTCGAGCCCGACTGGGCGATCTCGGCCGCGAAGGGCATGTGGTACCAGGTCGTGTCGCCGCCGAACATCCCCTGGTCGAGGCTGAGGAACGAGGGCACGGTCCACTCGGCGACGGTGAACGAGGCGACCCCGATCGCGATCCACAGCGCCGCCCAGCTGACCTGCGGCGCGGCGACCTCGCGGCTCTGCGCGGGCGCCATCCGGTAGCCGAGCGCCGCCGCGACGAGCCCCGCCGCGATGCAGCCGAGGATCGTCCAGCCGAGGGTGAGAATCCCGATCGTGCCGAGCAGCTCGAGCACCACGATCAGCAGCGCGAAGGCGATCGTCGCGTCGGCCAGCCGCGCCAGCGCGCCGGAGAATTCCGGCACGATCCAGCGCCGCAGCCAGTAGCCGCCAAGCCCGAGCGCGCAGACGATCCCGATCAGGGCCAGGCAGCCGCCTATGTAGGAACCGAGGGAGGGCGCCACGAGCGCGGGATGCTATTCGCCGCGCCAGCGCCGCGGTCCGCCGCTTGCGACATCAGGCCGGTCCTGGCCGGCCTGATGCTACGAGCGGCGCCGCGAAGCTAGGAAGCGGCCGCGGGAATCCGGCAGGACACGCCGGTACCGGCAAGGCCGCAGTACCCGTTCGGCACCTTGTGCAGGTACTGCTGGTGGTAGTCCTCGGCGTAGTAGAAGGTGCCGGCCGGCTCGACCTCGGTCGTGATCGGCTCGCGCCCGGCCGCCCGCAGCGCCTCGTCGTAGGCGTCGCGGGCCATCTCCGCGGTCGCCTTCTGAGCGTCGTTGGCGAAATAGATGCCCGACCGGTACTGGGTCCCGACGTCGTTGCCCTGGCGCATCCCCTGGGTCGGGTCGTGCTCCTCGAAGAAGACCTTGAGCAGGTCGGCGTAGGAGATCTTCGCCGGGTCGAAGGCGACCAGCACCGCCTCCGCGTGCCCGGTCATCCCCGAGCAGACCTCCTCGTAGCTCGGGTTCGGCGTGCTCCCGTTCATGTAGCCGACCGCCGTCGTGTAGACGCCGTCGAGCCCCCAGAACAGCCGCTCGGCGCCCCAGAAGCAGCCAAGCGCGAAGTACGCCGTCTCGATCCCCTCAGGGAACGGCGGCTTCAGCGGCGTGCCCAGCACCGCGTGCTTCTCGGGCACCGCAAAACCGGGCTCGCTGCGCCCCGGCAGCGCCTGCTCCGGGCCGGGGATCGTCGTCTTGTCCGGGTTCAGCATCGTGATCAGCTTCTCGAGTCTCGTCATCGTTATGCGTTACCTCCTGAGAAACACGTTACGCCCCTCGTCCAGCCGCTCCCACCGGCACCGACGCACGGATTAGGGTTGGCGACGAGCAATCGAAGGGAGCGGGATGCGGCGGTTGACGGTCTTGGCGGTGGCGATGGTTGGGGCCCTGGCGACGGCGCCGGGCGCGGGCGCGGCGCCGGTGACGGTCGGCGACCCGCTGACCAGCCCGGTGGAAACGGGACCGCCCGCGGGACTTTCCGCCACGGTGATGAACCTGACGATCGCCGAGCCGGGCGCACAGGCGACCTCCCCGATCGACGGCGTGGTCTCACGCTGGACCGTGAAAGGAATGGAAGGCGGGCCGTTCCGCCTGCGCATCCTCCGTCCGGCCGGTCCCGACGCCTTCACCGCGATCGGCACCAGCGCCGCCGCGGCCGCGGCGACCACGGGCGTCGAGACCTTCCCCACCCTGCTCCCGATCAAGGCCGGAGACACGATCGGCCTCGATGTGGTCAAAGGCGCCAAACCCGGCGCGACGATCAACCTCGCCTCGACGATCGGCGCGTTCGATCCGGTCGTCGTCGAAGGAACGACCGCGTCGCTCGCCGGCACCGGCACCGGCGTCACGTTCGCCTTCAACGCGGTTGTCCAGCCCGCCCCCACCGTGACCTCGGTCTCCCCCGCCTCCGGCTCCTTCAAAGGCGGCACGCCGGTGACGATCGCCGGCACCGACTTCGCCGCGGTCAGCGCGGTCAGCTTCGGCGCCGCTGCGGCCCAGAGCTTCAGCGTCGACTCGGAAACCCAGATCACCGCGGTCGCTCCCGCCGGCGCGGTCGGCCCGGCTCCGGTCGCGGTCACCACGATCGCCGGCACCGCGACCAGCCCCGCCTTCGCGCTCACCGCCTGCGCCGTGCCGAAGCTGAAGACGAAGTCGCTCAAAGCCGCGAAGAGACTTGTTCGGAAGGCCGGCTGCAGGGTCGGGAAGGTGACGCGCAAGAAGGGCGTGCGCGCGAAGACCGGCAAGGTCGTGAAGCAGGGCCGGCCCGCCGGCAAGAAGCTGGCGCCGGGAGCCAAAGTCGGAATCCGGCTTGGCTGAGGCCGCTCAGGCCGCGGCGGCCCCAGCTCGTACGTGACCTAGCCGCCCGCTAGGTTGAGCGCCATGGGTTGCCTGCTGGTGCTCTTCGCCTTCATCTCGCCGCGCCTGGCGCTGTTCGTGATGCTCCTCTTCACGGACCTGCTCAGCCGCGCCTTCGACAGCTGGGTGATCCCGTTCCTCGGCTTCTTCCTGCTGCCCTGGACGACCCTCGCCTACGCGGCCTTCTGGAGCATCGGCGGCGACGGCGTGATCGGCTTCGAGTGGTTCTTCGTGATCCTCGCCTTCGCGATCGACCTCGGCTCCTGGGCGAACCGCAACCAGGCCCGCCGCTCCTAGCTGGCCGCCAGCTACGGCCGAACCGGGTAGGCGAGCCGGATGTGCGCCTTGGCGAGGCTGAGGAAGGGCCGGTCCTGCACCGTGCCGTCTGTCAGCGAGGTGACCTCGACGTTGGTCAGCGAGACGAATTCGAGGTCTGTGCGGTTGAGCGAGTCCGAGAAGCGGCTCTGGTAGCCCGCCGGGGGCAGCGTGACGTCGCCGACGATCAGGTGGCGGTCGGTTTCGAAGGCGGCCCGCTCGAGCCGGCGGTCGATCTGGTCGGTGCCGAGCTCTGTCGGCAGCTGCTGACTGGGGAGTCCGTTGTCCATTGGGTGGAATCTCGGGATTACGCGGCATTTTCGCCACTGGACAAACGTCCATGCAGCGGAATTCGCGCTCCAGAGCCAAATGCTAACGGCAACTTTCGTACCGGACTGTTTTCCAGCATTCGGCGCCGAGACACGGGGCTTGGCATAACGTGACAGAGACGTTACGTTATTGCTCATCGCACGCACGCTCGACCCCCAAACCGACGAGGCGATCTACGCCGCCACGCTCTCGCTGCTGAGCCAGCGCGGCTTCGCGGCGACGACGATCGAGGCGATCGCCGCCAGCGCCGGGGTCGGCAAGCCGGCGATCTACCGTCGCTTCCCCGACAAGGCCGCCCTGGTCGCCGCGGTGATCGCCCGTCAACTGCCGCGCATGGAGGTTCCCGAGCTCGGCGACACCCGCGCCGAGCTCTGGCTCGCCGTCGAGCGCGGCTTTCCCGCCGACGGCCCCGCCTACGTGCGGCTGGTCGGCGGCCTGATCGCCGAGCAAAACCGCCACCCGGAGCTCATCGAGGCGTTCCGCGAGCGGATCCTGCTGCCGCGCCGGGTGCTCGCCCGCACCCTGATCGAGCGCGGACAGGAACGCGGTGACGTCCGCGCCGACGTCGACGCCGAAGCGGCGGTCGACTCGCTCGCCGGACCGCTGCTCGCCCGCGTCTTCGCCGGCGTCGACACCGGCCCGGACTGGCGTCGCAAAGCCTTCGCGGTCTGGTGGCACTCAATCGAGGAAAGGAACGAGAGATGATCGAGTTCAGCGTCACGACCGAGATCGACCGGTCCCCGGCCGACGTCTTCGCCTACGTAACCGACCCGTCGAAGCTGGCGAGCTGGCAGCGCAACACCGTTTCCGTCACCCAGGAGGGCGACGGTCCGCTCGGCGTCGGCACCCGTCTGCACGAGGTGCACCGCGGCCCCGGCGGCAAGGAGCTCGAGTCGGTGGTCGAGGTCGCCGAGTACGAGCCCGACCGCCTCTTCGCGCTGCGGATGGTCGAGGGCCCGCTGCCGCTCGACGCCCGGGTCGAGATCGAGCCGGCCGGCCGCGGCACCCTCCTCACCTTCAGCGGCAGCGGCAAGGCGGGCGGCGCGATCCGCCTCGCCGGCCCACTGGTCACGCGCACCCTTAAGCGCCAGTTCGCCCGCCACTGCGAGAACCTCAAGCAGGTGCTGGAGAGCGGCGCCGGGGCCTGAAGCGGATCGAGCCCGGCGCGCTCGTCTCGCCCCGGGGGCACAGCCCTCCGGCCGACTGCAGCCCTCCGCGTTACGATCCCGCCAGGGAAGTCATCACTCGGCGGGAGGAGAGGCATTTTCATGGAGGCACGCTTGGAAGCCGGATCGCTGCGGAGAATCGGCTTTTTCTTCGCGGTGTCGATCGCGACCCTGGCGGCGGTGGTCGTGCCCGCGCAGGCGAGTTCGGCCTCGCCGGTGCTCGAATTCGTGCCCGCCGGCGGCGCCTTCCCCGTTCCGTTCACCGCGACCGGCGGCGAGATCACTGCTGAGATCGGTGACCTCGACGACACGCTCCTGCGCTGCACCGGCTCGGCGGGCGAGGGCGCGATCACGGGTCCGCGTACCGCCCTGGCCGACTACTCGTTCACGGGCTGCAAGGCCGAATGGGACGAGGAGGACAGCGTGGCATGCAAATCCCCCGGGGCCGGGAACGAAGAAATCAGAGCGCTCGACATCGGCGCCGAACTGGTCTTCGTCGACCAGGCCAAACGCGAGGTCGGGATGGTCCTCAACCCGTCCGGCGGCGCATACCTGGACTTCGAATGCGCAAACGAACCAGTCGAAGCGCGCGGCCCGTTCGTCGCTCCGGTCGGCCCCGTCAACGAGCAGGCGAGCTTTTTCACGGCGACGCTGAGCCGTTCCGGCACCACGCAGCTGCCCAGCCAGTACGAAACCGTGCTCGGCGAACAGCGCCAGGCGATTCCGCTGGGCAAGCGCGGCGGCGGCAGCCTGGTCAATACCGGCGTCGCCCTGCAGTTCACGATCGAGACCGGCGCACCGCTCGAGGTCAGGGCGATCACCGCGGCGGAAGTCGAGGCGAAACAGCGCCAGGAAGAAGAGGCGGCGGCGGCGAAGAAACGTCAGGGAGAGGAGGCGGCCGCGGCGAAGAAACGTCAGGAAGAGGAGGCGGCCGCGGCGGCACGACAGCGCCAGGCGGAAGAGTCCGCCGCCCGGGCGGCAGCGGAACAGCGGCAGCGGCAGAAGGCGGCGCAGACCAAGCGCCTGCGAACCCAGCTGTCGAGTTCGCTCAAGCAGTGCCGGCAGGGTCAAAGGAAAGGCAAGCGCGTGCGCTGCGAAAAGCAGGCGAAGAGGAAGTACGACAACCGCCTCAAGGCGGTCAAGCGCGGCTGAGGTCAGTCCGGGGTTCGCCGGCCGGCAAGGCAGCTCACGAAGGTGCGCAGCTGGGCCGCCTGCCAGGCGGCGAACTCCTTCGAGGCCGGGTCGAGACCGGTGACCCGGCGCACGTCGCCGGGGAAGACGATCCCGAGCGCGACGACCGCCTCGAGCGCGAGCAGGACGAAGGCGGGGTCGAGGTCGGCGACTATCTCCCCCGCCCGCTGACGCTCGCGCATGCGGTCGAGATCCTCCGCGCCGACACCCTCCGCTCCGTCCTCCTCCTCCAGCGAAGCGCGCAGCAGCAGGCGGTGCAGAGCGCGATGGTCGGCGCCCTCCTCGGCGTATCTGGCGGCGAGCTCGGCCAGCGGCAGGTCGGGCTCGTCGTAGTCGGCCTCCTCGTCGAGCCAGCGAGCGACGAGCGCGCGGTAGAGGCCGTCCTTGCCGCCGAAGTGATGGGAGATCAGCTGCTTGTTGACGCCCGCCCGGGCGGCGATCGAGCTGGTCCGGGCCCCCGACCTGCCTTTCTCGGAGAACTCGGCCAGGGCGGCGTCGAGCAGCGCCTCCCTGGTCCGCTCGGGGTTTCGCGAGTCACCCATTCGGTTGATTACGATACATTGTCATCCAGATGGTTGAGATGATGACGCAGGACTTCGACGAGCTGCGCGCGCTGCGCGTCGTCTCCCGCGAGCAGGTCCCGGTCGCCGAGACGGCGGCCCGGATCGAGCGCCGCGGCAAGCCGGTCGTCTTCGGTCACCTCCCGCCCGAGGAGCTGGAGCGGTTCCAGCCGATCGAGGCGGTCGAGCTCCCCGCGGCGCCCGCCTACCTCGCGCTCGACCTCGACCTCGGCGCCGAGTACCGCAACGTCACCCCCGAGGACGCCCTGCGGGAGATCCTCGCGGCCGGCCGCTCGCCCCTGACCCTCGACGAGGGAATCGCCCTGATGCTCGCGCAGCCCGAGGCGATCGCCCCCAACTGGGGCTTCTCGCTGGCCGGCTCGCGCTGCGGCGATCAGCGGGTGCCGGCCCTCTGGGTCAGCGAGGGCCGGCCGAAGCTCGGCTGGTGCTGGGACCGGAACCCCCACACCTGGCTCGGCACCGCTTCCTGCGCGAGCCGCAGCGCGGAGATTCGCTAGCTCCCGGGCGGCACGACACAGCGGTACGGCCCCATTCCATGGCTTCTCCGATCGGTGGGCGGGGCGGGTGGCGAGAGCTGTCGCAGGTACTTAGTGAGTCGGGGCGCCCGGATTCGAACCGGGGACCTCCGCCACCCAAAGGCGGCGCGCTACCAGGCTGCGCCACGCCCCGACCGCCGCGATTGTAGTTAGCGTTACGTGGGATGGCGGACGTACGGCCGTTCCGGGCGCTGCACTACGACCTCGCGAAGGTCGGCGGCCTCGACGCCGTCGCGGCTCCTCCCTATGACGTGATCGACGCGCCGGAGCGCGCCCGGCTACTCGGCCGTTCGCCCTACAACGCGGTCGCGATCGACCTGCCGAAGCCGTTCGACCCCGCCGACCCCGACAGCGATCCCGACTACGACCCGTACGCGAAAGCGGCCCGCACGATCGAGGAGTGGCGCGCCGACGGCGTCCTGATCGACGACACCGAGCCGGCCTTCTGGGCGCTGACCCAGGACTACACCGCGCCCGACGGCAGCCACCACAGCCGCCACGGGATCCTCGCCCAGGTCCGGGTCGAGGACTACGAGACCGGGACCGTGCGTCCGCACGAGCGCACCCACCCCGGCCCGCTGCTCGACCGCCTGGAGCTGACCCGGGCGACGCACCTCAACCTCTCGCCGATCTTCTCGCTCAGCACCGCCGACCCCTGGCCGCTCCTCGAGCCGGCGCTCGGCGAGCCCTGGGGCGAGGCGACCGACCCGGACGGGACCGTGAACCGGGTCTGGCGGGTCGCCGACCCGGCGGTGCTGGCCGCGGTCACCGAGCTGCTCGCCGGCGCCGAGCTGCTGATCGCCGACGGCCATCACCGCTACGAGACCGCGCGCGCCTACCGCGACGAGGCCCCCGGCGAAGAGGGCGAGTACACGCTGATGTCGCTGACCGGGCTCGACGACCCCGGCCTCACCGTCTTCCCCACCCACCGCCTGCTCGCCGGCCTGACCGCCGACCCGGAGCGGTTCCGCGCCTTCGGCGCCGGGATGCGCGAGCTGTTCGAGAGCGAGGAGGTGGCGCGCGAGCAGATCGACCCCGCCGCCGAGCCGGGCGTCGGCGTCTTCGGCCTCTACGACTCCTTCCACAGGCAGGCCTACCGGCTGCGGCTGAAGGACGTCGAGGCGCTCGACCGCCGGCTCGCCGGCAAGCCCGAGGCCTACCGCCGCCTCGACTCGGCGATCCTCGAGACGCTGGTGCTGAAGGGCCTGGCCGGGATGAGCGACCACGACATCGACGAGCGCAACGGCCTCGAGTACGCGAAGAGCATCCCCGACGCGCTCGCCCGCGTCGACGCCGGCGCCTTCGACGTCGCCCTGATCCAGCGCCCGGTCCCGGTCGACCAGGTCAAGGCGGTCGCCGAAACCGAGGAGAACATGCCGCCGAAGTCGACCTACTTCTTCCCCAAGGTGATCACCGGCATGGTCTTCAGCCGGGTCTAGACTGACCGGCGATGGTCAAGATCTACACCAAGAAGGGCGACGACGGGTCGACCTCGCTCTGGTACGGCGGCCGCGTCCCCAAGCACCACGGCCGCACCGAGGCCTACGGCGCCCTCGACGAGGCCTGCTCGCAGCTCGGCCTCGCCCGGGCGCTCTGCGGCGCGGGCCAGGACGAGCTCGCCGCCGACATCCTGCGGCTGCAGGACGACATCTTCATCGCCGGCGCCGAGCTGGCGACCGCGCCCGAGGCGGCCGAGCGGCTCGAAGACGGGATCAGCCGCACGACCACCGAGATGGTCGCCGGGCTCGAGGGCCTGATCGACCGCTACATGTCCGAGGTCGAGCTGCCGCCGAAGTTCGTGATCCCCGGCGGCAACCAGCTCTCCGCCCAGCTCGACGTCGCCCGCACCGTGATCCGCCGCGGCGAGCGCTGGATCTCCGCCCTCAACGAGGCCGGCGAGCTGGCCGACGAGACCGTGATCCACTTCGTCAACCGCGCCTCCGACCTCGCCTACGCGATGGCCCGCTGGGCCGACGTTCCCGACCCCGCCCTGTTCGAGGGCCGCGCCCGCAGCGTGTGAAGGTCCTCGCGCGGCGGATCGACGGTTACGCCCACGAGGTCGAGCTCGAGGGCGGCCACCGGCTTCGCCTCGACGAGCCGGCCGACCGCGGCGGCACCGACACCGGGCCGCGCCCAACCCAGTTGCTCGCCTCCAGCCTCGCCGGCTGCATCGCGATCACGATGGAGATGTACGCGGACCGCAAGGGCTGGGACCTCGGCCCGCTCGAGGTCGCCGTCGAGGTCAGCTACGACGGCTCGGTGCCGAACGACTACGAGGTCTCGATCACGCTGCCCGAGGGGCTCGACGAGGAGCAGCGCCGCCGCCTCCTGGTGATCGCCACCAAGTGCCCCGTCCACAAGGTCCTCGCCGGCGAAGCGCAGGTGCGGGTGAACGAGCGCCTGGAGGGACCCTGATGGACCTCGGCCTGGCCGGCAAAGCCTGCGCGGTGACCGGCGCCAGCCGCGGGATCGGCCGCGAGACGGCGCTGATGCTCTGCGCCGAGGGCGCCCAGGTGCTGCTGATCGGCCGCGACGAGCGCCGCCTGCGCGAGGTCCAGGAAGAGGCCGACGGGGCCGGCCGCCGCAGCGGCGGGCGCGCCGCGATCCTCGCCTGCGACGTCACCGAAGCGAGCGCCGGCGAGCGCATCCTCGCCACCGCGAGCGAGTACTTCGGCCAGCTCGACGTGCTCGTCAACAACGCCGGCTTCGCCCAGTGGCGCGACCTCGACGACGTCCCCGACGAGGACTGGCGCGCCCAGTACGAGATCAACGTGATGGCGCCGCTGCGAGCGATGCGGGCGGCCGCCCCGGCGATGGCCGAGCGCGGCTGGGGCCGGGTCGTCAACGTCTGCTCGACCGCCGCCAAGCGCCCTTCCGCGGCGATGCCGGAGTACTCGGTGGCGAAGGCCGCCGAGCTCTCGCTGAGCCGCCTCTTCGCCGACCGCTACGCGAAGAGCGGGGTGCTCGTCAACGCGATCTGCCCCGGCCCGACCGAATCGGAGATGTGGATGGACCCGGGCGGCCTGCTCGACCAGTCGCGCGATCTCGGCGGCGCGGAGACGCGCGAGGAGGCGCTCGCCGAAGCCGGCGCCAAGCGCCCGATCGGCCGCCTCGCGGCCAGCGAGGAGATCGCCTCGGCGATCGTCTTCCTCTGCTCCGAGCGCGCCTCATACGTGGCCGGCGCCGCCTGGTCGGTCGACGGCGGCACGGTCCAAGTGATCGTTTGACCACCGCCCCCTCCTCCGCCGACGGCGCCGGCCCCGACCCGCTCGACGACGTCCTGCTGGAGCCCGCCGAGGCGGCGGCGAAAGCCGGCCCGGGCGTCGCCGCCGCGGTCCTGCTGGCGCTCTACGGCTGGCCCGCGGAGCCGGGGCTGATCTTCACCGAGCGCCGCGCCGACCTGCGCCGCCACGCCGGCGAGATCTCCTTTCCCGGCGGCCGCCGCGACCCCGAGGACGCCGACCTCGCCGCCACCGCGCTGCGCGAGGCCCACGAGGAGATCGCCCTCGACCCGGCCGCGGTCCAGCTGCGCGGCGCCCTGCCCGCGGTCTCCACCTTCGTCACCAACTACCGCGTCCACCCCTTCGTCGGCCTCGTCCCCGACCCGCTCGAGCTGCGCCTCGAGCCCAACCCGACCGAGGTCGAGACCGTGCTCACCGTCTCCCTCGAGCGCCTGCGCGACGGCTACGAGATGCGCCGCCTGGTCCGGCGCGGCGTCCCGATCCGCACCCCGACCTACGAGCTCGACGGCGGCCAGCTGATCTGGGGCGCCACCGCCCGCATCGTCGGCGAGTTCCTCGCCCGGCTCGGCTGAGGGAGCGGCTGCTTCTGAGGTCTCCGCCGGAGGGGTCGGTGGCGTCCTTCTACTCTCGTGGGCGAATTCGCCTGGATCGCAACCGGGCCAGTCCGAGAGCGTCGCTTGGGCGAATCGCTAACGCCGCTCGACGAAGGACACCACCGACCCCTCCCAACGGGAGCGCTGCGAAGTTCCGTTTGGCTCACGAGTCTGCATTTGAGCACCGTATGCGTGCTCAAGAGCAGACTCGTGGAGACGGAGGGTTTGGCGCGATCGTTCCGTGACGCTTCGGTAGCGGTCACCTTGACTTTCTTCGCCCACAGGGCGAGAAAGGTCAAGCGGAGCGCTTGGTCCTTCGTGAAGCTCCCCCCTCCTCGCGTCCAGCCGGGCCAGGAGCCACACCTACCTGCCATGGCGAGGTGTGGGTCCTGGCCCGGCCTCGGACGGCCCGCTACAGCGGCGCCGCCGTGCGGACGGCCTCGGCCCAGGCGTCGTGGTCGCTGAAGCGCTCTTCGACCACGGCGACCGGGATGCGCCAGGTCCTGCCCGCGGCGCGGACGATCTCGGCGCCCGCCGCGAGCAGCTCGACCGGGACCTCGCCGGCGGCCTCGTAGACGAAGCCGCGCACCGGGGTGTCGACGAGGTGTTCGAGCAGGCGCTCCAGGCGCAGCCGGTGGATCGCCTCGAGCAGCTCCTCGTCGCCCGCCGCCGAGCCGAGCAGGTAGTAGACGACCGCCACGTCGGCGACCTGGTCGAGCAGGGTGCCGGGCCGGTCGGGATCGGCCAGCGCCGGCTCGATCCCGGCCGCCTCGATCGCCGCCAGCCCGGCCTCGCTGCGGCTGGTGCCGCGCACCGCCCAGCCTTCGGCCAGCAGCCGCTCCCCGAGCAGCCGCCCGCGGCACCCGCAGCCGACGATCAGCGCCCGCGCCATCAGAGCGACTCGAACGGGCCCCGGCCGCGCAGCCGCACCTGTTCGTCCTTGGCGACCTCGGCCTCGAGGTCGGCTTCGGTCATCTCCTTCGCTCCGCGCCGCCGCCGCATCTCGTTCTGCGCCTCGAGCATCTGCCGGATGTCATCGATCTCGTTCTGCGCCTCGACCTCGGGCGAGCGGGTCGGTTCCCAGTGCACGAGCTCAGCCGAGGAGCCCGGGTAGGCGCGACCCACCAGCACGAGCACCCCGACCATGAACAGCACGATTCCGATCGTCCCCAGAACGAACAGCATGCAACCAGGATACGGTCCCGGGGTGAGCGATTTCCAGGAGCTGGCGAGCGTCGACGGCCACATCACCCCCACCGCCGAGGCGACGATCGGGCTGAAGGACGACGGCCTCTACCGCGGCGACGGCGCCTTCGAGGTGATCCGGCTCTACGCGGGGGCGCCGTTCGCGCTCGCCGACCACGTCGACCGGCTCGGCCGCTCCGCCGCCGCGATCGGGCTGGAGTTCGACCGCGCCGCCCTGGAGGCCGAGATCGACGCCCTGCTCGCCGCCGCCGGCCCGGCCGACGGCCAGCTGCGCCTGATCGTCACCCGCGGCGGCCGCCGCATCGCCGCCACCGAGCCGGTCCCGCCGCACGCCGCGGCGGTCGCGATCGCGACGATCCCCTACGCGACCACCGGCCTGCTCGACCGGGTCAAGTCGCTCTCCTACGCCGCCAACATGCACGCGACCCGGCTGGCCAAGGTCGCCGGCGCCGACGAGGCGGTGCTGATCACCGCCGAGGGCACCGTGCTGGAGCCGCCGACCTCGACCGTCTTCTGGGCCGATCCCGAAGGGACCCTGCGCACCCCCTCGCTGGAGCTGCCGATCCTCGACTCGATCACCCGCGACCGCCTCGTCGCCGCGCTCGACGTCGAGCAGGGAGCCTGGGACGTCGCCGAGCTGCGCGGCGCCTCCGAGGCGTTCCTCGCCTCGACCACCCGCGAGGTGCAGCCGGTCTCGGCGGTCGACGGCGTCACCCTGCCGGCAGCGCCCGGCCCGCGCACCGAGGAAGCCCAGGCGGCCTTCGCCGCGGTGCTCGCCCGGGAGCTCGGGGGCGCCTGATGGCCCCGGTCGAGGTCACCGCCGACGAGCACGGCGTCGGCCTCGTCCGCCTCGACAGCCCCGCGACCCGCAACGCCCTGACGCCCGAGCTGCGGGTCGAGCTGCTGGCGGCGCTCGAGCGCTTCGACGCCGACCCCGGCATCCGCTGCATCGTGGTCGCCGGCTCCGAGAAGGTCTTCGCCGCCGGCGCCGACATCAGGGTGCTCGCCGAGCAGCCGCTCGACGCCCCGCCCGATCCCGAGCGCGCCGCCTTCTGGACCCGGATCGCGGCGGTCGAGACGCCGCTGATCGCCGCCGTCTCGGGCTACGCGCTCGGCGGCGGCTGCGAGCTGGCGCTCGCCTGCGACATGGTCGTCGCCGACGCCGACGCCCGCTTCGGCCTGCCCGAGGTGACGCTCGGGATCATCCCCGGCGGCGGCGGCACCCAGCGGCTCGCCCGCGCGGTCGGCAAGCAGCTGGCGATGGAGTACGTGCTGACCGGGCGCCAGTTCGATGCCGAGACCGCGGCCGGGTGGGGACTCGTCAACGTCGCCTCGAAGCGCCGCAGGTGGCTGGACGACGCGCTCGCGCTCGCCCGCACGGTCGCCGCGCGGCCGCCGCTCGCCGTCCGCCTCGCCAAGCAGGCGGTGCTCGCCGCCGAGCAGGAGCCGCTGCGCGAGGGCCTCGCCAGCGAGCGCCGGCTGTTCGAGCAGGCGATGGCGACCGAGGACCGGGTCGAGGGCATGACCGCGTTCCTGGAGAAGCGCGAGCCGGACTTCAGGGGACGCTGAGGCGCGCCCGCCTCAGGCGCGGTGTGCGTCGCCGAGCCTGAACATCAGTTCGTCGACGTAGCACCAGCTCCAGTCCTCGCCCGGCTCGGCCGAGCGGATGATCGGGTGCCCGGTCCCCTGGTGGTGCGCGGTGGCGTGTTTGCCGATCGAGTTGTCGCAGCAGCCGATGTGGCCGCAGGTCTGGCACATCCGCAGGTGGACCCAGCGCATGCCCGTCGCCAGGCACTCCTCGCAGCCCTCGACCTCCTCGGGGAGGGAGAGGAACTGAACGGAATCGAGATGTGTGCACTCGGGAGCCGTACCCAAACCATACCTTCGCTCAGTTGGACCCGGTAGCGATCTCCGCCGGCTCGCCGCCGGGCAGCCAGTGCGCCTCGACCGGGGGCGGAGCGTCGCGCAGGTAGCGCTCGGCGTCGAGCGCCCCCATGCAGCCGGTGCCGGCGGCGGTGACCGCCTGGCGGTAGGTGTGGTCGACGACGTCGCCGACCGCGAACACGCCGGCCAGCTTGGTCCGGGTCGAGCCGGGCTCGGTGACGATGTAGCCGTCCTCGTCGGTCTCGACCTGGTCCCTGACCACCTCCGAGCGGGGCACGTGGCCGATCGCGATGAAGGCGCCGGTCGCCGCGATCTCCTCGGTCTCCCCCGTCTCCGCGTGGCGCAGGCGGATCTTCTCCAGCTTCCCGTCCTCGCCGGCGACGAACTCCTCCGGGATGAACGGCGTCTTGAGGCTGATGTTGTCCTTCTCGCGGGCGCGCTCGAACATGATCTTCGAGGCGCGGAACTCGTCGCGCCGGTTGACGATGGTCAGGTTCTCGGCGAACTTGGAGATGAAGATCGAGTCCTCCATCGCCGAGTCGCCGCCGCCGACGACGATCACGTCGTGGCCGTTGAAGAAGGCGCCGTCACAGACCCCGCAGGTGGAGACGCCGCGGCCGCCGAGCTCCATCTCGCCCGGAACCCCGAGCCGTTTCGGCTCCGCCCCCATGGCCAGGATCACGGTCTTCGCGCGGTACTCCTCATCGCCCAGGAAGACCTTCTGCACGCCGCCGTCGGAGAGCTCGACCCGGTCGACGTCGTCGGTGACGAAGCGGGTCCCGAAGCGCTCGGCCTGGGTGCGGAACTGGCTCATCATCTCCGGGCCCATGATCCCCTCGGGGTAGCCCGGGTAGTTCTCGACGTCGGTCGTGTTCTGCAGCTGGCCGCCCCACTGGAAGCCCTCGAAGACCAGCGGCTCGAGGTTGGCGCGGGCGGTGTAGAGGGCGGCGGTGTAGCCGGCCGGCCCCCCGCCGACGATGATCACGTTCTCGACCTTCTTGCTCTCAGTCATATCCGCCTCTGAAGTATCACTTTACTTTTTATAGTACGCCCCTCACCGGGGGAACTCAAACGCCCCTCCGGGCCTGCGGGCTCAGCCCACCGAGGGCTCGAGGTCCGACTCCGCGCCTCTTTTGCCGCGGTCGATCGGGAGCCCCTCTGTTTCCCACCGGTGCACGGTCTTGCGCAGCTGGAAGAAGGCGACGATACCCGGTGGGATCGGCAGCCAGAAGGCGACCAGCCGGAAGACCAGGATCGCCGGGAAGACGGTCTCCTCGGGGATCCCGAAGAGGACGAAGGCGCCGATCATGCCGGCGTCGACCGCGCCGACCCCGGCCGGGGCGAGCGGGAACAGGTTGGCGACCATGCCGAGGAAGAAGCCCTGGATCACGACCGCGAGCGGCACGTGCACGCCGAAGGCGTGGAAGGAGGCCCAGAGCACGCCGATGCTGGCCGCCCAGTAGCCGGCCGCCCCGAGCACCGCGAGCCCGCCGGTCGAGGGGTGGGTGAAGAGGTGGAAGGCGAAGCGCAGCCCCTCGCCCAGGGTCGCCGGCACCTTCGCCGCGGTGCGCAGGAACTGGCGCCCCTTCTCGCCGTGGACGAAGGGCAGCAGCCGGCGCTCGAGGTCGTAGGGGACCAGCATCACCAGCAGGCCGACCAGCAGCAGCGCCCCGGCGACGCCGGCCGGGACGATCGTCAGCTCCAGCGAGCCCTTGCCGCTGACCACCCCGGTCCGCAGGAGGACGCCGAAGAGGATCAGGGCGAGCGGGTAGAAGGCGTACTGGAGGGCGAGGAAGGCGACCATGCGGCGGGCGGCGTCGCGGCGTCGCATCCCCGCCTTGCGCAGCGCCCAGTAGGTGAGCGCGATGCCGCCGGCGCCGCCGGCCGAGAAGATCCGGGTGGCGGCCAGCCCGGCGAGGTTGATCTCGTAGGTCTCCGGCCAGTCGAGCCGCAGCGCGCTGCCGCCGACCACGGCTTTGAACAGCGCGATGTAGGTCGCGTAGGCGAGCACGCTAAAGGCGATCGCGACGCCGATCCAGACCGGGTCGGCTTCGCCGAGCTTGTCGAGCGAGCTGCCGAGGCCGACCAGCTTCGGGAAGAGGAAGTAGATCCCGACCAGCAGGACCACGACCAGGACCAGGGTCTGGACGATGCGCCGCGTGCTCAGCAGCGGCATCTCGACAGTGGATCTTTCGTCGGTCTCCTGCTCGACCGACTCGGGGGGATCGGTCGAGACGGCGCCGGGGCCGTTCGCCGGGTCGTTCACAGACACGAACGAACGCTACCCGGTCGCGATCCTCTCCAACTGCTGCAGGCCGCCGTTGACCGCCTCGACGAGCGGCTCGGCCAGCGTCTCGCCGCGGCGCACCGCGGCAACCAGCAACCCCCCTGCCAGGAGGTCGGTTACGTAGTGCTCGCCCAGATAGACGAGCGCGAAGCCCAGGGTCAGGGCGTAGGTCCAGCCCAGCGTGCCCTCGACCCTGCCCGACTTCGAGAGCGAGATCGCGGCGGAGACCGAGGTGGCGAAGTGCAGCGAGGGCATCGCCGCCCAGGGGTTGCCGCCGAGCGTCTCGTACATCTTCGGCCAGGCGCGGCCCCAGGTCTGCTCGCCGACCTCGACCATCACCCGGCGCACCTCTTCGCCGTCGGTGAGCTGCTGCTCCGAGGACCACCAGGGCGGCGCGGTCGGGACCGCGAAGTAGGTCGCGCAGCCGAGGTCGAAGACCGCCGCCATCTGGCGCGCGGCGCGCGGGAAGTTCTCGTTGTCGCGCCAGAGGACCAGGGCCAGCGCCAGGTAGGGCTCGGCGAACCAGATCCAGTGGGTCCAGGCGAGGAATTTGTCCACCGGCCCGCCCTTCGGCTGGCTGGCGAGCAGCCGCTGCAGGCGCACGTTGGGCAGCCGGCCGCCGCCGATCGCCCGGTCGAGGACGATCGGGTAGCGGCTGCGCAGACGGCTGCGCAGCCGCTCGGGGTCGTCGTAGGGCAGCTCGTGGACGACGGTGAAGGCGAACATCTGCGCGGCGAAGATCGCCACGTCGCGCTTCTTCGAGCGCGGGTGGAGGACCGCGAGCGCCAGCGGCGCCGAGTAGCAGACGGTGCTGGTGACCGCGGCCGGGATGCGCAGCCGGCGGCGCAGCAGCGGCGTCGCCACCGCCGCTCCCAGTGCGGCGTAGGCGCCGGTCCGGACCGCGAGGCGAAGCCGGTGTTGGTGCCGCGAGCGCCGCTTCATGAGGCCGGCGAGTATAGGTCCCGGGGGGCCGGGAGCCGCGGCGCCGCCGCGCGTGAATAGAATGGCCGCGCTTTGGCGCCGCACTCCCCTGCCACGGACCAGATCGACACGCTGCTTTGGATCGGCTTCATCGCCGCGGCCATCGCGGTGATCGCGATCAACGCCGCTCTCTTCTACGCCGTCCGCAAGTACCGGCGGGCGCGCGGCGACGAGCCGCGCCAGGTCTCCGGCGGCGGCCGTACCCAGCTGCGGGTCGGCGTCGTGCTCACCCTCTTCGCCACCGTCCTCTTCGTGGTCGGCGTCTTCTTCACCGACAAGGCGCGCGAGCAGCCCAGCACCAGCGACGCCGGGCTCGCCTCGGCCAAGGAAGAGGGGCCGCTGGAGATCAAGGCGACCGGCCAGCAGTGGCTGTGGCGCTACGACTACCCGAACGGTGCCTTCTCCTACTACAAAGTCGTCGTCCCCTCGAACACCGCCGTCTCGCTTGAACTGCTCACCACCGACGTGATCCACACCTGGAACGTGCCGGACCTCGCCGCCAAGCGCGACGCCGTCCCCGGCAAGACCAGCCAGGTCCGCTTCAGCACTGCGGACGAGGGCTCCTACACGGGCCGCGCCGCGACCCTCTCCGGCCAGGCCTATGCGGCGATGGGCACGGAAGTCGAAGTCGTCTCCCCGCAGGAGTACGAGGACTACATCGAGCAGCTGAAAAAGGACATCGAGACCGCCCAGGACCGGGTCGTCAGCCAGATCGAAAATGGAGAAGTGCCGTGAGCGAGAAGCCCCGGCCGGAGGTCGCGCTCGGCGCTGACTTCGGCAAGCAGCGTCCCCGTTGGATCCAGCTCGCGACCAGCGCCGACCACAAGGACGTCGGCCGGATCATGATCACGGCGGCGCTCGGCTTCCTCTTCCTCGCGATCGTCGAGTTCCTCCTGGTCCGGCTGCAGCTGGTGATCCCGGACAACACCTTCCTCTCCCCGGTCACCTTCAACCGGATGCTCTCCGGCTACGGCGCGACCGCCGTCTTCCTCTTCGCGATTCCCCTGGTATTGGGGCTCTTCTACTACGTCGCGCCGCTCCAGGTCGGCGCCCGTGGCACCGCCCTCCCCCGGCTCGGCCAGATCGGCGCGGGCCTCTACCTCGCCGGGGCCGCCCTGCTTTACGCGACGCTCCTCTACACGCCCACCGAGGCCGGCGTCAACCCCCTCGCCCCGCTCACCGAGCTCGCCTTCCTCGCCAACAACGGCGTCGACGCCTGGGCCGCCGGCACGGGCCTCGCCGTGCTCGGCTTCGTCCTCCTCTCGATCGACCTGCTGACCACGCTGCGCAAGCTGCGCGCGCCCGGCATGGCCTGGCGCCGGGTCCCGGTCTTCGCCTGGGCCGCCACCGTCGGCTCCACCCTGATGCTGGTGATCGGCCCGGTCCTGCTCGCCGCGCTGACGATGCTGATGATCGACCGCAACTACGACGGGATCTTCTTCGCCGACGGCTCCGGCGGCGCGCCGCTGCTCTGGCAGCACCTCAGCTGGATCTTCTTCACCGGCAGCTACATGCTGATCCTCGTCTTCGCCTTCGGCACGATCGCCGAGATCGTCGCCACCTTCTCCGGCAAACCGCTGTTCAACCGCGGCGTCGTGATGGGCTCGCTGGTCGCGATCGCCGTGATCGGCACGATGGCCTGGATGCAGAACATGCTGACCGCGCCGATCGGCACCGGCTGGATGTACTACGCGATGCTGATGTCGCTGGCGCTGATCGTCCCGGTCGGGCTGGTCATGTTCAACCTGATCTCGACCCTGGTCGGCGGCGCGCTGCGGATGCGCGCGCCGCTGCTATTCGCGGTCGGGGCGATCTCGATGATCTCGCTGGGCCTCGCCGCCGAGATCGGGCACTCGCTGGTCGGCGCCGCATGGACCGTCAAGAACACGGTCGACGGGACCGCCGCCACCCACTTCGCGCTGGTCGGCGGCGCCGTCTTCGGCGGCTTCGCGGCGCTCTACTACTGGTTCCCGAAGATGACCGGCCGCACGATGGGCGAGAGCCTGGCGCGGATCTCCTTCTGGACCATGGTGGTCGGGATCCTGGTCGCCTTCGTGCCGCTGTTCTTCGCCGGCTCGCTCGAGGGCCAGGTCATCGACGCCTACAAGTACTTCAGCGGCGAAGGCGTCAGCACCTACAACCTGATCAGCACGATCGGCGCCTTCATCCTCGCCATCGGGATCATCCTGACCCTGGTCAACGCGATCACCAGCCGCGAGGGCGGCGCCGAGGCCGGGCACGACCCCTGGGGCGGCGACTCGCTCGAGTGGTTCACCCTCTCGCCGCCGGACCCGCACAACTTCGACGTCCTGCCGGACGTCCGCAGCGCGCGTCCGATGCGCGACATCCGCCTGGCTATCGCCCGCCGCAGCGCCCGCAGCGAGGACTCTTCTCGCGCGTCGCAGCCGGTAGCCTGAGCGCAATGGATTCCGGCGCGCGCACCGCGCCCAGCCCCGCGGCCGCGCCGGCCCCCCGCTCGGCCGCCTCCACCCTTCTCCGCGACTACCTGACGCTGACCAAGCCGAAGGTGCAGTCGCTGCTGCTCTTCACCACGGTGACGACGATGTACGTGGCCGGCGACCCCTCGATCGGGCTCGTCCTGCTGACCTGCCTCGGCGGCGCGCTCTCGGCCGGCGGCGCCGGCGCGATCAACCACGCGCTGGACATCGACGTCGACCGGATGATGGCCCGCACGGCGACCCGCCCGGTCGCCTCCGGCCGCGTCTCGCAGCGGGCCGCGATCAGCTTCGGGATCGTGCTCGCCGCCAGCTCCTTCCTGATGATGTCGCTGGCGATCAACCCGCTGGCGGCCTCGCTCTCGCTCTCCGGCTTCCTCGGCTACGTCTTCCTCTACACGCTCTGGCTGAAGCGCCGCACCTGGCAGAACATCGTCTGGGGCGGCGCCGCCGGCGCCGTGCCCCCCCTGGTCGCCTGGGCCGCCGTCACCGGCGAGCTCAGCGGCATGGCCTTCTACCTCTTCGCGATCGTCTTCTTCTGGACGCCGCCCCACTTCTGGGCGCTCTCGCTGCTGATGAAGGACGAGTACGCGAAGGCGAACATCCCGATGCTCCCGGTCGTCCGCGGCGAGGCGGAGACGCGCCGCCAGATCATGCTCTACACGGTCCTGCTCTACGCGGTGACCCAGCTGCCCTTCTGCGCCGGCGGCCTCGGCATCTCCTACCTGATCCCCTCGATGCTCCTCGGCGCCGTCTTCATCTACTTCTCCTACCGCCTCCTCCGCGCCGCCGACCGCACCTGGGCGCTCCGCACCTACCTCTTCAGCCTCGCCTACCTGGCCCTGCTGTTCCTGGCGATCGCGATCTCCGCGAACGTCTAGGGCTCTTCCGGGCGCCGGGGCAGTCCTAGGCGGGGCCCGTCCGAGGCCGGGCCAGGAGCCACACCTCGCTATGGCAGGTAGGTGTGGCTCCTGGCCCGGCTCGCGTAGGGAGAAGGGGGTGCTTCGGAGCGCTTCCGAGATTGACCACAGCAGGCTGGGGTCAATGTCGGACGCGAGGACCTGAAGCTCCTCCCATCCCGTGAGCCCGTACTTGTGCAGGCATAGCGCACACAAGTACGGGCTCAAGGATCAGCGCACCCTCCCCGCGGCCCGTCAGCCCCCGCTTGAACTCCAGGGCGCTTTCGAGCCAGACGGAACTTCGGGGCGCTTTCGTTGGGAGGGGTCGGTGGTGTCCTTCGTCGAGCGGCGTCCGCGATTCGCCCAAGCGACGCTCTCGGACCGGCCCGGTTGCGCAACTGGCGAATTCGCCCAGCGAGAGTAGAAGGACACCACCGACCCCTCCGGCGGAAACCCCTCGAAGCAGGCCGTCAGCCCCGCCGAGACGCGCGTAGAGGCCGCCGGACCGGCGCAGTTGATAGAAATCCGCCCGTGGACCGCGAGACCGCACGCAAGAACATGAGCGCCGGCCTGGTTGCCGGTGGCTTCGTCGCCGCCGTCTTCGCGCTCACCTTCGTCGCCGCCTTCCTCTACATCGCCCAGGGATGAGCGAGCCCCGCTACATCCCGGAGCCCGGCGAGACGATCTACGCGCCGCGCCCCTCCTGGGCCCCGGCCTTCTTCGCGATCGGCGCCCTCGGCCTGGTCGCCGGCATCTTCGCCTCCGGCTTCATGTTCTCGCCCTACATCTACGCGATCGTCGGCGCGATCTTCGTCCTCGCCGCCTTCCGCAGCCTCGTCCGCGGCGCGATCCGCGACTACTACCGCCTCCCCCGCAAGCAGCGCGTGCGCGGCGGTGCCCTCCCGGTCGAGACGATCTCGGCCCCGCCCAAGGGCTAGGCCCTCAATCGGGCGTCATGCCCGAAGTAGCGCCCTCCGACGTCCAGACGCGGACGATGTCGCGCATCGAGAGCACGCCGACGGCGTCGGGCCCCTCGAAGACGACCAGGTGGCGGACGTTGCGGCGGGACATCTCGGCGGCGGCGCGCTCGAGGCTCCAGTCGGGGGTCGCGGCGATGATGCTCTCGCTCATGTGAGCGCCGACCAGCTCGACGTCGGGATCCTCGCCGGCGCCGATCGAGTTGAGCAGGTCGCGCTCGGTGACGATGCCCGGCTCAGGCGACTCGGCGTCGGAGACGAGGGCCGCGCCGGTGCGCTTCTGGACCATCATGCGGGCGGCCTCACGCAGCGTGTGGGACGGTCCCACGGTCAGCGAAACCTCGGTCATCCCGTCTCGAACCTGCATCCCATCCTCCTCGCGCAGTGTGTTTGTGCGGATCGGATCGAGACTACCCGAATCGCCTCCGCCCACACGAACGCTTCCCAGGGGCTCGACATATAGACTCCGCCCCGCTCCGAGCCCGTATGAACCGCCGCCCCAAACTCATCCAACTGCTGCTCGCCCTGGTCGCCCTGGGCTCGATCGCCGTGATCGCTTCCGGCTGTGGAACCACCACCGCCGACCCCGAGCGCGGACGGGTTCTCTTCAACCAGAACTGCGGCAACTGCCACGCGCTCGCCCAGGCCGGCTCCTCGGCCACCGCCGGCCCCGACCTCGACCACGCCTTCGCCGCCGCCCGCGCGACCGGCATGGACGGCGACACGATCGCCGGCGTCGTCCGCGCCCAGGTCAAACTGCCGCGCCTGCCGAGCGGCAACCCCGCCGTCGACATGCCGAAGGAAATCCTCACCGGCCAGGACCTCGAGGACGTCGCCGCCTACCTCGGCGAATGGGCCGGCGTGCCCGGCGCCGCGCCGCCGAAGGTCCCGGGTGGCCCCGGCGCCCAGGTCTTCGCCAACCAGGGCTGCGGCAACTGCCACATCCTCGCCGCCGCGGGCAGCGGCGGCACCACCGGCCCCGACCTCGACGAAGTCCTCAAACCGGGCACCACCCTGGAGCAGATCCACGAGATGATCGTCGACCCGAACGCCGAGGTCGCTCCGGGCTACCCGCCCAACGTGATGCCGCAGAGCTACGGCGAAGAACTGAGCGAGAAAGAACTGGAAGATCTGGTTCAGTTCCTGTTCGAAAAAACGCCTGCCGGCAAAGGCAAATCCGGCAGTTGATCCGGAGCGGCCCGTGACGGTCGCTTCGCATGGAGTACCGAGTTGCGAGCACGCCTGAGGAACTGGCTGGAGATCTCGCCTGAGCGCTACGCGCAGGTGACCGCGGTCGCGCTCGCCTCGCTCGCCCTGATCGTGCTGACCGGTGCCGGGGTGCGGCTGACCGGCTCCGGCCTCGGCTGCCCCGACTGGCCGAAATGCCACGGCGGCACGGTGCCGCCGCTCGACGCCAACGCGGTGATCGAGTACGGCAACCGGCTGCTGACCGGGTTCGTCGGCGTCGCCGTGATCGCGGCCAGCGTGCTCGCCTTCTTCCGCCGCCCCTACCGCCGCCACCTGGCGATCTTCGGCGCGCTGCTGCCGCTCGGCGTGCTCGGCCAGGCGGGCCTCGGGGCGCTGGTGGTCAAGTTCCACCTCGCCCCCGGCCTGGTGATCTGCCACTTCCTGCTCTCGATGCTGCTGCTCGACGCCGCCTTCGCGCTCGCCTGGTGCTCGCGCTACGAACCGGGCGAGCGGCGCAAGTCGACCGACTTCTGGGGCGTCTGGTCGGTGCGGGCCCTGGTGCCGCTCGGCCAGCTGACGATCCTCGCCGGCACGATCGCGACCGCCTCCGGCCCCCACCCCGGCGACCACAAAGGGGAGCTCGTGCACCGCTTCGACTTCCAGGGCGCCGAGACGCTCGAATGGGTGGTCCAGCGCCATGCCGCCCTGGCGACGATCTATGGGCTCGCCGCGATCGGCGTCTGGCTCTTCCTGCGCCGCCCTGGAGGCGACAGGAGGGCGCTGAAGCCGCTCACCGTCGTGATTGGGCTCCTGGCCCTTCAGGGCCTCGTAGGCGGCGTCCAGTGGGCTCTGGAGCTGCCGGCCTCGCTGGTCTGGCTCCACGTCGCCCTGGCGACGATGAACTGGCTGGCGATGCTGTGGACGATCGCCGCCGCCGGCCAGCTCGAGCCGCGCCGGAAACCGACCGCCGCGCCGCCCGAGCGGACCGCCGCCGGCGCGCGCTAGGGAGGGCGCGGAACGGTGCTCCCGTTCTGGCTCTCGATCGGCGCGCTCAGCCTCGTCCAGGCGACCCTCGTCGCGATCCCCCGCGCGCCCACCGCGCCGCTGCTCCAGCGCCTGCAGAGCCGCTGGTGGGCGCTCGCGCTGCCGCTGCCGATCGCCGTCGTCGTCGCCGCGATCGCCCTCGACTCGGCCAGCGCCGACTTCCTCACCTACCTCGCCCTGGTTGCCGTGCCGCCGCTGGCCGCGTTCGCCCTCGGTCTCGTGGTGCGCGGAGCGCAGCCGGCCCTGGCGCTCCTCGCCGTACCCCTGTTCGCAATCGCCTGGGCCTGGAGCGGGGACCTCGGCGGCCACACCGCGGCGCTGCTGCTCTCGGCGCTCGCCTGCGCCAGCCTCGGCTGGCTGCTCGTCAGCGTCGTCCCAGGGCGCTGGGTCGCCCTCGGGATCTACGCGATGGCAGCGATCGACGCCTACCTGATCGGCGCCAACCTCCTGCAGGAGCCCAACGCGACGCTCAACGCCGCCGCCCCCGGAGCCGGACTGCCCCAGCTCCAGCGCGCCCACTTCGGCTCCGCCCTGATGGGCTTCGGCGACCTCTTCGTCGCCGCCACCCTCGGTGCCCTGCTCGCCCACGACCGCCGCCTGCAGCTGACCGGCGCCGGCCTCGCCATGGCGATCGGCCTCAGCTTCGACTTCCTCTTCTTCACCCTCGACAGCCTCCCCGCGACCGTCCCGATCGCCCTCACCCTGGCGATCCTGCAGCTGAGCGGCCGCCTGCGGCCTCAGCGACGAAGCTCAGGCCACTTCCGGCGCAGCCAGCGGCACCCGTAGACCGAGCCGGCGATCACCAGCACGAAGAACCAGATCGCGCCGATCAGCTGGCTCACCAGCAGGGCCAGGGCGATCACCGTGGCCGCCGCGACGCCGACGATCACGACCCATTTGAAGACCGCCGCCTCGTTGATTTTCATCGCAGGCCAACCCCCTCAGTCGAGGAAGTTTGACGCGCCGACGGGCGCCGGGGTTGCAGCGTCCGCGCTAAAGGATGTACACGGTCACGTAGACGACGATCCACATCACGTCTACGAAGTGCCAGTAGATCCCGGGCACCTCGACGCCCAGGTGGTCCTCGGCCTTCGGGCCGAAGTGGCCGCGGAAGGCGCGGATCGTGGCGAAGCTGAGCAGCAGCAGGCCGACGAAGACGTGAGCGCCGTGCAGCCCGGTGAGGCTGTAGAAGATCGAGCCGAAGGCGAGATCGCGGGCGCTGAAGCCGATGTGCGCGTACTCGTTGAGCTGGATGAAGAGGAAGGTCGCGCCCAGCAGCCAGGTCAGGACCAGGCCGAGTTTGAGGCCGGTGCGGTTGCCGCGGCGGACCGCCTCGAGCGCGTAGTGCATCGTGAACGACGAGGAGACCAGGATCGCGGTGTTGATGCCGGCGATGCCGACCGGGAGTTCGAAGGGCTCGGGCGGCCAGCTATCCGGGCCGACGACGACGCGGAGGAAGAAGTAGGAGGCGAAGAACGATCCGAAGACCATCACCTCGGAGACGATGAAGAGC
Organism: uncultured Conexibacteraceae bacterium; assembly: GCA_964464285.1. GTDB lineage: Bacteria > Actinomycetota > Thermoleophilia > Solirubrobacterales > 70-9 > VAYN01. Next base: position 30,109 of record CAYXFL010000005.1, read on the forward strand.
AGGATGCCAAGGACCTGACGGTCCATGCGCGAGCTCTGGTTCGCCTCCGGCGGGCCGTGGTGGTGCTCGGCGTGGCCGTGCCCGACCGTTGCCGTCGCGCTCTCCATCAGGACTCCCCTCCCTCGGCGGCAGCGCCGCTCTCGGCCACGGCCGCGGCGACCGCGGCGGCGGGGCGGCCGACCTCGATGTGCTCGACCGGCTTCTCGGTGATCTCACGGACGCGGCCGATCAGGTCGTCCTCGAGCCAGCGAGAGCCCTCGCCGGCGAAGGTCGAGATCAGCACCTCGTCGATCCGGTAGTGCTCGATCGCGTTCTTCACGGCCTCGAACGGATCCGGGCTCATCGGCTGGCCGGTCGCGTCGACGTCGGCCTTGTAGAGCGCGGCCAGGGTTGCGGCGAGGTCGCGGACGATCTCCGGCTCGCTGACGTCGTCCGTACGCGGGCAGACGATCGTGTAGCGGTGCGGGCTGGTCGCGGCGCGCTCCTCGAGGCGGCTGACCAGGTCCGGGGTGGCGACGGTCTGGGTGGCGACGACCAGGGTGTGGATCAGGTCCCACCTGATCGAGTCGTCTTCGATCCGCACCGGGATGTGGGTCAGCTTCGCCTCCGGCTCGACCTTCTCGCGGGCGAACTCGACCAGGTCCTTGCGGGTCAGGCCGAAGCGCGAGTCGGAGAGGCAGGAGAGCAGCACCTCACCGGGCTGGTGAGCGCGGACGGCGTCGTCGAGGGCGAGCGCCGGGTCGGGGTCCATGACCTCGCCGACAGACTCGATCCCGAACTCCGCGAGCACCGCCATCGTCACCTCGACCCGGGCGCGCGCGGCCTCGCGCAGCTCACCCGCATCGATCAGCTGACCGACGGAAGGCTGGTTCTGGGGCGCGGCGACGACCACGCCGGAGACCTCGTCCTGGCGCTCGCGCACCGCCTGCAGCAGCTTGCGCCCACCGGCCACCTCGTTGAGGAAGACCAGCAGAGGGCGCTTCTCGCCCTCGCTCATTTAGCGCCCACCACGCTCGGCTCGCCGGCCGGGGCCTCGGCGCCCTCGCTCGACATGATCGCGTGCTTGGCGCCGGGCACCCCGTACTCGTAGGGGCCGCCGACGACGCGCGGAATCTCGTCGAAGTTGAAGATCGGCGGCGGCGAGGAGACCTGCCACTCGATCGAGTTGGCGCGCCACGGGTTGGCGCTCGCCTTCGGGCCGAAGCGCCAGCTGACGATCATGTTGTAGAGGAAGACGAGCTGCACGGCTCCGAGCACGAAGGCGGAGACGCTGATCAGCAGGTTCCACTCGCCGAACTGGGTCGCGTAGTCGGCGACGCGCCGCGGCATCCCGTCCATGCCGACCCAGTGCATCGGGATGAAGGTGGCCCAGGTGCCGACCACGGTGCCCCAGAAGTGGACGCGGCCGAGTTTCTCGTCGTACATCCGCCCGGTCATCTTCGGGAACCAGTGGTAGATCCCGGCGAAGATCGTGAACACGGAGCCGCCGAACAGCACGAAGTGGATGTGGGCGACGATGAAGTAGGTGTCGGAGACGTGGATGTCGAGCGGCACCATGCCGAGCATCACGCCGGAGATCCCGCCGATCGTGAAGGTGACGATGAAGGCGAGCGCGAACAGCATCGCCGTCGAATAGGTGTGGATCTTGCCGAAATAGAGCGTCCCCAGCCAGGAGAAGATCTTGATCCCGGTCGGCACCGCGATCAGCATCGTCGTG
>CAYXFL010000005.1:31835-65599 GCA_964464285.1 uncultured Conexibacteraceae bacterium
CAGACCGAGTAGCTGAGCACGACGATCCCGATCAGCGCCAGGGCCATCAATCGGTAGCCGAAGATCGGCTTTCGGGAGTGGATCGCGATGACCTCGCTGATGATCCCGAAGCCGGGCAACATCATGATGTAGACGGCCGGGTGCGAGTAGAACCAGAAGATGTGCTGATAGCTGATCACGTCGCCGCCGGCGGCGAAGTCGAAGAAGTTGGTGTGGAGGACGCGGTCGAAGAGGACCATGAACTGGACGCCGGCGATGAACGGGGTCGCGGCGACGACCAGCAGCGAGGTCGAGAGGTTCGCCCAGACCAGCAGCGGCATCCGCCAGAAAGTCATCCCGGGCGCACGCATGGTGATGATCGTGACCAGGAAGTTGAGCGCCGTCGCGATCGAGGATGCGCCCGCGAACTGGACTCCTAAGTTGAAGAACGACTGCCCTAACGGCGCCCCGGTCGAGAGTGGCGCGTAGCCGGTCCAGCCGGCGTCGAAGGCGCCGCCGGGGGCGAGGAAGCTGGCCATGAAGAGGAAGCCGGCCAGCGGCAGCATCCAGAAGCTGAGCGCGTTGAGGCGCGGGAAGGCCATGTCCGGCGCGCCGATCATCAGCGGCAGGACGTAGTTCGCGAGCCCGGCGAAGACCGGGATCACGAAGAGGAAGATCATGATCACCGCGTGCGTCGAGAACAGGCTGTTGAAGGTGTTCGCGTCGACGATCTGGGTGCCGGGGGCGGCCAGCTCGGCCCGGATCAGCATCGCCATCAGCCCGCCGAGGAAGAAGAAGCCAACCGTGGTGACGACGTACTGGATGCCGATCACCTTGTGGTCGGTGTTGAAGCGGAAGTAGTCCTTCCAGGTCTTTGCCCCGTGCTGGGAGTGGTCGTCGGGGATGGTCGGCGCGCCGGCGGCCCAGCGCAGCCAGTAATCGAAGCAGCCGAAGCCGGCGAGGAAGCCGAACGGAGCCAGCGTCAGCGGCACGACGATGTGCGGGTAGCCGGTCTGTTCCTCCTGGAAAAGGGGCAGATCGGAGATCGCGCGCAAGGCGATGACGAGGCCGAATCCAAAGGCGGCGGCGGCGAGCGCGCCGAACAGGCCTCGGATCCAGCCGGGGTGCTTGATCGCGGCGACCATCAGCTCTCCCTCATTATGCCCCGCCCGTTCCTACCGGGGTTGGGTCGGTTTCGGTGTCCTGCTGGATCGACTCGAGGAACGGGTCTGGGATTTTCCGTTTCTGTTCGGAAACCCACTTCTGGAAGTCCTGGGGCGACTCGACGACGACTTTCGCGCGCATCGTCACGTGGCCGAAGCCGCAGAGCTCGGTGCAGATCAACTGGTAGGTGCCGACCTTGTCCGGGGTGACGATCGCGGTCGTGGTGATCCCGGGCACGGCGTCTTTCTTGATCCGCCACTCGGGCACCCAGAAGGAGTGGATCACGTCCTGGGCGTGCATCTTGAAGTGGACCTGGCGGTTGACCGGGACGTGCAGCTCGCCCTCCGAGAAGGCCATGTCTTTGCCCGGGTAGCCGAAGCTCCAGGCGAACTGCTGCGAGAAGACATCGACCGTGAGCGGGTTTTCGGCCGGCTCTTCGATCTCGTTGAGCACCGCCCAGCTGTAGCCGCCGGCGAAGAGCACGATGATCGTCGGGATCAGGGTCCAGGCGACCTCGAGGCGGGTGTTGCCGTGGATCGGCTCGCCGTCGGATTCGTCGCCGGGCTTCGCTTTGAATTTCCAAAGCGCGTAGGTGAGCATCACCACGACCAGCGAGAAGACGAACGAGGACAGAACGATCATCACGTTCAGGAGGTCGTCGATCTTGGGGGCAGCGGTCGAGCCCTGCTGGCCATCCCAGTTGATCGAAACCATCACCGCCGACATGACCGTCCCAAGGGCGGCCGTCGCGGCGATCATCTTCACTATCGGCAGGCGTCCGTACATGCGGCGGCGGGGATTCTATTGAAGCGACGGCGGGACGCTTTGCGCCCCAAATGACGGTCGCAACTAGCCGCTATGGAAGCGGCATTGAATCGAGTTCTCCGGCCGCCGCCGCGAGCACCCCGCGAGCCACTCCCTCCCAGCTCCAGAGTTCGCGCACCGTCTCGACCAGCGTTTCGCGGGCGCCCGAGCGGGCCTCCCCGGGGAGCGAGAGCCAGGCGTCGAGACGGGCGGCGATCGCCTCCACCGCTCCTGCCTCGACCGGGAAGGAGACGAGCTCGGCGACCTCGGGCGGCAGCGCCGTGGAGAGCTGGCGGGAGACCTCGAGCATCCCCGAGTGGCCGGCCGAGATCGGCAGGGTGCCGCAGGCGGCGGCCTCGACCGCGACCATCCCGAACGCCTCCGGCAGGGTGCTCGGCATCACCAGCGCCTCCGCCCGCGCCATGAACACGGCGACCTGCTCGTGCTCGAGCCGGCCGACCAGCTCGACCGAGCCGGCGGCGGCGCGGGCGGCGTCGAGGTAGCCGGGGGGCGGGTCGGCGAGGAAGGCGGAGAGGATCGGCAGCGGCGCCGGCTCGCCGCCCTCGAGGCCGCGGCCGAGCCGGGCGACCTCGCGGGCGTCGTCGAGGTGGCCGCGTCCGAGCGCCGCCTGCAGCCGCCGCAGACCGGCCTCGAACTCGCCGTAGCCGGCGATCTCGAGCCGGGCCCCGGGGTGACGCTGGTGGACCAGCGGCCAGGCGGCGAGCAGCAGGTCGACGCCCTTGGAGACGATCAGCTTGCCGACGAAGGCGACCAGCCGCTCGCGCTCGCCCGGCGGCGGGCGGAACTCCTCGAGGTCGACCCCAGGCGGGCCGAGCCGGGTCTTCCCCTCCAGCGCCGGGTCGGGCACCGTCTCCCAGAGCGACTCGGCGGTGTGGCGGGAGCCGACCAGGACGCCGCTGGCGGCGGCGACCCCCTCGGCGGCGAAGGGCACGAAGCGCTCCGGGTGCGGCCGCACGGTGTAGAGCAGGTCGGAGCCGTGGACCTTGACCGCGTAGGGCGATACCCCGGCGCGGGCGAGGATCGCCGGCCCCATCACCAGGTGGTTGGCCAGCCCGGCGTCGATCCCCCCGGCCGCCGCGGCCGCCGCCCGCACCGCCTCGACGTTGGCGTCGATATAGCGGTCGAGCTCGGCCTCGCTCAGTTCCGGGAAGGCCTTCACCTCGAACCCCTCATAAGGGTCCTTGACGTAGACGGGCAGCAGGCCGTCGATGTCCGGGTTGTGGATCTGCACCCCCGGCAGCTCCACCTGGCGGTCCTGGCAGAGCAGGTGAACCTCGTGCCCGAGCCGCGCCAGAGCGGGCGCCAGATTGGCGTTGTAGATGTTGCTCCCGGTCCCGCGGAGCATGTACCCGTGGAAGATCAGGACCTTCATGCCGGGCAAGGTATTAGGGTTCCCGGCGATGAACAACGATCGCCAGCTCTTCCGCATGCGCGCCCCGGCCTCCGGCCGCGAGGCGATCTCGCACCTCGAGCCCGGCCAGATCTACGTCGATCGCGAGACCGGCGAGGAGATGGAGCCGGTGGCCAAGGTCCTGCCCCTGGCCCCCTCGGCCTCCGCCCTCCCCCGCACCCCGGCCAACCTCCGCGCCTGCCGCCGCTGCGACCAACTGATCGGCCTCGACGTCAGCGACTGCCCGTACTGCGGGCTCCGCCAGACCGCGCTCTAGGCCCGAATCCCTGGGCGCGCCGACGCTGCGCTTTCATCTGCCGCCAGCGTGCTATCCGGTGGGGGATCCACCTGGTTACGAAGTAGAACAGCAGGAGGGCGTAGACGCTCAGCCATGCCCACTTGAGGTCCTGGTCAATGGTCGTCAGGACGATCCCCGCGAGCAGCGCGATCAGCTCCGGCGCAAAGCTCCTGATGAAGACAAAACGTTTCATCTGTCGTCAGAGTACCTGACCCGCGAGCGCGAGGGAATAGAGACCGGCCCCCAGGGCCAGGCCCCATAAGCTCGCAAGGTAGATCCCGCGCTCACGTCGGCGACGCGCGGTACCAGCGAGACGGAGCTCGGCGACGGCGATGAAGGCGCCGGAGACCGTGAAGGGGAAATCGAGGCCGATCTGCTGAGGCCAAGGGTTTTCGACCGCCGGGAGAACCGAGCCAGCCAGAAGAGCGAACGAGAGCGCAACCACCATCGCCCACTGACCCTGACGGGCGACCGCGCACGCGTGGCGCGCAGAACGTCAAAACTTCAGCGCGCTAGAGCTACGGTTTTTTGACCAGCGTCGCCGTGTACAGCAGACGCGCGTTCGAGTAGTAGCAGCCGTAGGTCTTGATTTTGCCGACGCCCTGCTGCGGGTTGCCGTTCTGGATGTCGTCCTTGGAGGCGCATTTTTCCGGCAGGCGGCTGCCGCGCCAGGTGTTGTCGGCGGCGACGTTGAAGGCGAACATCGGCGCCCAGGTGGGCACGGTGAGGGCGACGATCTGGCCTTTGAGCACGCTCAGCGGGTGGTCGAGGGCGAAGATCGGGGTGCTGCCGAAGTAGGGGTTGAGGACCTTCAGCGGGCTCTGGCGGACGAGCGTGTATTTGGGCGGTTTGGAGCCTTCGACCGGGCGCAGGATGCCGATCCGGGCCATCGAGGGCTCGCCGAGGAAGTCGTTGAAGAAGCCGATCTCGTCGCTGGTCGTGGCCGATTCGACTTTCGAGGGCTTGGCGAGGGTGATCGACCAGGCGACGATCTTGCCGTCGAAGGGGACCTCGTACGGTTTCGGCACGCCGCCGGCGATCGCCTGGAAGCCGGTCACGTGGCCCTCGACCCGGCAGGGCTCGATCTCGACGTTGTTGACGATTTTGCCCGGGCAGGAGGCCGGCGGGGCTTCGGCGGTCTGGCCGAGCACGACGGTGCGCAGCGGCGCCGAGTCGGCGGGGGTGGCGATCGCGACCAGGGCGGCGAGCGCGCAGGCAGCCGCGAGCGCGAGCGCGAAGGCGCGGCGCGGGCTGGCTTTTCTCTCTACGTGGGTCATCGACATAGGCAACACGGGTCCCGAAGACCAGTTGCGCCGGGATTCTGCCTTCGACGCCGGGGGAATGCTCCCTCGCCCGGCCGCTTGCACGATCCCGGCCAGGCGGCCCTTGTAGGGTCAGCGCCAGCATGGGGGATTCGAATCGGGCAGACGAGTTCATCCCCGCCGCACTCGCCTCCTTCGGCATCGAGGCCGACGAGATCGAGCTGGCGGTGATCGGCGCCGCCCACGCGACCTTCTGGCCGCCGATCCTCGAGCTGCTGGCGCTCGACACCTCCGCGGCGCGGCCCGAACCGCGCCCCGACCTCTCCCGGCCCCCCGCCGCATGAGCGCGCTGCTCGACCGCCCGCTGCGCGAGCAGGCCGCCGCGATCGCCGCCGGCGAGGCCGACCCGGGCGAGCTGCTCGAGGCCGCGCTGGCGCGGATCGCGGAGCGCGACCCGGTGCTGAACGCGGTCGTCGCGACCTTCCCGGAGCGCTCCCGCGAGATGCTCGCCGCCGCCCCGCGCGGGCCGCTGCACGGCGTCCCGGTCGTGATCAAGGACGAGTGGCCGCTGCCCTGGCGCGCCCAGCGCTTCGGCGCCGCAGAGATGCTGATGCCGAGCGCGCCCGGCGAGTCCGGCCCCTACCGGGCGCTGCGCGACGCCGGCGCGGTGATCGTCGGGGTCGGCAACATGCACGAGCTCGGCGCCAGCAGCACCGGGAACATCTCCGTCTATGGCCCCGCGCACAACCCCTGGAACCCGGAGCGCTGCCCCGGCGGCTCCTCCAGCGGCCCGGCGGCGGCGGTCGCGGCGCGGCTGGTCGGCGGCGCGGTCGGCGCCGACGGGATCGGCTCGATCCGCTACCCGGCCGCCTACTGCGGCCTGACCGGGCTGAAGCCGACCTTCGGCCGCTCCGCCATGGACGGCCACCACATGGCCGCCTACTCGACCACGATCGTCTCCGGGCCGCTCTGCGCCGACGCCGCCGACTGCCGGCTGCTCGGCTCGGCCCTCTACGGCGAGCAGCTCGTCGCCGGCGAGCCGCGGAGCCCGCGGATCGGGGTGCTCCGCGACCCGGTCCGCGAGGACGTCGAGCCGGCGGTCGCCGCCGCCTGCGAGGAGGCGGTCGCGGCGCTGGCGGAGGAGAGCGGCGCCGAGCTGGTCGAGATCGACCTGCCCGACCTCGAGGCGGCGGCGCTGGCGGCGGTCCTGATCGCCAACAACGAGGGCATGAACGGGCTCACCCCGGACGCGCTCAACGACCTCGACCCCGAGCTCAGCCCGCTCGGGCGCGGCCTGCTCAAGTACCGGATCCTGCTGCCGGCGGTGGCGACGACGAAGGCCGCGCAGGTGCGGGCGCTGATGCGCCAGCGGGTCGCGGCGCTGTTCGATCAGGTCGACCTGATCGCCTGGCCGACCGTCCCCGCCGTGGCCCCGCCGCTGGCCGCGCCGCTGGTCGAGCTGCCCTCGGGGACGACCACGGCCGACCGCGCCAACGTGCGCGCCGGGGCGCTCGCCAACCTGACCGGGATCCCCGCGATCAGCGTCCCGGTCGGGCTCGCCGGCGGGCTGCCGATCGGCCTGCAGCTTCAGGCCGCCTGGGGCCGCGACGAGCTGCTGCTCGACGCCGCCGAGGCGCTCGAGCGGGCCAACGGCCGCCGCTGGGTCGAGGCGGTCCCGCCGCTCGCCGCGCCCGCGGCCGAGTCGACCGGGGCCTGAGCGTGCCGGCGATCGTCGCCGCCGGGCTGGAGCGCGCCTTCGGCGAGGTGCTCGCCGTGCAGGGGATCGACCTCGAGGTCGAGGAGGGCGAAATCTTCGGCTTCCTCGGCCCGAACGGGGCCGGCAAGACGACCACGGTGCGGATGCTGACCACGCTGCTGCTGCCGACCGGCGGCCGCGCCAGCGTCGCCGGCCACGACGTCAGCAGCGAAGCGCGGGCGGTGCGCGCCTCGATCGGCGTCGCCCTGCAGGAAGCGGCGCTCGACCCGCTGATGACCGGCCGCGAGCTGATCCGCCTGCAGGCGACGCTGCAGGGAATCCCGTCCGCCCAGGGCCGCAAGCGCGCCGACGACCTGCTCGAGCGGGTCGGCCTCGACGCCGCCGCCGAGCGCCGCGTCGGCACCTACTCGGGCGGGATGCAGCGCCGCCTCGACCTCGCCGCGGCGCTGGTCCACGAACCGCGCGTGCTCTTCCTCGACGAGCCGACCACCGGCCTCGACCCGGTCAGCCGCAAGACGATCTGGGAAGAGGTGAAGGCGCTGAACGAGGACGGGACTACCGTCTTCCTCACCACCCAGTACCTGGAGGAGGCCGACCAGCTCGCCGACGACGTCGGGATCATCGACAGCGGCCGGATCGTCGCCGAAGGCACGCCGGAGTCGCTGAAGGCGGAAATCGGCGACCCCCACATCGCCCTGCAGCTGGCCAGCGGCTCAGTCGTCGCGGCGGAGGCGAAGCTGGCCGAGATCGGCCGCCTGCTGCCGCCCAAGGACGGCCGCACGGTGCTGGTCGAGGTCGCCCGCGGCGCCGCCGAGATCCCGCGCGTGGTGCGGGCGCTCGACGAGGCCGGGATCGCGGTCGAGTCGCTGGAGCTGGTCCGGCCGACGCTCGACGACGTCTTCGTCGCCAAGACCGGCTACCACCTGGAGCGCGAGCAGACCGAGGAGGGCCCTCCGAGGGGGCAGCGGTGCAGCGATGAGCGGCCGCGCCGCGCTGGCGAGGAACCTGCGGGTCGTGCGCGGGCTCGGGATGCGCTCGGTGCGCCAGACCTTCCGCCGCCCGCAGCTGATCGCGCCGATCATCGTCTTCCCGACCCTGCTGCTGGCGATCCAGACCGGCGGCGCGGCGGCGGCGGTGAACCTGCCCGGCTTCCCGGAAGTGCAGAGCTTCCTCCAGTTCATGCTCGCCGGGGCGATGATGCAGTCGATGATGCTGGCCGGCAACAGCGGCGGCATCGCGCTGGCGGTCGACATCGAGATGGGCTTCGTCGACCGCCTGTTCACGGCGCCGATCCCGCGCTTCGCGGTCGTCCTCGGCCGGCTCGCCGGAACCGCCGCGCTGGGGCTGTTCGCGGCGCTCTGGTTCCTCGCGATCGGGCTGATCTTCGGCGCCGAGATCGAGGCCGGCGTGCCGGGAGCGCTGCTCGCGGTGGCGCTGATCACGGCATCCGCGCTGGCGGTCGGCGGGCTCGGCGCGGCGATCGCCCTGCGCACCGGCAGCGCCAGCGTCGTCCAGGGCCTCTTCCCGCTGGTCCTCGTGCTGCTCTTCCTCTCCTCCGCCTTCTTCCCCGAGGAGCTGATGATCGAGCCGGCGCGGACGATCGCCGAATACAACCCGCTCAGCTTCGTCGTCGAAGGCGTGCGCGAGCCGATCATCTCCGGGATCGACCCGGCCCACACGCTGGCCGCGGTGGCGGCGATCCTCGGGATAGTCGTCGCCGGCCTGCTGCTCAGCGCCGGCGCCCTCCGCCACCGCCTGCGGGTGGGCTGATGGAGGCGACCGCGACGCTGCCGGCCTGGCGGGTCAACCTGGCGACGATCGGGGCGCTGATGGCGCGCTCGAAGAACGAGCTGCTGCGGGTGCCGGGGGCGGCGATCCCGGGGGTGCTGGCGCCGACGATCTTCTTCCTCGGCCTCAACGGCGTGTTCGGCGCGCTGACCCAGGTCAGCGGCTTCACCACCGACTCCTACGAGGCCTTCATCGTCCCGATCAGCATGCTGCAGGGGGCCGGCTTCACCGGCGCCGCGGCCGGGGTCAACCTCGCCCGCGACCTCGAAGCGGGCTGGGTCGACCGGCTGCTCGTCTCCCCCGCCCCGCGCTGGGTGCTGCTCGCCGGCACCGTGCTCGCGGCCAGCGTGCGGGCGCTGATCCCGGCCACCTTCGTGCTGGCGATCGCGCTGGCGCTCGGGGCCGGCTGGCCCGGCCTCGACGGCTTCCTGATCGCCTACCTGATGGTCTTCGCGATGGCGGCAGTCGGCGCCTGCTGGGGCAGCTTTCTGGCCCTGCGGGCGAAGAGCCAGTCGGCGGCGCCGCTGATGCAGTCGGGAATGATGGCGCTGACCCTGCTGACGCCGGCCTACGCGCCGCTGGCGCTGCTCTCCGGCTGGCTGCACGCGGTCGCCGAGTGGAACCCGGCGACCGACGTGGTCGAAGCGGCGCGGCAGGGCTTCGTCGGCGCCGTCACCTGGGCGGACACCTGGCCGGGACTGGTGGCGCTGGCGGGGATGCTCGCCGTGCTCGGCGCGCTGGCGCTGCGCGAGATGCGGCGGACCGCGGCATGAGCGCCGAGCGCGCCGCCGTCCTCGCCGAGGCCGAGCGCGTGCTGCGCCAGAACTGGCAGGAGGGCGAGCACGCCGGCCGCCGCTACTCCTACTCGGAGCCGAGCCCGGGCCGCTACCCGTGGCAGTGGTACTGGGACTCCTGCTTCGCGGCGATCGTCTGGCGCCGCTTCGAGCCGGCCCGCGCCCGCGCCGAGCTGGAGAGCCTGCTCAGCGTGCAGCGGCCGAACGGGTTCATCGGCCACACGATCTTCTGGCGAGCGCCGGTCACCCTCCCCCGCCTCGCCTTCTACAACGTCGCGACCCGCCGCGGCTTCCTGCAGACCGAGACGATCCAGCCGCCGCTGCTCGCCTGGGCCTGGCGGATCGCCGTCGGCGACCCGGCGGCGGAGCCGCGGATCGCGGCGCAGGCCGACTGGCTGGCGGAAGCGCGCGACCTCGAGGGCGACGGCCTGCTCTGGATCCTGCAGCCGGACGAGTCGGGCCTCGACGCCTCGCCGAAGTTCGAGGAGGTGTGGGGCCGGCTGGCCAACGGCCGCGCCGGCTTCCCGCTGCTGGTCCGCCGCAACCGCACGCTCGGCTTCGACGCGCGGCGGGTGCGGGCGCGCGGCGGGCCGCTGCTCTGCGAGACCCTGGTCAACACGCTCTGGTCGCTCTCGCTGCAGGCGCTCGGCCGCCCCTCGGCGACGCCGGCGCTGGTCGAGCGGCTCTGGGACGAGCGCCGCGGCCTCTTCGTCGACGAGGCCCAGCCGGGCACGATCCGGCCGCGCACCGTGACCTGGTCCGCGCTGGCGCCGCTGGCCCTGCCCGACCTGCCGGAGGCGATCGGCCGGCGGCTGGTCGAGGAGCACCTGCTGAACGAGCGCGAGTTCCTCACCCCGGTCGCGCCGCCCTCGGTGGCGGCCTGCGAGCCGAGCTACGAGCCGGACGGCGGCCGCGGCCCGATCCGCCGCTACTGGCGCGGCCCGACCTGGATCAACTCGGCCTGGCTGGTCTTCCTCGGCCTGCGCCGGCTCGGCTACGAGCAGGAGGCCGAGCGCCTCGCCGACGGCGTGATCGCCGCCGCCGCCCGCGAAGGCCTGCGCGAGTACTACGACCCGCGCACCGGCAAGGGCCTGGGCGCCAGGGACTTCGCCTGGTCGGCCCTGATCGCGGAGCTGGCGGACCCGGAGTTCGCAGGGCCGTGAGAACCAAGCACCTCGTGCGACGCAGGAGCGAGGTGAGGGGAGCGCACCTCAGTGCGTGACCCGATCCGAGCGAACCGAAGACCGCGAGATGCCACAAGTTCTTTTCCGCAGCACCCGTCCCCCTGATGCACCCAGGAGGTCGGCGGTTCGAATCCGCCTAGCTCCACTTTCGGAAGTCCCTGCCAGTCGGATCCCAAGACCGGGACCCCTCATTCCCCGGGCCGGGGGCGCTCCCTGGGCCAACGGCGCTGGGGCGGATCGGCGCTGGAGTCGAAGATGGTTAGTTCGTCGAGGTCTTGCTCGAAAGCGACCGTCTTGTGGAGGACCCAAAGGCTGAGCAAACAGCCGCCGTAATCCCCTTCGTTCTTTTCCGGGGTGTGGCGAACTTCGACGTAGGCGCGGTCATCCTCGTACTCGATGATCGGTTCTTCGAGTCGCACCGGATCCCAGCAGATATCGACCGGAGCCGCCAGCCGGGCTCAGGACCGCGGCGATCATCAAAGCTCCAATCGCTCTTTTGAGCACGACGACCATCTATGTCATCCGCCCAGTTTGAGCTGCATCGGGCGGATCCCGATATGGCCGAGAATTCCCGGCACGAGGTGCGGTTCCATGACGGCGTCTACCGACCAGGTGGGTCTCATTCCCCAGGCCAGGGCTTCCTCGGCCAGCGCTGCTCGGGGGGGTCGGTGCTGGAGTCGAACAGAGTGAGTTCGTCAAGGTTTCGCTCCAGGGTGATCGTCGGGTGAAGGACCGTGAGGTTGAGGAAGCAACCGCTCGGGCCCTCGGGCTCTGGCTCGGGCACCAGGCGCATTTCGATGTAGGCGCGATCGCCTTCGTACTCGACGATCGGATCTTCGAAGCGAGGCGGCTTCCTGATGCAGTACTCGATCGGTGCGGAGAGGCGTGCGGACTTGGCGTCGATTTGACGTTCAACTTTCCACTCGACCGGCCACACGGACGCATCTTCGTCGCTCAGTGGCCCATGCCAGATCAGGATCGCGCCCGCGATCACGAAGATCGCGAGGACGCCGATCGCCGCCTTGGTCCGGATTGCGATCGTTCACTCCCCGAGTCTCAGCTGGATTGGCCCCATGCCCTGACCATGGAGTATCCCCGGCAGTTCCCCTGGCCGCGCGAAGCGCGGATGGATCAGGGGTGCGATCAGCGTTTCCTCGAAGCTTCCATAGGGCCGCCCCACCGACACCAGGCCGACCGACCTGCCGGTGCTCTTGTCCACACGGGCGCCCCGCTGTCGCCCTTTCCGGGACGCTTGTCCTCGGGGAATCTGACCCAGTACCCACCGACAGCATAGAACGAGCCGGTCCCGGTGTAGCGCCTCGAGCGCGCGACCACCCTGCCGCACGAGACGGTCATCGTGATCGCCCCGGAGAAGCAAAGGGTGTGACCATCGGTGCGGGCATGACCGCCGGCGCCACTGCGGCTCCCTCTCCCTCATCCGCTCGCGAGACCCCCACGCCGGAGCCAGTGACAATCGCCACCGACGCGACCAAAAGCGCCAGAAAGCAAGCGCAGACGACAGCTTTACCACCCTTTGAACATGGCAGCGAAATGGGCCGGCTTGCAGCGGCCGCCGGTTTGCAGCGCCCCTATTTGTAGCGATAGGTGATTCGGCCGCGGTCGAGGTCGTAGGGCGAGAGCTCGATCTTGACGCGGTCGCCGGGCAGGATGCGGATGTAGTGGCGGCGCATCTTGCCGGAGATGTGGCCGAGGACATCGTGACCGTTATCCAGTTTGACCCGGAACATCGTGTTGGGGAGAGCCTCGGTGATCTCCCCCTCCATTTCGATCTTTTCCTCTTTGGCCATGCGGCGGCGAAGGCTACCTTAAGCGGCGTTTTTTCCGGTTCAGGCGCTTTCCTCGGACCAGGTGAGCCAGTTGCGGGCGTGCTCGACCGCCGCCTCGCGGTCGTCCAGCTCGCCCGCGTACTGGGCGGCCTCCAGCTCCCCCATCGCCCGGCCGAGCTCCGGCCCCGGCTCGATCCCCAGCGCCGCGGCGAGCTCGTCGCCGCGCAGGAGCGGCGCCGGCGGGCCGTCGCGGCGCCAGTCGAGCGCCTCGGCGATCAGCTCGCGGGCCAGGGAGAGGTGCGCCTCGACCATCTCCGGGCTGGCCAGGGGACCGGCGCCGCGGGCCGAGAGGCGGTCGGCGATCGTCAGCAGGGTGACGTCGACCCCGACCGGCTCGGTCGCCCGCAGGTAGTCGTGGACGCGGCGCGGCGGCAGCGGCACCTCCGGGATCATGAACCCGAGCCGCAGGTGGTGGAGCGCCAGGCCCTGCAGGTGCTGGGTGACCCGGCGGCTGGCGCGCAGGCGGCCGCATATCGCGCCGATCGTCTCCGCCCCGGCGACGTCGTGACCGCGGAAGCCGACGAACCCGTCGCGTTCGCTGCGCGTCTGCGGCTTGGCGATGTCGTGCAGGAGGGCGCCGAAGCGGAGCGCCGTGCGGCGGGTCATCTCGTCGCCGAGCGGCTCGGCGAGCAGCGCCTCGACCTCGTCCGCGCGCTCGCCGGCGAAGCGCGGCAGGTCGGCCTCGACCTCGAGCGTGCGCTCGAGCACCGCGATCGTGTGGCCGTGCACGTCGAGGTGGTGGTTGGGGCCCTGTTCGACCCCGCGCAGGCCCTCGACCTCGGGCAGCACGACGGCGGTCAGCCCGAGCTGGTCGAGCAGGGCCAGGCCGCGCACGGGGTCCGGGCCGCCGACGAGCTGGCGCAGCTCCGCGAGCTGCCGCTCGCCGGCGGGGTCGGCGGCGCGCGGCGCGGCCTGGCGGGCGAGCGAGACGGTGGCTGCGTCGAGCTCGAGCTCGAGCTGGGCAGCGAGCCGGGCGGCGCGCAGGAGCCGCAGCGGGTCCGCGACGAAGCAGCGCTCTCCAACCACGCGCAGGATCCCCGCGCGCAGGTCGTCGAGGCCGCCGTGCGGATCGATCAGCTGGGCGGGGTCCGCGAGCGGCACCGCGATCGCCCCGACGGTGAAATCCCGCTCGTCGACGTCCGCCTCGATCGAGTCGCCGCGCAGCGCGGTCACGTCGACCTGCCAGCCGCGCTCGTGCGAGACGACCCGCCAGGTGCCGAACTCGGCGGAGAGCTCGAAGGCGTGCTCGCCAAGCCCCTTGCCGATCGCCTTGGCGACCGGCTTCGGGCCCCCCGCCACGGCGAGGTCGACGTCCTTCACCTCGCGCCCCAGCGCCGCATCGCGCACCGCGCCTCCGGCGATCCAGACGCCCGCAGCGTCCGGTAGTGCCGCACGGACCGCCGCGACGAGCGGCGCCTCCCTCAACCTCGAGCCGGGCCTGTCGACTTTGTCACCCATGGGTTGACTAACTCGACACCGGGCGCCGGGGGACGCGGGCGCTGATGCCGCAGGTGATCTCGTAGTTGATCGTGTCGAGGCGATGGGCGAGCTCCTCGGCGCGGATCTCGTCCTCTCCCTGGACACCGATCAGGACCGCCTCGTCGCCCGGCATCACATCGGTATCGGGGCCGAGGTCGATCGTCACGTTGTCCATCGAGACGGTGCCGACCAGCGGGTGGCGGCGGCCGCGGACCAGGACCTCGGCGTTGTTGGTGAGGGCGCGGCGGACGCCGTCGCCGTAGCCGAGCGGGATCGCCCCGACCCAGGTCTCGACGGGCGCCTGCCAGCGCTGGCCGTAGCCGGCGCTGGCGCCGGCCGGCATCCGCTTGACGTCGGCGACGTAGGAGCGCAGCGAGAGCGCCGGCGCCAGGCCGCGCTCGGCCGGGTCGCCCTGGAACGGGTCGAGCCCGTAGATCGCGACCCCGCAGCGGGCCATGTCGAAGTGGGCGGCCCGGTTGCGGAAGACGGCGGCGCTGTTGGCGGCGTGGGCAAGCACGTCCGGGAACTCGTCCTTGACCCGCCCGGCGACGGCGCGAAAGCGCTCGAGCTGCTCGTCGAAGAACTCCGACTCGGGTTCGTCGGCGGTCGCGAAGTGGGTCCAGACGCCGGCCAGCTCGAGGTTGGGATCGGCGTCGCAGGCGCGAGCCAGGGCCAGCACCTCGTCGGGATCGGGGTTGCCGAGGCGCCCCAAGCCGCTGTCGTACTTGACGTGAACGCGGGCGCGCGCGCCTTGCGCCGAGGCGCGTTCGGCCAGGGCGGCGCGGAATCCCTCACGCCAGACCGAGACCTCCGAGCTGGCCGCGAGCACGACGTCGACCTCGACCGCGGTCAGCGCCCCCAGGGTCAGCAGCGGCACGTGGCGAAACCGGCGCCCCACCGCCTCCGCCTCGACCGCGGTGGCGACCGCGAGCCAGGTGGCGCCGCCGGCGAGCGCGGCGCTGGCGCAGGCGTCAGCGCCGTGCCCGTAGCCGTCGGCCTTGACGACAGCGCATAGCTCGGTTCCCTCCCCCAGCTCGGCCTTCAGCCTGGCGCAGTTGGCACGGATCGCGTCGACGTCGATGCGGGCGACCGCGCGCTCCATCCGGGCGAGGTTAATCGACCGGGCCGCGGCGTAGGCCGGCGGCGATCGAGTCGATCACGTCGGTGGCGATCACCGACTCCGCGGCGCCGACCCGCGCGGTCGCGTCGAGCCCGGCGCGGGCGTGGGCGAGCACCGCTGCGCAGGCGGCGGCGAACGGCTCCAGGCCGCGGGCGAGCAGCGCGGCGACGACCCCGGAGAGCACGTCGCCGGTCCCCGCGGTCGCCAGGGCCGGCGCCGAGACGGCGTTGACGGCGACACGGCTGCCGTCGGTGACGATCGTGTCGTCGCCCTTGAGCACGACGACGGCGTCCGCGGCGCTGGCGGCCTCGCGGGCGCAGGCGAGCCGCCGCGCGCCGATCGCCTCCGCGTCGCGGCCGAGCAGGCGGCCGAGCTCGCCGGCGTGCGGGGTGAGCACCGTGGGCGCCCCGCGCGTGGCAATCCGGCCGAGCTCGCCGGCGAAGGCATTGAGGCCGTCGGCGTCGATCACCAGCGGGCAGGAGACCGCGGCGGCGAGCTCGCGCGCGAACTCGACCGAGCCGGGGTCGCGGCCCATCCCCGGTCCCAGCACGCCCGCGGCGGCGCGCTCGAAGGCCTTGATCGCGGTCTTCGCCGAGGCCGGGACGAGGCAGCCGTCGCCGCCCGGGCAGCCGACCGACATCACCTCGGGCTGGCCGAGCTCGAAGATCTGCTCCAGATCGCTCGGGATCGCCACCGTCGCGTAGCCGGCGCCGGCCCGGATCGACGCCGAGGAGGACATCCGCACCGCCCCGGTCAGCCCGCGCGAGCCGCCGGCGACCGTGACCTGGCCGGAGCTGAACTTGGTCGAGCGCGAGCCGCGCGCCGGCGCCAGGCCGAGCACCGCGGGCGCGATCGCGCCCGCCGCCGGCTCGGCCGGCGCCCCGTCCGGGATCCCGATCGGGACCACCCGCAGCTCACCGGTGTGCCACTTGCCGGGCGCGACCCGCTGGCCGATCTTGGCCGCGTGGAAGCTGACCGTGAGGTCGGCCTCGACCGCGATCCCGGTCACCTCTCCGGTCGAGGCGTCGACCCCGGAGGCGACGTCGCAGGCGACGACCGGCGCCCCGCAGCGGTTGACCGCCTCGATCGCCGCGGCCGCCGGCTCGCGCGGCTCGCCCGAGAACCCGGTCCCGAAGATCGCATCGACGACCGCGCCGGAGCCGGCGAGCCAGGAGTCGAGATCCGCGGGAACCCCATCGGCGAACAGCCTCGCCACCTCGACCTCGTAGCCGAGCTCGGCAAGCCGCCCGGCCGCGATCTCCCCGTCCCCCCCGTTGTTCCCCTTCCCGCAGAGCACGCGCACGGGCCCCTCCGGGTGCAGCTCGGCCACGGCTTCGGCCAGCGCCCGCCCCGCGCTCGCCATCAGCCGCTCCGACGGCACCCCCTGCTCCTCGATCGCCCACGCATCGACCGCCCGGATCCCCTGGGCGTCGAAGAGAGGGTCGAGCCACGGCTCCATCCAGGCATCCTAAGAGGCTCGCCCAAGGTGGCGGTTCAGCTCCCCCCCGAGGGGTGGCGGTTCAGCTAATCGAGCCGATCCGGCCCCACCCGGCCCGAGGTCGAAGCGAGGTTCCTAGTCCGTAAACCCGAGAACCAGCTTCGAGGTGGCGAGATCGCCGGAGGTGCCGGTGCCGATCGCGAGGTACTCGACTTTGTCGAGGAAGGGCCGGGCTTCGTCGAGTTCGGCCTTGTCCTCGGGCGAGAGCATGTTGTCGACCAGGGCCAGGGTGGCCGGGCCGGAGACGAAGCCGGAGAGCGGGACGTCGCCGAGCGCTTCGCCGGCCGCTTTGAAGGTCGGGTTTTCGGCCAGGGTCGCGCCCTTGCCGGCGCTCAGCGCCTGGGTCGAGGCGGCGAGGCCGTAGGAGATCGCGATCTTGTTGCCTTTGGCGGCGACGACCAGCGGCTGCGAGCCGAGCTCCGGGTCGCGGATCGAGAAGCCGGCCGCGTCGCCGGAGAGCGCGGTGATCCCGGGCGTGTTGCTGGCCCGCAGCAGCAGGCCGATGTTGGAGACGGTGTTGGTCGCTTCCTTGGCGTCTTTGGTGGTCAGCACCAGGGCGCCGGTCAGGTTCTGCTCGGTGTTGCCCTGCGCGAAGACGGCGAGGTCGCCGAGCCCGCTGGTCAGTTTGTCGAGGTCGATCCCGTTCGCTTTCAGCGCGTTCTTGAATTCGTTTGGTTCGAGCTCGCCGTCGATGCCCTGCTCGTCGATCGTGTCGATCGCCTGGCTGAGGCTGGCGCCGAAGTCGGTGGCGGCGAAGGCCGCGAACGAGCCACCCGGCAGCGAGCCGAGCAGCTTCGAGGCGTCGGCGGTGGGCGCGTTATCGCCGACCAGGTTGGTCGCGACCTCGATTTCGAGCCGGTCGGCGGCGGGGACCAGGCTGGCGATCGCGAAGCCGTCTTTCGCTTCGATCCCGCTCGCTTCCAGCAGCTGCTGGGCTTCCGGGTCGATCCGGCCGCCCGATTCCTCGATCATGTTGCCGACGTCGACGAAGACGTCGGCGAGGCTTTCGTCGGGAGCGGCGTCGAGCGCGCTCGAGTAGGCGTCCTGGTCGGCCAGCGATTCCTCGTTACTGGCGTCGACCGCGGCTTTGAAGGCTTTCTCGGTCTCGGCGACGACGAGGAAGTCGCCGACCACGCCGACCGCGGTGTCGTCGTCTTCGACCTTGAAGTCGGTGCCCTCGTAGCTGCCCTCGCGAACCACGTCCTCGGAGTTGCCGTCGATGAACTTCTGGGTCGCGCCGGTGTCGGTGCTGGCGATCGCGACGACGTAGCCGTGGAAGTCCTCGCCGTCGAACTCCTGCAGCGAGATCCCGGCCTGCTCGCCGAGCCAGGGCTCGATTTCCTTCTCGAAGTCGGCTCCCTCACCGGGCGCGGCGCCGTTCTCGAGCTGTTCGACGATCAGGCCGCCGAGGTCGTCGATCCCGGCGACGTCGCGGACCAGCGCTTCGACGTTGGTCTTCAGCTCGCCTTCGGGGCGCACCGCGACGTCGATGAAGACGGGCGAGCTGGCCGGCGCGACCGCGGCCGGCTCGGCGCTGCCGCCATCGGAGCCGGAGCTGCCACAGCCGGCGACGAAGAGCGCGGTAGCGGTGGCCAGGACGAGGAAGGAAACGAGTCGTAGTCTCATGCGGCCGGGCACCCTAACAGGCCGATTCGATCGAATTACTCAACCGTCACCGTCTTGGCCAGATTACGGGGCTGGTCGACGTTGAGCCCGCGGGCGCGGGCGATGTCGTAGGCGAGCAGCTGCAGCGGCAGGATCGCCACGATCGGCTGCAGGATCCAGTCGGTGCGGGCGACCGCGATCGACTCGTCGGCGACTTCGCCGGCCCGCTCGGAGCCCTCGGTCGCGATCGCGATCGTCTGGGCGCCGCGCGCGCGCACCTCCTCGACGTTGGAGAGCACCTTCTCCAGCACCGGGCTGTCGGTGGCGACGCAGACCACCGGGGTCGACTCGTCGAGCAGCGCGATCGGCCCGTGCTTCATCTCCCCCGCCGCGTAGGCGTCGGTCGGGACGTAGGAGATCTCCTTCAGCTTCAGCGCCCCCTCGAGGCAGATCGGCAGCCCGATGTGACGGCCGAGGTAGAGGAAGAACTCCTGGCTCGCGTGGGCGGCGGCGACCGCCTTGATCGGCTCCTCGGTCAGCGCCAGGGTCTGCTCGATCCGCGAGGGCAGGTGCTTGAGCTCGGCGACCAGCTCGGCGATCCGCGCCGGCGGCAGCGTCCCCCGCAGCTCCGCGATCCGCAGCCCGAGCAGGTACATCGCCGCCACCTGGGCGACGAAGGTCTTGGTCGCGGCGACGCTGACCTCCATGCCGGCGCGGATGTAGAGGACCGCGTCGGCGTCGCGGGTCGCCTGGCTGCCCATGATGTTGGTGATCGCGAGCACGGTCGCGCCGGCCTCGCGGGCGAGCCGCATCGCCGCCAGCGTGTCGGCGGTCTCCCCCGACTGGGTCATCCCGATCACCAGGTCGCCCGCCCCGACCACCGGGTTGCGGTAGCGGTACTCGGAGGCGATGTCCATCTCGACCGGGACCCGCGCCCACTCCTCGATCGCGTAGCGGCCCACCAGGCCCGCGTGGTAGGAGGTGCCGCAGGCGACGATCACGATCCGGTTGACCCCGGCGAGGAACTCGTCGGAGAGCTCGACGTCGCTGAGGTCGACGCCCTCGTCGCCGGGCAGGCGGTCGGCGATCGTCTCGGCGACCGCGTCGGCCTGTTCGTGGATCTCCTTCAGCATGAAGGTCTCGTAGCCGCCCTTCTCGGCCGCGTCGGCATCCCAGGTGACCTCTTCGGTCGCGCGCGCGACCGGGTTTCCCTCGGCGTCGGTGATCCGGATCGCGCCGGCTTCGATCTCGACGATCTCGCCGTTTTCGATCGGCATCGCCAGGCGCGTGTCGGCGAGGAAGGCGGGGATCGCCGAGGCGAGGAAGGTCTCCCCCTCGCCGACCCCGGCGACCAGCGGGCACTCCTTGCGGGCGCCGACCAGGCGGTCGGGCTCGTCGGCGTGCATGGCGACGAAGGCGTAGTGGCCGCGCAGCTCGGCGTAGGCGGCGCGCACGGCGGCGGCGAGGTCGCCGTCGTAGTGGTGGGCGATCAGGTGGGCGACCACCTCGGCGTCGGTCTCCGAGGTGAACTGCTCGCCCTCCGCCTGCAGCCGCTTGCGCAGCCCGGCGTGGTTCTCGACGATCCCGTTGAGGACGATGTGGACGCGCCCGGAGCTGTCGTCGTGCGGGTGGGCGTTCTCCTTGGTGACCCGGCCGTGGGTCGCCCAGCGGGTGTGGGCGATGCCGGTGGTTGCGGGCGGCAGGGCGCCGCCGCTGGCCTCCGCCTGCTCGTCGACCGCGGCGCGCAGGTTGGCGAGGTTGCCGACCGCGTGCACGCTCTCGACCTCGCCGTCCTCGAGCACCGAGAGCCCGGCCGAGTCATAGCCCCGGTATTCGAGCTTTTCCAGCCCCGAGAGCAAAAGCTCCTCGCAGGGCCGGCCGCCCACGTATCCGACGATTCCACACATGGAGGCGAGACAGGGTAGAGGGCCGGCGCCCTCAGCCGAGCTGTTCGCGGACGATCGCGACCAGGCGGGAGCAGACCGCCTCGGCCTCGCCGGCGCTCGGCGCCTCGACCATCACCCGCACCAGCGGCTCGGTCCCGGAGGGGCGCAGCAGCACCCGGCCGCGCCCCTCGAGCGCGTCGTTCGCGCGCTCGACCGCCTCCCAGACGGCGGCGGCGTCGTGAACCGCCTCGCGGTCGGCGACCTCGACGTTGACCAGGGTCTGCGGCAGCTTCTCCATCGGCACGGCGTCCTCGAGGCGGCGGGCGCCGAGCTCGCGCATCGTCATCAGCGCCGCCGCGATCCCGTCGCCGGTGGCGACGAAGTCGGTGGCGATGATGTGGCCGGACTGCTCGCCGCCGAGCTGCCAGCCGCGGCGCAGCATCTCGTCGATCACGTAGCGGTCGCCGACCTGGGTCACCGCGACCTCGATCCCCTCGTCGGACATCGCCCGGTGGAAGCCGTAGTTGGTCATCACGGTGACGACGACACCGCCGAGCTCGCCGCGCGCGGCCATCCCGCGAGCGCCGAGCGCGATCAGCTCGTCGCCGTCGTGGACGCGCCCGGTCGCGTCGACCGCCAGCACCCGGTCGCCGTCGCCGTCGAAGGCGAAGCCGAGCTCGGCGCCGCTGGCGAGGACCCGGGCGCAGAGCGCCTCCATGTGGGTGGAGCCGCAGCCGGCGTTGATGTTGCGGCCGTCGGGCTCGATCCCGATCGTCTCGACCTTGGCCCCGAGCCGCTCGAAGATCGCCGGGGCGGCGCGGTAGGTCGCGCCGTGACCGCAGTCGAGGACGACGTGGCGGCCGGCGAGGTCGAGCGGGAAGGCCGACTCCAGCGCCCGCAGGTAGTCGTCAAGGCCGCCGTTCAGCTCGCGCACGCCGCCGGCCGCGGCGCCGGTCTCAGGCGGCTCCTCCATCAGCGCCTCGATCCGCGCCTCGAGCTCGTCGCCGAGCTTCGTGCCCTGGCCGCTGAAGAACTTGATCCCGTTGTCCTGGAACGGGTTGTGCGAGGCGGAGACGACCGCCGCCAGGTCGAGTCCCAGGCGCTTTACGAGGATCGCCGCCGCCGGGGTCGGCAGCACGCCGCCGAGCAGCGCCTCGCCGCCGGCCGCGGCGACGCCGGCGGCCAGCGCCGCCTCCAGCATCGGGCCCGACTCGCGGGTGTCGCGGACGATCAGGACCTGCGGCCGCCGCGCCTCCAGCGAAGCGGTCACCGCGCGTCCCAGCGAGGTCGCCAGCTCGGCGCTCACGAACGTCCCGGCCTCGCCGCGGATGCCGTCGGTGCCAAAGAGCTTTCTGGTGGTCTGGGTGGCCATAGGACTCCTTGTTCGGTGGCGAGTACCCAATCCCCGCTTCAGCAAGCAGGGGATATTCAGTACTACCGCGCTGGCCCCCCAGGGGGCAATCGAAAACCGCTTAGCGCTTCGAGAACTGCGGCTTCTTACGGGCCTTCTTGAAGCCCGCCTTGCGACGCTCCTTGACGCGAGCGTCACGGGTGAGGAAGCCGCGGCGCTTGAGGTCGCCGCGCAGCTCCGGGTCGATCTCGGTCAGCGCCCGGGCGATCCCGTGGCGGACCGCGCCGGCCTGGCCGCTGATTCCGCCGCCGTGCACGCGGATGCGGACGTCGACGTTGCCCTCGTAGCCGGAGACGGCGAGCGGCTGGCGCGCCATCGTCTGGTGCAGGGGACGGGGGAAGAACTCCTCCAGAGCGCGATTGTTGATCTGGATCTTGCCGTCGCCCGGCAGCAGGGTGACGCGGGCGATCGAGCGCTTGCGCTTGCCGGTGGCGAGGAAGCGGGCACCGCTCTCCATCTTCGCCGGGGCGCGGCTGGCGGTCTCCGCCTCGGCCTCGGCGGCGGCGGCGAGCTCGGCCTCGCGGCGGGCGCGCTCCTCCTCTTCCTCGGCTTCGACCCGGGCGCGCTCCTCGGCGCTGAGCTGGGGCGCGTCGGGCTCGACCAGGATCGGCTCCAGGTCGGCGCCCGGGATCACGTCTTTCTTCTTCTTCTCCTCGGCCTTCGGCTCCTCGGCCGGCGCCTCAGCGGCCGGCGCCTCAGCGGGCTCCTCGGCTACCGGCGCCTCAGCGGGAGTCTCCTCGGCGGGAGTCTCCTCGGCGGGAGTCTCCTCGGCGGGAGTCTCCTCGGCGGGAGTCTCCTCGGCTGGAGTCTCCTCGGCGACCGGGGCCTCCTCGGCGGGGCTCTCCTCGGCCTGCGGCTGCTCGGCGGGGGTCTCCTCCACCGGCGACTCGGCCTGCGGCTCCTCGGGGGCCTCGGCGGTCGGCTCGGTGTTCTCCTCCGGAGTCTCCGGAGTCTGCTCGTCCTCGGGGATCAAGTTAGTTCGTCTCCATCGGTTTCGGCTGCTGCGCCTGGTGCGGATGGTCCGGGCCGGCGTAGACCTTCAGCTTGGTCAGCTGCTGGCGGGCGAGGCGGTTGCGCGGGAGCATCCCCTTCACCGCCTTGCGGATCACTTCCTCGGGCTTGCGCTCGAGCATCTCGGCCAGGGTGCGCGACTTGATTCCGCCCGGGTAGCCGCTGTGACGCCAGTAGATCTTCTGCTCCAGCTTGTTGCCGGTGACCCGGATCTTCTCGGCGTTGACGACGACGATGAAGTCGCCGGTGTCGACGTGCGGGGTGTACTCGGGCTTGCGCTTGCCGCGCAGCGCGTCGGCAATCTGGGTCGCCAGGCGGCCCAGGGTCTTGCCCTCGGCGTCGACGACGTACCAGTCTCGCTGGCGGTTCTCTGCGTTGGCTACGTAGGTCTTCATCGCGCTCTCCATCATTAAAAAGCCACGCGGTCGAACCTGCGCGGCCGGGGGATGATGCCATACCCGCGGTTCGAAGCAGGTCCCGGGGGCGAATCAGGCGAATCCTGCCCCAAGCGCGCCTCTTTCAGCGCGAGCCCGACAGCGAACTCCAGAGGCGAGGGAAAGAGAGGCTAGCGGTGCCCAGGACCGGCCTGATCACGATCGCGGCGATCCTCGCCCTGCTCACCGCCTGCGCTCCCGCACTCGCCGCGCCCGGCGGCGCCACCCCCGCGACCGCGACCCCGCCGCGGCCCGGCAGCAACCCCGGCGCCCCCTCCCCCGAACCGAGCGCCGGTGCGATCAGCATCACGGCGGCGGAGGCGAAGCCGCGCAAGTCCTTCTACTTCGGCTTCCGCTACCCGCGGCTCACCTACGCCCTGGCCAGCACCCAGCCCGAGAACGACGTCCGCATCGACGTCGTCAACGCGACCGGCGAAGTCACCCGCACCTTCTACCGCCAGGACCTCGCCCCCGGCGTCCCCTACGGGGTGCGTTGGGACGGCACCGACGCCGCCGGCAAGCCGGCCCGCAACGGCAAGTACTCGTTCCGGATCTCCTCGCAGGCGCCCGCGGCGCCGGCCGCCCGGCGCAAGACCGCGACCGTCCCGCTCAGCCTCGGCTTCACCCTCTTCGGCTACACCTTCCCGGTCCTCGGCGACCACGCCTACAACCTCACCTCGGGCCGCTTCGGCGCCGCCCGCTCCGGCCACACCCACCAGGGCCAGGACGTCAGCGCCGCCTGCGGCACCCCGGTGCTCGCCGCCCGCGGCGGCCAGGTCCAGTTCGTCGGCTCCCAGGCCGCCGCCGGCTACTACCTGGTGATCGACGGCAAGGGCACCGCCAACGACCACGTCTACATGCACCTCGCCGAACCGCCGGCGCTGAAGGTCGGCGACGAGGTGCGCACCGGCCAGCCGATCGCCACCGTCGGCGCCAGCGGCAACGCGACCGGCTGCCTGCTCCACTTCGAGGCCTGGAGCGCCCCCGGCTGGTACGAGGGCGGCAGCCCCTTCGACCCGCTGCCGGAACTCGGACGCTGGGACCGCTACTCCTGAGCCGCTCGTCGCGTCAGGCCGGCTATAGCCGGCCTGATGACGCAAGCGGCGGCCGCGCCTAGACGCACCGCTCGCAACGGCCCTTGAGCACGACGTCGTGCTCGGCGACGTCGAAGGCGATGCTCTCGGAGAGGCGGTCGATCGCCTGCTCCAGCGAGCGGTCCTCGAAGGGGACCATGCGGCCGCAGTCGCGGCAGATCGCGTGGTGGTGATGGTGGCCGGTCGGGTCGACGCGCTCGTAGCCGGCGGTGCCGCGGCTGACCTCGAGCCGGCGCACCAGGCCGAGCTCCTCGAGCTGCTCGAGCGCCCGGTAGACGCTGGCGCGGGCGACCGCGGGCTTGCGCCGGCGCAGCTCGTCCTCGAGTTCGATCGCGGTCACCGCGCAGCCGTGGCCGGCGAGCGCTTCGACCACCGCCGTGCGGGCGCCACCGCGCCGGTGCCCGGCCTCGTGCAGGGTCGCCAGCGCGTGCTCGGCCCAGGCGGCCTCGGTCTTGCTGTCGGCCTGCGTCGCCATCTCAGTGATCGTAGACCTCCGCCGGGCCGAAGCCGCGGGCGCGCGGGCGCAGCCGGCCGAGCGGCAGCGAGAGCAGGTAGAGGGCGACGATCGCCAGCGCCACCGAGGCGCCGCCGGCGGTGCCCGCGTAGTAGGAGAGGTAGAGGCCGGCGAACCCGGCCAGCACCGCGATCCCGGCGGCCAGGGCGATCATCGGCACGACCCGGTCGGTGAGGTTGCGGGCGGCGGCGGCCGGGCCGACGAAGACGGCGACGACGAGCAGGTTGCCGAGCCCCTGGACCGCGACCACGCTGGCCGCCGCCAGCAGCACCAGCAGCGCCGCCTCCACCGCCCCCGCCGAGATCCCCAGCGCCCGCGCCGCCTCGCGGTCGAAGCCGGTCGCGAGCAGCCGCCCGTGCAGCAGCGGCAGCGCCACCGCGAGCAGGACGACCAGGGCCGCGGCCGCGACGAGGTCGCCGTCGCTGGGGCCAAGCACGTCGCCGAAGAGCAGTTGCGCGACCCCCGGCGGCGTCTCGGGCGAGAGCGCCAGCAGCACGCCGAGCCCGAACATCGTGGTGACGACGACCGCGATCCCGACCTCGCGGCCGACCCCGGGCGCGCGCGCCGCGAGCGCGATCGCCAGGGCTGCGACGACGACCGCCGGCGTCGCGCCGAGCAGCAGCGGCACCCCCGCGATCGCGGCCACGACCAGGCCGGGGAAGAGCGAGTGGGCGAGCGACTCGGCCGCGTAGGAGAGCTCGTGCAGGACGACCCAGCAGCCGAGCGCACCGCCGGCCAGGGCGAGCAGGGTCATCTCGGCGAGCGCCCGCTGCATGAACGGCTCGGTCAGCGGCTCGAACATCTCAGTGGTGGTGATGGTGGGCGGGCAGGACGGCGCGGCCGCTGCCGTCGGGCAGCTCGACGATCGCGCCGCCGTAGGTCGCTTCCAGCACCGGCACGTCGAGCACGGCGGCCGGCGGGCCGACCGCGATCTGGCGCTTGTTCAGGCAGAGCACCGAGTCCCAGCGGCGCGCCTGCTCGAGGTCGTGGGTGGCGATCACGATCGCGTGGCCCTCGCCGGCCAGCTCGACGATCAACGCTTCGAGCCGCTCCGCGGCGGGCCGGTCGAGCCCGGTGAAGGGCTCGTCCATCAGCAGCACCCGGGTGTCCTGGACCAGGGCGCGGGCGATCAGGACGCGCTGGCGCTGGCCGCCGGAGAGCTCGCCGAAGGTCGCCTCGGCAAGCTCGGCGAGCCCGACCCGGGCGAGCGCCGCCCGCGCCTGCTCGCGCCCGGCGCGGCCTCCCGGCCGCCACCAGGGCAGCCGCGAGAGCGCCCCCATCGCCGCCACTTCGAGCGCCGAGACGGGGTAGTCGAGCCGCGAGCGCTCGGTCTGCGGGACGCTGCCGCAGGAGGCGCGGACCGCGAGCTCGCCCGCCCGCGGGCGCAGCTGGCCGAGCAGGGCGCGCAGCAGCGTCGTCTTGCCGCCGCCGTTGGGGCCGAGCACGGCGAGGCGCTCGCCCGCGCGCAACTCGAAGCCGACCCCGGCCAGCGCCACCGGACCGGTCCCGTAACCGAGCTCGAGCTCGCGCGCGGCGATCAGCGGCTCGGCGGCGCTCACGGGCGCACCTCGCATCCCTTCTTCCCTTCGCTGAAGCCGCGCACGACAGCGTCGGCGTTGGCCGCCTCCATGCCGAGATAGGTGCCGGCGGCGGAGTCCGCCGGGCCGAGCGAGTCGCCGTAGAGCTCGTACTCGGCGCTGGCGCCGGTCTGACGGGCGACCGCGTCGGCGACCCCGGCGCTGACCGAGCTCTCCGGGAAGACCGCGGTGACGCCTTCGCGTTCGATCAGCTCGATCAGCTCGCGGACGTCCTTCGCCGAGGGCTGGGCCTCGGTGGTCAGCGCCGGGAAGACGGCGCCGACCACGTCGATCCCGTAGCGGTTGGCGAAGTAGCCGAAGGCCTCGTGGTCGGTGACCAGCTTGCGGCGGGCGGGCGGGATCCGCTCGATGCAGCGGGCGATGCCGGCGTCGAGGCGGCGGAGCTGGCCCAGGTAGCGAGCCGCGTTGCGCTGGTAGAGCGCCCGGTTGGCCGGATCGGCGGCGCTCAGGTGGCGCTCGATCTCGCGCACGGCGGCGGCGGCGTTGCGCGGGTCGTGCCACCAGTGCGGGTCGAACTCGGAGTCGTGCTCGTGCGCGTGGTCCTCGTGCTCCTCGCCGTGATCGTGCTCGTCCTCCTCGTGCTCATGCCCATGCTCGTCCTCCTCGTGCTCATGCTCGTGCCCGTCGCCGGCCAGCCGCACCGGCAGGTGCTCGTCCAGCTCGACGATCTCGGCGTCGCCGCCGCCGTCGCTGACGATCTGCTCGACCCACTCGTCGACCCCGCCGCTGGCGAAGACCAGCTCGGCGCCGGCCGCGGCGGCGACGTCGCTGGGCCGCGGCTCGTACTCGTGCGGGTCGGTGTTCGGCTGCAGGATCTGGTCGACGGCGACCGCGTCGCCACCCACAGCCCGCACCCAGTCGCCGATCTGGGTGGTGGTCGCGACCACCTCGAGCTCGCCTTCGCCCTCGGCGCCGCCGCTGCTCCCGCAGCCGGCGAGCGCCGCCGTGGCCAGCAGGGTCGCCCCGGCCAGCGCCGCCGCCCCGCGCGGCAGCCGCTCGCGCAGCGCCCGGCCGAGCGCGACCACCGCGAAGACCGCGCCGGCGACGCAGGCGATCGTCGCCCCGGGCGGAGCATTGGTTTCGACCGAGAGCCAGAGCCCGAAGGTCCCCTCGGCGGCGACCAGCAGGACGCTGGCCAGCTGCCAGCTCCACAGCCGCCGGGTGAACAGGCGCGCGGTCGCCGCCGGCACCACGAACAGCGCCGCGACCAGCAGCGCGCCGACCACCGAGAGCGCCGCCACGCTCGCCAGCGCGATCAGCCCGAGCAGCGCCGCGTCGAGCGCCATCCGCTGGCGCCGGCCGATCGCCGCGTCCTCGGGGTCGAACCCCTGGGCGAGCCAGCGGCGGCCGACCAGGGCGCTGACCAGGACGGTGGCCAGCGCGGCGACGGCGGCGAGGCGGATGTCGGCGGCGTCGACCAGCAGCAGGCTGCCGAACAGCAGGGTCTCGACTTCGGCGCCGGAGCCGAAGACGTCGCTGGCGAGGATCACGCCGGCGGCCAGGCAGCCGACCAGGACGAGGGCGACGATGCTGTCGCGGCCGCGCTCGCGCCCCCGCCCCAGCGCCGCGTTGCCGGCGGTGAAGGCGAGTGCCGCCCCGAAGGCGCCGAGCGGCGCCGCGAAGCCGAGCCCGTTGGCGAGCACCAGGCCGGGAAAGGCCGCGGTCCCGACCGAGTGCGAGAAGAAGGCGAGCCGGCGCAGCACGATCCAGGTCCCGAGCAGGCCGGCGGGCACCGCGAGGATCAGGACCTCGACCAGGCCACGCTGGACGAAGGGAAGTTCGAAGGGCTCCAACATCGAGCCGGGATACTAATGAGAATGAGTCCAGTTTGTATTTAGGACTCGTTCTCAGCTACACGACGGGCCCTCCGCTACTCCCACTCGATCGTCGCCGGCGGCTTCGAGGAGATGTCGAGCGCGACCCGGTTGACGTCGCGGATCTCGTTGATGATCCGGTTCGAGACCCGCTCCAGGAGGTCGTACGGCAGCCGCGCCCAGTCGGCGGTCATCGCGTCGTCGGAGGTGACCGCGCGGATCACGATCGGGTAGGCGTAGGTGCGCCCGTCGCCCTGGACCCCGACCGAGCGGACCACCGGCAGCACGCAGAACGACTGCCAGAGCTGGCGGTAGAGCTCGGCGGCGCGGATCTCCTCCTGCAGGATCGCGTCGGCCGCGCGGAGGATGTCGAGGCGCTCCCGGTTGACCTCGCCGCCGACGATCCGGATCCCCAGGCCGGGGCCCGGGAAGGGCTGGCGCCAGACCATCCGCTCGGGCAGCCCGAGCTCGATCCCGACCGCGCGCACCTCGTCCTTGAACAGCATCCGCAGCGGCTCGACCAGCTCGAACTCGAGGTCGTCGGGAAGGCCGCCGACGTTGTGGTGGGACTTGATCGTCGCCGCGTGGTCGGTGCCGCCGGACTCGATCACGTCCGAGTAGAGGGTGCCCTGGACCAGGTAGGCGACGTCGTCGAGCTTCGCCGCCTCGTCCTCGAAGACGCGGATGAACTCGCCGCCGATGATCTTGCGCTTGGTCTCCGGGTCGTCGACGCCTTTCAGCTTCTCCAGAAAGCGCTGCTCGGCGTCGACGTGGACCAGCGGGATGTCGAACTCGCTGAACGTCTCGACCACCTGCTCGGCCTCGTTCAGCCGCATCAGGCCGTGGTCGACGAAGACGCAGGTGAGCCGCTCGCCGACCGCCTTGTGGACCAGCATCGCCGCGACCGAGGAGTCGACGCCGCCGGAGAGCCCGCAGATCACCCGGCCGTCGCCGACCTGGGCGCGGATCTTCTCGACCTGTTCGGCGATCACCGACTCCGGCGACCACTGCTGCTCGCAACCGGCGACGTCGCGCAGGAAGCGGGTCAGGATCTCGGTCCCGTAGGGCGTGTGGACGACCTCGGGATGGAACTGGATCCCGTAGAGGCCGCGCTCGGGCAGCTCACAGGCGGCGACCGGCGAGCTCGGGCTCGAGGCCAGCGGGACGAACCCCTGCGGCGCCTCGAAGACCGCGTCGCGGTGGCTCATCCAGCAGCTCTGCTCCTCCGGCAGGCCGCCGAGCAGGCGGCCGCCCTCGTTGGTGAGGACGAGCTCGGTGCGCCCGAACTCGCCCGCCTCGGCGGTCTCGACCCGGCCGCCGAGCGCCAGCACCATCGCCTGCATCCCGTAACAGATGCCCAGCAGCGGGATCTCCAGGTCGAGCAGCTGAGTCGGGAACTCCGGCGCCCCCGGCTCGTAGACGGAGGCCGGCCCGCCCGAGAGCACCAGCGCCTTCGGCGCCCGCTCGCGGATCTTCTCGACGGGGGTGGTCGAGGGCAGCAGCTCGGCGAAGACCCCGCATTCGCGGATCCGCCGCGCGATCAGCTGCGAGTACTGGCCCCCGAAATCGAGAACCAGCACCTCCTCAACCGCTCGCACCTCCTCGGCCGGCAGCGACCCGGCAGGGTTCGTCGCCTGCTCCCGCTCGGCGCCGGCGACGATCTGCTCAGTCATCCGAGACGGCTACCCCCGCGGAGACCGCGGCCCGGCCGTTGGAGCCCATGCCGACGGACTGCTCGTTCTGGAGCTTCTTGCCCTCGCTCATCAGCGCCGGCGCGACCATCACCTCGGCCCGCTGGAAGGAGCGGATGTCCTCGTAGCCGCAGGTGGCCATCGAGGTTTTCAGCGCCCCCATCAGGTTGAAGGTGCCGTCGTTCTCCTGGGCGGGGCCGAGCAGGATCTCCTCCATCGTCCCGTCCTGCTTGGTCGAGACGCGGGTGCCGCGGGGCAGCGAGGAGTGGAACGTCGCCATCCCCCAGTGGAAGCCGCGTCCGGGAGCCTCCTTGGCGCGGGCCAGCGGCGAGCCGATCATCACCGAGTCGGCACCGCAGGCGATCGCCTTGGAGATGTCGCCACCGGTGCGCATGCCGCCGTCGGCGATCACGTTCACGTACTCGCCGGTCTCCAGCATGTGCTGGGCACGGGCCGCGGCGACGTCGGCGATCGCGGTCGCCTGCGGGACGCCGAGCCCGAGCACGCCGCGGGTGGTGCAGGCGGCGCCGGGGCCAACCCCGACCAGCACGCCGACCGCGCCGGTCCGCATCAGGTGAAGCCCGGTCGAGTAGGAGGCGCAGCCGCCGACCACGGTCGGGACCGGGACCTCGGCGATGAACTCCTTCAGGTTCAGCGGCTCGACCGTGGTCGAGACGTGTTCGGCGGAGATCACGGTGCCCTGGATCACCAGGATGTCGAGGCCGGCCTCGACCGCCGCCTCGTAGTGGTCGCGCACTTTCTGCGGGGTCAGCGAGCCGCAGACGACGGCGCCGCTGGCCTTGATTTCGGCCACCCGCTTGGAGATCAGCTCCTCCTTGACGGGCTCCTCGTAGATCTCCTGCATCATCCGCGTCGCCAGGTGCTTGGGCGCCGCGGCGATCGCCTCGAGCTTCTCCTCCGCGTTCTCGAAGCGGGTCCAGATCCCCTCCAGGTTGAGGACTCCGAGTCCTCCGAGCTGGTTGGTCAGGACCGCCGTCTCCGGGCTGACCACGCCGTCCATGGCGGAGGCGAGCAGCGGGATCTCGAAGCGGTACGGACCGAGGGTCCAGGTGATGTCAATGTCGTCAGGGTCGCGGGTACGACGCGAAGGAACGATGGCGATGTCGTCGAATCCGTATGCGCGCCGCCCCTTCTTGCCGCGACCGATTTCGATTTCCAAGTTAGTCCTCCAGGGCTGGCGTGGTGAATCAGTCAGCCTACACTTCGGCCGGGACCTCTAAGTCGTGGACCGCGACCTCGCCGAGCAGGCGCTCGACCTGGTTGCGATCGACGGTGCCGGCGCCGAAGTGCTGGGTCGACTCGGCCCCGCAGGCGACGCCGTAGGCAAGGCAGTCCTCGGCCGAGCGGCCCTCGTAGCGCGCCGCCACGTAGCCGGCCACGAAGGCGTCGCCGGAGCCGACCGTGGAGACCGGCTCGAGCGGCTCGGTGTGGACCTCGAGCAGGCGCCGCTCGGCGCCCTCGCCGACCGCCGCCACGCAGCCCTCGGGCCGGGTGATCGCGGCCTCGGTCGCGCCCAGCCGGACCAGCTCGTTGAGCCCCGCCGCGAGGTCGCCGCGGTCGGAGAACTCCTGGCCGACCAGCTCCTCGGCCTCGCGCTCGTTCGGGGTGATCATCGAGGCGCCGGCGCGCACGCCCTCGAGCATCGCCTCGCCCTCGGCGTCGAGCACGACGGCGACGCCGCGGCGGCTGAGGTCGGCGATCAGGCGCGCGTAGAGGTCGTCGCCGGCGCCCGGCGGCAGCGAGCCGGCGAGCACGCAGATCTTCGCCCCGCCGGAGAGGTAGGCGATCCGCTCGAACAGCTTCTTGACCTCCTCCGGGCTGACCGCCGGACCGCGCTCGTTGATCTCGGTCTGGTCGCCGGAGGTGGGGTCGATCACCGCCAGGTTGATCCGGGTCTCGGCCGCGATCAGGGTGAAGTCGGAGAGCACCGACTCCTCGCGCAGCGGTTCGAGCACCCGGTTCCCGGTCGGGCCGCCGACGAAGCCGGTGGCGATCACCGGGCGGCCGAGCAGGGTCAGCGCCCGCGCCACGTTGATGCCCTTGCCGCCGGCGACGGTGCGGCTCTCGACCGCGCGGTGGCGGCGAGCGAGGCGGAAGTTGGGAACGGCGACCGTGCGGTCGATCGCCGCGTTGAGCGTCACGGTGAGGATCACTGCGGGTCCACTTCGGTAGTGCTCCTTGTTCGTTCAGCGGGCCTGCCGGCGAATCAGCGCTGCCCCGCCTACCAGTATCACGAACAGCACCACCGCGATGGGAACCAAGTTGTTTTCGACGAAGTTGCGAGCCCGGTCGAAGCCGCTCGCCTCGGCGACCGCGCGCGAGGCGACCAGCGGCACCGTCCCGGCCTTGATCCCGTCGACGCTGACCTCGACCCGGCCGAGCCTGGCGCCGCGCCGAATCGGGCCCTCGACCTGCTCGGGAGCGCTCACCTCGACGCTCATCCGCTGCCCCTTGCGCAGCCCCACCTTGAGCCCGTCGGCGGCGCGCAGCGGCAGGCTGCCGCCGGAGTACTCGATCGCCGGTTCGGCGAACTGCTGGCCCTTGCGCACCGGCCTGCGGCGCTGGTACTGGGAGAAGCCGTATTCGAGCAGCGCCAGGTTGTCCGAGTAGCGGGTTTCTTCGGTCGGGGCGCCGATCGCGACCGAGACGAGCGGGACCCCCTTGCGCGTGCCGGAGCCGACCAGGACCCAGCCGGCGCCCCAGGTGTGGCCGGTCTTCACCCCGGTCGCCCACGGCTCCATGTCGAGCAGGTGGTTGATCGTCTCGATCCGGCGCGGCGGCCGGGTGCTCTTCAGCAGCACGCTGCGGGTATCGGAGATGCGCGCAAATTCCGGCATCTTCAACATCCGCCGGGTCAGCGTCAGCAGGTCGCGGGCGCTCGAGTAGTTGCCTTCCTGGTCGAGCCCGATCGGGTTCGCGTAGTGGGTGTCGGCGAGGCCGAGCGCGGCGGCGTAGCGGTTCATCTTCTTGACGAAGCGCTCGGTGCTGCCGGCCACCCGGATCGCCAGCGTGTGGGCGGCGTCGTTGCCGCTGCGCAGGATCAGGCCGTAGATCAGGTCGCGGATGCTGATCCGTTCGCCGGCTTCCATTTCCAGCAGCGACTCGCCCAGTTCGGCGTCGTAGGGGGCCGCCCGCACGACCTTGTCCAGCGGCATCTCCTGCATCGCCACGTAGGCGGTCATCAACTTGGTCGTGCTGGCGATCGGCAGCCGCTTCTTCGCCGCCTGCGAGAGCAGCATGGTGCCGTCGCGGGCGTCGCTGACCGCCCAGGCGGTCGCGTTGATGCCGAGCCGCTCGGCCGCGGTCGGCGGGCGCTTCTTCTGCTTCTTGCCGCCCTGCTTGTGCTTGCCGCCCTGCTTGCCCTGGCCGGACTGCTGGCCGGCCTTGCCGCCGTCCCTGGTCGCTTCGGCCGCGCCCGCGGGCGCGACGAGCAGGACCAGTGCGAGCAGCGCCGCCAGCAGGGCGGCGCTCGACCGCGCGCCCCTCAGCATCGGGGTGCCGCGCCCACTAGCGCAATTTCAGCGTTTCGCCGACGCTGAGGATCTGCGGGTCGATTTCCGGGTTGAGCTCGATCAGTTTCGTCACTTTGACCCCGGTCAGGTACGAGATCCTGGTCAGCGTGTCGCCGGCCTTCACTTCGTAGGTCGCCGCTTTGTATTTCGGTTTCTGGCGTTCGGGCTGCTCCTGCTGCTGAGCGCTGCCTTTGCGGCCGTTCTTCGCCGAGTCCTCGCCGAGCCCGCCACCCGAGACGATCGCGATCACCGCCGCGACCGCGGCGGCGAGGGCGATGACGGCGAGGATGCGGGCGAAGGCGCTCGTGCGTTTTTCCATGGGACCGGGTGAGGTTGGAAGCGGGGCCGCTGATCGTAGTATCGGCAGCCGCGCTCAGGCGGTGGAAATCTTCCAGACCGTGCCCCGGAGCTGCTCCGCGGCGGCGGCGGGATCAGGAGCCCCGGCGATTCCGCGCGAGGAGGCGACCAGCGCCGCCGCCGGACCGGCCGCGAAGGCGGCGCCGAGCAGCTCCGGCTGGCCTCCCTGGGCGCCGACGCCCGGGATCAGGAAGGGGGCGCGCGGCATCAGCCCGCGCAGGCGGCCGATGTGCTGGGGCTCGGTGGCGCCGACGACGGCGCCCATCCCGCTCAGCTCGCCGCTGCCGGCGAGGCGCGGCGCCAGGCCGTCGACCAGTTCGGCGAGCCGCTCATGCAGCGGCGCCTCGGGTGCCGGCAGGTCCTCGACGTCGGCGGCGCCGGGGTTGCTGGTGCGGACCAGGGCGAAGATCCCGGCGCCCGCCTCGGCGGCGGCGGCGACCAGCGCCTCGAGCGCGTCGCGGCCGAGCAGCG
>CAYXFL010000005.1:65609-70213 GCA_964464285.1 uncultured Conexibacteraceae bacterium
GCAGCGGGTTGGCGGTGAAGGCGTCGGCGCCGAGGCCGGCGACGGCGCCCCAGGGGGTCGGGGTCTCGCCGACCAGCGCCTGCGCGTAAGCCGCCGCGGTGACCGGGACGTCGCCGCGCTTGCCGTCGGCGATCACCAGCAGCCCGGCGTCCTGCGCGGCCGCCACCGTAGCTTCAAGCGCCGCCCAGCCGGGAGCGCCGAGGCGCTCGAAGCAGGCCAGCTGCGGCTTCACCGCGACGCAGGCCGCTCCGGCCCGGTCGATCAGGATGCGGCAGTGCTCGGTGACCGCCGCGGCGGCGAGCTCGGCCGCCTCACTGGGGCCGGTCGCCGGAGAGTCGGCCGGCGGCCCGGACGCGGCGAGCTTCGCAGGGTCCGGGTCGAGGCCGAGGCAGACCTGGCTGCGGCGCTCTTCGACGAGCGCCGCAAGCCGATCCGCAAAAGCCGTGTCTGAAATCAGCCCTTGACTTTGGTCTTCAGGGCCGAACCGGCCGAGAACCGGGGCACCTTGCCACCCGGAATCGTGATCCGCTCGCCGGTGCGGGGGTTGACGCCCTGGCGCGGACCG
This sequence comes from uncultured Conexibacteraceae bacterium, assembly GCA_964464285.1. Lineage (GTDB taxonomy): Bacteria > Actinomycetota > Thermoleophilia > Solirubrobacterales > 70-9 > VAYN01. The sequence goes on from CAYXFL010000005.1 coordinate 66,175, forward strand.
CGCTCGGCGACATGGAATTTGCCGAAGCCGGTGAAGCTGACCTCGTCGCCGGCGCTCAGCGCGGCGGTAATTGCGTCCAGCACAGCGTCGACAGCATCGCTGGCAGCCTTTTTGCTGCCGAGCCGGTCGTCGCCAGCCAGTTGGTCCAGAAACTCAGCCTTGGTCACGTCGAGAATCCTCCTCGGGGTTGAAGATGCGCCGCACCCTAACAGCGGCTACGGCGTAATCTCCGCAGGCACTTGCGACAAAAGTCACGAGCCGCTGATCGCAAGCTCGCCGATCAGCAGCGGCGGCGTCTTCACAGACCCCCCGAAGGGGACCCAGCGGGCCTCCTCTCCGGCCGCGCGCACCGCCCCGAGCAGGGAGACGAGGTCGCCGGCGATCGTGAACTCGCGCACCGGCTCGGCCAGCTCTCCGCCACGGATCGCGCGCCCGGAGGCGCCGACCGAGAAGACCCCGGTGACCGGGTTGACGCCCGAGTGCAGGCCGGCGACGTCGGTCACGAAGACCCCCTCCCCCGCCGCGTCCAGCAGGCCTTCGAAGGAGAGCTCGCCGGTGCCGACGATGAGGTTGGAGGCGGAGACCGAGGGCAGCGAGCGGTAGCCGCTGCGCGCCGCCGAGCCGGTCGAGCCGACGCCCTCGCGGTTGGCGGTGTAGGTGTCGTAGAGGTAGGCGCGCAGGCGGCCACCCTCGATCAGCGCGGTGCGCCGGCGCGGCACGCCCTCGCCGTCGAACGGGGCCGAGGCGGCGCCCTCGGGGTCGCGGCCGTCGTCGTGGAGGACCAGCGCCGCGCTCGCCACCTCCTGCTCGAGCCGCTCAGCAAACGGCGAGCGGCCGCGCTGCACGGCGCTGGCGGCGAGCGCGCCGCCGACCAGGCCGGCGAAGCTGGCGGCGACGGTCGGGTCGAGCACGACCGGGCAGGAGCGCGACGGCGGCTTGCCGGCGCCGATCATCGCCAGCGCCCGCTCCGCGCCCTCGGCGCCGATCGCCTCCGGGTCGAGCCCGGCGGGCCCGCGGGCGAGGCCGAAGCCGAGCCCGGTCTCGCGGGCTCCGTCGCCTTCGGCCAGCGCCTGCAGGTAGGCGAAGCAGCTGGAGGTCTCGTACTCGCCCGCGACGCCGGTCGAGGAGGCGATCGAGACCTGCTCGGAGGAGTCCGCGTAGACCGCCTGCTCGACCCCGGCGACGCGTGGGTCGGCGGCCAGCGCGGTGCGCTCGACCGCCAGCGCCAGGGCGGCGACGTCGTCGGCGCTGGTCGCGGCGATACTGGCGTCGCCGAGCCCGGCGATCGCCTCGACCGCGGCGGGGCCGGGCGGGGCCGCGAACTCGTCCTCGTCGGCGACCGCGGCGGCGGCCGCGGCGCGGGCGGCGATCGCCTCGACGCCGGCGGCGGAGAGGTCGGTGCCGTAGGCGTAGCCGACCCGCCGGCCGATCCAGGCGCGCACGCCGATCCCGGTCTGGGTGGCGGCGGTGAGGCTCTCGACCTCGCCCCCGTGCACGCGCACCTCGCGGCCGCTGTCGCGGGCCGCGTAGGCCTCGGCCTCCCCCGCCCCGGCCGCCCGGGCGGCGGCGACGGCGCGCTGGGAGATCTCGGAGAGCTCGGTCATCGCTAGAGCTCGGTCCCGCCGACGGTCATCGCGCCGACCCGTACGTGGCCCTGGCCGGTCCCGACCGGCACCCGCTGGCCGCCCTTGCCGCAGATCCCCGTCTTCATGAAGAAGTCGTCGCCGACCGCGTCGATCGCCGCCAGCGCGTCGAGGCAGTTGCCGATCAGGGTGGCGCCGCGGCAGGGCCGGGTGACCTGGCCGTTCTCGATCAGGTAGCCCTCGGAGACGCCGAAGACGAAGTCGCCGGTCGCCGGGTCGACCTGACCGCCGCCGAAGGAGACCGCGTAGAAGCCCTTCTCGACCTCGGCGATGATCTCCTCGGGACTGGCCTCGCCGGGGGCGATGTAGGTGTTGGTCATCCGCGGCAGCGGCAGGTGGCGGAAGCTCTCGCGGCGGCCGTTGCCGGTCGAGGGGACGCCGTCGCGCTGCGCCGTCGCGTGGTCGTAGAGGTAGGCGGTGAGGCGACCGTCCTCGATCACCTGGGTCTTCTGGGTCGGCGTGCCCTCGTCGTCGATCGCGTCGCTGCCCCACTCGTTCGGCAGGCGGCCGTCGTCGTAGGCGTTGAGCAGCGGCTGGGCGACCTGCTGGCCGAGCTTGCCGACGTAGACGCTGGCGCCCTTCTGGATGTGGTCGGCCTCCAGCCCGTGCCCGGTCATCTCGTGGAAGAGCACGCCGCCGAAGCCGCCGCCGACCACGACCGGCATCGTCGCCGAGGGCGCCGGGCCGGCCTCGAGCAGGGTCAGCGCCTTGCGCGCCGCCTGCTCGGCGATCAGCGCCGGGTCGTCTTCGAGCAGCTCGAAGCCGCGGTGGGCGCCGAGCGTCTCGGCCCCGGTCTCGACCGTGCCGTTGCCGCGGGCAACCGCCTGGGCGCCGATCCGGGTGCGGGTGCGGTCGTCGCCGGCGAGCAGGCCGTCGGAGTTGGCGACCAGCACCTCGCGCCGCGCCTCCGCGTAGGAGGCGGTGAACTGGGCGATCTCGCCGCCCTGGGCGCGGCCGCGCTCGTCGAGCTCGCGCAGCAGGCCGGCCTTGCGCGAGGGCGCGACGTCTTCGGGCCGGTGCCGGATCGGCAGCGGCTCGGTGCGCTGGGCGCTCAGCGCCCGCGGCTCGCGGCGCTCGCCGCGCAGCGCCGAGGCGGCTTCGTCAGCGGCCCGCTCGAGGTCGGCCGGGTCGAGCCCGTCGACGTGGGCGAAGTAGGTGGTGCCGCCGTCGATCACGCGCACCCCGGCGCCCTCCTCGGCGCCCGACTGGACCGCCTCGATCCGCGACTCGTCGATCGCCATCGTCAGCCCGCGCCGCCGTTCGGCGAACACCTCGGCGAAGCGGCCGCCGTTGGCGAGGGCGCGGGCGAGCACGCGCTCGCAGACGTCCGGCGCGATCAGCCCGCTCATCGCCGGCCCCGCTTCCCGGCGACCTCGATCAGCCGGCCGGCGGCGACGAACAGCTCGGCGCCGACGGTCGGGTCGCCGGCCCGGTCGGTGCTGCGGCCGTTGGCGTAGTAGAGGCGGGCGAAGGGCCGGCGGGCGATCCGGCGGCGGCGCACGTAGGCGGCCGCCTCGTCGGCGTAGCCGGAGACCCGGTCGAGCAGCACGCGGTGCGGCTTCGGCGGCATCAGCCGCCCACCCCCCGCCTGCCGCGGGCCAGCTCGCGCAGGGTCGAGCGCATGTCGAAGAAGGTAAGCGAGGCGAGCGCGAAGCGCTCGGTGATCGCGACCGCGGCGAGGCCCTCGTGGCGCAGGGCGAAGACCTCGCCCTGCTCGGTGGCGACGTGGACCTGCTCGACCGCTTCGCCCTCGGCGGCGTCGGCGGCGGCGAACAGCGCCGCCGCGTCCTCCTCCCAGCTGCCCGGCTGCTCCGGCTCGGCGGCCAGCACCGCGCCGTCGGCGGCGAGGATCGCGGCCCCGCGCAGGTCCGGCGTCATCTCGGTGAGAAAGGCGAGCGCCGCCGCGGCGGAGCCCCCTGGGGCGAGCGTTCCTGCGGCAGCGTCGGCCATGTGCGTGAAAATACCGACCGTGTCCCTCGCCCGAGCTTCCTGGATCACCGTCGTCGCCGTCTGCGCGGTCGCCGCGCTCGCCTTCGCGCTCAGCGGCTACACCGGCTACACGATCACCCTGATCGCCGTGGGACTGGCCGCCGCGGTGAACCTGCTGCCCCCCGCCTACACGGTTCCACCCGAGGACGATTAGCGGCTAAGGCCGTCCGAGGTGGGGCCGTCCGAGGCCGGGAGAGGGAGCTTTCACGAAGGACCAAGCGCTCCGCTTGACCTTTTTCGCCCTGTGGGCGAAGAAAGTCAAGGCGACCGTTACCGAAGCCTCACGGAACGATCACCCCGACCCCCGAACCTCGACCCGGCCCGTCAGCCCCAGCTCGAATCTCAGGGCGCTTTCGCCAGCCAACGGAACTTCGGAGCGCTTTCGTTGGGAGGGGTCGGTGGTGTCC
>CAYXFL010000006.1:0-69650 GCA_964464285.1 uncultured Conexibacteraceae bacterium
CGATGCTCTTCGACGACGCCAAGAAGGCGGCGGCGGAGATCGCGGCGGAGATACAGGGGCTTTGAACATGAACGAGCGGCAACCGATCCCGATCATCGGCGGCACCGGCGCCCTCGGCGCCGGCCTCGCGACCCGCTGGGCCGCGGCCGGAGTCCCGGTCGTGCTCGGCTCACGCTCGGCCGAGCGCGCCGAGGAAGCCGCCGCGAGGGTCCGCGAGTCGGTCCCCGGCGCCGAGGTCAGCGGAATGGAGAACGGCGCCGCGGCGGGGGAGGGGGAGGTCGTCTTCCTCACCGTGCCCTTCGCCGCCCAGGCCGACAACCTGAAGAACCTGCGCGAGGCGCTGCGGCCGGGCCAGATCCTGGTCGACTGCACGGTCCCGCTGGCGACCGCGCTCGGCGGCAAGCCGACCCGAAGCCTCGGCGTCTGGCAGGGCTCGGCCGCCCAGCAGGCCCAGGAGATGGTGCCGGAGGGGGTCACCGTCATCGCCGCCCTGCACACGGTCGGCGCCCCGACCCTGGCCGACGCCGAGGCCGAGCTCGGCGAGGACGTGCTGGTCTGCGGCGACAAGAAGGCCGACAAGGCGCGGGTCGCGCGGCTGATCGAGCTGATCCCCGGCCTGCGTGCCGTCAACGCCGGCTCGCTGGAGATGGCCCGGATCGTCGAGCAGCTGACCCCGATGCTGATCTCGGTCAACGGCCGCTACAAGGCGCACGCCGGGATCCGCCTCACCGGGCTCCCGGATACCGACCACTGGGCTTAGCTAGCCGGCCTCAGGCGGCGATCGCCTTGCGCGCGCTGCGCAGGCACAGCTCGATCCCGGCCTGGCGCGGGGCATCGGTTTCGCGGCCGTAGTTCCAGGCGCTGTAGAGCAGCGCCCAGACCACGTTCTCGATCCAGGCGGCCGGCAGGTCGGGGTCGACGCTGCCTTCGGCCTGGCCGCGGGCGACCGCGGCGGCGAGGCCGCGCTCGGGGTCGGCGGCCTCGTAGCGCTCCCAGTCCTCGTCGGCGATCTCGACCGCGCCGCTGAACAGGACGGTCAGCACCGGGCCGAGCTCGAAGTACTCGCGGCAGGCGCGCTCGATCGCCTCCGGGACCGGGCCCTGGTCGAGCCCGGCGCGCTCGGTTGCCGCCGCGATCCGCGCCATCGCCTCGTCGACGACGGCGCGCACCAGGTCGGAGCGCTCGGGGAAGTAGCGGTGCAGGGTGGTGCGGCTGACCTCGCCGGCCGCCGCCACCTCGCCGAGCGAGGCGCCCCCGTCCTTGGCCAGGGCATCGATCGCGGCGGCCAGGATCGCGCGCCGGGTGCGGGCGCGGGCGCCGCTCTCCTCGGCCTCGGTGGCGCTGTTGCTCATTCGCACAAGATACCTCTCAATTCAAGTTTGGAACAGCTATGTTACATTTCTGGTCATAAGCGCTTCAGCCTCCTCATCCCGCTTTCCCCGCCTGGCGGTGCTCTGGGGGTTCGCGCGGCCGCACCGCAAGGCGCTTGCGCTCGGCCTCTCGCTCTCCTTCGTCGGCTCCGCCGCCGGCCTCGCCAGCCCGCTGATCACCAAGTGGATCCTCGACTCGCTCGCGTCCGGCTCCTCGCTGCTCGAGCCGGTCCTGGTGCTCGCCGCGCTGACCGTCTTCGGCGCGATCGTCTGGTTCTTCCAGTGGTCGCTGCTCGGCACGGTGGGGGAGCGGATCGTGCTCGAGGCGCGCGAGTCGATGGTCGCCCGCTACCTGCGCGCCCGGGTCGGCGCGCTCACCGCCCGCCCGTCCGGCGAGCTGGTCACCCGCGTCACCTCCGACACCGTGCTGCTGCGCGAGGCGGCCGCGAGCAGCATGATCGGGATCGTCAACGGCATCGTGATGCTGGTCGGCAGCCTGATCCTGATGGGCGTGCTCGACCTGCTGCTGCTCGGCACCACCTTCCTCGCGCTGCTCGTCGTCACCACCCTGTTCCTGACCCTGATGCCGGGGATCGCCAAGGCCCAGGAGCGCGCCCAGGAGCGGGTCGGCCGGCTCGGCGGCGTGCTCGAGGGCACGATCCGCGCGATCCGCACGGTCAAGGCGAGCCGGGCCGAGCCGCGGATCGCGGCGCGGATCGGCGAGGACGCCCGCGCCGCGACCATGCAGAGCATCCGCGCCGTGCGCCGCGAAGCGCTCGCCTGGACGATCGCCTTCACCGGCGTCCAGGTCGCGATCATCGTGATCCTCGGACTCGGCGCCTGGCAGGTCAGCGAGGGCACGATGGAGGTCTCGACCCTGATCGCCTTCCTGCTCTACGCGTTCGGGCTGGTCGGCCCGATCATGGAGCTGAGCGAGAACATCACCTCCTTGCAGGCCGGCTTCGCGGCGGCCGCGCGGATCCGCGAGACGGAAGGGCTGGAGCCGGAGACGGCGGAGCCGCTCGGGGCGCCGCCAGCCGCGGCGCCCGCGCCCGCGCCGTCCCGTGACGGAGCCGACGGGGCCTCCGCGCGGCCGGTGCTCGAGCTGCGCGGGGTCACCGCCGCCTACGGCCCGGAGCTCGAACCCGCGGTGGAAGACGTCAGCCTGACCGTGCCGCGGCGCGGCCACGTCGCGATCGTCGGCCCCTCGGGGGCGGGCAAGACGACGCTGATGTCGGTGATCCTGCGCTTCCTCGAGCCGCTCTCCGGCGAGGTCCTGCTCGGTGGGCGCTCCTACGCCGAGCTCAGCCACGACGACGTGCGCGGGCGGATCGCCTACGTCGAGCAGGAGTCGCCGGTGGCGCCCGGCACGATCCGCGAGAACCTCGCCTTCACCCACCCCGACGCCAGCGACGCGGAGCTCTGGGAGGCGCTCGCCGAGGTGCAGCTGACCCAGCTTGTCGAGGAGCTGCCCGAGGGCCTCGACACGCCGCTCTCGGCGACCTCGGTCTCCGGCGGCCAGCGCCAGCGGATCGCCGTCGCCCGCGCGATCCTGCGCGCGCCGGAGCTGCTGCTGCTCGACGAGGCGACCGCCCAGGTCGACGCCCTGACCGAGTCGGCGATCCACCGCTGCCTGCGCGCCCGCGCCAGCGCCGGCGCCGTGCTGACGATCGCCCACCGGCTCTCGACCGTGGTCGACGCCGACCAGATCGTCGTCCTCGACGACGGCCGCGTCCGCGCCCGCGGCACCCACGCCGAGCTGCTCGCCGGCGACGAGCTCTACCGCGACTTCATCGAGGCCCTGCGGATCGGCGCCCCCGAGCCGGCCGCGGCTTAGCGGCGGCGGGCCGGCACCCCGAACACCTTGCTGCCGGGCTCGACGTCGCGGGTCACCACCGAGCCGGCGCCGACCATCGCGCCGCGGCCGATCGTGATCCCCGGGAGCAGCGTCACGTTGGCTCCGATCCGCGCCTCGTCCTCGATCGTCGCGCCCGCTGGATCCTCGTCGACCCAGTCCTTGGCGCCGATCGTGTCGTCGTTGGTGGTCGCGAGGAAGGGAGCGATGTAGACGTTCCTGCCGACCCGCGAGGGTGACGCGAGGTTCGCCCCGAACTGGATCACGGTGCCGTCGCCGACCTCGACCCGGTTGGCGATCGCGACGTGGCGGCCGACCACGCAGTGCGCGCCGATCCGGGCTTCCTCGCGGATCCCCGCGTGGTCGCCGACCAGCGTGTCGTCGCCGATCTCGACGTCGTAGTAGACGACCGCGTGGGTGCCGATCGCGCAGTCGGCGCCGATCCGCAGCCTTTCCCGGTAGGTCGGCTTGATCGCGATGCTGCTGGTGGCGCGGGGCCGGCGGCCGAGGTGCGCCCCCGCCTGGACCTCGGTCCCGGCGCCGATCTCGACCTTGGCGCCGACGATCGCGTGGGGCAGGATCTCGACCCCGTCGCCGAGCACCGCGCCGGGCCGGACGATCACGAACTCGCCGATCGTCACCCCTTCGCCGATCGCGTCGGTTTCGACGATTGCGCTGGAATGGATGGAGGTCACGATCTGCAACACGCGAGTACGGAAATCATCCGCGTGGACCGCGAGCCTATTAGGGTCGGCGGTGACGTGACACTCGCCAGCTGCAAGCTCGTGGACCTGCCGGTGGTCGAGGATCCACAGGGGAATCTCGCTTTCGCCGAGGCGGAGTCGCACGTCCCCTTTCCGATCGCGCGCAGCTTCCACGTCTACGGCATCCCCGCCGGCGCGCAGCGCGGCGGACACTCGCACCGAACGCTCGAGCAGGTGGTGTTCTGCCTCAGCGGCAGCTTCGAGATCGTCGTCGACGACGGTGAGCGCCGCCAGCCTTTTCTCCTCGACGACCCAAGCGCCGGCCTCTACCTGCCGCCACTGGTCTGGCACGACATGGGTCGCTTCGAGTCGGGGACGGTCTACACCGTGCTTGCCTCCGCCGCGTACGACGAGTCAGACTACATCCGCGACTACGACGCATTCCGCAGCGCCGTGCGAGCGCTGACGCCCTAGTCGACCTCCGGCACGCCGCCCTCGCCCGCTTCTCCGGCCGAGCGCCAGCGCCTCTCGTTCTTGTCGACGACGATCGCCTCGATCATCCCGAAGCGGACCCCGGCGCGGATCATCCGCCGGCACTTCGACCAGTCGCTCGGCTCCTCGTAGATCGCGTCGGCGAGCTCCGATTCGAAGAAGCGGAGACCGGAGTGGTAGAGCGCCGCCTGCATGCCCCACTCGCCCCGGACCGGCGGAAACTTGCCCACGGTCAGCGGGTCGCCTTCGGCGAAGTTGAACTGCTGGCGCCCGTAGCAGTGCTCCCAGCCGTTCTCCCGCGCCGCCGCGAGCAGGTCGCGGGTGTGGTTGGGGCGGACCGCGTCGTCGTCGCCGAGTGCGCTGATCCAGCGCCCGCGGGCGATCGCCAGGGCGTCGTTGAAGGGCGGGCCGCCGATCGCGAACCAGCGCCGCGCCCGGTCCTCGACATAGGGCCCGCGGATCGTGCGGTTGACGTAGACGACCCGGGGGTCGTCCACTGCGGCGATCGCCGCCGCCGTCTCGGGCGGTGCGCAGTCGCCGGAGACGATCACCTCGACGTTCGCGTAGTCCTGGTTGAGGATCGAGGGCAGGGCGACGTCGCGCAGGGTCTCGTAGGAGGTATGGGTCGGGACGATGAAGGTGACCAGCGGCTCCTCTTCGGTGAAGGCGAGCTCGTACTCCTTGCTGCGGCGCAGGGCCGCGAGCCGGCGGCGGTTGGCGGGCTCTTCGTCGTAGGTGTGGCGGGCGATCTCGCCGAGCCGCTGGGTGTTTCCGTGGATCTCGTCGACCCGGACCTGTAGCCGGTGGACCTGCTCGTGAACCTGGCTCAGCCGCGCGAGCTGCCCTTCGATTCCGGCCATCCTCTGGTGCAGGTCGGTGTGGAGCCGTGACCGGGCCGTCTTGACGGCGCGGCTGGCGCGAGCGACGAGTCCTTCGCGAGCGGGCATCGTCGCCCTGATGCTACGCGGAGGCGGGGCCGCCGGCGCTTGCCAGCACCGCCGCCGCGACTCGCTCGCAGGTGTCCGGCGCAAGCTGGGGATAGAGCGGCAGGCTGAGCTCCGCGGCCGCGAGCTGCTCGGCGACCGGGAAGCTGCCCGGCGCCCACTGCTCCCGGTAGGGCTCGGTCTGGTGCGGCAGCAAGGGGTAGTGGACGAGGGTCTCGATGCCCTGCTCGGCGAGCGCCGCCGCGCAGGCGTCGCGGTCGGGGTGCCCGATCGCGAACAGGTGCCAGACCGGGTCGGCCGCGGCGGCGACCGTGGGGAGGGAGATCGCGTCCTGCCCGCGCAGCGCGTGGAGATAGGTCTGCGCGAGGCTCGCGCGGGCCGCGTTCCAGCGGTCGAGGTGGGGCAGCATCGTGCCCAGCGCCGCCGCCTGGACCTCGGCCAGGCGCGAGTTGACGCCGCAGCCCTCGATCTCGTAGCGGCTGCGCATCCCGTAGTTGCGCAGCAGGCGCAGGCGCTCGGCCAGCTCGTCGTCGTCGGTGGTCACGGCGCCGCCGTCGCCGAGCGCGCCGAGGTTCTTCGAGGGGTAGAAGGAGAAGGCGCCGGCGCGGCCGAGCGAACCGACCCGGCGGCCGCCGTAACGGGCCCCGTGGGCCTGCGCGGCGTCCTCGACCACGAGCAGCCCGGCGGCGTCGGCGAGCCCGCCGATCGCGTCCATCGGAGCCGGTTCGCCGCGCAGGTGGACCGGCACGATCGCCGCCGTGCGCTCGCCGATCGCCGCCCCGATCAGCTCGGGGTCGAGGTTGTAGGTGCGCGCGTCGACGTCGACGCCGACCGGGCGGGCGCCGGTCGCGCTGACCGCCAGCCAGGTCGCGATCCAGGTGTAGGCGGGCACGATCACCTCGTCGCCGCGCCCGACCCCGGCCGCCCGCAGCGCCAGCTCGATCGCGCTCAGCCCGCTGCCGACCCCGACGCAGTGCCTGGTCCCGCAGTAGGCGGCGAACTCCTGCTCGAACCGCTCAAGCTCGGGGCCGAGCAGGTACCAGCCGGACTCGACCACCCGCGCCACCGCGCTCTCCAGCTCGCCGCCGAGCTCGCGGTGCGCCGCGCGCAGGTCGATGAAGGGAACCTCCACCGGCGTGACTGTATTGGCGCTGCTAACGTACAACCAGATGGTTGTAGATCAGCTGAGCGAGAGCGGTGCCGACCGCGTCTTCCAGGCGCTCGCCGACGCGACGCGGCGCGACATCGTGCGCCGCTGCGTGCGCGGCGAAACCTCGGTCTCGCAGCTCGCCGAGAACTACCCGATGAGCTTCGCGGCGGTGCAGAAGCACGTCGCGGTGCTCGAGCGGGCGGGCCTCGTCAGCAAGCAGCGCCGCGGCCGCGAACAGCTGGTGCAGACCGACCCCGAGGCGCTGCTGCAGGCGCGGCAGGCGCTCGAGCGGCTGGAGGCCGAGTGGCGTGGGAGGGTAGGACGGATGGCAGACCTGCTCGCCCACGTTCCGGAGGAGAAAGAACCGACCAGAGGAGCAGAACGATGAGCGTTACCAGCGTCGACAAGGACCTCGACGAGCTGACCCTGACCCTGATTGCCGACTTCGACGCCGCCGCCGAGCGGGTCTGGGACCTGTGGGCCGATCCGCGCAGGCTGGAGCGCTGGTGGGGCCCGCCCGGCTACCCGGCGACCTTCGAGCGCCACGACCTCGACTCCGGCGGCGAGGTCACCTACTTCATGACCGGGCCGAAGGGCGAGCGCTACGGCGGCTGGTGGAAGATCACCGCGGCCGAGCCGCCGCGTTCGCTCGAGTTCACCGACGGCTTCGCCGACGACGACGGCAACCCGTCCGAGCAGATGCCGACGACGACCGTGCGGGTGCGGCTCTCCGACCACAACGGCGGCACCCGCATGGAGCTGGTCTCGACCTACGGGTCACGCGCGGAGATGGAGCAGCTCATGGAGATGGGGATGGAGCAGGGACTGACCGAATCGGTCGGCCAGATGGACGCGCTGCTCGCCGCGTAGTCCGCAAACCCGGGCCGGGGGAGGGGGAGAGTCGCGGCCTCCCCGTTCCTTGGCCGCGGGTGAGCCGGCCCCAGCACCACCACCTAGCCCGCCTCGCGGTCACCCGCGAGCTGGTCGAGGAGATCCTCCGCACCGGCTTCGCGCTCACCGATCTGCTCGGCTCGCTGCTCGAGGACCTGCCCGCCGAAGCGGTCCCCGGCGAGGACAACGCCACCGTCCTGCTCGAGATGGTCACCGGCACCTGCCTGCCGGTCGTCTCCGCCGCCGGCGAGCACGACACCCGTGCCGCCACCGCCCTGGTCGGCGCGATCCGCGACAAGGTGATCGCCGACCTGCGTCGCGCCGCGGAGCTCGTCCAAACCCAGTCGCAGCGCGAAACCTAGGTGCTACCTTTATGTACATGAGCACGGACGACACCGTCGGGGTCGCGCAGCTGAGGCAGAACCTCAGCGTCTACCTGCGCCGGGTGGAAAAAGGCGAGCGGCTGGTGGTCACCGACCGCAACCGTCCCGTGGCCGAACTGGGCCCGCCCCCGACCACCAGCCGCCGGCTCGACGAGCTGATCGCCGAAGGCCGGGTCAGGCCACCCAAGCGGTCGCTGCAGAGCCTGCCGCCGCCGCTGAAGCTCGACGTCGAGCCGGGCCTGCTTATGCGGGCGCTCGAAGAAGACCGCGACCAGCGCTGAAGCCGTGCTCGCCTACGCCGATTCTTCGGCGCTCTACAAGCTCGTGCTGGAGGAGGCGGAGTCGCCGGCGCTGAGGCGCTATCTCGAGAGCGTCGAACTGACCAGCTGCGAGCTCGTGCTGACTGAGGTTCAGCGAGCGGTGCGGCGTAACCCGGTGCTGCCGGCCGAGGAGCTGCTCGAGCGGGCCGAGGCCTTGCTGAACGCCGTGGCTCTGGCTCCGCTCGACCGCTCGCTGCTGCTGGTGGCCGGGGCGCTCGACGAGCCGTCTTTGCGATCGCTCGACGCGATCCACGTCGCGACCGCGGTCAGCCTCCACCCGCTCGACGCCTTCCTCACCTACGACATCCGCCAGGCCGCCGCGGCGCGGCTGGCCGGGCTGCGCACGGTCGCGCCGGGCGTCGACGATAGTGGCGTGTAAAGCTTGGTCGAAGGAATCCAGAGAAGGAGACTCAAGAATGGCTTTGACGATCGGTTCGGAAGCACCAAATTTCACCGCTGAGACCACCGAGGGGACGATCGATTTCCACGAGTGGATCGGCGACGAATGGGCGGTGCTGTTCTCGCATCCGCGCGCGTTCACCCCGGTCTGCACGACCGAGCTCGGCTACATGGCCAGCATCAAAGGCGAGTTCGACAAGCGCGGCGTGAAGATCATCGGGATCTCCGCCGACCCGCTCGAGAACAGCGAAAAGTGGAGCGATGACATCGCCGAGACGCAGGGGACGGCGCCCAACTACCCGCTGATCGCCGACACCGACTTCAACGTCTCGAAGCTCTACGGGATGCTGCCCGCCGACACCGGGGGCGATCCGACCGAGCGCACGCCGGCCCAGAACGCGACCCTGCGCAACGTCTTCGTCGTCGGCCCCGACAAGAAAGTCAAACTCATCCTGGTCTACCCGATGACCACGGGCCGCAACTTCGACGAGGTGCTGAGGGTGATCGACTCGCTGCAGTTGACCGCCAGCAACCAGGTGGCGACGCCGGCGCAGTGGCAGCCGGGCGAGAACGTGATCATCGCCGGCTCGGTCTCCGACGACCAGGCGAAGGAGCGCTACCCCGACGGCTGGGAGTCGCCGAAGCCGTACATCCGCATCGTCCCCGCCCCCTAGCGGCGGCCGCGGGAGGGCCGCCGGGCGCGTGTCCGGCGGCCCCTGCCGCCAAATAGACTCAGCGCGATCCTTGCGCGCCTGACCCACAACTGGCGGACCGTCATCCCGTTGCTCGGGCTGGTGGCGCTGGTCGTCACCTGGGGCTCGGACCCCTCGGTCCCGGTCGTCATCGTGATCGACCTCTTCCTCGCCGGTTCGATCCTGGCGGCGGTCGTCCACGCCGAGGTGATCGCCGAGCGGGTCGGGGAGCCCTACGGCGCGCTCACCCTGGCGGTCGCCGTGACCGTGATCGAGGTCGCCCTGATCGTCACCCTGATGGTCGCCGGCGGCGACGAGACGCGGACCCTGGCCCGCGACACCGTGTTCGCGGCGGTGATGATCACCTGCAACGGGATCATCGGCATCTCGATCCTCGCCGCGGCGCTGCGCGAACGGCTCGCCAACTTCAACCCGGAGGGCTCGGCGACCGCCTTCGCCACCGTGATCACCCTGGCCACCCTCAGCCTCGTCCTGCCGACCTTCACGACCAGCGCCTCGGGCAACGAGTTCTCCTCCTCGCAGCTGGCCTTCGCCGCGGTCGCCTCGCTCTCCCTCTACGTCCTCTTCCTGGTCGTGCAGACGGTTCGCCACCGCAGCCACTTCCTGCCCGAAGACGAGGAGGTCGGCGACGAGCCCGACCACCCGCCGCCGACCCGCGCCGAGGCCTGGCGCAGCCTGGCGCTGCTGGTCATCGCCCTGGTCACCGTCGTCGGCCTGGCGAAGACCAGCTCCGGGGCGATCGAGGACGGGGTCAAAGCGATCGGCGCGCCGCAGTCGGCGGTCGGCGTCGTGATCGCGCTGCTGGTGCTGATGCCGGAGACCCTGGCCGCGACCCGCAACGCGCGTCGCGGCCGCACCCAGATCAGCTTCAACCTCGGCTACGGCTCGGCGATGGCGAGCATCGGCCTGACCATCCCGGTGATCGCGATCGCCTCGATCTGGCTCAGCGGCCCGCTGGTGCTCGGCCTCGGCTCGACCCAGATCGTCCTGCTCGTGTTGACCGCCCTGGTCAGCTCGCTGACCCTGCTGCCCGGGCGCGCGACCCTGCAGGAGGGCGGCGTCCACCTGATCCTGCTCGCCGCCTTCCTCTTCCTTGCCTTCAATCCCTAGAGTGAGCCCGCCCGGCGACCGCGCGGAGCTCGCCGGCGCGGCGATGATCCTCGCCAGCGCGGTCGCGATCCAGGGCGGCGCGGCGCTGGCGACGACCACCTTCGACACGATCTCGCCGATCTCCGCGGTCGGGGTCGCCTGCGGCTTCGCGGCGCTCTTCCTGTTCGCGGTCCGGCCGCCGCGCCCGGCCGCCTGGACACGGGAGAAATGGCGCGACGCGATCGTGCTCGGCGTGGTCGCCGCCGTCGCCACGTCGTTCCTCTTTCTCGCCTTCGATCACCTGCCGCTCGGCACCGCGGTCACGATCCAGTTCCTCGGCCCGCTGGCGCTGGCGATCTGCACCGGCAACCGGCGCCGCGGCGTGCTGGCGGCGGCGGCGCTCGCCCTGATCGGGGTGGCGATGGTCAGCAGCGCGACCCCGAGCGGCGACCTCGTCGGGATCGCCTTTGCGCTCGTCGCGGCGGCGGGCTGGGCGCTCTACATTCTCGCCGCGCCGCGGCTGACCCGGCACGAGGGAACCGGCGAAGGCCTCGCGGTGGCGACCGGCGTCACCGCGCTCGTCTGCCTGCCGTTCAGCGCCGAGGCCGTGCCCGAGCTCGGCAACCTCGAGGTGCTGGGCGCGCTCGCCGCCGTCGGGGTGCTCGGCCGCGCGATCCCGTTCCGGGTCGAGCTGGCGGCGCTGCGCCGGCTCTCGCCCGCGACCGCCGGCATCCTCTTCAGCGTCGAGCCGGCGATCGCGGCGCTGGTCGGCGCGCTGGCCCTGGGACAGGGAATGCGGGCGACGCAGGTGGTCGGGATCCTCGCCGTCGTGGTCGCCGGAACGCTCGTCCTGCGCGACGTTCCCGAGGGCGGCTGAGCCGGGCGCTCCGCAGCCCCGCGGTGGGTCAGCTCGGCTGCTCGGCGATGGCGCCGCTGCGGGTGAGCACCCGCTGCAGGGCGGCGATGATGCCCGGGTCGAACTGCGCGCCGGCGCAGCGCGAGAGCTCTTCGAGCGCCCGGCCCTGGCGCATCCCGACGCTGTAGGTGCGCTCGCCGACCATCGCCTCGTAGGCGTCGCAGGCGGCGATGATCCGCGACCCGACCGGGATCTGCTCGCCCTCGAGGCGGTCGGGATAGCCGCCGCCGTCCCAGCGCTCGTGACTGGAGCGGACCAGCCGCGCGACCGGGACCAGAGCCGGCGCCGAGGCGATGATCCGCTCGCCGATCAGGGTGTGCTTGCGCATGAACTCCCACTCGCCCGGGTCGAGCGGGCCCGGCTTGTTGAGGATCGCGTCGGGGATCGCCACCTTGCCGACGTCGTGCAGCTCGGCCGCCCGCAGGACCTCGTCGCGCTGCTCGGCGTCGAGCCCGAGCTCTTCGGCGACCTGGGCGGCGAGGGTGGCGACGTCGACGATGTGCGCGTGCAGGTCGGGCTGGCGCTCGCGCAGGGCGCTGAGCAGGACGTCGCGTGACTGCGACCCGGCCGAGGCCCGCTCGCGGCTCTTGTTCGCGTACATCCGCCGGTCGGCGAGCTGCAGCGCCTCCTCGTGGGTGGGCGCCTCGGCGGGCAGCAGCACGCTGCCCTGCGAGGCGCTGACGCTGAACCCGTCGCCGCGCTGGGAGAGCGCCGCGGTGCCGCCGGCGAGCAACCCGTCGACCGCCGCCACGGTGCAGGCGGCGAGCAGGCAGAACTCGTCGCCGCCGAGCCGGTAGGCCTTGCCGTAGGGGCGCGAGAAGGCGTCGAGCCGGCCACCGAGACGGTTCAGCAGGGCGTCGCCGGCCGGGTGGCCGAAGCTGTCGTTGTAGGCCTTGAAGCCGTCGAGGTCCCAGAGCACGAGCAGCCGCACGTGGCCCTGCGGCGGATCCCGTTCGTAGGCCGCGGCGAGGTCCTCCATCAGCCGGCGGCGGTTGCTGAGCCCGGTCAGCGAGTCGGTCATCGCCTCGCGTTCGCTGGTCTCGAGGCTCGCCTGTGTGTCGCGGAAGGAGAGCGCTACGCGCAGCACCACCCCGAGCAGGGTGAGCAGGGCCAGGCCGGCGGCGATGCTCGGGATCATCGTGTAGCGCTCCGCCGACTGGACGAAGATCGCGATCAGCGCCGCGGCCGCCGGGACGAAGGCGACGCGCAGGCCGCGCGGCTGGACCGCGCGCCGGCGCTGGCCGGGCGGGAGCCAGGCGGCCGCGCCGAGCAGCAGCGCGCCGAGCGGCCAGGCGGCGTCGAGGATCCCGCCTTCGGCGTAGGTGCCCTGCGCCGACTGCCAGAGGAAGACGCCGTCGGAGATCGCCAGCACGACGAGTCCGGCGCCGAGCGTCAGCCAGCTGAGGCCGGGCCGCCAGCCGGTGAACGAGGCGGCGGTGACGACCAGGGTGAGCAGGGTCAGGTCGGCGACCGGGTAGGCGAGGTTGGTGATCACGGCGGCGCTGTCGCCGCTGGTGCTGGCGTCGACGATCGGCTCCAGGGCCAGCGCGGCGGCGAGCGCCGCCACCGCCGAGCCGACGATCAGCCCGTCGAGCCAGCGGGTCGC
The DNA here is from genome assembly GCA_964464285.1 of uncultured Conexibacteraceae bacterium. GTDB lineage: Bacteria > Actinomycetota > Thermoleophilia > Solirubrobacterales > 70-9 > VAYN01. The sequence continues at coordinate 12,833 of CAYXFL010000006.1, forward strand.
CGGGAAACTGCCGATCCGCTCCCGCATCAGCACGATCAGGCCGGCGTAGGCGAGCGGGTAGAAGGCGAGGTAGCCGGCGTCGGCGGGGGAGGGGATCGGGATCGTGGCGTCGCCCGCGAGCACTGCCGAGTAGAAGATTTCGCCGGCGGTCCAGACCGCGAGGCCGGCGCCGAGCAGCGTCCAGGCGAGTCGTTCGCGCTGGATCAGGGCGGCGCGCAGCAGGCACGCGGCGGCGGCGCCGAGCATCAGCGCGATGTAGACCCAGGTCCCGAAGAGGTCCCCGGCGGCGCCGGTGTCGAGCGCCGCGTGCAGGGCGAAGGCCAGGTATAGCGCCAGGAGCAGGCCGCCGCCGGCACGGATGAGCGTGTCCTGGCGGGGAGAGAGCTCGCTCACCTCTCGGTTATCGAACGATCGCTGGGGAGACTTGATCCCTCAGCCGACTTCTCCAGGGAATTCGGCGGCTCAGCCGGCCCCGTACTCGCGGTACGGATACCACCATTCCTTGCGCTCGATCCGCGACTCCATGTGCACGTGCTTGGTCTCCTGGAAGGCCTCGAGGCCCTCGCGGCCGAGCTCGCGCCCGAGGCCGGACTGCTTGAAGCCGCCGAACGGGCCGGCGTCGTTGTCGGTCAGCGGGTCGTTGATCCAGACGGTGCCGGCGCGCAGCTCGCGCATGCAGCGGACCGCGTTCTCGAGGTCGGCGGTGTAGACGTTGGCGCCGAGCCCGAACTCGGTCCCGTTGGCGAGCGCGATCGCCTCGTCGAGCGAGGAGACCGGGACCAGCGGCGCGACCGGGCCGAAGGTCTCCTCGGTGAGCAGGGCGCTGTCGGGGGCGGCGCCGGTGACCACCGCGGGGGCAAGGAAGTGCCCGCGCGGCTGGCCGCCGTGATCGCCGCCGGTCAGCAGCTCGGCGCCGGCCGCGCTCGCCGCCTCCAGCTGCGCGATCACCTTCTCGCGCTGGGGTGCGGAGACCATCGGGCCGAGGTCGGTCTCGACCGCGAACGGATCGCCGAGGACGAGCGAGCGGGTGTGTTCGACGAAGGCCGCCGCGTAGTCGTCGAAGACCTCCTCGGCGACGTAGAAGCGCTCGGCCGAGGTGCAGACCTGGCCGGCGTTGAGGAAGGCGGCCCAGGCGCCGCCGCGGGCGGCGACCTCGAGCTGCGGGGCGACGTCGGCGCAGACGATGAAGGCGTCCTTGCCGCCCATCTCCAGGTTCATCCGCGCCATCCGCGGCAGGCAGGCCGCGGCGACCTTCTTGCCGGTTGCGACCGAGCCGGTGAAGGCGACGCAGTCGACCCCGGGGTGGGCGGCGAGCTGGCCGCCGACGGCGCCGGCGCCGGCGAGCAGGCCGACCACGCCGGGCGGTAGGTGCTCGAACACCGGCGCCAGCATCAGGGTCGAGAGCGGGGTCAGCTCCGAGGGCTTGGCGAGGACGCAGTTGCCGGCGGCCAGCGCCGGCGCCACCTTCCAGGCGAGCAGCAGCAGCGGGTAGTTCCAGGGCACGATGCAGGCGACCACGCCGAGCGGGTCCTTGACCACCATCGCCAGCTGGGTCGACTCGATCGGCGGGATCACCCGGCCGGCGTGGTCGCGCCCGATCTCCGCGTAGTAGTCGAAGGCGGCGGCCGTCCACTCGAGCTCGTCGCGGTTCTCGATCAGCGGCTTGCCGCCCTCCGCGGTCATCGTCCGCGCCAGCTCCTCGGCGCTCGCGCGCAGCCTGCGCGCGACCTCGTGCAGCAGCTCGCAGCGCTCGCCGGCGACGGTCGCCGCCCAGCCCGGCCAGGCCTCGCGGGCGGCCGCGACGGCGGCGTCGACCTGCTCGGCCGAGGCGCTCGCGACGGTGGCGATCGTCTCGGTGGTGAAGGGGTTTTCGACCGCGACGGGGGCGCCGGTGCCGGGGGTCGACTCACCGTCGATCAGGAGGATGGGGGTGGGGTCGGGCATCGGGTCAGGCTATTTCACGGCTGTTGGCTCAGGCGAGCAGGGTTCGGAGGTCGGCGGCCAGGGCGGCGGGTTCTTGGTCCAGGTGGCTCCAGGTGACGTGGGTTACCCGGTAGCCGGCGGCTTCGAGGTGGCGGGCTCGGGTGCGGTCGGAGTGGAAAGCCGAGCGGGTGCCGTGGGCTTGCCAGGAGTCGAGCTCGACGATCTGTCTGTGGGAAGGCCAGAGGCAGTCGACTTGGTAGCGCTGGCCGGAGGCTTCGAGCCAGGCGTTGAGGTGGGGACGCGGGAATCCGTAAGCGTCGAGGAAGCGCAGGAAGCGTTCCTCCAGGGCTTTGCGGGTGCGGCCGGGGGCTTCGGCGAGGCGGGCGAGCGCGGTGCGGATGGCCCGGCAACCGCGGTGGCGTGGGTGCCTCTCCACCAGGTCCCAGAGGGAGAGAGGGTCCGAGAGCCGCAGGAACTCAGATTGACGCACGACGCTCTCGACCAGATGCGGGTCGTTGGTGGTGGCGGCCAGGTCGAAGCTGGTGCGCGGGACCGAGGTCACCGGGATGTCGTCGTGCACGGTCACTTCGTCGGGTAAGAGGAGGGCTCGATGGCGGCGGATGCGGCCCTGGGAGCGGGTTTTGCTGGGTGAGGTGACGTCGGTGTAGGCGCCCGAGTAGTCCCGGATGCCCCAGAGCGCCGCCGCGGATCGATGGCTCAGCACCGCCTCGGAGCCGCAGAAGAGCACGGCGGCCATCCAGTGGGCGCGAAGAGAGAGGACCCGGTGGCCGACCGCGTAGACGCCCCGATGGAGCTGGTGGAGCCGGCCGGCGGCCACCCGGCGATCGATTGAATCCTCACTCAGGCCGGCGTCGAGTAACTGCCTGCGCGCCACCACGCCGTGTTGGGCATCGGCCAGCGCCGCAATCGCCGCATCAGATCCACGAGTCTGCACTTGACCGCGCATATCGCGGTCAAGTGCAGACTCGTGTCGACTCTCCCCTAGGGGTGCTCGTCCCAGCGGTTGCGTTCGCGGAGGTAGCGGACGGTTAGGACCGCGATCACGACGATGGCGGGGGCGAAGACGGGGAGGGCGGAGACGGCGGCGTGGTGGGCTATGGGGAGCATCAGGGCGCGGTCCCGCTGTGGGGGTCGAGGGTGGGGGTGGTGCGCCGGCGGGGGCCGCCCGGGCCGAAGGCAAGGCGGTGCAGGGCCCAGGCGATCAGGGCGAGCAGGGAGAGGGTGATCGCGGCGACGGTGCTGTAGGCGAGGGTGACGAGCAGGGGGCTGCCGCCTTTCTGCTCGCGCTGGAGCAGGCGGTGCTCGTCGACGAAGGCGCGGCTGAAGCGGGGCGGGGCGGGGACTTCGGCGACCGGGATCGCGGCGTCGCGGGGCAGGAAGATCGGCAGGGCGGCCAGGGAGCGGTCGACGTGCAGGCGGAACATCGACTTCCAGTTGCCGTCGACCGGGATCGGCTCGGTGGTCCGGTAGCGGCCGGGGCCGATCTCGCGCAGGCGGTCGACGACGAGGCCGCCGCCCTGCCAGGCGGTGACGTCGAACCAGTCGGCCTCGGCGGCGGCGTCGCGCGGGTGCAGGGCGATCGTCGCCTCGACCTCGCCGGGCCCGAGCGGGCGCAGGGTGACGTCGGCGCGCACGCCCTCCTCGGTCGGCGTGTAGAGGGAGAGCGCGACCAGGGCGGCGGTCAGGGCGGCCGCGCCGACCGCGAGCTGGCGCAGCAGCGGCCGCCGCACGCCGGGCTCGACGGTCAGGTGGGCGCCGACCCAGGCGCCGAGCACGGCGCCGGCCATCGCCGCGAGGAAGCCGACCACGGCGCCCTCGGGGAGCAGCGCCGAGGTCCAGGGCAGCGGCATCCAGAGCTGCGACCAGGCCCACTCGGAGGCGAGGCCGGCCGTGCCGATCAGGGCGCCGGCCCAGAGCCCGAAGCGCAGCGGGCGAGCCCCCGGGGAGACCGCCAGAGCGACCAGCTCGACCAGCGCCGCCGAGACCAGGTAGAGCGGGAAGTGCGGCATCGTCTGCCCGAGCCCCGGCCCGATCGCCAGCGCCAGGGCGCCGCGCAGGACGATGAAGAAGCCGACCGCGCCGAGCGCCGCGCCGCGGCCGCCGTAGATCCGCGCCAGCACCAGCCCGGCCCCGGCGGCGAACATCACCATCAGCGGCCCGAAGACGAGCCGGAACTGCGGCACGCCGAAGTCGAACTCGGCCTGGAAGGTGGAGAGGCCGAGCATCAGGCCGCCGGAGAGGGCGACCGCGCGCAGCCCGCGGGTCGTCGCCGTCTCTGTCAGCGGCTCGGCCAGGGCCGCGTTCGCCCGCTGCCCCTCGACGGTGAGCACGGCGATCCCGATCAGGGTCATCGCGGCGCCGCCTATCAGCATCAGGTGGGTCGGGCCCCAGAGGGTCACGTCCTGGCCGAAGAGGCGGTGCCAGAGGTCGTCGAGCGGGAACCCGATCAGCGAGAAGGCGCCGCAGGCGCAGATCAGCACGCCGCCGAGCGGCGCCCACCAGTCGCGCCCGAGCCGGATCGCCGAGTCGCTCGGCTTGCCCTCGGGCAGGACCATCGCCAGGAAGCCGGCGGTGAAGATCCCGAACAGGCCGGCGAGGATGAAGTAGTGCGAGGGGTTGGCGAGCGGGCCGGCGTCGCGGCCGTTGTCGATGTGCAGGGAGATGTCCCAGTACATCCCGAACAGCGCGGTCAGCAGGGAGACGGTGGCGAGCCCGGCCGGCAGCGCGATCCAGCCGGGCAGGCCGGCGCGGCGTTCGGCGTGGGCGGCGGCCCGCCCGAGGAACTTCACCCGGCCGGAGCGGTGGCCGAAGCCGAAGTAGAGGAGGGCGAAGCTGAGCAGGGCCGCGGCGACGCTGGCGATCGCGATCTGCAGGAGCTCGGCGCCGGCGGCGGGAGGGGTGGTCTGGGCGGCCGCAATCATTACTCCGGCCGATGTTACCTCGAATGAGGTTACATAGAAGGGGTAAAATCGCACACACGGATGGCGAAACGCTCCGAACAGGCGAATGCGGGCAGGGCGGAGGCGCCCGCCGAGACACCGGAGGCGACCCTGACCGTCGAGCAGCTCGCCCACCAGACCGGGATGTCGGTGCGCAACATCCGCAACCACCAGTCGCGCGGCCTGCTGCCGCCGCCCGAGGTGCGGGTGCGGACGGGCTACTACGGACCCGACCACGTCGCCCGGCTGCGGCTGATCCAGGAGATGCAGGCGGAGGGGTTCAAGCTGAGCGCGATCTCCCGGCTGATCGGCGAGCACGGGGCCGATGCCGACCGCTTCGTCGGCCTGCGCCAGGCGGTGACCGCGCCGTTCGCGACCGAGGCGCCGGAAATCCTCAGCCGCGAGGACCTGGTCGAGCGCTTCGGCGTCGACGAAGACAAGCTGCTGGCGAAGGCGCAGAAGCTCGGCGTGCTGGTCGACCTCGGCGACGAGCGCTACGAAGCGCCCAGCCCGGCGCTGCTGCGCGCCGCCGAGGAGGTGCAGGCGATGGGGATCCCGCTGCCGGCGGCGCTGGCGGCGATCGAGAAGCTGAGCCGCAACTCGCAGGCGGCGGCGCGCACCTTCGTCGACCTCTTCGTCGAGGAGCTCTGGAAGCCGTTCGACCGGGACGGGCGCCCGGACGAGGGCTGGGCGGAGATCGCCGGCGCGATCGAGCGCCTGCGCCCGCTCGCGGTCGACGCGCTCAACGCGACTTTCCGGCTGGCGCTCACCGCCGAGGTCGAGCAGGCCTTCGGCGAAGTGCTCGAACGAAAAGGGCGCAGGTAACGATCCGGTTGCCGCACGGTTAAATTGATCCCTTGAGCACGACCGAGTTCGCACAGGTCGGGACCGCGCGGGCCGCCTACTACCGGTTCGAGCACTGGCCGGCCGTGCGGCGGGTCGGGCTCGTCCTCTACGTCGTCGCGCTGGTGCTGTGGAGCGCCAACTACGGGATCCCGGTCCAGCGCGAGCTGGTGATCGCCTGGGTCTGCGGGACGCTGGCGATCATCTCGCTCGGCCGCCCGCCGCGGCAGATCCTCCAGATCGTCACCGACTGGCTGCCGATCGTCCTCGTCCTGATCGCCTACGACTTCACCCGCGGCGCCGCCGACTCCTTCGGCATCCCCGTCCACCACACGGAGATGATCGACTTCGACAAAGCGCTGTTCTTCGGCGAGACGCCGACCGAATGGCTGCAGACGCAGCTCTACGAGCCCGGCGTCGTGCACTGGTACGACGTCGCCTTCACGCTCGTCTACACCTCCTACTTCATCGTCCCCTTTGCGCTGCTCGGCTACCTCTGGGTGCGCGACCATCCGGCCTTCCTGCGCTTCGCGAAGCGGCTCGTCACCCTGGCCCTGGCCGGGCTGGCGACCTACATCGCGTTCCCCGCGGCGCCGCCCTGGATGGCGGCCGAAATGGGGCTGCTCGAGGAGGTTCACCGGACCACGGCGAAGGGCTGGGAAGTGCTCGGCGTCGGCACCGCCGGCTGGTTCTCCAAGGGCCAGGGCGTCGGCAACCCGGTCGCCGCCGTGCCCTCGCTGCACACCGCCTTCGTCGCCCTGGTCGTGATGTTCCTCTGGCCGCGGCTGCGCCCGGCCTGGCGGCCGCTGCTGGTCGCCTACCCGGCGGCGATGGGCATCGCCCTGATGGCGACCGGCGAGCACTACTTCTTCGACGTGATCCTCGGCGTCGCCTACGCCGCCGGCGTGATGGCCGTCTGGGCCTGGTGGGAACGGCGCCGGGCCGAGCAGACGGCGCTCGCCGAAGGCGCTGGCTGAGCAGCTAATACAAGCCGGTACTCAACTTTGGGTGGCGGCCGCCGATCTAGAGGGAATGGACCACCAAGGTGACCGCCTGCGCGCGATCATCGCGACCCAGACCGAGATCGCGGCCAGCGACCTCGACCTGCTGGCGACGATGACCCTGATCGCCGAACGCAGCCAGGAGCTGACCCGGGCGAGCGCCGCCGTGGTCGAGATCGCCGAGGGCGAGGAGATGGTCTACGAGGTCGCGACCGGCGCCGCCCGTCCCTACCTGGGAATGCGGCTGGAGCAGCACGGCAGCCTCTCCGGGCTCTGCCTCACCGAGGGCCGGCTGCTGCGCAGCGACGACACCGGCGCCGACCCCCGGGTCGACGCCGAGGCCTGCCTGCGGGTCGGGGCCGCCTCGATGATCTGCGTGCCGCTGGTCCACCGCCGCGAGCCGGTCGGGGTGCTCAAGGTCTACTCCGACCTGCCGCACAACTTCGACGACGACCAGGTCGAGACGCTGGAGCTGCTGACCGAGCTGATCGCCGCCCACATCGCCCACGCGACCCGCTTCGAGACAGAGGCCGGGGCGGTGCGCCACGACGCCCTCACCGGGCTCGCCAACCGGCGCGCCTACGAGGAACGGCTGGCGGTCGAGACGGCGCGGGCGACCCGCTACCAGCAGCCGCTCTCGATCTGCCTGCTCGACCTCGACGGCTTCAAGCGGATCAACGACCGCCACGGGCACGCCGAGGGCGACGAAGTGCTGCGCGCGGTCGCCCGCCGGATCGACGAGTCGCGGGTCGCCGACGACGCCTTCCGGATCGGCGGCGACGAGTTCGCGATCCTGATGCCGCAGACCGCGCCCGCCGACGCCCGGGTCGCCGCCCAGCGGCTCGCCGAGGGGATCCTCGAGCAGGCTTCGATCGGCGTCTCCTTCGGCATCTCCCAGGCGGGCCCCGACCCGGAGCTCTCCCACCTCACGGCCGAGACCTCGCTGCTGCGCGCCAAGGACCGCCTGCACGGCCACCCGGATTGAGGCGCCGGGCAGGCGCGGAGGCGGTCCCCGAGGGCTTTACCGCGCCAGCAGTTCGTCCAGCCGGTCGTAGGTTTCGCTCAGCCCTTTCTCCATGCCGGACTCGACCATGCCTTCGCGTTCCTCCTTGGTGAAGAAGAACCCGTCGGTGACGACCTTGGTGCGGCCGTCGCCGAGGTCGACGAAGGTGGCGTTGTCGACCGAGACGTAGCCGGGCATCCCGTCCCATTCGAAGGTCTGGGAGATGCGCTCGACCGGGGTCACCTCGCGGAAGGTGCCGCGGAAGACGATCGTGCCCTCGTCGCTCTCGCAGCGAAAGCGCCAGTCGCCGCCGGTCACCGGCTCCATGTGCTCGACGATCGTCGTGTCGCCGCGCCGGCCCCACCACTGGGGGATCAGCTCGGGATCGGTGTAGGCGGCGAAGACGCGCTCGCGCGGGGCGTTGAAGATCCGCTCGATGTGCATCCCGGTCTCGCCGGTGAGGGTGACGGTGGTCTTGTTGGTCTCGGTGGTCATTTCTTGTCTCCTTCGTTCTCGTTGCCGTTTTCGAGTTCGCGGTCCTGCCGTGCGAGCAGCTCGTCGAGCCGGTCGTAGCGCGCTTCCAGCATCTGCCGGTAGGTCTGCATCCAGGTCTCGAGGTCGTCGAGCCGGCGCGGCCCGATCTCGCAGCGCCGCGTCCGCCCGACCTTCTCGGTGTGCACCAGCCCGGCTTCCTCGAGCACCCGGATGTGCTTCTTCATCCCGGTCAGCGAGATGCCGAACGGCTCGGCCAGCTCGGTGACGCTGGCCGCGCCCTGGCTGAGGCGCTCCAGGACCGCCCGCCGCGTCGGGTCCGCGAGCGCGGCAAGGGTCCGGTCGAGCTGTTGATACTGAACCATCTAGTTCAGTATTGCACGGAGGCTCCCGGCCCGCAAGGGGGTGTCTGAGCCAACCGGTCCATATGGCCGCGTTAGCTCAGACACCCCGGTAGGGTCGCGCGGAGGATGAACGCCTCGCCGATCGACGCCTACCTGGAGCGGCTCTACGAGCGCTGGCGCGGCGACCGGTCCGGGGCGCCGGCCGACTACATCCCGCCGCTGGCCGGGGCGGACCCGGACTGGTTCGGGATCGCCGTCGCCACCACCGACGGGCACTGCTACGAGATCGGCGAGTCGCGGCGCGAGTTCACGATCCAGTCGATCTCAAAGCCGTTCACCTACGGCCTGGCGCTGGCGGATCGCGGCTTCGAGGCGGTCGACGCCAAGGTCGGGGTCGAGCCGACCGGCGACGCCTTCAACTCGATCAGCCTCGCCCCGGACACCGGCCGGCCGCTCAACCCGATGATCAACGCGGGGGCGATCACCGCGACCTCGCTGATCGAGGGCGCCGACTCGGCCGCGCGCGAACGGCGCATCGTCGACGCCTACGGCAGCTTCGCCGGCCGCCCACTGGCGCTCGACACCGCGGTGTATGAGTCCGAGCGCGACACCGGCCACCGCAACCGCGCGATCAGCCACATGCTGCGCGGCTTCGGGATCCTCGATCAGGACCCCGAGATCGCCCTCGACCTCTACTTCCGCCAGTGCTCGGTCGCGGTCGACTGCCGCGACCTCAGCCTGATGGCGGCGACCCTCGCCAACGGCGGCGTCAACCCGGTGACGGGGGAGCGGGCGCTCTCGCGCGAGCAGGTCGACCGGGTGCTCAGCGTGATGACCACCTGCGGGATGTACGACTCGGCCGGCGAGTGGGTGGTCGACGTCGGGATGCCGGCGAAGAGCGGCGTCGCCGGCGGCGTCCTCGCGGTGCTGCCGGGGCAGCTCGGGATCGCGGTCTTCTCGCCGCCGCTCGACCCGCACGGCAACAGCGTGCGCGGGATCGAGGTCTGTCGCCAGATCTCCGAGGACCTCGACCTGCACCTGCTGCACGTGGCGCGCTCCTCGCGCACCGCGGTGCGGCGCAGCTTCACGGTCGCCGACGCGCCCTCGCGCCGGCGCCGGCCGCAGGGCCAGTGCGACCTGCTCGACTGGGTCGGCCACCGCGCCTTCGTCACCGTGCTGCACGGCGACCTCGTGTTCGCGGCGATGGAGAGCGTCGTCCGCGACCTGGTCGGGCGCGCCGACGGGGTCGGGATCGCGGTCGTCGACCTCACCGAGGTGACCGAGATGGACCTCGCGGCGGCGCGCCTGCTCGCCGGCCTGGCGGCCTGGCTGGGCGAACGGGACACCGTGCTGGCGGTGGTCGCGCCGCCTTCGTCCGGGCTGCTGGCGGCGATCCCAAGCGACGGCTTCGAGACCTTCGCCGACCTCGACGCGGCCACCGAGTGGTGCGAGGAGTGGCTGCTCGCCCACCACGGCGCCCCCTCGCCCGGCGCCGAGCGGGTCCCGCTCGCCGAGCACCGGCTGGCCCGCGGGCTCGAGCCGGCGATGGTCGAGCGACTCGCCGAGGTGCTGGGCTCCCGCCGCTTCGCCGCCGGTGAGACGATCTTCTCCGCCGGCGAGGAGGCGGGCGAGATCTTCCTCCTGGTCGAGGGCGAGGTGCGGGTCGAGATCGACCTCGGCGACGGCCGCGCCCGCCGCCTCTCGACCCTGATGCCGGGCCTCTCCTTCGGCGAGGTCGCGCTCGCCGACGTGCCGGCGCGGCCGGTCACCGTGCGCGGCGAGAGCGACGGCGAGTGCCTGGTCCTCACGGTCGCCGACTTCGAGCGGCTGGGGGAGACCGACCCGGCGCTGCAGACGGCGCTGATGCGCAACCTGCTCGCCTCGTTCTACGAAGTGATCGGGCGCATGACCCGCGAGGTCGGCACCTTCTTCGAGGGTCGGTGAGCGCCGCCGCGACGCCGGCGCGGGCGACCCCGCGCGAGTGGATCGGGCTGGCGGTGATCGCGCTGCCCTGCCTGCTCTACGCGATGGACCTGACCGTGCTGTTCCTCGCGGTCCCGGCGCTGACCGCCGACCTCGACCCGTCGGCGACCCAGCTCCTCTGGATCACCGACATCTACGGCTTCGTGCTCGCCGGGGCGCTGATCACGATGGGCACGCTCGGCGACCGGATCGGCCGCCGCCGGCTGCTGCTCGTCGGCGCCGCCGCCTTCGGCGTCTGCTCGGTCCTCGCCGCCTTCTCGAACAGCGCCGAGATGCTGATCGCCTCACGGGCGCTGCTCGGGCTGGCCGGGGCGACGCTGGCGCCCTCGACCCTCTCGCTGATCAGCAACATGTTCCGCGACCCCGGCCAGCGCCAGTTCGCGATCGGGGTCTGGGCGACCTGCTTCTCGGTCGGCGCCGCGATCGGCCCGATCGTCGGCGGGGTGATGCTGGAGCACTTCTGGTGGGGCTCGGTGTTCCTGCTGGCGGTGCCGGTGATGCTGATGCTGCTGGCGGTCGGACCGCGCTACCTGCCCGAGTACCGCGACCCCGAACCGGGCCGCTTCGACCTGCCGAGCGCCGCGCTCTCGCTGGTCGCGATCCTCTCCCTGGTCTTCGGGGTGAAGCGGATCGCCGAGCACGGCGGCGTCGACGCGACCGCGCTCGCGGCGCTCGCCCTCGGCCTCGCGGTCGGCGCCGTCTTCGTCCGCCGCCAGCGCCGCCTCCCCGACCCCCTGGTCCCGCTCGGGCTGTTCGCGCGGCCGACCTTCAGCATGGCCCTGCTCGCCAACTCGCTCGGGATCTTCCTGGTCGGCGGCACCTTCCTCTTCATCGCCCAGTACCTGCAGCTGGTCGCCGGGCTCAGCCCGCTGACCGCGGGCCTCTGGCTGCTGCCCTCGGCGGGCGCCTTCGTCGCCGGCTCGATGCTGGCCCCGCTGCTCGTCCGCCGCGTCCATCCCGGCCTGCTGATGGCGGCGGGCCTGCTGGTCAGCACCTGCGGCCTCGCCTTCCTCACCACCGTCGACGCCGGCGGCGGCTTCGGCGACCTGATCGCCGCCTCGGTCGCGATCGACTTCGGGATCGCGATCGCGGTCACCGTCGGCACCGACCTGATCGTCGGCACCGCGCCGCCCGAGCGCGCCGGCGTCGCCGCCGGGCTCTCGGAGACCGGCGCCGAGCTCGGCGGCGCCCTCGGCATCGCCCTGCTCGGCAGCGTCGGCGCCGCCGTCTACCGCGCCCGGTTCGAAGACGCCCTCCCGGCCGCCCTCCCGCAGCGCGTCGCCGAGGCCGCCAGCGACTCCCTCGCCTCGGCCGCCGCCGTCTCCGAGCGCCTCCCCACCGGCGTCCTCGCCGCCGCCGAAAGCGCCTTCGTCTCCGGCTTCCAGACGATCGCCACGATCGCCGCCGTCCTCGCGGGCCTCGTCGCCGCCTCCCTGATCGCGGTCTTCCGCCGCCGCCAGCCCGTTCGCTAACCGGCGACGAAGGCGAAGGTGACCGTCCGGGTCGGCGAGCGCAGGCCGTCAGCGGCCGCGGTGATGCGCAGGCGGTAGGCGCCGGGGGTGAGCTTGAAGGAGAGGAGCTTCTTCTTGTGCCGCCCCTGCCGCCCTTCTTCTTCTCGATCCCGATCTCCAGGGACGCGGGGCGGGAGACGTTCAGTTTCAGCTTGGCCCCGACCGGCGGCAGTCCTTTCGCCGCTTTGCCTTTGACGGTGCCGGCGCGGAAGCGCTTGGGTTTGAGCGAGACGGTGAGCTCGGGGGCGCCTTTTGGCGGTTGCGCCACCGCCGGCACCGTGACCGTCGAGGTCGCGCTGCGCGTCGGCTTGCCCGGCGCGGTCGCGGTTACGGTGACGGGGTAGGCACCGGGCGGAGTGGCGGCGGGAACGGTGACGGTGGCGAGCACCGGGTTGGTCGAGTCACCGCCGAGCGAGGCGCTGGCGCGGTCGATCGACACCGAGCCGCCGGGGACGCCGGTTGAGGCGGCGAGCGAGAAGGTCGTGCCCGGGTCGGCGGTGCCGCTGCGGCGGGCGAGGAAGGTCGCGGTGACGGTGCTGCCGGCCGAGGCCGTCACCGCGGTCGCGGTCACCCCGAAGTCGACGATCGGGGCACCGAGGAAGCCGCGGGTCGACGGCGCGTCGGGCGAGTCGATGCAAACGATCGTCGAGCCGGCGCCGCCGGTCTCGTTGAAGCCGTCGTAGAGGTCGCTCGTTTCCGGCCCGCAGTTGACTGGGCGGGTGCTGAGGTAGGAGCCGTTGTCGGCGTAGCGGGTCCCGACCACCGGTCGCCACCTCAGCGGGGTCGGGTAGGGCCCGCCGTCGGCGGGGGCGGGCTCGAGCGTCTGCAGTTGCGTTTCGAAGCTGGAGCTGCGGTTGAAGGCTAGGGTGCCGCCGCCGCCGAGATTGGCGCTGAACGCGTCGGGCGGCGTAGCGCCGTCTGGCAGCCGCACGGCGAACAGAACCTGGCCGCCGTGATTTTCGCCGTCGAGGATGAAGTTGTAGATCGAGCCGGTGTTCGCGCTCGCCGAGCAGCCGGGGGCTCCGTTCGCGCAGGCGGAGACGGTCAGCGTCACCGGTCCCCCCGCGATCCTAGCCCGAGGGGCCGTCGTAGACGTCGAGGACCTTGGCGTTGGGGGTTAGCCAGGGGGTGAGGAGGGCGTGGGCGCGCTCGGGTTCGGTGTGGAAGAGGCGGACGCGGGCGGCCAGGACCTTGTCGAAGCGGCGCTCGCCGAGGTCGAGGTGCTCGAGCTTGCCGAGCAGGAACTCGGCAACGCCGGCCTCCACGTAGGCGGCGTTGCGGCTGGCGGCGGCGGCGATCATCTTCGCCGAGCGGTCGACGGCGGTGTAGCTGCCGCCGTCGAGCCGTTCGCAGATCAGGGTCGCGGCGACGCCGTGGCCACAGCCGATCTCGAGCACGCGATCGCCGGGCTCGACCGCGAGCTCGTCGACGAGCTGGCGCAGGCGCTCGCCGATCTCAGGCCTCGCGGGTCTCGCGCAGGGCGTTGATCCCGGCGGCGACGAAGACGACGGTGCGGTCGAGCAGCGAGCGGACCTCGGCGATGCTCGCGTCGACGTCGACCTCGGCGCCCTGCTTCGCCGGCTTCAGGTGGTTGCCGAGCAGCTCGAGGATCGCGGTCGTCGCCGCCGAGGCGATCTGCGGCTCGAGGTCGTCGGTGGACGCACCCAGGTCGGCGGCGGTCGCTTCCGCCAGCAGCTCGTGCACGCGGGCGACGAAGAGCTGCTGGCGGGCCTGCAGGGACGGGCTCTGGTCGATCACCCGGCGCTGGGCGCGCAGCGTCTCCTCGCGGCCCCGCCAAGTCTCCATCAGGTCTTCGATCCAGCCGCGGAACGCGTGCGGGGCGAGCTCGTCGGCCGGGCGCCTGGCGAGCCGCTGGACGAGGGCGCCGAAGACGGCCTCCTGGTCGGGGAAGACGAGGTCCTCCTTGGCGGGGAAGTAGCCGGAGACGGTGCGCGGGGAGACGTCGGCCGCGGCGGCGATCTCGGCGATCGTCGTCTCGGCGAAGCCCTGGCGGTCGAAGAGCTCGAGCGCGACCCGGGCGATCGTCTCGCGGGTGCGCAGCTTCTTGCGCTCTCGCAGTCCGAGCGTCGCGTCGGTCATGGGGTGCAGACGTTAACAGCTTGTTTGCACTCGCGGTAAATTTGCAGGTGACGCAAAAACAGGCCGGGATTGTGCTAGGTTCCCGCGCTCCCGCTTCGTCTTTCCCCTTTTCGTTTCCCCCCTTTCTCCCCGGAGGCCACCCTTGTCTCACCTGCTCGCGGGCGTCGCCCGTACCCTCACCCATTACTGGAAGCGCTCGCTCGCGGCCGCCATCGTGATCTTGATCCTGATCGGGATCGCGGCCGGGACCGCCGGCCCCGCCGCCGACGACTTCTCCGCCCCGGGGACCGAGTCGCAGGCCGCCTACGACCTCTTCCAGGCGCACAGCCCGGCCTTCGCCGGCGCCGACGCGACCGTGGTCTTCAAGGTCGAGCAGGGTGAGATCACCGAGCCGGCCGCCAAGGCCGACGTGCAGAAGGCGCTGGCCGGGATCGCCAAGCTCGAAGGGGTTGCCGAAGTCGGCGACCCCTACGCGCCGGGCGGCACGATCTCCCCCGACGGCAAGCTCGCCTCGGCGGAAGTCCGCTACGACATCGAGCCCGCCGACGTCGAGAAAGAGAACGGCGAAGCGCTCGAGGAGGCCGCCCGCAGCGCCGAAGGCGGCCCGGTCGAGGTCTCGATGCGCGGCATGGTCGTCGACATCGCCGCCGAACAGGAGGCGCCGGTGGGCGAGCTGATCGGCGTCGCCGTGGCGATCATCCTGCTGACCCTGCTGTTCCGCTCCGGGGCCGCGATGGGCGCGACCCTGGCCGGGGCGCTGATCGGCGTGATCGTCGGCCAGATGCTGCTGGCGGCGCTCTCCAAGCCGCTCGGCCTGCCCGAGTTCGCCTCGATCATCGCGGTGATGCTGGGGCTCGGAGCCGGGATCGACTACTCGCTGCTGATCATCGGCCGCTACCGCGAACAGATCGCCGAAGGCGACAGCGTCCGCGACGCCTCGGCCAAGGCCGCGGCGACCGCCGGCGCCTCGGTCGTCGCCGCCGGCCTGATCGTGATGGTCGCGATCGCCGGCCTGCTCGTGGTCGGGATCCCGATCATCGGCAAGATGGGGATCGGCGCGGCGATCGCGATCGCCGCCGTGGTGATCTCGGCGCTGACCATCCTGCCGATCATGATCGGCGCGCTGGCCCGCTGGCTGCGCCCGAAGAAGCCCTCGCACACGGCGCCCTCGCGCGCCTTCGGCCGCTGGGGCGAGTTGGTCACCCAGCGCCCCTGGCTCTCGATCGTCGCCGGCGTCCTCGTCCTGCTCGTGTTCGCGGTGCCGATGCTGCAGCTGCGCCTCGGCCAGCCCGACGACGGCAACCAGCCGGAGGGCAAAACCCAGCGAGTCGCCTACGACGCGCTCAGCGACGCCTTCGGCCCCGGCTCCAACGGGCCCTTCCTGCTCGCCGTCGACACCCCGAAGGGCGACCCGGACACGGCCGCCCAGCTGGAAGAAATCGAGGCCGCGGTGGCCGACACCCCGGGCGTCGAATCGGTCGCCCCGGCGACCCGCAGCGAGGACGGTGAGATGGCGACGATCTTCGCGATCCCGACCACCGCGCCGCAGGACGAGCGGACCAGCGAGCTGCTTGCGACCCTGCGCGGCGAGACCCTGCCTGCGGCGGTCGAGGGCACCCCGCTGAAGGTCTACGTGGGCGGCAACACGGCCAGCTTCGAGGACTTCTCGGACCGGGTCGGCTCACGCCTGCCGATCTTCATCGCGGTCGTGATCGGGCTCTCGGTGCTGCTGCTGATGATGGCCTTCCGCTCGCTCTGGATCCCGCTGATCTCGGCGGTCTTCAACCTGCTCTCGGTGGCCGCCGCCTACGGCGTCGTCACCGCGGTCTTCCAGGAGGGGCTCGGCGCCAGCCTGATCGGCGTCGACAGCGGCATCCCGATCGTCTCCTTCGTGCCGGTGATGATGTTCGCGATCCTCTTCGGGCTGAGCATGGACTACAACGTCTTCCTGCTCTCACGGATCCACGAGGCCTACAACGAAGGCGACTCGCCGCGGGCGAGCGTGATCCACGGCATGGCCCGGATCGGCAAGGTCGTCCTCTTCGCCGGCCTGATCATGGCCTCCGTGTTCCTCGCCTTCGTCAGCACCGACGACGTGATCAGCAAGATGTTCGGGCTCGGGCTCGGCGCGGCGATCCTGATCGACGTGCTGTTCGTCCGCCTGGTGATCGCGCCGGCCGTGGTCACCCTGCTCGGCGACCGCGCCTGGTGGCTGCCCGGCTGGCTCGACCGGATCCTCCCCAACATCTCCCTGGAGGGGCACCTGGTCGAGGGCCGCGACGGCCGCGCCGAGGACGAGAAGCCGGAGCCGGCCCGCGTCTAGACGACCCAGGTGTCGCCGGAGCGCAGCAGCTCGTCGACGTCGGCGAGCGTGGCGCTCTCGTGGGCGCTGCGCAGGGCCGACTGGCGGCCGGAGCCGTAGACGTCGCGTTTGACGTCGCGGAAGACGCCGATCGGGGTCGGCCCGGTCGGGCTGTCGGCGAGCCGGGCGAGCGCGGTGGCGTGGCTGGGGTCGGCGACGTGGGCGTCGTGGACGACGAGGGCGTCCTCGCCGACGTCGGCGACCTCGATCACCTCGAGCCCGCCGTCGGCGGAGCGGACCACGCCGCGCTCGTTCTCGGCGCCGAAGCGGATCGGCTGGCCGTGCTCGAGCCGGATCTGGTTCGGGCCGCCGGCCTTGCCGCGCACGGCGTCGAAGGCGCCGTCGTTGAAGACGTTGCAGTTCTGGTAGATCTCGACGAAGGCCGAGCCGGGGTGCTCGGCGGCCGCCCGCAGGGTCTCGCGCACGTGTTCCTTCTCGACGTCGATCGTGCGGGCGACGAAGGAGGCGTCGGCGCCGAGCGCCAGCGCCAGCGGGTTGAACGGGTGGTCCTCGGAGCCGAACGGCGTCGACTTCGTCACCTTCCCGGTCTCCGAGGTCGGCGAGTACTGGCCCTTGGTCAGCCCGTAGATCTGGTTGTTGAAGAGCAGCAGCTTGATCGGGACGTTGCGGCGCAGCGCGTGGATCAGGTGGTTGCCGCCGATCGAGAGCGAGTCGCCGTCGCCGGAGACGACCCAGACCGAGAGGTCCTCGCGCGAGGTCGCGATCCCGGTCGCCAGCGCCGGGGCGCGGCCGTGGATGCCGTGCATCCCGTAGGTGTCCATGTAATAGGTGAAGCGGCCGGCGCAGCCGATCCCGGAGATGAAGACCGTTTTCTCCGGCGGCACGCCGAGTTCCGGCATCACCGTCTGGACCGAGTTGAGGATCGCGTAGTCGCCGCAGCCTGGGCACCAGCGGGTTTCCTGGCCGGACTGGAAGTCCGCCTTGGTCAGGGTGGCGACGCCGCCCCCGTTGTCGCTGCCGTTGCCGTTGTGCTCGTGCTCGCTCATCGTCCGATCTGCTCCAGTGCGGCCTGCTCCAGCTCTTCGGCCAGGATCGGCAGGCCCTCGACTTTGTTGTAGCCGACCGCGTCGACCAGGTACTTGTCGCGCAGCAGGCTGAGTAGCTGGCCCGTGTTCAGCTCGGGAACCAGGACCTTGGGAAAGGCCTTGACGATCTGGCCGGTGTTGGCGGGGAAGGGGTCGAGGTGGCGCAGGTGCGCGGTCGCGACCGGGATGCCGCGCTGGCGCAGCCGCCGGGCGGCGGCGCCGATCACCCCGAAGGTCGAGCCCCAGCCGATCATCAGCAGCTCGGCGCCCTCGTCGGCGTCGGCCTCCAGCGGCGGCAGCGCCTCCGACAGCTTGTCCAGCTTGCCGGCGCGCAGCTCGGTCATCAGCGCGTGGTTCTTGGCGTCGTAGGAGATCTTGCCGCTGCCGTGCTCCTTCTCCAGCCCGCCGAGCCGGTGCTGCAGGCCGGGGGTGCCGGGGATCGCCCAGGGCCGGGCGCCGTCCTCGTTGCGCAGGTAGGGCAGGAACTCGTCGCCGGCGTTCGGCGCGGTCGCGAAGTTGGGGTCGATCTCCGGTAGATCGCTGGCCTGCGGCAGGCGCCACGGCTCCGAGGAGTTGATCAGGAAGCCGTCGGCGAGCAGGATCACCGGGGTCCGGTAGCGGACCGCGATCCGCACCGCCTCGATCGCCGAGTCGAAGCAGTCGGACGGGGTCGAGGGAGCGACCACGGGGATCGGCGACTCGCCGTGGCGGCCGTGGATCGCCATCAGCAGGTCCGACTGTTCGGTTTTGGTCGGCAGCCCGGTCGAGGGGCCGGAGCGCTGCACGTCGATGATCACCATCGGCAGCTCGACCATCTGGGCGAGCGCGATCGTCTCCGCCTTCAGGTCCATGCCGGGGCCGCTGGTCGCGGTCACCCCGAGCTTGCCGCCGAAGGAGGCGCCGAGCGCCATGTTGGCGGCGGCGATCTCGTCCTCGGCCTGCACGGTGCGGACCCCGAAACGGTCGTGGCGGGCGAGCTGGTGGAGCAGTTCGGAGGCCGGGGTGATCGGGTAGCCGGCGTAGTAGAGCTGCAGGCCGCTGCGCACGCTGGCCGCGACCAGGCCCATCGCCAGCGCGTTGGCGCCGTTGACGTTGCGGTATTCGCCCGACCTCAGTGGCGCCGCTTCGACTTCGGTCGGGACGACCGAGATCTCGATCGTGTCGGCGAAGTTGTAGCCGGCCTTGAAGGCGGCGATGTTGCCGGCCATGATCGCCGGCTTCTTGGCGAATTTCGTTTCCAGCCAGGAGACCGTGTCCTCGGTCGGCCGCCCGTACATCCACGAGATCAGGCCGAGCGCGAAGAGGTTCTTGGTCCGCTGCGCCTCCGCCGGCTTCAGGCCCTCGACGTCCTCGGTGGCGCGCGTGGTCAGGGTCGTCATCGGCACCTGCAGGACCTGGTAGTCCTCGATCGTGCCGTCCTCGAGCGGGTTGGCCTCGCCGTAGCCGGCCTTGCGCAGGTTGTTGGCGGTGAAGGCGTCCTCGTTGACGATCAGCGTGCCGCCCGCCTCGAGCGCCCCGAGGTGGGTCTTCAGCGCCGCCGGGTTCATCGCCACCAGCGTGTTCGGGTGGTCGCCGGGGGTGAGGATGTCCCGCGAGGCGAAGTGGATCTGGAAGGCGGAGACGCCGCCCGGGGTGCCGGCGGGGGCGCGGATCTCGGCCGGGAAGTCGGGGAGGGTGGAGAGGTCGTTGCCGACGTGCGCGGTGGCGGCGGTGAAGCGGTCGCCGACCAGCTGCATGCCATCGCCAGAGTCTCCGGCGAACCGGACGATGACAGTCTCTGGCGTCTTCGAAGTCGTAGTCACTTTTGGCACGGCGCCTCCACACGGCCGGCCCAAACGCACGGAAGCATACGGAGGTCGCCGGATCGTCGCAACTCCCATACCAAACGAGCGGTTGGGAACAGCGTAGCGAGGCCGGGCCGCGGGGTAGGCTGGCGGCGTGGCGGGAGCCCCTCAGGCAGCGGTTGTGGGCGCCGGGATCGGCGGCCTCGCGGCGGCGATCGCGCTGCGCCGGGCGGGCTGGGAGGCGACGGTCTACGAGGCCGACCCGGAGCCGCGCGAGCTCGGCGCCGGCCTCTCGCTGTGGCCGAACGGGGTGCGTTCGCTGCGCACGCTCGGGCTCGACGAGCCGGTTGCGCTCGGGCTCGAACAGGCGGGAGGGGTGCGGCGCGCCGACGGCCGGATGCTGGCCGGGTTCAAGGCCGACGCGATCCCCGGGCGCTTCGGCGAGCCGCTCGTCGGCCTGCACCGGGTCGAGCTGCACGGGGCGCTGCTGGCGGCCTGCGGGCGCGAGCGGGTGCGGGCGGGGACGCGGGTCGAGGCGGTCGAGGTCGGCGGAGCGGTGGCGGACCATGGCGTGGGAGCGGGAGCGGGAGCGGGTGCCGGCGGCGCCGAGCTGCGCTTCGCCGGCGGTTCGAGCGCCCGCGCCGATCTCGTCGTCGGCGCCGACGGGTTGCGCTCGGCGGTCCGCGCCGCGCTGCTCGGCGACGGCGAGCCGCGCGACGCCGGCATCGTCGCCTACCGCGGCATCGCCCCCGCCGCCGGCCCGGTGCCGGCCGGCGAGTGGTGGGGGAGGGGCAGCGTCGCCGGCCTGCTGCCGCTGCGCGGCGAGCTCGTCTACTGGTACTTCGGCTGCCTGGGGGAGGACCGGCCGGGCCGGGTCGAGGAGCTGGTGGGCGAGTACGAGGGGCGGATCGGCGAGGTGGTCGCCCTTACCCCGGCCGACCAGGTCCTCGTCCACCGCCTCTACGACCGCGACCCGGTCGGCGCCTGGAGCCGCGGCGCCGCCACCCTGCTCGGCGACGCCGCCCACCCGATGTTGCCCTTCATCGGCCAGGGCGCCGGCGCCGCGCTCGAGGACGCGGTCGTGCTCGGCGAGGCGCTGGCGGCGGTGCCGGCGGCCGGCGGGGGCGAGCGCGCCGCCCACGTCGAGGCCGGCCTGGCGGAGTACGAGCGCGCCCGGGTCAAGCGCGCCGTCCTCTTTGTCAAGGAATCGCGCCGCGCCGCCGCGATCGCCCTGCCCCGCTCGGCCGCGACCCGCCGCCTCCGCGACTCCCTCTTCCCGCTGGTCCCCGAATCAGCCCGCCTGCGCCACTTCGCCCGCCTGCTCGACTGGTCTCCCTGAGCGGCCCCGGGAGCGGCAGAGCTTTCGGTCGCTACCCGCACCAAACCTCTGCCGCGCCGAAAGTCCGTCCGGCGGGGCGCGGATGCTTGCGCCCATGAACCGCAAGATCAGCGTCGGCGACTCGCTAAACGAAGTCTTTTCCATCTACGGGGCTCACGCGGGGGTTTTGCTCCCGCTCGCCTTCTGGATCTACCTGCTCGTGGCCGTGGTCGCGGGGATCACGAGCGGCAGCGCGTTGCTGCTGCTGGTCGCGCTGGTGGTCTCGCTGCTGGCCGGCGTGCTCTACCAGGGCGTCGTCGTCAGCCTGGTCCGCGACGTCCAGGACGGCCAGCGCGACTCGGGGATGCGCGACCTGATCGACGAGGCGATGCCGTTCCTCGGGCCACTGCTCGGCGCCGGCATCCTCGCCGCGATCGGGATCGGCATCGGGTTTGTCCTGCTCATCGTGCCCGGCCTGATCCTGCTCACGATCTGGGCGGTGATCGCGCCGGTGATCGTGATCGAGCGCAGCGGCGCGCTCGCCTCCTTCGGCCGCTCCCGGGAGCTCGTCCGCGGCAACGGCTGGCCGGTCTTCGGGACGATCATCGTCGCCTTCCTGCTCGCCGCGATCGCCAACGCGATCCTCACCTCGATCGCCTCCGCGATCACCGACGGGGTGATCCTGCAGATCGTCTTCAGCGCCCTCGCCTCGACCGTCACCGCGCCGGTCACCGCGCTGGTCGCCGCCGTCCTCTACTACCGCCTGCTGGCGGCCCAGGGCCAGCCCGCGCCCGCGGTCCCGGCGCCCGGCGAGGCAGCCCCGCCGCTCTCCGGCGAGGCCCCGCCGCCGTCCTACGGCACCCCGACCGACCCGCCGCCTCCGCCCCCGCCTCCGCCGACCGCCTGAGCGCCCGCTGGGCGTCCACGGGGCGCTTCGACCGAGACGGAACTTCGGAGCGCTTCCGTTGGGAGGGGTCGGTGGTGTCCTTCGTACGAGCGGCGTTAGCGATTCGCCCAACTGCGCATCTCGGACGGCGCAGTGGCGATCCGGGCGAATTCGCCCAGCGAAGGTAGAAGGACACCACCGACCCCTCCGGCGGAAACCCCCCCGAAGCACGCCGTCCCTCGGACGGCCAGCACCTAGACCTCGATCTCCGTCGCCACCCCGAGCTCGAGCCAGCGCACGCTCCCGCGCAGCGCGGCCGGTGCCGTGGCCAGCTCGCGCTCGATTTCGTCGCGTCCCTGGCGGAAGTGCTTCCAGCCCTCGTAGTGGATCGGGATCACCGTGTGCGGGCCGATCTCGGCGCAGAGCTCGACCGCCTCGGCCGCGTTCAGCGTGTAGCGGGCCGGCCCGGTGATCGGGAAGCGGACGCCGCCGAGGTGGACGATCGCGGTGCCGACGCGCAGCCGCCGCGCGACCTCGCGTACGCCGTCGTAGAGCACGGTGTCGCCGGAGATCCAGAGCTCGCCGTGCTCCTGGCCCTCCCAGGCGAGGCTGAAGCCGACGACCGCGCCGACCAGCGGCCCGCTCAGCGGCGGCCCGTGGCGGCAGGGGGTTGCGGTCACCACGATCGGCTGCTTGCCCGGCGCCTCCAGGGTCGTCGTCGCCCAGGGCGCCAGGCCGACCGCGTTGCCGCCGAGCCGCTTCGCGCCGGGCTCGGTGGTCAGCACGGTGCCGGCGCTCGGCAGCAGCGCCCGGCCGGCGGCGTCGAGGTTGTCGTCGTGCTGGTCGTGGCTGAGCAGGACCCCGTCGATCGGCCCGATCTCCTCGGCGCTCAGCGCCGGCGCCGTCGTCTTCACCGAGCCGGTGCCGAGCCCGAAGCTGTACTTGCCGCCGGCCGGGTCGAAGGTCGGGTCGGTGAGCAGCCGCCAGCCGCCGGCCTCGATCAGCGCCGTCGGGCCGCCGATGTGGGTGATCGTGACGCTCACGCGCTCTGCTCCAGGGCCCAGGCGAGGGCCCGGTCGGCGACTTCCTCCCAGCCGGCCTCGGCGATGATCGCGTGGTCGCGGCCCTCGTAGACCTCGACCTCGGTCACGGTGTCCGACTTGTAGTGCTTCGCGTTCGAGGCCTGGACGCTGGGCGGCATCAAGTGGTCCTCGGCCCCGGAGATGAACAGCAGCGGGGCGCGCTCGTCGTTCTTGTAGTCGACGTAGGTGCCCTGATGGCCGGGCCGCAGCGTCGCCAGGGCGCTCTCCCAGAAGATCGAGCCGGAGGCGGGTATCGCGTAGCGCTCGTGCAGCGCGTCCGACTCCTCCTCGCTGAGCGTGTTGGCGAAGGCGTAGTGCCACTGCTTGCGGTCCAGCGGCACGGCGCGGTCTTTGTGGATCGGGTCCTTCAGCACCGGGAAGGCGGCTTTGACCTGGGAGAGCGGGACCACCGCGACGCCCTCCGTCGGCGCCGAGCTGATCGCGACCCCGGCGCGCCCGTGCCCGCGGTCCATCAGCAACTGGGTGAAGACGCCGCCGGCCGAGTGCCCGATCAGGATCGGCTCACCCTCGATCCCGGCCAGCATGCCCTCCAGGTGGGCGACGATCGCCTCGATCGTCAGCGCCTCGATCGGCCCCGGGTCGGCGTTCAGCGCCTCGACCTCGACCTCCAGGCCCGGGTAGGCCGGCGCGTGCACCTCGTACCCCTTGGCCTCGTAATGAGCGACCCAGTTCTCCCAACTGCGGGGCGTGACCCAGAACCCATGGATCAGGACGATGGCCGGTTTATCGGGCATGGCGTGCCTCCTATGGCGAGCGGACTGGCTGGTCAACCAGACTAAACCGCCTGTCCAGTGGCGGTGGGGATACGTCAGTGCGCCAGTAGGCCGGCGACGGCGACGGCGATCCGCTGGCCGCGCTCGGTCAGCTCGTACTCGGTGTGGGGAGGGCGGCCGGGGACGAGGCGGCGCTCGACGATGCCGGCGGCCTCGAGCTGTTCGAGCCGGTCGGAGAGGGTGGTGGGGGAGACGCCGGGGAGGGACTGGCGGAACTCGTTGAAGCGGGCGGCGCCGGACGAGCAGGCGTAGATCGTCGCCATCGTCCAGCGCCGCTCGAGCAGCCCCGCGGCGGCGCGGAGCTCCGGGGGGACCGGCTGGCAGTTGTTGCAGCGGGGGGTCACGGCGCCACCCTATGCCGCCGTGACCGGGTGGCCCTTCTCCGCCGGCTCCAGGGCCAGCCCGAGCACCTCCTCGACGCTCATCACCGGGTGGAAGGTCATCTGCTCGCGCACCTCCTCCGGCACCTCGTCGAGGTCGCCGCGGTTGCGCTCGGGCAGGATCACCTCGGTCAGCCCGGCCGCGTGGGCGGCGAGCACCTTCTGCTTGAGCCCGCCGATCGGCAGCACCCGGCCCTGCAGGGTGACCTCGCCGGTCATCCCGACCGTGTGCTTGACCGGCCGCCCGGAGAGCAGGCTGACCAGCGCCGTGGTCATCGCCGTGCCGGCGCTGGGGCCGTCCTTGGGGATCGCCCCGGCGGGCACGTGCAGGTGGAACTCACGCTGGAAGCGGGCCGGGTCGATGCCCAGCTGCTCGGCGTGCGAGCGGGCGTAGGAGAGGGCGATCCGCGCCGACTCCTTCATCACGTCGCCGAGCTGGCCGGTCAGCACCAGGCCCTTGTCGCCCTCCATCGCGGTCGCCTCGACGAAGAGGACGTCGCCGCCGGTCCCGGTCACCGCCAGCCCGGTGGAGACGCCGGGGATCGCGGTCCGCTCGACCGACTCCTGGAAGAAGCGCTGGCGGCCGAGCGCCTCGCGCAGGGCGGCCTCGCCGAGCGTCACCGTGCCGCTCGCCTCACCGGAGGCGATCCGGGTCGCGGCGCCGCGCAGCAGCTTGCCGACCTCGCGCTCGAGCTGGCGCACGCCGGCCTCGCGCGTGTACTCGGAGATCACCGCGCGCAGGATCGCGTCGGAGACCTCGACCTCCTCGGGCCGCAGCCCGTTCCGCTTGAGCTGCCGCGGCAGCAGGTAGCCGCGCGCGATCGCCAGCTTCTCCTCGGTCGTGTAGCCGTCGAAGGCGATCACCTCCATGCGGTCGAGCAGCGGCGCGGGGATCGTGTCGAGCAGGTTCGCGGTGGCGATGAAGACGACCTCGGAGAGGTCGATCTCGACATCGAGGTAGTGGTCGCGGAACGAGTGGTTCTGGGCCGGATCGAGCACCTCGAGCAGGGCCGCGCTGGGGTCGCCGCGCCAGTCGGCGCCGACCTTGTCGACCTCGTCGAGCAGGATCACCGGGTTCATCGTCCCGGCGTCGCGCAGGGCACGGACGATCCGTCCCGGCAGGGCGCCGATGTAGGTGCGGCGGTGGCCGCGGATCTCCGCCTCGTCGTGCAGGCCGCCGAGGCTGATGCGGACGAATTCGCGCCCGAGGCTGTTCGCGATCGACTCGCCGATCGAGGTCTTGCCGGTGCCCGGGGGGCCGACCAGGGTGAGGATCGTGCCGTTGGCGCGGCCCTCGTCCTCGACCCCGCGCTGCTCGCGCAGCTTGCGCACGGCGACGAACTCGGTGATCCGTTTCTTCACGTCGTCGAGGCCGGCATGGTCTGCGTCGAGCACCTCGCGGGTGTGGGCCGGGTCGAGCCGCTCGTCGGAGCGCACGCTCCACGGCACCGCGATCAGCCAGTCGAGGTAGCTGCGGATCATCGAGGACTCGGGGGACTGCTCGCCCTGGCGCTCGAGCCGGCGCAGCTCCTTCTCGGCCTGCTCGGCGACCGCCTCCGGCATCCCGGCGCCGGCGATCTTCGCCTCGTACTCGGCGATCAGGTCGGCCTCGTCCTCGCCCAGCTCCTTGCGGATCGAGTCCATCTGTTTGCGCAGGAAGTACTCGCGCTGCTGCTTCTGGGCGCCCGACTCGACGTCGTCGCGGATCTTCGAGCGCACCTGCAGCTCGGCCAGCCGCTCGCGCTGCAGCTCGACCGCGATCTCCAGCCGCTGGGTCACGTCGACCGCCTCGAGCAGCCGCTTCTTGCCCTCGAAGTTGATGTCGGGGGCGAGGCCGGACGTGTCGGCCAGGGCACCCGGCTCGTCGACCGAGCGCAGGAACGCGGCGACCCGGCCGTCGTCGCCGCGCAGCTCGAGGATCTCCTCGACCACGGCGCGGTACTCGCGGCTCAGCTCGGCGGTGTGCTCATCGGCGGGGTGACCGTCGCGGATCTCCTGCACCTCGACCCGCAGCACCTCCGGGTCGTTCTCGTCCGCCTGGGCGGCGCCCGCCAGGCCGCGGTGCAGCCCGACCACGGTGGCGACCGGGTGGCCGCGGCGCGAGCGCCCGTGCTCGATCACCTCGGCGACGACGCCGACGCGCCCGTACTCGCCGTCGTGGCGGGGGATCAGGAAGACCCGCTCCTCCTCGCCGACCTCGATCGGCAGGGTCGCGGTCACGGTCGGGAAGACGATCGCGTCATCAAGTGGGATCAGGCGAAAGGTCATTAGGAAGTCCACTTTCTGTAGTTAGTCCTCTATGAGGATAGCGCGGCGACTGCGCGGGCTCAGGCGCTACCGTGTCGGCATGGATTCGGCCCGGGCAAAAGAGCTGCTCGCACGCGAGCGCGAGCAGATCGAGCAGGCGATCGCGGCCGCCCGGCGCGGCGGCCCGGAGGAGGGGGACGCGCGGGTCGAACCGGGCGACTTCAACTCCGAGGGGCTCTACCAGGACGAGTTCGACGCCGGCCAGCTGGCCGACCTGAAAGAGCGGCTGACGGCGGTCGAGCGGGCCGAGCAGCGGCTCGCCGACGGCAAGTACGGGCTCTCGGTGCGCAGCGGCGAGCCGATTCCCGACCAGCGCCTGGAGGCCTTCCCGACCGCCGAGCTGACGGTCGAGGAGGCGGAGAACGGGCCGCGGCGGTAGCCGCAGGCGGCGCCGATGAGCAAGGTCAAGGCGCAGATATCGGTCTCGCTCGACGGCTACATGGCCGGCCCGAACCAGAGCGAGGAGGAGCCGCTGGGCGAAGGCGGCGAGGCTCTGCACGAGTGGGTCTTCAAGCTCTCCTCCTGGCAGCGCGCGCACGGGCGCGAGGGCGGCGAAGGCGAGGAGAACCCGAGCAACGCGGTGATGGACGCCGCGCAGGAGAACACCGGCGCGGTGGTGATGGGCCGCAACATGTTCGGCCCGGTGCGCGGCGAGTGGGGCGCGGAGGACTGGCGCGGCTGGTGGGGCGATGAGCCGCCGTTTCACTCACCGGTCTTCGTGCTCACCCACCACGGGCGCGAGCCGCTGGAGATGGCGGGCGGCACGACCTTCCACTTCGTCACCGACGGGATCGAGAGCGCGATCGCCCAGGCCAGGCAGGCCGCCGGCGGGAAGGACGTCGCGATCGGCGGCGGCGCCGCGACGGTCCAGCAGGCGATCCGCGCCGGCCTGCTCGATGGGCTGCAGATCCACCAGGTCCCGATCCTGCTCGGCGGCGGCACCCGCCTGCTCGACGACCTCGCGGCCGGCGCCGCCCGCCTCGAGCTCACCGGCGTCGTCCAGGGCCCCGAAGCCCTGCACCTCAGCTACGCGGTCTCCTGAATCGAGACGTCAATTTGGGGTCTATGCGCCCCAAAATTGACACCTCGGCGGGGGCGCCGCCTAGTCGCGGGCGTCTTCGCGCGCCTCGCGTTCCTCCTCGCGGGCGTCGAGGCGCATGTCGATCCGGTCCTCGCGGGCGTCGAGCTCGGCGACCGAGGTCGGGCCGAAGTGCTCGGTGACCGCCCAGATCGCGATCGCGGCGATCGCCAGCGCGGCCAGCAGCGAGCCGGCGATCTGGGCCAGCTCGGCGCGGCGGCTCATCCGCCGACCCCGAGGAAGTCGCCGGCCGAGCTCAGCCAGGTCGCCGCGAACAGCGCCAGCAGCGCCGCCCCCAGCCAGGGCAGGAAGGGCGAGGAGGAGCCGCCGACCCGGACCGCGATCACTTTCAGCGCGATCACGACCAGCAGCGCGGTGCCGAACAGCGCGTGCGCGCCGCCGTCCTCGAAGCCGTAGTAGGAGAGGCAGGCGATCGCGACCAGCAGGGTGAGGACGACGATCGTGTCGCCGCTCGCCCGGTGCGCCCAGGTCGCCGGCCCGGCCCGCAGGAGGGGCACGCGCAGCTTGCCGTAGGAGACCGCCGCCAGGGCCATCTGGTAGACGGCGAGCGCCAGCACGACCGAGGCCAGGACCACCTTGACCTCGGTGACGTTGCCCCGCGTCAGATCTTCGATCAGGCCCTCCACGCTGGGAGGAACCTTCCCGGAAGCGGCGGCGCCTAATCCACCGCCGCCTCCGGCGCCGCTCAGCCGAGCAGCTTGGCCTTCTGCGCGGCGAACTCCTCCTCGGTGAGGATGCCCTGCGCTTTCAGCTCGCCGAGCTCCTTCAGCTGCTCGATCATCGAGCCCTCGGCGGCGGGCGCGGCGGGAGTCGCCTGCGGCGCCGGCGGCGCGGCGGCCTGCTGCTGCTCGGCGTACTGCTGCTCTTCCTGCTGGGACCAGCGCTGATTCTGGCGGCGGGCGACACGGCCGCTGACCGCGGTCGCGGTGCCGGCGACGACGGCGGTGCGGGCCATCCCTCTAAGTAGTCCTGGCATCTCTTTCTCTCCTTTATGCGGCCTCGACCGCGTCGAGCGCGGCGAGGAAGTCTTCGGCGGGGATGCGGCCGCTGGCGACGAGCTGGCCGCCGGAGCGGCGCACGGCGGTGGCGAACGGGGCGGCCCAGGTGTTCTCGTAGACGAGCAGGGCGGCGGAGGTGCCGGGCTCCAGCACGTCGCCCGCCTGTGCCACGTCGTCGTCGTGCAGCAGGCCCGAGGCGGCGCCCTCGAAGGCGGCGAACTCGACCACCGCGTCGCCGAGGTCGGCCAGCTCCAGCATCGCCACCGAGCCGTCCTCACCCTTGCTGATGAAGGCGAGGTCGATGATCCGGATCAGCCCCCGGTCGACCAGGTCGATCAGGTGCGGCATCGCCTCCCCGGTCGGTTGCTTGCCCGGCCACTCGACCAGCACGTAGTCGATCGGCCCCATCTCTCCCAACTCGTCTCCGTTCACCGCAGTCCTTTCGTTTGGGAAAGCATCCCGTTCCGAATCTGTACCGCGAGCCTACCTCCGTCGGACGGGCTACGCTCGCGTCTTCCGCGACCGAGACGACTGGAGCCCCGATGAGCAAGAAACACGGTGTCGAGCCGCCGGCCTTCTACGGCAGCCGCTTCCTGATCGAAGACGCCCCCGCCGGGCCGTTCCCCGACTCCGGGATGCCGGCGCTGGACGCGATGCGGCTGGTCGACGAGGAAATGGTGCTCGAGGGGGACCCGTGGCGGAACCTCGCCACCTTCGTCACCACCTGGATGGAGCCGGAGGCGCAGCGGATCATCGCCGAAAACCTCTACCGCAACTTCATCGACCACGCCGAGTACCCGATCTCGGCGGAGATCGAGCAGCGCTGCATCCGCATGCTCGCCGACCTCTACCACGCGCCCGGCGAGACCACCGGCTGCCGGACCCAGGGCTCCTCGGAGGCGATCATGCTCGGCGCGCTCTCGCTGAAGTGGAAGTGGAAGGAACGCCGCGAAGCCGAAAGCAAGCCGGTCGACGAGCCGAACCTGGTCTTCGGCGGCGACGTTCACGTGGTCTGGGAAAAGTTCTGCCGCTACTTCGACGTCGAGCCGCGGATCGTGCCGCTGCAGCCGGGCAAGTACACGATCGGGCCCGAGGACGTGGAGCCGCACATCGACGAGAACACGATCGGCGTCGCGGCCGTGCTCGGCACCACCTTCACCGGCCACGCCGACGACATCGTCGGGATCAACAAGCTGCTGGTCGACCTCAAGGGCGACAAGGGCCTCGACGTGCCGCTGCACATCGACGGCGCCTCGGGCGGTTTCGTCTGGCCCTTCCTCTACCCGGACTCCGAGTGGGACTTCCGGCTCGAGCAGGTGCGCTCGATCAACGTCTCCGGCCACAAGTTCGGGCTCGTCTACCCGGGGATCGGCTGGCTGATCTTCCGCGAGAAGAGCGACCTCGCCGAGGACCTCGTCTTCTACGAGAACTACCTCGGCAAAACGGACGCCACCTTCACCCTCAACTTCTCGACCGGCGCCTCGATGGTGCTGGCCCAGTACTACAACTTCGTCCGCCTCGGCCGCGAGGGCTACACCTACGTGATGAAGGCGATGGAGATGAACGCCAAGGCGCTGGCCGAGAAGCTGGAGGAGAACGGCAGCTTCGAGCTGATCGGGGCCGATCAGGAGCAGCTCCCGCTGGTCGCCTTCAAGCTGGTCGAGGGCAAGGACTACGACGAGTTCGACGTCTCCTGGCAGCTCTCGGCCGAGCGCGGCTGGATGCTTCCCGCCTACACGATGCCCCCGAACGCCGAGAAGGTGAAGGTCCTCCGCGCGCTGGTCAAGCAGACGCTCAGCCGCGAGCAGGTCGACCGGCTGGCCGGCGACATCCACACCGCGATCAAGACCCTCGACGAGAAGGGCGGCGCGCACCCGAGCGAGCGCAAGAAAGCGAAGGTCAGCCCGGGCTACTGACGGCCCGGAGTTCCGCGGTCCCCGGCCGCGCTTGACGGCCACCACACCCTGGGGCCGAGGCGGTAGGCGATCGCGGGGATCAGCAGGGCGCGGACTATGAAGGTGTCGAGGAGGACGCCGATCGCGACGGTGGCGCCGATCTGGACCAGCTCTTCGAGCGGGAGCAGGGTGAGGGTGGCGAAGGTGCCGGCGAGGATCAGGCCGGCGCCGGTGACGACGCCGCCGGTGTGGATCAGGGCGGCGCGGGTGCCGGCGCGGGTGCCGCGCGACTCCGCCTCCTCGCGGGCCCGCGACATCAGGAAGATGTTGTAGTCGACGCCGAGCGCGACCAGGAAGATGAACGCCATCAGCACGAGGTTGAAGGCGACCCCTTCGCTGGAGATCTGCGAGAAGGCGAAGGTGCAGAGGCCGAGCGTCGCCGCGAAGGAGAGCACGACGGTGGCGATCAGCAGGGCCGGCGCGAGCAGCGCCCGCAGCACCGCGGCGAGGATCAGCGCGACCACGAGCAGGACCAGCGGGACGATCAGCACCGTGTCGCGCTCGTTGGTCTGCTCGATATCGAAGTTCTCCGCCGGGATGCCGCCGAGCAGGCCACTCGGGTCGGCGCGGTGCAGGCGGTCGCGGATCTGCTCGACGTCTTCGGCGGCCTCGCCCGAGTAGGGGTTGCCGCGCAGCACGATCACCACCACCGACTTGTCGGCCTCGGTCGGCACCGGCACGGTCAGCTGCACCTCCCGCATCCGCTCGAGGTCGCGCGCGACCCGCTCCACCGCCGGCGTTGCGACGACCGCCGCCAGCGGCGAGCTGAGCCCGGGTGGGAAGTGTTCTTCGAGCACTTCGGTGCCTTCGCTCGACTGGGTCGGCTTGGTCTCGCCCTGGCCGAACCCGATCGTCCCGTGCTCGCTGAGGTTGCCGAGCGCCAGCACCGCGAGGCCGGCGACGATCACCGCGATCAGCAGGCGCGAGCGCCGTTCGACCAGCGTCGCGACCCGCTCCCAGACCCCCGGCTTCGCGCCCTGCGGTTCCTTACCCGCGCCCGGCGTGGCAAAGGAACCGCGCGAGCGGAACGGGGACCAGAAGGCGCGCGGGCCGAGCACCGCGAGCAGCGCCGGCAGCAGGGTGAAGGCGGCGACCAGCATCGTCGCGATCCCGAGCGCCAGGATCGGCCCCAGCCAGCGGGTCGACTCGAGCTGGGCGACCAGCAGGACGAGCATCGCCGCGATCACGGTCCCGGCCGAGGCGGCGATCGCCGGGGCGCTCTCGGCCATCGCCTTCGGCAGCGCCCGCGCCGGCTCCAGCCCGCCCTGGATCTCCTCGCGGTAGCGGTGCACCAGGAGCAGCGAGTAGTCGGTGCCGGCGCCGAAGATCAGCACCAGGAGCAGCATCGTGCCCTCCGAGTTGACGGTGATCGTGCCGGCCTCGATCAGCAGGTAGGCGAGCCCGGTCGCGACCAGGTAGGCGGCGCCGACCACCAGCAGCGGCAGCAGCGCCAGCGGCGGAGCCCGGTAGACGACCAGGAGCAGGATGAGGACCAGGCTGAGGGTCGCGATCAGCAGCGTCTCGCTCGCTTCTTCGGCGACCCGCTCGAGGTCGGCGGCGATCCCGCCCGGACCGGTCACGTAGGCGCTGACGCCGGGGACCGGGTGCGCGGCCAGGTACTGGCGCAGCCGCTCGACGCCCTTGGTGACGGCGCCGCGGTCGCCGCTGTCGAGCGCCAGCACGATCAGCGCCGCTTCGCCGTCGCGGGAGAGCGGGCCGATCCCGTGGGCGAGCGAGGCGACCTCGCCGAGCGAGTCGGTGGCGTCGGCGGAGAAGGGGTCGACGACCGGGGTCGCGCCGGTCACCTCGAGTTGGTTGAGCCCGTCGCCGACCCGCCCGATCGCGGCGAGGTCGCGTTCGGTCAGCCCGCCCTCGCGGGAGAAGACGATCACGGTCGGCACCTCTTCGCCCGCGCCCGCACCGTTGCCGCCGCCGGTCTCCAGCGCCTCGATCGCGCGGGTCGATTCCGAGTTCGAGGGCAGGAAGCTGCTCTGCCCGGCCGCGGTCACTTCGCCGATCCGCTCGTGGCCGAACCAGCCGGCGACGCCGATCGCCAGCCAGACGGCGATCGCGACCCAGCGCCCGCGCGGGCCGGTCACCGCGTCGGCGAGCCGCCTGGCGACGGTGCGGTCGGGGGCCCTCACCGGCGCAAGGCTATTCGTGGCCGGGGCGTCAGAATCCCGGCGATGGAGCACTGCAACGCCGCAAACGGGTAGGGGGAGTCCATGCCCTGGTGGATCGCGAGCAAGGCCGCCCCCGCCGTCTGGAAGCGGATTCCCTGGAAAATGGTCTGGGCCGTCTCCCTCTGGCTGGCCGAGAAAGGTCGCGAGCGGGTGCGCCAGAACCTGACCCAGAGCGAGCAGTCCGAGTTCTGGAGCCTGACCCGGAAATCGAAGGGCCGGCCCTCGAACCTGAGCCAGCGCGATCGCACCCGGATGAAGAAGATCGTCGGCAAGGCGATCCGCGGCGCCTGAAGCACTATGTTTGCCGCCATGAACGACGAATGGCGGTTGCAGATCGATGTCCAGGACGACGCCCGCGCCACCGCGATCGGCGAGCACCTCGCCGCGCGTGAGCTCGAGCACGACCTCTCCGACGCCTTCGAAGACCGGGTGATCGTCTCCCGCGACGGCACCCGCCTGTTCGTCTACGCCGGCAGCCGCGCCCAGGTCGAGGCCGCGGGCAAGCTGATCGAGCGGATCGCCGGCGAGGAGGGCTGGACCATCGAGGCCCGCCTGCGCCGCTGGCACCCGACCGCCGAGGACTGGGAGAACCCGGACGAGCCGCTGCCCGGCGGCGAGGCCTCCGAGCAGGAGGAGCACGAGGCCCTGATCGCCTCCGAGCGCGACCACTCCGAACTCAGCGGCAATCCCGAATACGAGGTCCGCATCGACCTCCCCTCGCACCGCGAGGCGGTCGAGTTCGCGAAGAAGCTGGAGGCCGAGGGCCTGCCGGCGGTGCGCCGCTGGAAGTACCTGGTCGTCGGCGCCACCGACGAGGACAGCGCCAAAGCGCTGGCCGAGCGGCTGAAGGCCGAGGCGCCGAGCGGCGCCGAGGTGACCGCCGAGGGCTCCGGCCAGGTCGCCTGGGCCGAGCGCCCGCCCAACCCCTTCGCGATCTTCGGCGGCCTCGGCGGCTAGCTCGGCGCGGCGCGCTCGCGCCGCCCTGCCCTTTCGTCTAGCGCCCGCGGAATCCGCGGCGGCGGTGGGTAGCCTTGGCGCGTGTCCGAGTCCGCGCTCGTCGTCGAGGAAAACGAGCTTCTAGAGCGCGAGGAGGAGCTGGCCCGGCTCGGCGCGGCGCTGGCGTCCGCGGCGGCGGGGCGGGGCTGCGTGATCCACGTGGAGGGGCCGGCGGGGATCGGCAAGACCGGCCTGCTCGACGCCGCCCGCGCGGCGGCCGGGGAGCAGGGGCTGGCGGTGCTCGCGGCGCGCGGCGGGGAGCTGGAGCGCGAGTTCGCGCACGGGATCGTCCGCGACCTGTTCGAGCGGCGCCTGGTCGAGGCGAGCGCCGGGGAAAAGGGCGAGCTGCTCGCCGGCAGCGCGGCGCTGGCCCGGCCGGCGCTCGGGCTCGGCGGAGCCGGGCTCTCGGCGGCGGAGACCAGCGGCGCGGTCACCCATGGGCTCTACTGGCTGGTCGCGAACCTGGCGGCGCGCCGGCCGCTGCTGCTCGCCGTCGACGACGCGCACTGGGCCGACCGCGCCTCGCTGCGCTTCCTCGCCCACCTGGCGGCGCGGATCGAGGAGCTGCCGGTCGTCCTGGTCAGCGCCGCGCGACCGCGCGAGCCCGGCTGCGACCGCGCCGCCCTGGAAGCGCTGGCCGCCGCGGCCGCCGGTCCGAACCTGATCCGGCCGCGGGCGCTCAGCGTCGCCGCGACCGCGGCGGTGGTCGGCGGGCGGATCGGCTGCGCGGTCGACGACGAGTTCGCCGCCGCCTGCCACGGCGCCAGCGGCGGCAACCCGTTCCTGGTCCGCGAGCTGGCCGGAGCGCTGCGCGCCGACGGCTCGCGCGGGGCTGCCGCCGAGGCGAGCCTGATCCGCGACCTCGGCCCGAACACGGTCTCGCGCTCGCTGCTGCTGCGGCTGACCGCGATGCCGCCGGCCGCCGGTGCGATCGCCGCTGCGGTCGCGGTGCTCGGCAACGACGTCGAGCTCCACCACGCGGCCGAGTTCGCCGCGGTCGAGCTGGGCGAGGCGGCGCTGGCGATCGACTCGCTGGCCGGCGCCGAGATCCTCGCCCCGGAGCTGCCGCTGAACTTCGTCCACCCGATCGTCCGCTCGGCCGTCTACGCCGACCTCGGCCCGGGCGAGCGCGCCGCCGCCCACGCCCGTGCGGCGCGGCTGCTGGCCGCCAACGGCGCCGCCCCGGAGCTGATCGCCCCCCACGTGATCCACTGCGCGCCGGCGGGCGAGCGCCGCTTCGTCGAGCTGCTGCGCGAGGCGGCCGCGGCGGCGCTCGGCCGCGGCGCCCCCGACACCGCCGCCGCCTACCTGCGGCGGGCGCGCGAGGAGGACGAGGCGGCGCGCGCCGACGGCGAGCTGCTCTGCGAGCTCGGCACCGCCGAGTACCTGGCCGGCGAGGAACCCGAGCGGGCCGCGGCGCACCTGGCCGCGGGCATCCGCCTCGTCGCCGACCCGGAGCGGCGGGCGGAGGCGTGGCTGGTGCTCGGCCGGACCAGGCTGAGCCAGGACGTGCTCGGCGCGGTGGAGGTGCTCGAAGCGGCGGTCGAGGACCTCGAGGGCTTCGAGGGCGAGCTGAAGATGCGGCTGCAGGTCGAACTGAACTGCATCGGGGTCACCCACGCCGAGAGCTTCCAGCGCTCGGCGGCGCGGATCGACGCGCTCGCCGAGGTGCGCGGCGAGACCCCGGCCGAGCGCCTCGTCCTCTGCAACGCCGCGTACCGCGCCGGCCTCGCCGGCACCGACCTCGAGCGCACCACCGACTACTGCCGACGCGCGCTCGGCGGCGGCCGGCTGATCGCCGAAGAGGGCGCCGAGTCGAGCGCGATCACCCAGGTCCTCTACACGATGTACATGACCGACATGACCTCGGAGGCGCTGCGCGCGGCGGGCGCCGGCCTCGAGCGCGCGATCGCCCACGGCTCCGCCTGGGGGTTCATCTCGGCCTCCGGCGTGCGCGGCGCGCTCAACTACCTGGCGGGGGACCTGCGCGCGACCGAGGCCGACAACCGCCAGGCGCTGGAGCTGCCGGGCTGCCCGCCGTTCGCGGTCCCCTTCTGCTCCGCCTTCCTGGCCCTGGCGCTGGTCGAGCGCGGTGAGCTGGAGGAGGCCGACGCGGTCGTCGCGGCGGGAGGCTGCGGGCCGCAGCTGCCGCCGATCATCCACATGGAGCTGCTGCTCTGGGCGCGCTCGCGGCTGCGGGCGGCGCAGGGGCGCGACGCCGAGGCGCTCGCTGACCTGGTCGGGTACGGCGAGCGCTGCGAAAAGGTCGGCGCTCACCTGCCGGGGATCCCCTGGCGCGGCGATCTCGCCCTGGTCCACCGGCGTCTCGGCGACGAGGAGGGCGCGCGGCGCTGTGCCGACGAGCAGCTGCGGCGGGCGCGCGAGTGGGGCGCGAAGGCGGTGCTCGGCCAGGCGCTTGTGGTCTCGGGGCTGGTCGAGGGCGGCGCCGGCGGCCTGGAGCGGCTGGAGGAGGCGGTGGCGCTGCTCGCCGGCTCGCCGGCTCGGCTCGAGCACGCGCGGGCGCTGGTCGAGCATGGCGCCGCCCGGCGCCGGGCCGGCCAGCGCACCGAGGCGCGCGAGCGCCTGCGCGAGGGCTTGGAGGCGGCGCGGCGCTGCGGGGCCACGGCGTTGGTCGATCGCGCCCACGCGGAGCTGGTCACCGCCGGGGCGCGGCCGCGGCGGCTGATGTTCTCCGGGGTCGAGGCGCTGACCGCGAGCGAGAGCCGGGTCGCGGCGCTCGCTGCCGAGGGAATGGGCAACCGCGAGATCGCCCAGTCGCTGTTCGTCACCGTGAAGACGGTCGAGAACCACCTCGGCCGCGCCTATGCGAAGCTCGGCATCCACTCGCGCGAGGAGCTGCCGGCGGCGCTGGCCGGCGACCCCGGCGCCTGAGCGCCGCCTTGGGGGGCCATCCCCAAAAGTGAGGGGGGTTCCCCCCATGAGCGGCCCCGCGCCGGCCGCGACCATCAGGCCTCCATCCCCCAATTCGGAGGTCTCTCTCGAGATGAGCAGGTTGAGCAGATACAGGCGGCTGCCGAGCCCGGCGGCGGTGATCGCCATCGTGGCCCTGGTCTTCGCCGTCAGCGGCGTTGCGGTCGCGCTGCCGGGCAAGAACAGCGTCGCCACCAAGGACATCAAGAAAAATGCCGTCACCGCGGCGAAGATCAAGAACGGCGCCGTCACCGAGGGCAAGCTCGCCGACGGCGCGGTCGGCACCGCGAAGATCGGCAACGACGCGGTAACCGGCGCCAAGGTGAACGAGGCGACGCTCGGCAAGGTGCCGCTGGCGACCAAAGCCGACAGCGCCGACAGCGCCGCCGTCGCCGCTAAAGCGACCAGCGCCGAGAGCGCCGCGAAAGCGGCCACGGCCGACGACGCGGCCGAGTTCTCCGGGCGGACGCTGAGTCAGGTCCGGCCGGTCGCCGTCGGGATCAAAGACGAAACGACCCAGGCCCTGGACAACGTCGCCTTCGAATCGGTGATGGGGGTCAACATCGCGATCCCGAGCGGCGGCGCCGACGTCGTCCTCAACGCCGCGATCGAGATCGACAACGAGAACGCCGCCCAGGCGGGTGGCGCCTGCCGGCTCAAATTCTCCGGCTCGGTGGTCAGCAGCACCGTCAACCTGACGATGGTCGAAGGCCACAACTACTCGTTGGCGCTGACCGCCTTCGTCAACGACGCGGGTGCGGGGACGCGCCAGGCACTGGTCGAATGCCAGGGCTCGCTGGTCGACAACAAAGTCGTCTTCGTGAACGGCGATCTGACGGTCCAGGCGTTCCCGGTCGGCGCCTAGCCGGCCGGTCGCTCCCGTCCGGCGGCGCTCCTGCGCCCGCCGGGCGGGGCGGCGCCACCGGGGGCCGACTGTTCGGCCGCGAGCACCAGCTCGAGCGCCCGGGCGAGCCCGATCCAGCCGCTGAACTCGCGGCTGGCTCCGCGCGCGTCCTCGAGCGAGCCGGCGATCGGCTCGTCCTCGTCGATCCGCAGGGTCAGCACCCGGGTGGGCTGCCTCGTCATCGCGCCAATCTGGCGCGGTCCGGTGGCGACCGCATGAGTGGCCGCCCCCCAACTTCCGGCCGGCGCCCCCCAGCCAGCGCTCACCAGACGGCGTCGTGCTGCTCCATGACCCCCAGGCCGCTGGCCAGGGGGATGCCGTCGAGGCTGCCGGCGAAGCTGCCGAAGCGGTGGCGGTAGCGGGAGCGGACGAGCAGGAAGTTCTCGTTGCGGGCGCGCTCGGACTCGGAGGCGAACTCGAGCCGGCCGCCGTCGGCGAACTCGACTGCGGCGAGGCCGTCGAAGCGGACCGGGGCCGGCTCGCGCGGCTCGCCCTCGATCCAGACGCCGCGCTCGCTGGCGCTCTGCGGGTCGTTGATCCCCTCGACCAGGTTCCAGGCGACGGCGCGGCCGTCGGCCGCGCTCCCGACCCCGGCCGACCAGTGCCAGCTGGTCTGGCGCTGGTGGTAGCCGGCCGACTGGTCGTCGACCCCGAGGCCGTCGACCCGCCAGCTGCGGCCGCCGGCCTCGACCGTGCCCTCGATCGGGACGCCGGCCCGCTTGCTGGTCCAGCCCCAGCCGCTGCCGCTCGGGCAGATCGTCTCGACCGCGGCGGCCTCGCCAAGCGTCAGGCTGGCGCGCACCCCGCGCGCCTCGATCTCCACTTGCGGCCCGTCCATCCGCACCTCACGGCTGCCCGGCCGCAGCGCGGTATGGGAGAGCTGCTCGCCGCGCTGGCGGTCCCAGAGCACCCAGAAGGACTGGGAGAGCGGGCCGACCTGGGCGCGCGCCGCGCACAGCATCAGCTCCTCGCCGTAGACCCCGACGTAGCGCCAGCGCTTGCGCGTCTGCCCGTCCCGGCGCAGCGGCATCGGCCCCGGCGGCAGCGGCAGATCGGGCCGCCCCGGCCCGGGCCCCCGCCACGGAATCCCCTTCACCCCCACGGGGCCACCGTACAGGCCCCGCCGCCGCTCGTCGCGCTGAGCCGGCTATAGCCGGCCTGATGCATCAAGCGTCGTAGGTCTCGAGCCGCTCGGCGAGGCGGTTCATGCCGCGCTCGCGGGCCGCGGCGGCGGCGCCGGCCCAGTCGGTGGAGGCGTCGGGCGGGCGCTCGACGCCGGCGTCGCGCAGGGTCGCGATGTCCTTGAAGGCGAGCAGGTCCTCCCGCCCCTCGATCAGCGCCGCGCGCAGTTTCGGCCGCCGCTCGCGGATCGCGCTGTCGAGGATCGCCTCCAGCGAGCCGTGCTCGCGCAGCAGCTCCGCCGCGGTCTTCGGGCCGACCCCCTTGGCGCCGGGCAGCCCGTCGGAGGGATCGCCGCGCAGGGCGATGAAGTCGGGGACCAGCTCGGGCCCGATCCCGTAGCGCTCGCGGACCTCCTCCGGCCCGACCTCTTCGGCCCCTTTGCCGCCGGTCTTCACGTAGAGCACGGTCACGCCCTCGGCCGCGCACTGGTACATGTCGCGGTCGCCGGTCAGCAGCAGCGCCCGTCCGCCCGCCTCGGCCTCGCGCCACCCGTAGGTGCCGAGCAGGTCGTCGGCCTCGAGCTCGCCGCTGCTTTCGACCGTCCACCCGAAGGCCTCGAAGAAGTCGCGGCACTTGCCGAACTGGGGCTCCAGCTCGGCCGGCATTTCCGCCTCCCGGTTCTCGTGGTAGCTGGGGTAGAGCTCCTTGCGATACGCGGCCGCGTCGGGCCCGAAGCAGAGCACCACCGCCCGCGGCGCGTGCGTCTCCACCTCGCGCAGGACCAGGTTCGCGGTCCCCAGCAGCGCGTTGACCGGTTCACCGTCGCTGCCCCTGATCGTCTTCGGCAGCGCGTAGAAGGCGCGGAACAGCATCGAGGGCGTGTCGACGACGAGGAGCGGGGCGGCCACGCGCCCAAGATATCGGGGGTGTCTGACTTGGGCGGTCGATACCGACCGCCCAAGTCAGACACCCCGGGAGGGGGGCGGACTAGACTGACGGCGTGTTTCGCTCGATCGCCGCCCGCGCGTTGCTGCTCTCGGCGCTCGCGCTCGGTCTGCTCGTCGCGCCGGCCGTGGCCGCGCCAACTGCGAGCGGGGAATTCGACGTGCCCGGGCTGGAATCGAACTCGAAGCTCGTCGAGGGGCCCGACGGGAACATCTGGGTTGCGACCGGTGGCGGCGGCAAAGACGTGGCCAAGATCACCCCCGCCGGCCAGGTCGAGGAATTCGAGGTCGAAGCGGTCACCCCGAAGGGGATCGCGGTCGGCCCCGAAGGCCGGATTTGGGTCGGTCGCAACGGCGGTCTGGTCAGCTTCCTGCCCGCCGACCCGCCGGGGACCAAACAGGTCTTCAACATCGCCGCGATCGGCGACAACCCGTCGCTCGCGCTCGGCCCCGACGGCAACCTCTGGGCGGTCGGCGAGAACAAAGAAGAAGTCGTCCGCGTGCCCCCGGCGAACCCGGCCGGCGCGACCCCGTTCTCGGTCCCGGGGTTGCAGACGGCGAAAGACATCGACGCCGCTGGCTCCCTGGTCGTGATCGCCGGCTTCGAGCACGTCTTCGCGCTGAGCACGGCGGGGGCCGTCGTCGGCGACCACAAAACCGGCGGCCAGGTCCAGGGCGTCGGCGGCAACCCGAACGGCCAGTACGCGTTCACCCAGCCGGGCACGGCGCCGAAGGAAACCGGGCTGCTCGCGCCGACCGCCGCGCCGCTGATCGTCTCCGCCGAAGGCAGCGACCCGTTCGGGATCGCGCTCGGCAGCGACGGCGCCTACTGGTCTCCGGACTTCATCTCCGACGGCGTGATGCGTCTGACCGCGGCCGGCCAGATGACCACGCTCACCGGCTTCGCCAAAGACTCGGCGCCGCGCCAGATCGCCGCCGGCCCAGGCAACACGCTCTGGGTCACCCTGGAGATGACGAAGAGAGTCGGCCGCGTCTCCGGACTCGAACCGCCGCTTCCGCCGCAGCCGCCCACTCCCGTCACGCCGGCCAAAAAACCGAACACGCAGATCAAGAAGGGGCCGAAAGGCAAGGTCACGACCAAGCGCAAGCGGGCCAAGGTCGCCTTCCGCTTCGCCTCGCCGGACGCCGCCACCGGCTTCCAGTGCCGCCTCTTCCGGCTCACCCCGCCCCCGAACGTGCGCAAGGGCGGCGGCCAGGGGGCGGGCGAGTCGGCGACCCGGCTGAAAGCGCCGGTCTTCAAGGGCTGCAAGTCCCCCAAGCGCTTCAAGCTGGCGCCCGGCCGCTACCGCTTCGAGGTGCGCGCGGTCGGCGCCGCCGGCCCCGATCCGACCGCGGCGAAGCGGAGCTTCCGCGTCGTCCGCGTCGGTTGATCGGATACCCCACCTCCCGATGAGCTTCCTCCACGCGATCGAAAGCCTGCCCCTGGCGCTCGGCCCGACCTGGCTCGACCCGGAATTCCTGATCGAGACCTTCGGGATGATCGGCGTGCTCGCGATCGTCTTCGTCGAGTCGGGGCTGCTGGTCGGGTTTATGCTGCCCGGCGACTCGCTGCTGTTCACCGCCGGCCTGCTCTCCGCCAACGACGTGCTGCCGGACATCTGGGTGCTGCTGCTGACCATCCCGCTGGCGGCGATCGCCGGCGACCAGGTCGGCTACGCGATCGGCCGCAAGGGAGGCCCGGCCGTGTTCAAGCGCCCCGACAGCCGCTTCTTCCGCCAGGAGTACGTCGAGAAAGCCGAACGCTTCTTCGCCGAGCACGGCCCGCGCACGATCATCCTCGCCCGCTTCGTCCCGATCGTCCGCACCTTCGCCCCGGTGATGGCCGGGGTGGCGCGGATGCCGTACCGGACCTTCGTCACCTACAACATCATCGGCGGCATCGGCTGGGGGGTGGGGGTGACGCTGCTCGGCTACTTCCTCGGTCAGATCGAGTTCGTCAAGAACAACATCGAGTTCATCATCATCCTGATCGTCGCCCTCTCGCTGGTCCCGGTCGCGATCGAGCTGCTGCGCGCGCGCCGCGCCGGCAAGCAGTCCGCACAGCCGGAGTAGATACGGTCCCCGCGTGGGGGCAGGGAGCAACCGACCGCGGATCGGACCGGGCGGGCGGCGCGAGATCGGCGCCGTCAACGCCGCAATCGTCTGGGTCCTGGGACGGGCGACCGGTGGCAAGCCGCCGCACATCTTCACCACCCTGGCGCGCCACCGCGGGCTCTTCCGCCGCTGGCTCTGGTTCGCCGGGGCGCTGATGCCCGGGGGCAAGCTGCCGCGCGCCGACAGCGAGCTCGTGATCCTGCGGGTCGCCGACAACAGCGGCTGCGAGTACGAGTGGGGCCACCACGAGCGGCTCGGGCGCCGCGCCGGGCTCAGCGGCGAGGAGATCGAGCGGGTGCGCAGCGGCCCGGCGGCGCCCGGCTGGGGCGAGCGGCAGCGGCTGCTGCTCGAAGCCGCCGACGCGATGCACGCCGACGGCGAGGTCGGCGACGAGCTCTGGGCGCGGCTGGCGGTCGAGCTCGACGAGGTGCGCCTGATCGAGCTCTGCATGCTGATCGGCCACTACGAGATGCTGGCGATGACCCTGAACACGCTGCGGGTCGAGCCCGAGCGCGGGCCGGGAAGGCTGGGCTGATGGGTCTCGCCAGCTTCTCCGGCAGGCACTGCCTCGTCACCGGCGCGGCCAGCGGGATCGGTGCGGCTACCGCGCTCGCGGCCGCGCGCCGCGGCGCCCTCCTCCACCTCACCGACGTCGAGGAGGCGGGCCTGGCGGAGAGCGCCGCGGCGATCGAGCGCGCCGGCGGCCGCACCGGCGTGGTCCGCGCGATCGACCTCCGCGACCACGAGGCCGTGCTCGCGCTCGCCGCCGACGTCCACGCCGCCCACGGCAGCGTCGACGCGGTGATGAACGTCGCCGGGATCTCCACCTGGGGCGCGATCGAGCGGCTCGCCCACGAGGACTGGCAGCAGGTGATCGACGTCAACCTGCTCGGCCCGATCAGCGTGCTGGAGGCGTTCGTGCCGCCGATGATCGAGGCCGGCCGCGGTGGCCACGTGGTCAACGTCTCCTCCGCTGCCGGGCTCTTCGGCCTGCCCTGGCACGCCGCCTACAGCGCCAGCAAGTTCGGCCTGCGCGGCGTCTCCGAGGTGCTCCGCTTCGACCTGCGCCGGCACGGGATCGGGGTCAGCCTGGTCTGCCCCGGCGGCGTCCGCACGCCGCTCGTGCAGAGCGTGAGGATCGTCGGGGTCGACCGCGAGGACCCGAAGATCCGCAAGCTGGTCGGCCGCTTCGAGCGCCACGCGGTCGCCCCCGAGCGGGTGGCGACGAAGATCCTCGACGCGGTCGAGAAGGACCGCTACCTCGTCTTCACCTCGCCGGACATCCGCGCCGGCTACGCACTGCAGCGTTTCTGCCCGCCGCTCTACGAGCTGATCATGCGGCGGCTGAACGACCACCTCCTCGCCGCCGCGGGGTCGACCCGAGGGCCGGAGTCACCGCCTCACTAGGGTTGCCAGCCGTGGGCGACCTGGCACTGCACATCACCGACCTCGAGAAGCGCTACCCGACCGGGGTCGAGGCGCTGCGCGGGGTCTCGCTGGACATCGAGCCGGGGCAGCTGTTCGGTCTGCTCGGCCCGAACGGGGCCGGCAAGTCGACCCTGATCCACTGCACGACCGGGCTGGCGCAGCCGACCGGCGGCGCGATCGAGATCTTCGGCCACGACGCGATCGCCAACTACACCGAGGCGCGGGCGGCGGTCGGGCTGGCGCCGCAGGAGCCGAACGTCGACTGGTTCCTGACCGTCGCCGAGACGCTCGACTACCACGCCGGCTACTTCGGGATGCCGAAGCGCGAACGCGCCGAGCGCACCGACGAGCTGCTCGAGACCTTCTCGCTGACCGAGAAGCGCGACGAACGCACCCGCACGCTCTCCGGCGGGATGAAGCGGCGGCTGATCCTCGCCCGCGCGGTGATGCACAGGCCGCGCCTGCTGATCCTCGACGAGCCGACCGCCGGCGTCGACGTCGAGCTGCGGCTGGAGCTCTGGCACTACGTGCAGCGGATCAACGAGGAAGGGACGACGATCCTGCTCACCACCCACTACCTGGAGGAGGCGGAGCAGCTCTGCGACCGGATCGCCTTCATCACCGAGGGCCAGATCGTCGCCGAGGGCACCAACGAGGAGGTCGCCGCCCGCTTCGGCGTCTCCAACCTCGAGGACGCCTACCTGGCGCTGGTCGGGCGCAAGGAGCTCTCGCGCTCGCACATCGCGGTCGACCCCGAGGAGGTCTCCTCGTGAGTGCCGCCCAGATCCGCTTCGCGACGCTCTGGCGCCGCGAGATCAACCGCTTCATGAAGATCAAGAAGCAGACGATCGGCGCGCCGCTGCTGGAAACCTTCCTCTACATCTCCGTCTTCGGCGCCGCGCTCGGCACCCGGATCGACAAGCTGCACGGGATCGACTACATCGTCTTCGTCGTCCCCGGCCTGATCATGATGGCGCTCTCGATCAACGCCTTCACCAACAACTCCTCCTCGATCCTGCAGCAGAAGTTCCAGGGCGCGATCCAGGACCAGCTCTCCTCGCCGGCCTCGCCGCTGGAGCTGCTGCTCGCCTTCTCGCTGGGCGGCTTCGCCCGCGGCGCGATCGTCGCCGTGATCACCTTCCTCGCCTCGGTCCTGCTGATCGACCTGCCGGTCGAACACGTGCTGGTGCTGATCCCGGCGCTGGTCCTGGTCGGCTTCTTCTTCTCCCAGCTCGGCGTCCTGATCGGCATCCGCGCCGAGCAGTTCGACGACGTCGCCTTCGCCCAGACCTTCGTCCTCACCCCGCTGATCTTCCTCGGCGGCGTCTTCTACTCGGCCACCCTGCTGCCCGAGCCGTGGGAGACGATCACCCACTTCAACCCGCTCTACTACATGATCAACCTGGTCCGCTACGGGTTCGTCGGCTACACCGAAGTCAGCG
Organism: uncultured Conexibacteraceae bacterium; assembly: GCA_964464285.1. Taxonomy (GTDB): domain Bacteria; phylum Actinomycetota; class Thermoleophilia; order Solirubrobacterales; family 70-9; genus VAYN01. The sequence continues at coordinate 57,069 of CAYXFL010000006.1, forward strand.
TCGCCCTCTCGCTGGTCGCGCTCGCCTTCGCCACCGCGGTCCTCTTCGCGATCAACCTGCGCCTCTTCAGCAGGGGCTACAAGCTGCGCTCGTAGATCGAGACGTCAATAGGGGGTCCATGAGGCCCCTTATTGACGTCTCGATTCACTCGGCGAGCGAGTCGTCGATCCAGCGCAGGTAGCCGGCGGCGAGCCGGCGCTCGACCAGGGCGGCGGCGATCGCCTGGGCCTCCTGCTCGGACCCGGCGGTGGTCAGCACCTGCAGGTATTCGCAGTCCATTCGGGCTCAGTTTCGCGCACTGGCCGGCGGCAGCCTCAGCCCGGATCGGCGACCGCGAGCCCGACCGGGCCGCCGTCCTGGGGGGCGACCAGGATCGCGCCCTCGCCGGTCACGTAGGCCTCCTCGCCGTGCTGGACGACGTCCATGCCCTGCGCCTCCTCGCGCTCGCTGGCGCGCAGCGGCATCAGTGCGCCGATCACCTTGAGCAGCACGAAGGTGGCGGCGAAGGCGTAGGCCGGGGCGGCCAGCGCGGCCAGCGCCTGATCGGCGAGCTGGGCCGCGTTGCCGTAGAGGATGCCGTCGGAGACGCCGTTCCAGGCGGCCTCGGCGAAGAAGCCGATGAAGAGGATCCCGAACAGGCCCGCGGTGCCGTGCGCGGCGAGCACGTCGAGCGTCTCGTCGACCCGGGTGCGGGTGCGCCAGACGATGATCGCGTAGCTCGGCAGCGCCGCCAGGGCGCCGAGCAGCATCGCCCAGCCGGGGCTGATGAAGCCGCCCGCCGGGGTGATCGCGACGCAGCCGACGATGATCGCGGTGGCGGCGCCGACCGCGGTCACCTTGCGGCCGCGGATCAGGTCGAGCGCGAACCAGGCGATCAGCGTGCAGGCCGGGGTCAGCAGCGTGTTGACGAAGGCGAGCACGCTCGCTTCGCCGGTCGAGAAGCCGCTGCCGCCGTTGAAGCCGAACCAGCCGAACCAGAGCAGGCCGGCGCCGAGCAGCACGTACATCGCGTTGTGGGGGAGCAGCGCCTGGCGGCCGTAGTCTTTGCGCGCGCCGACCACCAGCGCCGCGGCCAGGGCGGAGAACCCGGAGCCCATCTCGACCGGCACCCCGCCGGCGAAGTCGAGCGTGCCGCCCTCCTGCAGCCAGCCGCCGCCGAAGGCCCAGTGGGCGAGCACCGCGTAGACCAGCACCGACCAGAGCGCGGCGAAGACGAGGAACGCGTCGAACCGCATCCGCTCGACCACGGCGCCGGAGATCAGCGCCACGGTGATGATGCAGAAGGTCGCCTGGAAGGCGAAGAAGACCAGCTCCGGGATCGTCATGCCCTCGCGTGGGGCGAAGTCGACGCCGCTGAGGAAGGCGTTGCCGAAGCCGCCGACCAGGTCGCCGCTGCCGTCGAAGGCGAGCGAGTAGCCGACCGCCGCCCAGGTCACGGTCGCCACCGCGATCCCGGCGACGCACATCATGAACGTGTTCAAGGTGTTCTTCGAGCGGACCAGGCCCGCGTAGAAGAGTCCCAGCGCCGGCGTCATCAGCAGGACCAGCGCGGTCGCCGCCAGCATCCAGGCGGTATCGCCGCTGTCGACGCCGCTCACGACTTCACCACCGGGGTCACGGCCTCGTGGTCGACGTCGCCGGTGCGGATCCGCACCGCCCGCTCCAGCGGCAGCACGAAGATCTTGCCGTCGCCGACCTCGCCGGTGCGCGCCCCCTCGCAGAGCGCCTCGACGGTTGTCTCGACGAACGAGTCGGAGACCGCGACCTCGAAGCGGACCTTCTCCTCGAGGCCCATCTTCACGGTCGTGCCGCGGTAGGTCTCGACCCGGTCGAGCTCACCGCCGTGGCCCTGCACGCGGCTGACCGAGAAGCCGCGCACCTCGGCGCGGTAGAGCGCTTCCAGCACCTGGTTCGCCCGCTCGGGCCGGACGATCCCGATTACGAGTTTCATTTTCCTCCCCCGTTTTCCCCGCGGTTGCGCCCCCTGGCGACCCCGCTCGACACGACACCGGCGATCACCTTAGGGATGGGGTCGGACCCAGCGGCCGATCGGTACGAAGGCGCCCGGCAAGCCGGGTTGCGGGCCGCGCGCGCCGCGGAGCCGGCGACCCCGGCTCTCTAGAATCGCTGGTTCGATGGCCACGCGTATGCGCAGGCGGCGCCGCACGCCGCACCACCCCGTCTGGCACAAGATCGCGATTCCGCTCGGCGTGCTCGTCGCCGTGATCCTGGTCGCGTGCGGGATCGGCGCGGCCTGGGCGATCGGCATCTACAACTCGGCCCCGGCGCTCGACGAGATGAAGAAAGTCGGCAAAGGGACCTCCTCCTCGATCTACGCCGCCGACGGCAGCCTGATCGGGTTCATCCGCTCGAACAACGTGCGCCAGCCGGTCAAAGCCGACCAGCTTCCGGAAACGCTCAAAGAGGCGACGATCGCGATCGAGGACAAGAACTTCTACTCGCACGGCGCGATCGACTACGAAGGCATCTTCCGCGCCGTGGTCGAGGACATCAAGGCCGGCAAGGCGGTCCAGGGCGCCTCGACGATCACCCAGCAGCTGGTCCGCAACCTCTACATCCAGAACCCCGAGCAGACGATCGAGCGAAAGATCCGCGAAGCGAAGCTGGCGATCGAACTCGAGGACCGCGAGTCGAAGCGCTGGATCCTCACCAACTATCTCAACTACGCGCCTTATGGCACGGTCGAAGGCCAGACCGTGATCGGCGCCGAGGCCGCCGCCCAGACCTACTTCTCGAAATCGGCGAAGGACCTCGGCCTGGAGGAAGCGGCGCTGATCGCGGGGCTGCCGCAGGCGCCCTCCGAATACAACCCCTTCCTCGACCCGAAGGCGGCGACCGCGCGCCGCAACGACGTGCTGCGGCAGATGGAGGACCAGGGCTACATCACCAGCGAGGAAATGGAGAAGGCGATCGCCAGCGGCCTCAAAGTGCGGCCGGGCACCAAGTACCGGGTGATCCACGACCAGTTCCTCTTCGACCTGGTCCAGCAGCAGCTGATCGATCGCTACGGCCTCGCCACGGTCCGCAACGGCGGCCTCAAGGCCTACACGACGATCAACCCCGACCTGCAGCAGAAGGCCGAAGAAGCGGTTGCGTCCTGCTACGTCTGTTACTCGGGCGGCGGCCCGGCCGCCGCGCTTGCCTCCGTCGATCCCGAAACCGGCGCGATCGTCGCGCTCGCCTCGACCGAAGGCGAAGCCTCCGAAGAGCAGTTCAACTACGCCTGGCAGGCGCTGCGCCAGCCCGGCTCCTCGTTCAAGACCTTCGTGCTGGCGGCGGCGATCAAGGCGGGGATCGATCCCGAGACGACCTACTACGACGGCTCCTCGCCGGCCAGCCTCGAGATCCCCGGCGCCCCCAACTGGGAGGTCGCCAACGCCGAGCCGACCAGTGGCGGCACGATGTCGCTCGACGAAGCGACCGTGCACTCGGTCAACGTGATCTTCGCCAAGCTCGACCTCGACCTCGGGCCCGAAGCGGTGACCAAGATGGCCCGCGAGATGGGGATCAAAGCGCCGCTCAAGTCGGTGCCCGCGGAGGGGATCGGCGGCCTCACCTACGGGGTCACGCCGCTCGAAATGGCCGACGCCTACGCGACCCTCGCCAACGGCGGCATCCACCACGACCCGACCGCGATCGGCAAAGTCGTCTTCCCCGACGGCAAAGTCGACGAGGTGACGACCAGCGACGGCGAGCGGGTGCTGACCGAGGGCCAGGCATACGAGATCACCAAAGTGCTGGAGGGCGTGATCACCTCCGGCACCGGGGCCGGCTACACCTCGATCGGGTGCGGTGCCGAAGCCGGCAAGACCGGTACCTCCGAGGAACTCTCCGACGCCTGGTTCGTCGGCTACACGCCGCTCTACTCGACCGCCGTCTGGGTCGGCCACCCGGCCTCGCGCGCCTCGACCGGCTACGGCGGCTCGACCGCCGGACCGATCTGGCAGAACTACATGGCGGCCGCCACCGAAGGCGACTGCCCGCCGTTCGAGGTGCCCGAGAACATGCCCGAACTCGAGACCTACAAGAGCGATCACACCAGCTCGTCCTCGAGCAGCAGCTACGACGACGAATACTCCGAAGAATCGTACGAAGGCGAAGAAAGCGAATCGGGGGACGACGGCAAAAGCGAAGGGAGCAAAGGCGGCAACTCGGGCAAAGCCGAAACCCCGTCGCCCTCGCCCTCGCCGACCCCCTCGCCCTCGCCCTCGCCGTCAGAAGGCGGCATCGCCGCGCCGGGCTGAGCGGACGGCCCGGTCGGAGAGCGTTGCGGGGGAGGGGTCGGGCAGCCCTCTGCACTTAACTTTTTCGCGAGTCGTCGGGCGCCGTCCGAGATTCGCAGCGCCGAAAAAGTAGGCAACTAGGTAGTCAGAGCACGTAGGCTTGGCGTAGCCCGACTGAAGCCATCCATGAAGCGAGTACCGACCGACGAGCGCTCGGTCGGGCTACTGACCCGCCGAGTCGAAGCCGAGTAGGTCGGGTACGGCTCAGTCTCGTGGAGGGTCGCTCGACTTCGCAAATATCGCTATTTGCACGGATTCTGGCACTCCTACTTGATATTTGGGGGAGAGTGCCAGGTGCGCGCTGGGCACCGTCGAACCCGCTGTAGATGGTTACCTCGGACCAAGTGCGCACGTGTCACAAGCCGGCGAGTACACCAGGGTTCGTTTATCACGGGGATAGACATTTTACCTGCAAATCTGCCTATTCTGTGTGGGCACATTTTTCGTCCGATCCACGTGCGAATCTCCTACTTGCTCATGCCGTGGGGCCTTCCACTGGAAGGACTTTGACAAGGGGTCGCCTTCTGCCAGGCGGCCCCTTCGTCGTTTTTGACCTCCGAGACCCCTGGTAGAAGCTCTGGGATGACCGAGATTTAGAAAGCGCAAGCGACCCGGCAGCTTCCGGACCGACTGCGTGAACGGCATGAGCACCTTCACGGCAGACAACTCACCCACCGTGGGACCCGTGCGTCGGGAGGGTGCCTCGCTGCCGAAGACTTCGCCCGACTTTTCCGAAGTCGAGCGCGGACGCATCGTCGAGACTCGGCGGCCACCAAGCCGCCGTCCAACTCGCGGTGAAGTCGTGGCCCGGGGTCGACGGAGGACCCCGGGCCGCGCACCCCGTACGAAGTGCGAGAGAGGGGGGCCGTGCATGGTCCCCCTCTCTCTATCCAGGGCCAGTGGCGAAATTGGCAAACGCAGCGGACTATCAATCCGCCGCGCATTTACGCGCTTCCGGGTTCAAGTCCCGGCTGGCCTACTTCTGGAATACCTGGAACCTATAGCGAGTCGGTTCGACGGGCCACCCGCCAATCCCCCCAAAGAGGGTACCTAGCACATGTACGTGTGTTTGGTATCATTTCGGTGTGGCAGCTAGAAGGAGAGACTCCGTGGCGCCAGCTCCGTCGAGCGAATCGCAGATGACCTATCACCGGTTCATGGAGCTGTTTCCCGACAACGACGCTTGCCTGGAACATCTGAAGGAGCGGTTCTTCTCGGACGGGACGGAGTGCCCGAAGTGCGAGAAGGCGAGCAAGTTCCACCGGATCACGGGCAGGTCGGCCTACAGCTGCCAGTTCTGCGGGCACCACGTCTACCCGACCGCCGGAACGATCTTTCACAAGTCGACTGTCAGCCTCCAACTCTGGTTCTACGCCGTCTACCTGATGTCTTCGACCCGCTGCGGGATCAGTGCCAAGCAGCTTGAGCGAGAAATCGGCGTCACCTACAAGACGGCGCATCGGATGTTCAAGCAGATCCGCACGCTGCTCTCTGACGAGGATGAGCGGCCACTGAGCGGCGAGGTCGAGATTGACGAGACGTTCTACGGCGGCAAGCCGCGCGCCTCGGAGAAACGGAACAAACGCGGTCATCTACGCCGCAAATATCGGCCGAGCGTCGTCGGCATGGTCGAGCGCGGCGGCGAGATACGCGCCCGGGTCGCCCGGGACGCCACGCACTCGACGCTCTCCACCATCGTCAAAGAGTTCGTGCTGCCGGAGTCGATGATCTTCACCGACGAGTGGCACGCCTACAAAGCCATCGGCCGCGAGTATCGGGGTCACCGCCGCATCCGGCACCGGTCGAAAATCTACGTCGAAGGCGACAACTACACGAACACGATCGAGGGTTTCTTCGGGCTGTTCAAGAACGGCGTGCGCGGCGTCTACCACGCGATCAGCACCGAGTACCTACAGAGCTACGTGAACGAGTACGCCTTCCGCTACAACCGGCGCCACTCGGACGAACCGATGTTCTGGGCGATTCTCAATCGCGTCCAGAAGGGCGCAGTCCCAGCTTCTTCCTAGCCTGATTCGAGGTCGCTTTCCCTAGGTCGCGGAGGAAGTCGGTCTCGCTGTGATCGGGGTCCTGCTTCACGTCGCGCTGGGGCGGCGTCGGCGTGGACTTCTCTGGGCGTTTTCTGGAGGGGGTCACGGGCGCTTCCACAGGCTAGCTGTCGTCGTCACGGACCACGAACCGATCCCGGTTGATCAGAACCGGCGGCGCGTCCCACTTGATCCCGTCGAGCAACTCCCACGGGTCGACTTCCACCGCCCCGGCGAGCTTGACCAGCGTGTCGATCCGCGGCGTCCTGGTCCCTCGCTCCAACATGCCTATCTCCGTGCGGTGGAGCCCCGCTCGAAAAGCGACGTCTTCCTGAGAGAGCCCGGAGCGCTTGCGGCAGCGGGCTAGGTTCTGGCCGAACCGGCGCGGGACCTCCCGGTTCACGCCGTCTCCAGGTGGTTGAACCGCAGCGCCGCCCGCGTCGGCAGCACGGAGTCGCCCTCGCGCCGCAGCAGCCCTACAGCAACCAACCGCCGCACCGCGTTTCCGATGGCGTCTTCGGAGTGGTGATCAAGCTCCATGACCAGATCACCGAACGTCAACGGCGTCGGGTGCTCGATCAGCACCAATGAAAGAACGACGCCTTCGACCTGATCGTCTTCGCGCTGCGTGGGCGAGCAAATACCCTTTGGGTGCATCTGGGACTCAACCTCCCGGGTGCCAGGCCGGGGGGCCGTTCCAGCGGTCGCCCCGGTCATTTGTCAGTTGTCGGCCGGAAGGCTAGGAGGCGGCAGGGGTAAAAGGTACGTGCTCTGACTACCTAGTTGCCAAAAAGTACAAGACGTTCCGAGGGGTGCCCGACCCCTCCCATCGGGAAGCACCCCGAAGTTCCGTCTGGCTGGCGAAGCCGTGTCGAGCTCGCCACGGAGATTCAGGCGGGGCGGCCGTACCGAGCCTGCGCGCGCGCGAGTTTGCGCGGGCCGTAGAGGCGGCGGGCCCACCAGGACCCGGGACGAGCGAGCCTCGCGGCGGCGATCAACCAAACCACTCCGATCGTGATCCAGCCGGCCGCAAACAGCGCCCACTGGCCCTTCAGCGCGGTGATCGCCATCGGGCCAAAGAGGAGGCCGAAGATCACGACCACGTAGGCGGCGGCTACCCCAGACGAGACAGCGAGCGGTTGCACAGGGAAAGTATCGCCGAAGCGGAGAAACTTACCTTTGTGCGGGGAGTCGCCGCTCAATCCCCAATTATCTCGATGCGGTAGCCGTCGGGGTCGCGGACGAAGGCGATGCGGTGGCCTTCGGTGCGGCCGCCGGGGCGGTAGGGCGGCTTCTCGGGCTCGATCCCCTCGCCGGCGAGCGTGGCGAGGGTGTCGTCGAGGTCGTCGACCAGGATCGCGATGTGGTTGTAGGCGGTGCCGTGGTCGTACTCGGTGACGCCGTGGTTGTAGGTCAGCTCGAGGCGGCCGGGGTCGCCGGGCATGCCCATGAAGACGTTGATCGCCTCGTCGCCGATCGGCATGCGGCGGTTCTCCTCGAAGCCGAGCTTCTCGTAGAAGGCGACCGAGCGGTCGATGTCGCCGATCCGGTAGCAGGTGTGGAGGAAGGTGGCGGCCACCGCGGTCCAGGCTACCTCGCCCCGCGGGGAAAATCGACCGCAGGGGTAAAGTCGCCGCCTCGGGTGCCGATGCCTGATTTTAGGTATGGCGAACCGGCAGATCGAGAACCGCTCTCTGTGGCCCGCGGGCCGCGGCGAGGCCCGGGCAGTCGGCGCCCTGCTGGTCGCCGCCGGCGCGATCGCGGCGCTCTCGGTCCTGCTCCCGCACCCGTCGAGCGCCGACACCGTCGCGCTCCTGCTGACCGCGGTGCCGGTGGCGCTGGTCGGGTTGCTCTGCTGGCTGCTCGCCGAGCGCGTCCCGCTGCCGCTTTCGCACGCGCTGCTCGCGGCGGGCCCGGTTCTCGCCGGCGCCTTCACCTACGAGGCGGCGATCGCCGCCGGCATCTACGGCTCGATCCTGGTCTGGGTGACGCTGGTCGCCGCCTACTTCTTCTCCCGCCGGGTCGCCATCGCCTACCTCGCCTGGACCCTCGCCGTCTTCGCCGCGACCCTGGCGCTGGTGCCGAGCGCCGCCGGGTTCTCGCCGGTCACCCGCTGGCTCTTCACCGGCTTCTCGCTGGCCGTGGTGATGCTCTTCGTCAGCTTCATCGTCGCCCGCCGGGCGCGCGCCGACCGCCGCGCCCGCAGTTTCTTCGACTTATCCCAGGACATGCTCTGCACGCTCGACTCGAGCGGCCGGATCGTCGAGGCAAACGACGCCTGGGAGCGCAACCTCGGCTACGCGCCCGAGGAGCTGCGGGGCCGCTACCTGGTCGACTTCGCCCATCCCGACGACCGCGAGCACGCGATCGCCGAGGCGATCCGGGTCTTCGAAGGCAAGCCCTCGACAGGGCTCGAGAACCGGGTGCTGGCGAAGGATGGCACCCTTCACTGGCTGCGCTCGAGCGCCGCGCTCGCGGTCGAGGAGGGCATGCTCTACGCCCGCGCCACCGACGTCACCGAGCTGAAGCGGGTCGAGGCCGAACGCGAGGAGCTGCTCGGCCGGGTCGAGGGCATGGCCCGCAGCGACGCGCTCACCGGGCTGCCGAACCGGCGCGCCCTGAACGAACGGCTGCCGCGGCAGATGGCCCAGGCGCGGCGCGCCGGCACCGAGCTCTGCCTGGCGATCGTCGACATCGACCGCTTCAAGTCCTACAACGACACGCACGGCCACCTGGCCGGCGACGACCTGCTGCGCGAGTGCGCGATCGCCTGGGACGGCGCGGTCCGCGGCGAAGACCTGCTGGTCCGCTTCGGCGGCGAGGAGTTCCTCGTCGTCCTGCCCGAGTGCGGGCTCGAGCAGGCGGAGGAGATCGTCGAGCGGCTGCGCGCGGCGACCCCCGGCGAGCAGACCTGCTCGGCCGGGCTGGCGCTCTGGGACGGGGTCGAGAGCATCGACGAGCTGCTCGCCCGTGCCGACGCGGCGCTCTACGTGGCCAAGGCGGGCGGCCGCGACTGCCTCGTGCAGGCATGATGCCGGCGTGGCCGACGACCTGACGCAGCGCTTCCGCGCCGCCCGCCGCGACCCGGCGCTCGCCCTGCTCGAGGGCTTCCACGCGCTCAAGCACGCGCTCCGCTTCGGCGCCGACGTCGAGCTCGCGGTCGCCGAGGACCCCGAGGCGCTGGAGCGGCTGGCCGCCGAGCTCGCCCCGGACCTCGCCGGCAGCTTCGCCGCGCGGGTCGAGCGGGTTGCGCCCGAGCTGCTGGCCGAGCTGGTCCCGCAGGCGCCGCGCACCGGCGTGGTCGCGATCGCCCGCCGCCCGCCGGTCGACCTCGCCGCGGTGCTCGCCGACCCGCGCCCGGCCCCGGTCGTCCTGCTCGAGCAGCCGCGCAACATGGGCAACATGGGCGCCTGCGTGCGGGTCGCCGCCGGCGCCGACGCCGCCGCGGTCCTCACCACCGGCGAGAACGACCCCTGGAACCCGGACGCGATCCGCGGTGCCGCCGGCCTCCAGTTCGCGCTGCCGGTGGCCGGCGTGGGGGAGGGGCCGCCGCCGAGCGATCGCCCGCTGCTGGCGATCGACCCCGAGGGCGAGCCGCTCGAGCCCACTCGGCTGCCGCCCCGCGCCGTGCTCGCCTTCGGGACCGAGCGCCACGGGCTCAGCCCGACGCTGCTCGCCCGCGCCGACGCGCGGATCGCGATCCCGATGCGGGCCGGCGTCTCCAGCCTCAACCTGGCGACCACGGTCGCCGCCGTGCTGTTCGCCTGGCGCCTCGGCGCACCCCCCGATCAGGCGAAATAGAGCGTGCAGCGGTGAGGTACCGCGGCTAGCGTGTCGAATAACGCAGGAGCATCAATCCGATGCCCATGACCGAAAGGAAGCACCTTGCTGTTGCCGCTCGCTGACATCACGTTCGGGCATTTCCTCCTGATCGTGCTGGAGATCTTCTTTTTCGTGATCTGGATCTGGATCCTGATCACGATCCTTTCCGATCTCTTCCGCGATCACGAGCTGTCCGGTTGGTGGAAGGCGGCCTGGGTTCTGTTCCTGGTCTTCATCCCGTTCATAACCGCGTTGATCTACCTGATCGCACGCGGCAGCGGGATGCGGGACCGAACGATCAAAGCCCAAGCCGACGCCAAAAAGCATTTCGACGAGTACGTGAGGGAGCAGGCGCACGTCTCGCCCGCTGACGAACTCCACAAGCTCAACGACCTGAGGGAGAAAGGTGCGCTGAGCCAGGAGGAGTTCGAGAAGGCCAAGGCGAAGCTGCTCGCCTAGCTGGATCCGTCGGGGCGGGGGCGGCCGGGAGGGCCGCCCCCGCATCTCGACGCACGGCTTCGGATTCCTCCGAAGCCCGCAATTTGCAAGGCAAGTTGCACGTTATCCGCAACCGCCGGGGGGCTCAGGGGGCCTTCGCTAGCCTGCCCAACCCTGCTGGCTTTGAGTTCACATCCGGGACCGGCGCGGCGTCGGGCGCTGGTCTTCGCGGCGCTGCTCGTGGCCGCCCTCTGCCTGCTGGCCGCCTCGCTGACGGCCAGCGCGCCCGCGGTTACGACCGAAGAAAAATACGACGCCGCGCAGAGCCGGCTGGAGGGCGTGCAGGCCGACCAGAGCTCGCTGGCGGCGACGATCGCCGCCCAGAACAAAGCGATCGACACGATGATCGGCGAAGTCTCGGTGCTGCGCCAGGAACTGGCCGCGGTGCAGGCGAGGCTGGCGGCCAAGCAGGAGCAGCTCGAGCGCGCGACCGCGGCGCTGCGCGAGGAACGGGAGCACCTCGAAGAGGTGCGCGCGCAACTGCGCCGCGTGCTCGGGATCCTCAGCGACCGGCTGGTCGCGATCTACGAGGCCGGCTCGCCGGACGTGCTGGAGACGATCCTCGAATCCGAGGACTGGTCCGAGATGTCGGTGCAGACCGAATACCTGAACCGGATCCAGAGCTACGACGACTCCGTGGTCGAGCGGGTGCAGAGCCTGCGCGACCAGGTCACCGAGGCGGTCGCCCGGCTGGCCGAGAACCGCGACGAGATCGAAGCGGCGCGCGACGCCGTCGCCGCGATGGAGCGCGACGTCGCCGCCCGCAGCGCCGAGGCCGAGGCGCGCTTCGCCGAGCTGCGCTCCGCGCAGGCCGAACGGCGGGCGACGATGAACCGGCTCGAGGCCGAAGAAGGCGACCTCAACGAGACGATCGCCACGCTCGGTCGCCAGATGGCCAAAGAAGGCGGTCCGGTCCCGGCCGGCTCGCAGGTCCCGGCGCCGCTCAGCCCCGGCCAGCAGGCCGGCTACATCAGCCCCAACGAAGCGAGCGCTCCGGCCAACGCGCCGCAGCAGGTCAAGGACGCGATCGCCGCCGCCAACGCGATCGCCCACACCCCCTACATCTGGGGCGGCGGCCACGGCTCCTTCGAATCGCCCGGCTACGACTGCTCGGGCGCGGTCAGCTTCGCGATGAACGGCGGCGGCTGGCTCTCCAGCCCGCTCGACTCGACCGGCTTCGAGACCTGGGGCGAAGCGGGCGCCGGCAAGTGGATCACCGTCTACGCGAACTCCGGCCACGCCTGGGTGATGATCGCCGGGCTCGCCTTCGACACCTCCGGCTCCGGCGGCTCCGGCCCGCGCTGGCACTCCTCGCCGCCGAACTCGCCGGAAGGCTTCGTCGCCCGCCACCCGCCGGGCTTCTAGGCCGCCCGGTATACCATCCGCGCCAGGAGGCGTCCCAAACTGAGAGGAGAGGGAAGCGATGGCAGTTGAGCACGACCTGACGGGCCTGGAGTCCGATCTCGAGCGGATGCTGGAGATCGAGCGCTTCGAGCCCTCCGCGGAGTTCCGCGAGAAGGCGCGCTGGAGCGATCCGGCGATCTACGAGGAGGCCGCGGCGGACCCCGAGGCGTGGTGGACGCGCGAGGCCAAGCAGCTGCTCGACTGGGAGACCGAGCCGGCCAAGGGGCTCGACGACTCCAACCCGCCGTTCTACAAGTGGTTCGAGGACGGCCGCCTCAACGCTTCCTACAACTGCCTCGACCGCCACGTCGAGGCGGGCAACGGCGAGCGGGTCGCCTACCACTGGCGCGGCGAGGAGGGCGAGGAGCGCGACGTCACCTACGCCGAGCTGCACGCCGAGGTTCAGCGCTTCGCCAACGCGCTGAAGGACCAGGGCGTCGAGAAGGGCGACGTGGTCGGGATCTACCTGCCGATGATCCCCGAGGTCGTCGTCGCGATGCTCGCCTGCG
>CAYXFL010000007.1:0-22982 GCA_964464285.1 uncultured Conexibacteraceae bacterium
GCGCGGCGGTGGCGGGAGATCGCCAGCCAGAGCAGCGCCAGGACGACCAGGATCACCGCGACCGAGAGCAGGAGCGAGAGCGCGACGACGATCAGGGCCGCCACCAGCACGATGAAGGCGAGCCCGGCCGCGGCGCTGCCGTCGCGGCGGCTGGCCCCGGCGACGACGTCGCTGACCACCAGGCAGGCCCCGGCCGCGCCGGCCAGCGCCAGCACCGCGCCGAGCGCCCCGTCGAGCAGGAAGCCGGCGATCAGCCCGATCACGGCGGCGAGCAGGGTCATCCGGCCGCGGGCCGAGCCCTGCGTGCCGGTCGTGCCGGCGATCATCCCGATCGCGAGACCGATCCCCAGCTCTTGCAGAAAGTCCACGTGCGAAAAACTAGCCGCCCGGGCGCTCGCGTGTCGATCCGCCACACTTCCCGGATGGCCGAAGTCCCGCAGCCGCCCCACCGGCGGCGCGCCCACACCAGCACCCGCGACCTCGAGCGCTACGCCGGGCTGTTCGCCGAGCGGACCAAGGTGATGCGCTCCTCGGCGATGCGCGACCTGATGGCGATCACCGCGCGGCCGGAAGTGATCTCGCTGGCCGGCGGCCTGCCCGACACCTCGACCTTCCCGCCCCAGAGCTTCGCCGCGCAGATGACCCGGATCGCCCAGGAGTCGGCCGCCGAGGCACTCCAGTACGGGCCGACCGAGGGCTTCGAGGAGACCAAAGACTGCATCCTCCAGGTGATGGCCGCGGAGGGCATGCTGCCCGACCCCGACGACCTGATCGTCACCACCGGCGGCCAGCAGGCGATCGACCTCGCCTGCAAGACCCTGGTCGACCCGGGCGACGTGGTGATCTGCGAGGCACCGACCTACCCGGGCGCGGTGCCGGTCTTCTGCAGCTACCAGGCCGACGTGATCCAGATCGAGTGCGACGGCGACGGGATGCGGATCGACCTGCTCGAAGAGCTGCTCGAGCGGCTGCGCCGCGAAGGCCGGCGGCCGAAGTTCATCTACTCGGTGCCGACATTCCAAAACCCCGCCGGGGTGACGATGAGCCTGGAGCGGCGGGCGCGCCTGGTCGAACTGGCGCGGATGCACGAGCTGCTCGTGGTCGAGGACAGCCCCTACGGCCTGCTCCGTTACGGCGGCGAGAGCCTGCCGCCGCTCTACCAGCTCGACGGCGGCGACTTCGTGATCTACCTGGGCACCTTCTCGAAGATCCTCTCGCCGGGGATCCGGCTCGGCTGGATGGTCGCGCCGCCGCCGGTGATGGAGAAGATCGTGCTCGGCAAGCAGGCCGCCGACCTCTGCAGCTCCACCCTCACCCAGTACTTCGTGCGCGAGTACTTCGCCGAAGGGCGCTGGCGCCAGTACATCGAAGAGCTGGTCGAGATCTACCGTAGCCGTCGCGACACGATGCTGGCGGCTCTGACCGAGCACTTCCCCGCCGAGGCGACCTGGACCGAACCGGAAGGCGGCCTGTTCATCTGGGCGACGCTGCCCGACTACATCGACACCGGCGACCTGCTGGCGAAGGCGCTGCGCGCCGACGTCGCCTTCGTCCCCGGCCAGGGCGCCTACGTCGACGGCCGCGGCGGCAGCTCGATGCGGCTCAACTTCTCCGGGGTCGGCGAGGCGGAAATCCGCGAGGGCGTGCGCCGGATCGGCGAGACGATCGCCGAGCAGGTCGAGCTCTACGGCGCGCTGACCGGCGAGCAACGGATCCCCGTTCCACGGCCGGAGGCGGCGCCCGGCTCCGACACCGTGGTGCCGTTCCGCAAGGCGAGCGAGGGGCGGTGAAGGTCGCCGTCCTCAAAGGCGGCCGCTCGCTGGAGCGCGGGGTCTCGCTGCGCTCCGGGGCGCGGGTCGAGGACGCACTCGCCCGGCTCGACCACGAGGTCGTCTCGATCGACGTCGGCTCCGACCTGGTCAAGCGCCTGACCGCGGACCGCCCCGACGTCGCCTTCGTCGCCATGCACGGGGTCGGCGGCGAGGACGGGACCGCGCAGGAGCTGCTCGAGATCCTCGGCATCCCCTTCACCGGTCCCGGCGCGGCGGCCTGCGCGCGCTGCATGGACAAGTCGCTGGCCAAGCACCTGATCCGCGAGGCCGGCGTGCCGACCCCGGACTGGTTCGCCTTCAACCAGGCCGCCTTCCGCGAACTGGGCGCCGCCGATGCGCTTGCCCAGCTCGAGCGCGCCCTCGGGTTCCCGCTGGTGGTGAAGCCAAGCCGCGGCGGATCCTCGCTGGGGATCAAGTTCGCCGCGGGCGCGGCGGAGGTGCCGCAGGCGCTGGTCGCCGCCTTCAGCTACGACGACCGGGTGCTGCTCGAGCGCTTCGTCGACGGCCGCGAGCTCGCCGTCGGGGTGCTCGGCGACGAGGCGCTGCCGGTGGTCGAGGCGCTGCCCGCGGAGGGCGACCGCTACGACTTCGAGGCCCGCTACGAGATCGGCCGCACCCGCTTCGCCTGCCCGGCGGAGCTCAGCGACGAGCAGCGCCGCCAAGTCGTCTCCGCCGCCCTCGACACCTACCGGGCGCTTGGTTGCACCGGCTTCGCCCGCGTCGACCTGATCCTCGCCGCCGACGGCCCCTGGGTGCTCGAGGCCAACGCGATCCCCGGCCTCACCGACACCAGCCTCCTGCCCCAGGCCGCCGAGGCAGCGGGCATGTCCTTCGAGGCCCTGGTCGAGCGGATCGTCGAGCTCGCCCCGCGGCCGGCGCCGCAGCCCTAGGAATCGCCCGCGGCGAAATCGTCGGGGGTGACCTCGTCGAGGAAGTCTTTGAACTTGTCGACGACCTCCTCGGTGTCCTCGACCTCGTGCTCGAACTCGATCGCGGACTCCTCGATCACCTCCTCGGCGGCGAAGATCGGCGCCGAGACGCGGACCGCCAGGGCGAGCGCGTCGGAGGGCCGCGAGTCGATCTCGACCTCGGTGCCGTTGACCGAGACCGTGATCGAGGCGTAGAACGTGTTGTCGCGCAGCTCGGTCACCGAGACCCGCTCGCACTTCGCGTCGAGGTTCTCCAGCATGTCGGAGAGCAGGTCATGGGTCATCGGCCGCGGGGTCGAGGCGCCCTGCAGCTTCATCAGGATCGCCGCCGCCTCCGGGTGCCCGATCCAGATCGGGAGAAATTGGTTTCCGTCGACGGTCTTCAGAAGCACGATCGGCTGCTTGCCGACCATGTCGAAGCTGACGCCGTAGATCTGCATCTGCTGCACGAGGAATTACCTTCGGCCGTGGTTGGGAGGCCGATTATAGGCTGGCGAAGTGGGCGATCCTGGATTCGAACCAGGGACCTCGTCCTTATCAGAGACGCGCTCTAACCAACTGAGCTAATCGCCCGGGGACGGCGATGATAGCGACGCGAGCCGGGTCGGTTACTTGTTGCGTCGCTTCAGTGTCCGGGCGAGGGCGTGCGCCTCGGCGACGTCGTCGAACTGGAGCTCAACCGCGAAGCCGTCGCGGCGCGGCTTCACCTTGACCTCGTGGCCAAGCGCCGCCTCGAGCGCGTCGCCGGCGGCTTCCAGCGCCTCGACCTCGTCGGGGTCGATCGGATCCGGGTGCTTCTTCAGTCTTGGCTGGCCAGCCAGCCGAACTCTGTTCTCGGTTTCGCGCACCGACCAGCCGGCACGCACCGCGTCGCGGGCGAGGCGGCGGCGGACGTCGTTGCCCTGGGCGCCGAGCAGCGCCTTGCCGTGACCCTCGCTGAGCTCGCCGGTTTCGAGCAGCCCGATCGCCTCGTCGGGCAGCTCGAGCAGGCGGATCAAGTTGGAGACCGCGGGCCGTGAGCGGCCGACCCGGCGCGCCAGCTCCTCTTTGGTCAGCCCGAGGTCCTCGACCAGGGCGGCACAGGCTTTCGCCTCCTCGACCGGGTTGAGGTCCTCGCGGACCATGTTCTCGATCAGGGCCGCCTGCAGGCGCTCGGCCTCCGCCTGGTCGCGAATCACCGCCGGCACCTTCTCCAGGCCCGCCTGCCGGGAGGCCCGCCAGCGGCGCTCGCCGGCGACCAGCTCGTAGCTGCCGTCGTGCAGGGGGCGGACCAGGATCGGCTGGACCACACCGGTTGCCTCGATCGAGGCGGCGAGCGCCGCCAGCGCCTCGGGGTCGAACTTGGTCCGCGGCTGGTTGGGGTTCGGCTTGATCAGCTCGACCGGCAGCTCGCGCAGCTCGCCGGCGGCGCTGGCCTCGACCTCGGGCAGGATCGCCGCCAGCCCGCGGCCGATCCCGCGCTTGGTCCCGCTAGCCACGGGCGGACAGCTCCTTGGAGAGGGCCTGATAGGCGACGGCGCCGCGCGATCCGGGGGCATGCTCGGTCACCGGTAGACCATAGCTCGGCGACTCGGCGACTCGGACGCTGCGCGGGATCACCGTCTCGAAGACCATCTCGCCGAAGTGCTCGCGCAGCTCCGCCTCGACGTCGGTGGCCAGCCTGGTGCGCTCGTCGTACATGGTGATCAACAGGCCCGCGACCTCCAGCTGGGGGTTGAGCTGCTGCCGGATCATCCCCAGCGTTTCGAGGAACTGGACCAGTCCCTCCAGCGCCAGGTACTCGGCCTGCACGGGAACGATGACGCGGTCGGCGGCGGTCAGCGCGTTGACGCTGACCGGGCCCAGCGACGGCGGGCAGTCGAGCAACGTGACCGCGAAGCGCTCGCGCACCGGGCCGAGCCGCTCGCGCAGGCGCGTCTCCGAGCCCTCGATCCGCGGCAGCTCGACGGCGGCGCCGGCGAGGTCGCGGCTGGCCGGGACCAGCCAGAGGTTGTCCGGCCCGGCCGGCCGGGCCGCCTGGGCGACCGAGGTGTCACCGGTCAGGCAGTCGTAGGAAGAGGGGTGCATCTCCTTCTCGCCGCCGAGCGCGGTGGTCGCGTTGCCCTGCGGGTCGAGGTCGACCAGCAGCGTCTGCTCACCGGCCGCGGCGGCGCAGGAGGCGAGGTTGACGGCACTGGTCGTCTTGCCGACCCCGCCCTTCTGGTTCGCCACCGCGTAGACCTTGCCCATCGCGGACCACCCTAATAACTGCGCGCGCCGGCCAGCGGTCGGATAGCCTGCCAGCCGTGTCCGAGAGCTTCGACTGGCCCGATACCCCCGCCGAGCGCGCCCGCGAGTTGGTCGAGGGCGTGCTCGACGAGCTCGACCTCGACGGCGAGGTCGACGTCGAGGAGGGCGACGACGCGATCGCGGTCACGGTCCGCGGCAGCGCCGACTACGGCCTGCTGATCGGCAAACGCGGTCAGACGATCGACGCCCTGCAGCTGCTCTGCTACCAGGCCGCCTTCCGCGGGCTGCGCGAGCGCAAGCGCGTGATCGTCGACGCCGCCGGCTACCGCGAGCGCCGCCGCGAGACGCTCGAGGGGCGCGCCGACCGCGCCGCTGAGCAGGCGCTGAGCAACAACCGGGTGGTCGAGATGGACCCGATGAGCGCGCAGGAGCGTCGCGTCGTGCACGAGCGTCTCAAGGAGCGCGCCGGCGTCGAGACCTACAGCGAGGGCGACGAGCCCCACCGCTGCGTGATCGTCGCCCCGCTCGTCGCGGAGTGACGGGCGCCGCCCCGGCGCTGGACGAGGCCGGGCGCCACAAGCTGGAGGTGGTTCTGGGGCTGCTGGCCGAGGAGCGCGCCTCGGTCAGCTCGGTCGTCGACGAGCGTGCCTGGCGGGTGCACGTCGAGGACAGCCTCACCGGCCTCGAGCTGGCGGAGCTGCGCGGGGCCGCGAGAATCGCCGACGTCGGCGCGGGCGCGGGCTTTCCGGGCCTCGTCCTCGCCGTCGCGCTCCCGCAGGCCGAAGTCGACCTGATCGAGTCGGTCTCGCGCAAGTGCGAGTTCATGCGCCGTGCGAGCGAGGCGGCCGGAATCGCCAACGCCACCGTGCTCGACCTCCGCTCCGAGGAGTGGGCCGGCGGCGACGGGCGCGAGGCCTACGACGCCGTCACCGCGCGCGCCGTGGCCCGCCTTTCGACCCTCGCAGAGCTCGCCAGCCCGCTGCTGAAGCCAAACGGCCACCTGATCGCATGGAAGGGCAGGCGCGACCCCGAGGAGGAGGCGCAGCTGGGGCGAGCCGCTGAGTCCCTCGCGATGACTCCCGGCCGGATCCTCGACGTCGGCGACCGCGCCGGCTCCGAACACCGCCACCTCCACCTGATCGCCAAGTCCGGCCCGACCCCAGCCAACCTCCCCCGCCGCCCCGGCATGGCCAAGAAGCGCCCCAGGGGCTAACCACCTAAGGAAGAACCCCCCTCTGAAGCGCCGTGGCGTGCTGTGTGAGGGGTCTGGTGGGTCCCGGAACGTCTTGTACTTTTTGGCCGGCGCGGACCTCGGACGGCGCCCGGCGATCTCCAAAAAGTTAAGTGAAGGGACCCACCGGACCCCTCACCCCACCCACTACCGCCGCTTGCGCTTCTTTTTTTTCGGCGGTTTGGGCGGCGGTTTGGCCTCGGCGATCGCCGCCGCGTGCTCGGGCGTCGCCGCAACCGGCACCGGGATCAGTTTTTTGACCACGATCGACTGGCCGATGGTCCAGATGTTGGTGGTGATCCAGTAGAGGATCAGGCCGGCCGGGAAGCTGATGATGAAGGGGACGAAGAAGAAGGGCAGGAGCAGCATCAGCATCCGCTGCGTTTTCTCTGCCGAGACCGCCATCACGAGGCCGGAGAAGAGCTGGGTACCAACGTAGATGACCAGCAGGATGATCAGTTCGCTGCCGGCGGCCTTCGCGGTCAGGTCGTTGATGAAGAGGAAGCTCTGACCCCAGTCGCCGCCCTGGAATTCGCCGCAGGAGACCGCCGTCTGGCCACAGATGTCGAAGCGAAGGTCCTTCTGCAGGACGTAGAAGAGCGTGATGAAGACCGGCAACTGCGCCAGCAGGGGGATGCAAGAGGCAAAGGGGTTGACTTTGTTCTCTTTGTAGAAGCGCATCATTTCCTGCTGCATGCGCTGTTTGTCGTTCTTGTATTTCGCCTGGAGCTCTTTGATCTGCGGCTGCAGCGCCTGCAGCGCCCGCATCCCTTTCAGCTGTTTGTAGGTGAGCGGGATCAGCAGAGCCCGCACCGCGACGGTGAGGGCGATGATCGCCCCGCCCCAGGAGAGCCCGAAGCTGTCGTGGAAGAAGACGAGGACTTCGCTGCCGAAGTCGACCAAGAACTGCGGGACGATCTGGAAGCCGAGCGGGAGGTTCACCGCGCCTCGACCTCACCGTGGTACTCGGCGGGATGCACGTGCCCGAGGCCGCGCAGCGTGAAGCGGCTCGGCACCGGGTCGAAGCCGCCGTGGTTAAAGGGGTTGCAGCGCAGCAGGCGCCAGGCGGCGAGGATCGTGCCGCGCACGGCGCCAAAGCGCTCCACCGCCTCGACCGCGTAGGCCGAGCAGGTCGGCTCGTAGCGGCAACGACGGGGGCGAGCGGGTGAGATCCAGCGCTGGTAGGCGCGGATCGGGGCGAGCACGGCGCGTTTCACGTGGAACGCTTCCCCGGCGAAGCCGCCGCCAGTGCCTCTTCCAGGCTCTTGGTCACGCCGCCGGTCCCTTCGCGCTCGACCAGGTCGGCGAGCTCTGCGCGGGCGACGACGACGAAGTCGAAGCCCGGGGGCAGCTGCTCCGTAAGCCCCCAGAAGGCCTCGCGAATCGCGCGCTTGACCTTGTTGCGGTCGACCGATCCGCCGACCTTGCGGCTGACCGAGACGCCGAGCCGCACGTCACCGCTCTCCTCGTCGCCGCGGGGAAAGGTGTAGAGCACGAGGTAGCGGGTCGCATGGGATGAACCGTCGCGATAGACGCGGTTGAACTCACCGCTGCGCGACAGGCGCCGTCGCTTCGACGCCATCTCTAGGGAGTGAGGCGCTTTCGCCCTTTGCTCCGGCGGCGCTTGAGAATCGCGCGCCCGCCGCGCGTGCTCATCCTGGCCCGGAAGCCATGGGTTTTGGCGCGCTTGCGCTTCTTCGGCTGATAGGTCCGCTTCATCGGGTCGAGAAGTATACGGACGGAGAGCGCAAACGCCGCCCTGCAATCTTTTCTGCGGGATTTGCGCCTCGGCGACCCTGCCTGTGCAGGCACGCCGCTATCGTCGCCGGCCGAGTGCCGGATGTCCCCTCCAACCACGATCTCGACGCCCTTTGGCGGGCGACCCAGAAGCGCCTCCAGGGTTCGGTCCCCGAGTCGACCTACCGGATCTGGTTCGAGCCGCTGCGGGTCGCCGGCGCCGCTGGCGACACCCTCTACCTGACCGCCCGCGAGGAGCGGGTCCGGGCCTGGGCCGAGCGCCGCTACTCGTCGCTGATCGGCGAAGCGCTGGCCGCCGCCGGCACACCGCTGATCCGGGTCAGCTTCGCCTCGCCGCGCGGTGGGGACGAGAGCTCGGACAGCGGCCGGGGCGTCGAACTGAATCCCAGCTACACCTTCGACCGCTTCGTGATCGGCCCCGGCAACCGCCTCGCCCACGGCGCCGCCCTGGCGGTCGCCGAGGCTCCCTCCGAGGCCTACAACCCGCTCTTCCTGCACGGGCCTCCCGGGCTCGGCAAGACCCACCTGCTGGCGGCGATCGCCAACTACCTCAACGCCAACGCCCCGGCTCTCAACGTCCGCTACACGACCGCCGAGTCGTTCACCAACGAGTTCGTGATCGCGCTCAAGTCGACCGGCGCCGAGGCTTTCAAGGCGCGCTACCGGGACCTCGACGTGCTGCTGATCGACGACGTCCAGTTCCTCGAGGGCAAGCCGGCGACCGAAGAGGAGTTCTTCCACACCTTCAACGCGCTGTACGAGTCCGGCAGCCAGCTGGTGCTCTCCGCCGACCGGATCCCGAGCGAGCTCTCGACCCTGGCCAGCCGCCTGCGCGACCGCTTCGAGTGGGGCCTGACCGTGGCGATGGAGCCGCCCAACCTGACCACCCGCCTGACCGTGCTGCGCCGCCTGGTCGAGGAGGCCGGGGTCGAGATCGCCGACTCCGGAGCGCTCTCCGAGCTCGCCCACCGGATCGACGCCAACGTGCGCCAGCTGCACGGGGCGCTGACCCGCGTGCTCGCCCACGCCTCGCTGATGGCGCGACCGCTGAGCACCGAGCTGATCGCCGAGGTGATCCCGCAGACCCGCTCGGCCGAGGCGACCTCCGCGGAGGAGATCCAGCAGCGGGTGGCCGAGCGCTTCGGCATCTCCCGCGCCGAGCTGGTCGGGAGCAGCCGCGCCGCCACCCCGCTGCGCGCCCGCCAGGTCGCGATCTTCCTCACCCGCGAGATGACCGATCTCTCGCTGCCCCAGATCGGGCGCCTCTACGGCGGCCGCGATCACTCGACCGTGCTCAACTCGCTGCGCCGGATCGAAGCCGCGGTTGGCGACGACGCCGAGCTCGCCAACCGGGTCGCCGAGTTACGCGGCGCAATCCACAACCCAACCCGCGGCCCTTCCTAGTCGGCCGACGGCGGTGTAAGAATCCACCGTCTCCACAGCCGCTCCCACAGGCCGGAAACCGCGGCGCCAGGCCAAATCGCTCGCTACCCCCGCCGTTTCCACAGGTCCTAATCCAACTTAAGAAGGCAAGAAGAAAGCGCCACGAACTTGAAGCTCACGACCAACCGAGAAGAACTCGTCTCCAAGCTCTCGATCGTCTCCCGGGCCGTTTCGACCCGCGCTGCCACCCAGGCGCTCTCCGGCGTTCTGCTCAGCGCCGCTGCGGGCAAGCTGACCCTCTCCGCCACCGACCTCGACCTGGGACTGAAGACGGACCTCGATGCGGAGGTGGCGGGCGAGGGCTCGATCCTGCTGCCCGGCCGGCTACTCGCCGACGTCGCCCGTTCGCTCGCCGACCCGAAAGTGGAGATCGAGTCGCGCGAGGCCGAGCGCGACGTCGAGATCCGCAGCGGCAGCTCCAGCTTCCACCTCCGCACCCTGCCCGCCGAGGACTTCCCGGCGCTGCCCAGCCCCGGCGAGGAGTCCGGCCTGAAGATTCCGGCGGCGGCGCTCGAAGCCAGCATCGACCTGGTCGCGCGGGCGGCCTCCCGCGACGACATGAGGCCGGTCCTGACCGGCGTCTTCGTCAGCGCAGCGGGTAAGGAGATGACGATGGTCGCGACCGATTCCTACCGGCTGGCGGTCAAACGGACCGAGCTCGAGGCCGAGCTCGGTGGTCAGATCGAGGCCAACATCCCGGCGCGGGCGCTGAAAGAGCTTGGCCGGATCCTCTCCACCGAGGGGGTGGAGGAGGCGACGATCTGGCTGCAGCCCAACCAGGCCGTCTTCGCCGCCGGCTCGATCACCCTGACCACGCGGCTGATCGACGGCCAGTTCCCGAACTTCCGTCAGCTGCTGCCGGAGTCCTACGAGCACGACGTGCGACTGCCGCGCTCAGACTTCCTCGAAGTCGCGCGGCGGGTCAGCCAGCTCGCCCAGCGCAACGCGCCGCTGCGGCTCTCCTTCGAGCCGGGCGAGCTGACGGTGGCAGCGGAGACGCCCGACGTCGGCGACGCGACCGAGACGATGCCGGCCTCCTTCGAGGGTGAGCCGCTGCAGATCGGCTTCAACCCGGAGTTCCTCAAGGAGGGGATCGAGAGCGTCGACGGCGACGAGATCCTCATCCGCCTGATCTCGCCGCTGCGGCCCGGGCTGCTGCAGCCGGTCGACGGCGAAGACTTCCGCTACCTGGTGATGCCGATCCGTCTCAACGTCTGAGGTGAGCCGGTGCTGGTCACCGCGATCGACGCGCGGCCGCTGCGCAGCCTCGAGCGCGTGCGGGTCGAGCTCGGTCCCGGGATCGTCAGCGTCGTCGGCCCCAACGGGGCCGGTAAGACGAACCTGATCGAGGCGCTCTACTTCGCCCTCACCGGCCGCTCGTTCCGCACCTCCGACCGCCGCGACCTGATCCCGTTCGGCGGCTCGCTGGCGCGAGCCGAGGCGACGATCCGCGACACCGACGGGCTCGAGCGACGGATCATGGCCTCGGTCAGCCGCACCGAAGGCCGCCGTCACCTGCTCGACGGCCAGCCGGCCGACCCGGCGACGCTGGCCCGCAACCGGCCGCCGGTGGCGGTTTTCGCGCCCGACCGGCTGAGCCTGGTCAAGGGCCCGCCGGCCGAGCGGCGCGCCGACCTCGACGGCTTTCTCACCGCTCGATGGCCCCACCGCGGCGACCTGCGCAAACGGCTCGGGCAGGCGCTGGCGCAGCGGAACGCGCTGCTCTCCCGGATCGCCGCCGGCTACGGCTCGCCCGCCGACCTCGACGTCTGGGACGCTGGCCTCGCCGCCGCCGCCGCGCCCCTGGTCGAGGCCCGCGCCGAGGCGGTTGGGGAGCTGGCGAGCCCGTTCGCCGCCGCCGCCGAGGACCTCGGGCTCGGGGGTGCCGCCGCGCTCGTCTACGCGCCGCGGGCGGAGGGCTCGGTGGAGGAGATCCGCACCGGGCTGCTGGAACGGCGCGAGCAGGACGTCCGCATGGGCCGCTCTTCCTGGGGACCGCACCTCGACGAGCTGAAGCTCGAGCTCGGCGGTCGGTCGCTGCGCAAGTACGGGTCGCAGGGCCAGCAGCGGGCCGCCCTGCTCGCCCTGCTGTTCGCCGAGCGCGAGGTGCTGCAGGCGGCGCGCCGGGTGGTGCCGCTGCTGCTGCTCGACGACGTGATGAGCGAGCTCGACCCGGGCCGGCGCGCGCGCCTGGTGGAACGACTCGGCGGACCGGGGCAGGTGTTGATCACGGCGGCCGACCGCGAGTCGCTGCCGGCGCCGGCGCTGGCCGAGATCGTGCCGATGCCCCCGCCGGCGCTCTCCGAGGCGGCCGCGGCGTGAGCCGCCGCCGCGCCCCCCGGCAGGCCTCCGAGGCCTTCCGTGCCGCCCGTCAGATGGCCGCACCGGCGACCGGCCTCGCCGCTGTGCAGGGAGCCTGGGCGGAAGCTGTCGGACCGCAGCTGGCCGCCGTTGCCAGTCCGGTCTCCGAACGCGCCGGCACGCTGACGATCGAGGTCACCGACAGCGTCTGGGCGCAGGAGCTCGACCTGATGGGCGACCAGCTGCTGGAGCGGTTGCGGGCCGTGTTGGGGGACTCCGCTCCCGAAGCGCTCAAATTCCGTCTCGGAAACGATTCCAGGGCGTGACTGTTTTTCTACGATTTGCAGGGAAAATGTCACATACGGCCCGGTTATCCACAGGCCCGAACTGGTATTCTTATGGCAACTCGCGTATCGCCCCGGCGAGGCTGGAGGAAGTCTCCAGGCGTCGGGGCTTTCTGTGTCGATCGGAAGGGACTCATTGCCTGACAAAAAAGCCAGAGGAGCGAACGCCGGCGACTCCTACGGCGCCGCGGACATCACCGTCCTCGAGGGACTGGAAGCCGTCCGCAAACGTCCGGGCATGTACATCGGGTCGACCGGCCCGCGCGGTCTTCACCACCTGGTCTACGAGATCGTCGACAACTCGGTCGACGAGGCGCTGGCCGGCCACTGCGACACGGTGCGCGTCGTCCTGCACCCGGATAACAGCTGCACGGTCGCCGACAACGGGCGCGGCATCCCGGTCGAGACGATGGCGAAAGAGGGGCGCCCGGCGGCGGAAGTCGTGCTCACGGTGCTGCACGCCGGCGGCAAGTTCGGGGAGGGCGGCGGCTACAAGGTCTCCGGCGGTTTGCACGGCGTCGGCTCCTCGGTCGTCAACGCGCTCTCCGAGCGCCTGCACCTGAAGGTCGAACGCGACGGTTTCGTCTGGGAGCAGGACTACGAGCGCGGCAAACCGCAGACGAAGCTCGAGAAGGGCGAGGCGAGCGACGCGCACGGGACCACGATCACCTTCCTGCCCGACCTCGAAATCTTCGAAGACATCGACTTCGACTTCGAGACCTTGGCCGAGCGGCTGCGTGAGACCGCGTTCCTGACCCGCGGCCTGAAGATCGAGCTGGTCGACGAGCGCGGCGAGACCAAGAGCGTCACCTTCCAGTACGACGGCGGGATCGAGGACTTCGTCCGTCACCTCAACGCGAACAAAGAGCAGCTGCACCGCAAGCCGATCTACTTCGAGGGCGAAAAGGACGACGGCGAAGTCGAGATCGCGATGCAGTGGAACAACTCCTACCAGGAGTCGATCTTCAGCTTCGCCAACAACATCAACACGCACGAGGGCGGCACCCACATGTCCGGCTTCCGCGCGGCGCTGACCCGGACCCTGAATGCCTACGCCCGCAACAAAGGCCTGCTCAAGGAGAAGGACGACAACCTCGCCGGCGAGGACGTGCGCGAGGGGCTGACCGCGGTGATCTCGGTAAAGCTGCACGACCCGCAGTTCGAGGGTCAGACGAAGACCAAACTCGGCAACCCGCCGATCAAGGGTTTGGTTGAGGAGACGGTCAACCGCAAGCTCGCCGAGTTCCTCGAGGAGAACCCGCCGGAGGCGCGCCGGATCATCGGCAAGACGATCGACGCCGCCCGCGCCCGCGCCGCCGCCCGCAAAGCCCGCGATCTGACCCGCAAGTCGGCGCTCGAGAACTCGACCCTGCCGGGCAAGCTCGCCGACTGCACGGTCAAGGACCCGAGCCTGGCCGAGATCTTCGTGGTCGAGGGCGACTCCGCCGGCGGGTCGGCGAAGCAGGCGCGCGACCGCAACACGCAGGCGGTGCTGCCGCTGCGCGGCAAGATCATCAACGTCGAGAAGAGCCGGATCGACAAGGTGCTCGCGAACAACGAGGTGCAGGCACTGATCACGGCGATCGGGACCGGCGTCCACGACGAGTTCGACATCGAGGGCGCCAGGTACCACAAGATCGTGATGGCGACCGACGCAGACGTCGACGGCGCCCACATCCGCACCCTGGTCCTCACCTTCCTCTACCGGCAGATGCGCGAGCTGATCGAGGCCGGCTACGTCTACATCGCCAAACCGCCGCTCTACCGCGTGAAACAGGGCAACCAGGAGACCTACCTGGAGCGCGAGTCCGAACTCGAAGAGCTGCTGCTGCGCGACAAGCTCGAGGAGTTCGAGCTGGTCGACGCGACCGGGGAGACGCGCAAGCTCTCGCCGAGCCGCTGGCAGGCCTACATCCGGCGCTCGAAAGAGTACGAGGGCTGGGGCTCCTCGCTGCAGGCCGACTTCGGTCACGAGGTGGTCCGCTTCCTCGAGGAGTCGAGCCTGCTCGACGAACAGGTCGCCTCGGTGGCGGCGGCGCGCGATCTGCTGCAGCGCGGCGGCGAGGAGAGCGAGCCGTTCGAAACCGAGGTGCTGCAGAGCGACGACGACCTGGTCGTGGTCAAGGCGATCGAACGCAAGAGCGGCCTGGCCCGGACCCACCGGCTGCCGGCGGGGCTGTTCAGCCACTACGACTACCGCAAGTTCGCCGAGGTCCACGCGCTGCTGCTCAAGCAGGTCGGCCGGCCGCCGTTCAAGGTCAGCCGCGGCGAGCGCCGCAACGTCGCGCTCTCGTTCGAGGCGCTGCGCGGGGCGGTGCTGGAGCTCGCCCGCCAGGGCGTGCAGCTGACCCGGTTCAAGGGCCTCGGCGAGATGAACGCCAAACAGCTGCGCGAGACGACGATGGACCCGGCCAGCCGCACGCTGGCGCGGGTGACGCTCGAAGACGCGACCGCCGCCGACACGATCTTCTCGATGCTGATGGGCGACCAGGTCGCGCCGCGCCGCGAGTTCATCGAGACCCACGCGAAAGAGGTGAAGTTCCTTGACGTCTGATCGCCAGCGGAGCCGCACGAGCGAGGCGGCGCGCTGATGGCGCTGGAGGCCCTGACCGGGCACATCGAGGAGCGCGGGCTCGAGCAGGAGATGCGCTCGTCGTACCTCGACTACGCGATGAGCGTGATCGTCGGCCGGGCGCTGCCGGACGTCCGCGACGGCCTCAAGCCGGTGCACCGGCGGGTGCTCTACGCGATGCACGACATCGGCCTGCAGCCGACCCGTCCGTACCGCAAGTGCGCCTTCATCGTCGGCGAGGTGATGGGCAAGTACCACCCGCACGGCGACTCGGCGATCTACGACACGTTGGTGCGGATGGCGCAGGACTTCTCGCTGCGTTACATGCTGGTCGACGGCCAGGGCAACTTCGGGTCGATCGACGACGACCCCGCCGCCGCGATGCGGTACACGGAGGCCAAACTCGACCGCCTGGCAACCGAGCTGCTGCGCGACATCGACGCCGACACGGTCGACTTCGGGCCCAACTACGACGAATCGACCCAGGAGCCGCTGGTCCTGCCGGCCCGTTTCCCGAACCTGCTGGTCAACGGCACCTCGGGGATCGCGGTCGGCATGGCGACCAACATCCCGCCGCACAACCTGCGCGAGGTCGCCGCGGCGGTCGTCGCCTACATCGACGACCCGGCGATCGACCTCGCCGGCCTGATGGAGCACGTGAAAGGCCCGGACTTCCCCGGCGGCGGGCTGATGAGCCGCGAGGGGATCCGTGACGCCTACGCCTCCGGCCGCGGCAGCATCCGGGTCCGCGCGCGCGCCCACGTCGAGCAGTTGAAGGGCGGCAAGGAGGCGATCGTCGTCACCGAGCTTCCCTTCATGGTCAAGAAGGGCGGCGACGGCGGCCTGATCACGAAGATCGCCGACCTCGTCCGCGACAAGAAACTCGAGGGCATCTCGGCGCTGCGCGACGAGAGCGACGAACGCTCGGGCATGCGCCTGGTCATCGAGCTCAAACGGGGCGGCCCGCCGGCCAAGGTCGTTCTCAACAACCTCTACAAAAAAACCTCGATGCAGTCGACCTTCGGCGCCAACATGGTCGCCCTGGTCGACGGGGTGCCGCGCACGCTCAGCCTGCGCGAGCTGATCGAGCACTACGTCGAGCACCAGCGCGAGGTCGTCACCCGCCGCACCCAGTTCGAACTGCGCCGCGCCGAGGCGCGCGCCCACATCCTCGAGGGGCTGCTGGTCGCGCTCGACAACCTCGACGCGGTGATCAAACTGATCCGCGGCTCCAGCGATCCGGACGCCGCGCGCGAAGGGCTGATGGACAAGTTCGAGCTCTCGCGCGAGCAGGCGCAGGCGATCCTCGACATGCGCCTGCAGCGCCTCACCGCGCTCGAGGCCGACAAGGTCCGCGCCGAGCACGCCGACCTGATGGAGCGGATCGGCGAGCTGCGCGCGATCCTCGGCGACGAAGCCAGGGTGATGGCGCTGGTCAAGGACGAGCTCGCCGAAATCGTCGAGTCCTACGGCGACGAGCGGCGCACCGAGCTCGCCCACTTCGAGGGCGACGTCGGGATCGAGGACATGATCGCCGACCAGCAGATGGTGATCTCGCTGACGGCCTCCGGCTACGTCAAGCGGCTGCCTCTGGCGACCTACCGCCAGCAGCACCGCGGCGGCGTCGGGGTGATGGGGATGAACCTCAAAGAGGACGACTACATCGCCCACCTGCACATCAGCTCGACCCACGACTACCTGCTCTTCTTCACCAACCGCGGCAAGGTCTATCGGCTCAAGGTCTACGAGCTCCCCGAGGGCCAGCGCACCGCCAAAGGAAGCTCGCTGCGCAACCTGCTGCCGCTGCGCGAGGGCGAGACAGTGATGGCGGTGATCCCGACCCGCGACTTCAAAGAGAACAAGTACCTCGTCTTCGCGACCGCCAAGGGCCTGGTGAAGAAAACCGAGTTCCTCGCCTACAACACGCCGATCCGCGCCGACGGGATCATCGCGATCAAGGTCCGCGACGGCGACGAGCTGGTCCAGGTGCGGCTGACCTCGGGCGAAGACGACATCCTGATGGTCTCCCACTCCGGCCACGCCTCGCGCTTCTCCGAGGAGCTGGTGCGGCCGATGGGCCGCGACACCAGCGGCATCAAAGGAATGAACGTCTCGGCCGCCGACAACCGGGTCCTGGCGATGGACATCGCCCGCAACGACACCGAACTGTTCGTCGTCACCGAGAACGGCTACGGCAAGCGCACCCCGGTCTCCGACTACCCGGTCAAGGGCCGCGGCACGAAAGGCGTGCTGACCGCGAAGCTGACCGAGAAGAAGGGCGGCCTGGCCGGCGCCCTGATCGTCGGCGAGCACCAGGACCTGCTCTTCATCTCCCAGAACGGCATGGTCCAGCGCACCTCGGTCAGCGGCATCTCCCAGATGGGCCGTTCCACGCAGGGCGTCAAGGTGATGAACATCAAGGACGACGACTCCGTCTCCGCCGTCGCCCTGGTGGTCGAGTCCGACTCCGACGAGGGCACCGCCGAGGAGCCGGTCGCCGAGGAGCTCCCGGTCGACGGTGCGCCGGTCGAGGATGGTCCCGCCCCGAACGACGCCCCGCCCGCCGAGTAGAACGCGGCCTAGTTAGCCGCGTTCTTCTTCGGCCGCCCCGGCCCGCGGCGCTCGAACGAAATCACGTTCTCGTCGCCCTCGCCGCGCTCGGGGACAACCTCGCCGACCAGCTTCTTCCGGTAGCGCAGGATCGCGAGCTCCAGCGCGTCCGTATCGATCTCCGCTTCGCCGATCAGCATGGCCACGACCTCGGCGCGGGTCGCGTTGGTGCTGTCGGCCGCCTCAGCCAGCAGGTCGAGACGGTGGTGAATCGCGGCGGGGAGCTCCATCGAGGTCCCGCGGTGCTCGGAGTCGCGCAGCCGATCGCCCGCGCGCAGTTCGATGGTGGGCCGCTTTCGAGCCATGGGGGAAGGCTAGGGAAAGCCGAGATCGAATTCCTAGGTTCCTCGTATCTGAAAAATCTCTTGTCAATGTTATTTGTAAACCTAGGCGTTATCTTTTCGAAATCCAGTTAACGTAAAGCCGGAAAGTATCGAGTATGCCGCCGACGGAAAAACCCCGGACTTCCGTCCCGTGGGACCGAGTGATCAGCCACACCGCGGCCCTGATGGGCCTGGCCGCGTCGCTCGTCGCGATGATCGCGGCGGTTCGCGGCGACCTCTTCCTGGCACGCCCGATCGACGCCGTTCTCGCGCTCGCCTTGATCGGGATCGGGTTCACCCAGATCAACTGCGACGGGGCGCGGCGCAGGGAGGTCGGGGAACAGGAAGCGGCCAGGCGCTACGGACGGCTCTGCATCGGCCTGGGCCTGGGCCAGCTGTTCGCGGCCATCCTGCTGCCGGTGCCTGTGATCATCGTCGGGGCATTCGCCGCGATCGTCCTCCTGCCGTGGCAGGGTCTGAGGCAGCGTGTGGTCAAGGTTCGCGGGAGGCGGAGAAGGCGCGCTCGCGTGCTGGCCGGAACCGCGGTGCCGACCGGCATCATGCTCGTGGTCCTTGCCTACGGCTGCCTCGCCTTCGCAGCCGTCACCTCGAAGTCGACCGGTGGCACGCCGAAGGGTCCTGGGAAGGGCGGTGGCAAGAGTCCAAGCGTGGGAGGAGGTGGACAGGGGTCTGGAGATCCCGACATCGAGGCTCCCCCGACCTACGCGGAACTCTGCAGCTCACTGCCCAACCCGATCGCGATCGGCCACGGCTTGGGCGAGCTCTTCGTCCGTGACGGGGCCGTCAAAGCAGGTTGCGCGACCCAGCCCTTCCGGGTCGCGGACACGGGAATCTGGGTCTCGGCCGGGGTCTGCTTGGGAGAGCCGCGCTCGGTCGCGGTCTCCTCGTCGCGAGCGGATCGTCCCGCGGCGATCCTCTACGGGGAGGCATCCGAGTTCGTGCACGGGGCCGCGCTCGACGGCACGCTGGCAGGGGTGGAAGCGGCCGAGCCCGGCAGTGGGGACGTGGTCCTGGTTGAAACGCTGGAAGGGACCTACGGGTTCGCCCGGTCGACCCGCAGCGCGACGCCGGGCAACGCGAACGCGACGAGGTGCAACGAGGTCGGCGGGACCGCCGAGCCCTTCGCGAAGCTCCCACCGCCTCTTGTTCTGATCTGGCGCGACCTCGTCCGCGACAGCGCCACCTGGTTCTGGCCGACCCCGGACAGCGGCGAACACGGGGAATCGGTGAGTTTCATCTCGACCGGGGAAGTGGTCACGAGCGTTTGCCTCTCCGCCAAGCACTGCGCGCTGGACGGGGAGCGCGAATCGAGCGCCTACGACGGCCGGGCCTTCGTCACCCTTCCGGAACTGGAGCAGTTCATGCCCCCAGAGGAAGGCGCGGGGACCTAAGCGGCCTGGGGCAAGTACTGCTGCCAGCTCGCCGGCATCTTCGGGCTGGCGACCTGGATGAAGACGGTCGGCTCGGGGGGCTTGGGCGAGTTCTTCGGGTGCATCTGGATCTCGCGGGGGAGGCGGTTGCCCTTGCGGCGGTTGCAGGTGGCGCAGGCGGCGACGATGTTCTCCCAGACCGACTTGCCGCCGCGGGAGCGGGGGATCACGTGGTCGACGGTGAGGCCGGACTTGGTCGAGCCGCAGTACTGGCAGGTCCAGGAGTCGCGGGCGAGGACGGCGCGGCGGGTGATCTTGCGGCGGTGGGCCTCGCGGGGGATGCGCACGTAGTTGACCAGGCGGATCACGTCCGGGCGCTCCAGGGTCATGTGCTCGGAGTGCAGGGCGGCGCCCGCGCGCTGCTCGAGCAGCTCGGCTTTCTCCTTCAAAAGCAGCACGGCGGCGCGTCTCAGCGTGCAGACGTTGATCGGCTCATACGTCGCATTGAGAACCAGGACACGTGCCATGGTGACGGGATTGTAGGGACCGCTCGCGGCGGGATCGGCGCTGCGAGGCGAAATCGGGGCTCGGGCGCCCGCGTCGGGGGTTTAGGCGGCGACCGGGTAGGACCCGAGGATGCGGACGGAGCCGGCCTTCTGGTGCAGCTCGCCGATCGCGTCGGAGACGACCGAGTCGCCGAGCGCGCCCTCGAGGTCGCAGAAGAACATGTAGCGGCCGAGGCCCTGGCGCATCGGCCGCGACTCGATCCGGCTGAGGTTGATCGCGCGCGAGGAGAAGACCGCGAGCGCCTCGACGAGGGCGCCGGGGTGGTCGGCGCCGAGCTCGGAGAAGACCAGCGAGGTCTTCCACGCTCCCGTCCCCGCCGGCTCGGTCCCGGCCGGGGCGATCCAGACGAAGCGGGTCACGTTGCCGCTCTCGTCCTCGACCCCCTCGCGCAGCAGCTCGCAGCCGTAGAGGCCCGCCGCCGACCGAGCGCCGAGCGCCGCCCAGGGCCGCTCGGACTCGCTGACCATGCGCACCGCCGCCGCGGTGCTGCTGACCGCGCGCTGTTCGATCCCCGGCAGCGCCCCGCGCAGGAAGCGGGCGCACTGGGCGAGCGGCTGCGGGTGCGAGAGCACCGCCTCGACGTCGCCGATCGCGACGCCCTCGCGGGCGATCAGGTGGATCTGGACCGGGTGGTCGTGCTCGCCGACGATGGTCACCGCCCCGGTCTCGAAGGCGAGCGTGTCCAGGGTCGGCCGCACCGAGCCCTCGATCGAGTTCTCGAACGGGACCAGCGCCCGCTCCGCCTCGCCGCGCTCGACCGCGAGGATCGCGTCGGGGATCGTCGCCGTGCGCAGCGGCTCGACCGCGCCCACCGCCGCCTCGCCGAGCGCGTCCTCGGTGAAGGTCCCAGCCGGCCCGAGGTAGGCGATCCGCATCGCTCCCACCCCCGGTCCTATTCGACCGTGAGCGTGTAGCTGGCTTCGTTGTTTTCGGTGACCTGCTCGCCGGGCACCGGCTCGACTTTGACTTCAAGCGAGACTTCGCCGCTCGGCGTCGGCGTCAGCGGGATCGTCACGGTCGCGACTTCGCCCGGTTCGATGCTGGGGATGTCGCCCTCGACCGTGGTCCCGTTGAAGGTGACCGCGACGGTGACCCCGTTCTCCGCCGAGTCGCCCTGGTTCTGCACCTGGGCTTCGACTTCGACCCCTTCTTCGCCGGCCACCGCGGCCGGCGCTTCCGGCGAGATTTCGGTCCCGTTGATGCTGACCCCGATCAGTTCGGTCCCGTGCACGCCAGGCGTCGCTTCCTCTTCGCCGCCGGTGACCCCGAGCGCGCTCGCGACTTCGCCGTCGTCCAGCCATTTGTCGTCCGGCAGGACCGAGCTTTTCGGCACTTCGTCGCCCGACAGCCCGTTGTCGGAGAGCACGCCGTTGATCTGCGGCCGGGCGACCGATTCGTAGAGCACGTCGGAGGCGAGCAGCTTGCGCATCTGGTTGGCGATCCCGGCGGTCGCTTTCGCCGACCCCGCGTCGCCCAGCGCGGTGCTCATCTTGGCGGCGATTTCGGCCATCGCGTTGGCGCGCAGCTCGTAGACCATCTCCAGGGTCGACTGGGCGCTGCCCATGTCGCCGGGGGTGTCGAGCCCGTCGATCCGCGAGGCGTAGCTGTCCATCGCGCTGCTGTCGGCGTTCACCTGCTCGACGAAGTCGGTGACCGAGAGGTTGCCCGGGTCTTCCAGCTTTTTGAAGAAGTTTTTGCTCGTCTGCTGCGTCTCTTCGACGATCTGGGTGACGTTGTTGGCGTAGTCGGAGAGCGCCCGGTTGGCGCGCGCGTCGAGGCAGCCCTTGACCCCGAGCACGATCAGGATCAGGACGATCAGCCCGCCGCCGAGGGCAAGCCCGCGCCGCAGCATGATCTGCTGCCGCTCTGGTCGTCGTTTCGGCCGCTCGCGTCGCCGCGGCGGTCTTGCTGCGGAATCCTCCAAGGAAGCGCGCTCCAAGACTGGTTGGCTGGCCGCGGAGTATGGCGCGTGACGGGGTCGGGACGCCATTTGCCGCCGCAAACGGTGCCTTTTTCCCAACCCGGGAAGCAGCTCCCAAAGGCAGGAGAGAGCCCATATCCGCCGAATCGTGCAGGTGTTTTGGTCGGCTCTCTCGTGCTCAACCGGTTCCTGATCGAGCGCCGCATCGGCAGCGGCGGCTTCGGCGTCGTCTACGAGGCCTGG
Source organism: uncultured Conexibacteraceae bacterium (assembly GCA_964464285.1). Lineage (GTDB taxonomy): Bacteria > Actinomycetota > Thermoleophilia > Solirubrobacterales > 70-9 > VAYN01. The sequence goes on from CAYXFL010000007.1 coordinate 21,695, forward strand.
GACGGCCGGCTCGAGCGCCCGGTCGCGGTCAAGGCGATCGAGCAGCAGGGTGAGGCGGGCCGCCGCGTGCTGCGCGAGGCACAGGCCGCCGCCCGGCTCAACCACCCCGGCATCGTCACCCTCTACGAGCTCGGCGAAGAGGACGGCAACGCGCTGCTGGTCACCGAGCTGGTCGAGGGCTCGACCCTGGCCCGCCTGGCCGCCGCCGGCGAGCTCTCCGACCGCGAGGTCGGCGAGATCGGCGCCGATCTCTGCGAGGCGCTCGACCACGCCCACTCGCGCGGCGTCGTCCACCGCGACATCAAGCCGCAGAACGTGCAGGTGACCGATTCGGAGCCGCGGGCCAAGCTGATGGACTTCGGGATCGCCCGTCTTGCCGACGAGGCGGCGCTGACCCACAGCGGAGACGTGGTCGGCACGCTCGCCTACATGTCGCCCGAGCAGGCCGAGGGTCGCCCGGCCGGCCCGGAGGCCGACGTCTACTCGCTGGCCCTCACCCTGTACGAGTGCTGGAGCGGTGAGAACCCGCACCGTCGCGCCAACGCGGCCGCCACCGCGCGGGCGATCGGCGGCCGCCACCGCGCCCTGCGCCGGCTGCGCCCCGACCTGCCGCGCGAGCTCTGCGACGAGCTCGACGCCTGCCTTTCTCGCCGCCCCAACCAGCGCCCCTCGCTGGAGCAGCTGGGGACGACGATCGAGGACTCGCTCGACCAGCTCGCCGACCACGTGCCCGAGCGGGCTCCGCGCGTGCTCGTGCGGCTCACGGCCGTCGCCGTCGCCGCAACCGCCACCGGCTTCCTGATCGCCGGCCACGGGGCGCTGCTGCCCTAGAGTTCCCCGCTCCGGCCCGCCGGGCCCGGGCGCTGACGCACCGACCGCAAGGAGCATTCCGATCGGCATCTTCCGCAAACTCGAGGCAGGGATAGAAGGCCTCGTCGAGGGCGTTTTCAGCCGCACCTTCAGCTCCGAGGTGCAGCCCGTCGAACTCGCCCGCAAACTGGCCAAGGAAATGGACGCGCACAAGACCGCCTCGGTGCAGCGCGTCTACGTGCCCAACGAGTACACGATCTTCCTCGGCAAACAGGACCGCGCGAAGCTGGAGGGCTACGAGCGCTCGCTGGAGCAGGAGCTCTCCGGCTACCTGCTCGAGCACGCCCGGCGCCGCAGCTACGACCTGCTGACCCGGCCCACGGTCTCCTTCGACACCGACGAGCGCCTGCGGCTCGGCGAGTTCGGGATCCAGGCGCGGCTGGTCAAGCCGCCGGCGCACGAGGGCGAGCAGCCGCGC